>NZ_KE384696.1:111405-180743 GCF_000426925.1 Dolichospermum circinale AWQC310F | reverse complement strand
TAATAGGGATCTGAAGAGCGAGTATTGTCGGTGGCAGAAATATCAATGTTATCATTACCTGAACCTGTTTTCAGGTCAATTCTTTCGACTTCCTTGATGGTTGAACCATCGCTAATTGTGCCATTGGTGGGGCTGCTATAATTAATGGTGATGCCATCTGTATTGTAATCATAGATTAGATCCAACTTATCACTACCTGTGCCACCAGCGATCGCATTCACCCCATCTCCAGGATTTAGGTAATCGTCCCCATCTCCCCCTTCTAAGGTATCATTGCCATCATTGCCATAAAGACTATCATTACCTGCTAGTCCTTGAATGAGATCGTTACCATCAAGGCCATCAATATTATCATTTCCATCAGTTCCGACTAGAATATCATTGTCATCAGTTGGGATTGCCATAAAATCTGCTTACTACATTTATTGGAGTGAATATGGAATTGCCAGAATTTAATTACTAAATCACACTGACAGTATTCTCCTTTATCCTACATTATTTTTGATTTACTAACAAGTAAGTTGGGGTGAAACAACCAAAATCTGTAAAGATAAGTAAATACGGAGAAAATATCTAGTAAAGTGATTGAGATATGGGCGCTCGTTTAAGAGTATTTTTAACTCAGAAGGTTAATCAACAGAAGACGAAACTCTGTTCCCTGTTCCCTTGTCATAACAACAATTTTTCACGCCAACCTACTTGTATTTGTAAACATTCACCCAGCAAAACCCAACCATGACCCAAAAATATCACATTACCCTACTACCTGGCGACGGCATTGGTCCAGAAATTATGGCTGTCGCGGTGGACGTGCTAAAATGCGTCAGTCAAACCTTTGATATTAACTTTGAATTTTCCACAGCTTTAATTGGTGGCGCTGCTATTGACGAAACCGGTGAACCCCTACCCGCTGTCACATTGGATATGTGTCGGAATAGTGATTCCGTTTTACTCGCGGCTATCGGTGGTTACAAATGGGACTCTCTTAGCGCCAATTTACGCCCAGAAGCTGGTTTATTAGGGCTGCGGGCTGGTTTAGGGCTATTTGCTAATTTACGCCCTGCAAAAATTCTCCCCCAGTTAATTGACGCTTCCAGTCTCAAACGGGAAATTGTCGAAGGTGTAGATATCATGGTCGTGCGTGAACTCACCGGCGGGATTTATTTCGGTAAGCCTAAAGGCATATTTGCAACGGAAACCGGAGAAAAACGCGGTGTAAATACTATGGTTTACAGCGAGTCAGAAATTGAACGTATTGGGCGCGTAGCCTTTGAAACAGCACGAAAACGCGGCGGAAAACTCTGTTCTGTGGATAAAGCCAATGTATTAGAAGTATCTCAACTTTGGCGCGATCGCATTACACAACTTTCCGCAGAATATACTGATGTTGAATTATCTCACTTGTATGTAGATAATGCGGCCATGCAATTAGTTCGCGCTCCCAAACAATTTGATACTATTGTTACAGGAAACCTATTTGGTGATATTCTCTCAGATGCAGCCGCTATGTTAACTGGTAGTATAGGAATGTTACCTTCCGCTAGTTTGGGCGCTGATGGTCCTGGTGTTTATGAACCAGTTCACGGTTCAGCCCCAGATATTGCAGGACTTGACAAAGCTAACCCTTTAGCACAGGTTTTAAGTACCGCTATGATGTTACGTTATGCTTTAAACCAGCCAGAAGCAGCAGACTTAATTGAAAATAGTGTGTTACAAGTTTTAGAACAAGGTTATCGCACAGGGGATATTATGTCACCAGGAATGAAACTTGTCGGTTGTCGGGCTATGGGCGCAGCACTTATAAACATTCTTGAATTAAAATCACGTTAAAGTATAAATCTGGAAGTTTTAACATCTATAATGTTAAAAATTTCAGATCAACTAAGTTTGTTAAACAGCAGCAAATCTATAACTTATATAAAAACCAATTGTGTACGCCTTAAAACAAGAACAAGCAAATTTTCCACAAAAAAATCAACCTTCTTTGATTGACCCTAATATAATTAAAGCCGCTAGTCAAATTTACTATACCTACTGTGAAGTACATCCAGAAATAGTAGGAAAAGCTACGGGAGTCGCCATCAGTCGAGTCACGTATCGAGGTAAAGTTATTTTTACTGAGTACCCAGTTCTGTTACCCCAGGAATGTTTTGTCCCGTTGAATCAAATCGAGTCCTATATGTATTAGTCCTTAGTTCTTAGTCATTAACTAACAACTGACAATTGACAAATAACAATATGGACATTTTGATTAATATCCCGGTAAACATCATTGTCTTTGTTTTGGGAGCATCCCTGGGAAGTTTTATTAATGTTGTGGTTTATCGCTTACCCGCTGGCTTATCCGTGTTGTGGCCTCCCTCCCGTTGTCCGCAGTGCTTGAATAGGTTAAAAGCCTCTGATAATGTCCCAGTTTTCGGTTGGTTGCGGTTAAAAGGACGCTGTCGTTATTGTCAAACTAAAATTTCCCGTCGTTATCCACTGGTAGAGACATTAACAGGGATAATATTTTTAATAGTATTTTGGGTTTTTCAATTTTCAATTTTTACCATCGGATATTGGGCTTTTTGTAGTTGGTTATTAGCTCTATCTCTCATAGATTTAGATACAATGACCTTACCCAACTCACTAACTAAATCAGGTTTAATCTTAGGGATAGTCTTTCAGATGGCTGTTGCTTGGTTATCAGAACCGACTATGGTAGGATTATCCAAACACTTAATGACAGGAATAGCCGGTGCAACTATGGGTTTGTGGCTGTTTGAGGCGATCGCGCTTCTCGGTTCTATGGCTTTTGGTAAAACAGTTATGGGTCAAGGTGACGCTAAATTAGCTGCTATGATGGGAGCATGGTTAGGATGGCGTTATTTACTACTAGCGAGTTTTATTTCCTGCATTTTGGGTGTATTCATAGGAAGTGGAGCAATTATCCTCTCCCGTAATCAAATGGGACGAAAAATACCTTTTGGACCATTTCTAGCTTTAGGTGCGGTAATTACTGTCTTTAGCGGTGACACTATTTTGTCTCACTATATGAGATTATTTTTACCCGGATATTAACATCAAACTTTTAAATCTTTTTTGTCTCATGCTGATGATTTTATCAATCTAAATCTTTATCCTTCCTGACTGTAGTTGTGATCACCCCATGAAGATTTTAGATTTTGGTAATATCTAAGCAATCATCCAGGTCAAACCAGTTACAAAAGTCATAATTCTAACCTTCTCAAATCCAAAATCTACAATCCTCAATCTCCACCTCCAGGTCGCTTAATGTCAATCACAATATATTGATCATTTTTGACCTCATACCTAATTAGATCAGATAAAAATGGCAAATAACGAAGAATCACGCGGTTTAAAATCTCTATTGGATTGGTTCGCAAATCGTCGTAAATCAGGAAGTACCAACTTGGAACGTCAAGAACGGGAAATTGCTGATGGTTTATGGCATAAATGCCCTAAGTGTGGTGTTTTGTCATATACAAAAGATTTGAAAGCCAATCAAATGGTTTGCAGTGAATGTGGTTATCATCATCGGGTTGATAGTGATGAGCGTATTCGTCAATTAATTGATGTTAATACATGGAAACCATTAGATGAAAATTTATGTCCAACCGATCCCTTACAATTCCGCGATCGCAAACCTTATATTGATCGTTTAAAAGAAACCCAGGAAAAACTGGGACTGATAGATGCGGTTAAAACTGGGTTAGGACAAATTAATACCCTTCCAGTAGCATTAGGAGTCATGGACTTCCGATTTATGGGTGGAAGTATGGGTTCTGTCGTCGGGGAAAAACTCACCCGCATGATCGAACAAGCTACCCAAAGGCGTTATCCTGTAGTCATCATTTGCACATCTGGTGGTGCGAGAATGCAGGAAGGAATGCTATCCTTAATGCAAATGGCGAAAATATCCGCCGCCCTACAACGTCACCGAGATTCTAAACTATTATATATTCCCGTTTTAACTAACCCTACCACGGGAGGTGTTACCGCCAGTTTTGCCATGTTAGGTGATATTATCATCGCTGAACCAAAAGCAACAATTGGTTTTGCTGGAAGACGGGTAATTGAACAAACTTTGCGGGAAAAACTCCCTGAAGATTTTCAGACTGCGGAAGACTTACTTAAACATGGGTTTGTTGATGATATCGTCCCCCGTACACAGTTAAAGGCTACTTTAACACAACTAATTGCTCTCCATCAACCTCTCTCCACAACCTCACCAAACATGGTTTTATGGGAAAGTATGAAATTGAGTTCCACCGCTGTTGATTAGGAGTTGAGCAAGTAAAAGGAAAAATTTTCTTTTTGCTGACCAGAAGATTCACCCAAAACCCCGGAATTGACACCTAAAAATCCCCAAAATTTTTAGGTATCAATATCTTTTAAGCCATATTTTCAGCCGGAGGTGTATGTAAAATGTTCCCAAAGGCTAAATCGTGGGGAATCTAAAATCTAAAATTGCGTGACTATTGTGAGAATAATTGTTTATATTTATACTGATCCATTATTAGATGTCCTTCCCACTCACAGTGACTGGGGTTGGGAGGTAGATAGAATTTATCAGGATTTGGGAAAGCGTACCCAATTACAACAATTATTAACTGACTTATTAACTGACTATCAAAGTCAAACAGAAACCGTCAATTATCTACTAGTTCGCCGCTTGGAAGAATTAGGTGATACTTTAACAGAAGTAAGCGATCGCCTCAAGCAACTAGAAACCATGGGAGTTGTAGTAATTGCGACACAACAACCATACACATCTAATTCTAGTCAAATCCGGTCTGAACTACTGGAATTATTACAAGAGATTCAAAATCAGCACCGTAGCCGCCGCATTCGTCAAGGACACGCTCGTAATCGCCTAGAAGCTTCACCACCTCCCGGAAAATCACCCTATGGCTACCGCAGAGGACAGGGTAAATATATTATTGATCGGACTACTTCACCAGTCGTCAAAGATTTTTTTGAACACTTTTTACTCTATGGTTCTTTACGTGCTGCTGTTCGGTTTTTAGGTAAAAAATACGGTAAAAATATATCGGTTACGACTGGGAGACGGTGGTTAACTAATCCAGTTTATCGAGGTGATACGGCCTATCAAAATAGTCAAATTATCTCTAATACTCACACACCTATCATTTCCAGAGCAGAAGCAGCGCAAGTTGATAGACTATTGCGACGCAACAGCCTTTTACCACCACGCACTGCTAGTGCGCCCCGTTCTTTAGCCGGTTTAGTCATTTGTGATCAGTGTCAGTCACAGATGATTGTAACTCGTGTTACCCAAAGTCATCAGGATAAAGAGTATTTATATTTACGCGCAATCAACTGTCCTCAAAAACCAAAATGTCGTGCTATTCCTTACCAAGTAGTTTTAGAAAAAACCATTGATAGTGTTTGTCGAGATTTACCTTTAGCTGTAGCGGGAATGAATTTTCCCCAATTAGATGCTATTAAAAATAGTTTAGGGGATAGTATATCTCATCAACAAGAAATTCTTGATAAATTACCCACTTTCATAGAAACTGGAATTTTAGATCCAGAAACTGCAAAATTAAGAGCTTACAAACTCCGCACAGAAATTTCTCAACTTCAAGCTAAGTTAGCAATTCTTCCTCCTGTTAATTTGCGTTCTGTAGCTCAAGCTGTTTCCATTCCTCAATTTTGGTTGGATTTATCAGAAGTAGAACGACGATTTTACTTCCGCGAATTTATCCAACAAATTCAAATTATCCGCCAAAATCAAGAATGGTATTTACAGATAATTTTTATTTTCTAAATTATCCATCTTGATTTTTAGATGATTCTTTACCTCTTTTACCCGCGTTCCGCACATTCATAACTTTACTCAATAAATCAAACCAAAAAGGCGCACCCATAGCAATAGCAATACCGCTAATAAACCAACCACCAATCATCATCAAAACTCTGAAAATAGGTAAATTAGTAATTCTGATATTTTTCCAATCAATTGGCTTTGTAGAAACATTTGATTGATCATCTTTTACTTCTACACAAAAAATTGCATTTTCCGCAGAAACATGATCTCCACAAATTTGCTGTGTTAAGTTAGGAATTGTCCAGCCAATTGGTAACTCAACATCCTTTAAAAGCTCCTTAGGATCTGGTTTAATACCTGAAGCATTAGATGATTTTACTTCTACAGCCTTTTTAATAATTATTTCCCGCAATAAAGAATCCTTAGATAAGCGGTCAACAATATGAAAAGTATCTGTATTAGTAGCAATAGCTAAAGTTATACCAATTAAAATTGCTACTCCTTTTGCATTTCGTTTATAAACACCACCGGCTCTTTCCATAGAACTATCAAAACTATTTTCAATTTCTTTCCGCAACAGAGTAATACCTTCTTCCGTGGTTTTAGCCCTCATTTGCGCTCGTTTTGCCATAGTTTCAATACTATTGACTACAGAATCTGGCAAAATATCAATTAGTTCTTTCACTTTTTTATAAGTTTCACTATCTTTGTCTTGGAGGTTGGCTATAACTTCATCATGAATATCACTACCTTTTTTAATAGATTTGACAATTTCATTGATATTAGGTTTTAGTCCTCCCAGAACTATGGCCTTTTCTGGATCTTCAAAAATATCTTTTCTCAGGAATTTTAGTTCCTGTAAAGGTTTATCGAGAATATCTTCATGATTCTCCATATTCGACTCGAAACGATATATATATTTGTCCAGGCTATCTCTCATGCGATTTATACTCATGTATATATCATATTTTTCGTTTTTAAATTCATTAACAATGCGATTATAATCAAATTCCAACTGCTTATAATCTGTAACAATATTACTAGATAATTCTTGATTATTAATGCTACTTTCCAACGTAATTAAAACTTGTATAATCTCATCTAAATTTTCTTTCTTGAATTTCTCTAGTCTGATTTCAGTTATCTTTTTTACCAGAGTTGGCAATTGTAGGGTATCCATAAAAGTATTGGCAAAATTGTCTCCACCAATATAGGAAGGCGCACTACGTTTTTGATCACCAAAAACAGTTTCTTTTCTAAATCTAGAGTTAGACTTTCTCAAGAGACTAAAGAATGAAGCAAATACCCAAGTCGCCCGGCGCGGTAAAGTTGCTAATAAACCTTTGGCTTCTTGATTAATGCTTTGAATTAAAGGATTGCCATAAATTCTATTAACTAGTTGGATCACTTCCGGCTTTTCTGAATTTTGAGCGTCACCAGCTAAGAAAATTTCCACGGATCTTCTCAAGTGTTCAGCACGCCATTGCAGCACTGTTGTTATTAGTTCTTGAATTTCTGAAGCCAGTAAACTTAAAATCAAGTAAATAAAAATTAGGCCTAGTGCCACATCTAAGATGAAAGGTAGATTCATTGACATTCTCCTTCAGGATAATTGACCAACTTCCGATAGTAGTATTTATATCATTTAACAGAGAAAATGCTTGTAAACTTTTTTAAAAAATTATCTCTGTTCTTGAGAAAGTAAGTTAATTTGCGATATTGACCTGGTTTAAAATATAGATTCTGGATAGTAAAACTAGAGATGCCTCCTAATCTGTATGTGATGAAACGCAGCAGTCATAATATTACCAATAAAATATGCAAGAAGGAAGTTTTGTTTGGACCGATCTGCAAAAACAACACCGTGTGGTTGAAAAGAAGATTGATTGGCTTTGGTTGCTAGTATTGCTATTGGCAGCAGTAATATTGTTTACCATTAATCTGGGGGGGTTGCCTTTACAAAATGGCGATGAGACAATTGTGGCACAGGTAGCACGGGAAATTTGGCAAGCCCCAGCAGATTCAATGCGCTGGCTTTACCCCACTTTAGGTGGTAAACCCTATCATCATACATCGCCCCTTATACACTGGCTAATTGCTGGGGCTTATTCCCTGGGTGGTGTTAACGAATGGACAACGCGGCTACCCGGTGCGATTTTGACAGCAATTTCTGTACCTTTGTTATATTGCCTTAGTAGAGAAATATTTCGCCAACGTTGGGTAGCTGTTTATAGTTCTTTAATTTATCTGACAATGCTGCCTGTCGTCTATTATGGCAGGTTGGCCATATTAGATGGCCCAGTTGTCAGTTTTTTGATATTGATGATGTGGTTTGTCTTGCGATCGCGTCGAGATTTACGCTACTGTTTAGGTATAGGAATTAGTTTTGGCTTAATTTGTCTGATTCAAGGCATAACTGGCATTTATTTGGGTGCAATTGTCTTAGTATTTCTTTATTGGGATACACCCAGACTGCTAACTTGTTATTATTTCTGGATGGGTATTTTTATTGGTTGTCTACCCGTACTTTGCTGGTATGGGTTTGAGCTATTCCACTACGGTTATCCATTGAGACTTGACATCAATACCATTATTAATGGTACTAATAATACTAATGGCAATTCACAACCACCTTGGTATTATCTACTCGAAATCTGTAAGTGGACATGGCCTTGGTTGATATTTTTACCCCAAATTATCCGTATTACCTGGGACAATCATAACTTAAGTTGGGCAAAACTGATTATTGTCTGGTTTGGCCTTTATTTATTGATTATTTCCCTGATTAGCGTTAAACTTCCCTGGTACATACTCCCCATTTATCCTAGTTTGGCTTTAGCCATAGGGTTTGGGTTAACAGAAATGTCTAATGTACCTTTATTCTCCAGCTATCCCCGTGCTTGGGTAACGAGTTTAGCAATATTGGCAGTGGTTGCTTCAGCAGGTAGTATTTATTTTAGCTGGAGAACTGTAGACACAGTAGAGTTGCAGATCATTTTTGCTGCTGTAACTTTAACTATGACTTTAGCTGCAATTTTGCTAGAACGAGGCGATAAGCAATTTCTAAAAATTCTCATTTGGGGAACTTATGTATCTCTATTTCTATTCATGAGATCTAATTATTGGCTGTGGTAATTACAGAATATTACAAGTTAATGAGGCATAATGAGGTCAGCATCGTAATAATATATCTGTATATCAGATGGCTACCCCAGGTAGGCTATTATAATCATAATGGCGCAGTTAAACAATTTGAGATTTTGGACTTGAGATTTTAGATTTATTCTTGTGTTTACATCTGACGGCTGAAAAGCTTTGCAAAGCTTAACTTTTCCATCCAGAATTTAAAATCTAAAATTCAGTTCATGCTTCTACAAAAAATCTATTTTTTAGTCTTATTGATGCTTTCGATGCGGGTAATTTCTTGGCTATCTTGACTCGTATTGTTTTGGGTTATAGTCATAATAGCCAAAAAAACCACACTTCCTAGCACCAAAGACAAAAGAGGACGTTTAATAGAGATAAAATCTCTGATCATTCTGGCTAAAGGTCGGCTTTGACGACGGAGATCCGAAGAGATCATCATCTGTCTCCAAATAAACGGATCACGTACATAATGTCCACTTTGGCAAACAACTAACTTTTCTTGACAATAAGGACAGGTAAACAAACCAATGTAAGACTTAATTGGCGTTGTTCTGTTATTCCTTCGACAAATTGGGCAAGTAACATAATGATTATCAAAAGTATTTGTACTCATCTACCTCGTCCGCCTAATCCCTTGATTTTCTATATAACAATAGCAGTATTGAATTTTACTTAAAATTTACTACCTCTACCATAATTACTTGTAATTATTTGAAGAATAGTATCGGATTGAGAATGGATGTCCAGATGACATACTCCTTTCGATTTTAACTCAAGTTGTTAGCACTGCCAGGCGTAATTCTTGTTTCCACATATTTTGTAATTTTAGTTAATCAATTATTGATCGGCTAGTTGCTCCCATAATGAACCACAATAGGAGATAACAAATAAAAAATTGATTTATTTTTTCTGAAAATTACCCCCGTTGTTAATGACTATGACTCTCTTGCCTCCTGCTTCCCAGAGGAAGGTCAGGGAATCCCCTGCTTTTCCCACACCTTCCATTCAGTTTACCCAGTTAATTAATCGTTTTCAACCCTCCCAGGAAACAGTAGTGCTGTTTTTAGCCGTATTAATTGGCGGTGGCACGGGTATGGGTATAGTCACCTTTCACTATTTAATCCAGCTAATTAACTACTTGATGCTGGAAAATTTTCTGGGACAGATTGGAGGCTGGGGTGCTTGGACTTTAGCCGCTGTCCCTACTCTAGGTGGCATTATTGTTGGTTTGATGCGTTGGCGCACTCAGGATTTTGGTCCGGGACTCTCATCTTTAATCGCTGTTTCCCAAGGAAAAGAAGCCAAAAAACCATTACGACCAGTGACAAAAATGATCGCTGCGGCTGTTTCTCTCGGTAGTGGTGCGTCCTTAGGTCCTGAAGGTCCTAGTGTAGAAATTGGTACGAATTTCGGGGTTTTATTATCTGATATATTACAAGTCTCTCAGGAACGCCAGCGGTTACTTTTGGGGGCAGGGGCGGCGGCTGGTTTAGCCGCTGGTTTTAATGCCCCCATTGCGGGAGTATTTTTTGCCTTAGAAGTAGTCATGGGAACTACATATTTGGCTACGTCGGCTGTAAGTGTAGTTCTACTGGCCGCCGTAGTGGCCGCTTTAATTGGTCAAATTGGCTTGGGATCACAACCTGCTTTTGCTTTACCCGCTTATCAAGTTCGTAGTTACTTAGAATTACCTCTTTATCTTGGTTTGGGTTTGGGTGCGAGTTTAATTTCTCTGGCTTATACCGAAGCAATTCGTTTAACTAAAGCAGGCTTTGCTGGGAATTTACCAGGGTTCAAGTTATTAGGGAAAATTCCTCAGTCAATTCAACCGATCATTGGTGGTGTAATTATTGGTGCAGTAGGTTGGCGTTACCCGCAAATTTTGGGTATTGGCTATGGAACTGTACAAGCAATGCTACAGGATGAGGATTTTTCCCTCAAGCTATTACTAATATTACTAGCATTAAAACTGTTGATGACGGCAGTAAGTTCCGGTAGTGGTTTTGTGGGTGGACTATTTGCACCTGCTATGTTTTTAGGTGCGTCCTTTGGGTCTACTTATGCTAAATTTCTGGTTTTGATAGCACCAGAACTGGGGAAATATATGGCTGCTCCTCCAGCTTATGCCATGGTGGGTATGGCGGCGGTTTTAGCAGGTAGCGTCAGAGCACCATTAACGGCAATTATCATGTTATTTGAATTAACCCGCGACTACCGCATTGTATTACCTTTGATGGCGGCTGTGGGTCTAAGTGTTTGGTTGGTGGAAAGAATTAAACCAACAATAGATGCCAATTCTAATCTCCAACAGATTGGTTTGCCAGAGTTGAAAGATGAAAAGGTGGAAATGTGGCAGCAAATGTTAGTCGCAGATGCTATGCACACTTGTCCCCAAAAATTATCAGCCACCCTGGGAGTCATAGAGGCGGCGGTGGCAATGACCCAAAAACGTACACGCAGCGCTTTAATAATTGATGATGGAGGAAGATTGGTGGGAATTCTTTCCCTGGAAGATATTAAGCGAACTCTTTCTCTATGGCAAAATATCCCTAATTTGCCTCCGGAAATTCACGGAACTTTATCTAGCCAAAAACTGATAGATATTTGTACTACTGATATTCTTTATGCTTGGGTTGATGAACCTTTATCTGAAGCTTTAAACCGCATGGCATTACGTGGTTTACATCAGTTACCGGTGGTAGCTAGGGAAAATCCCGATTTTATCCTGGGTTTACTAGAATTTAGGGAACTGGAATTAACTTGTAATATTACAGCAATTACTAAAGCACTCCATAGCTATTTACCAGTTCTACCTGTTAACAATATAGAGGTATAGAGAAACAGGGACATTGAAGATCAGTGTGCAGCCGTCAGGGGTTAATCAACAGTAAAACTCAACCACTGACAACTGACAACTCAGAACTGAACTAAACTGTAGCTTCTACTTCCGCATCTTCTAGAGATTCTGCATCTACTTGCCGCAGTCGAATGTGTTTTTTGCCCAAGGTGATAATAAACTCATCTCCAGGTTTAAGATTCATCTGTTTTGTGTAGGCTGAACCAATGAGCAAGTTGCCATTTGATTGCACACTAATTCTATAGCTGGCACTGCGACCACCACGCCCATTAACACCTGGGGAACTATCTAATTGAATACCCTCTGCATCAATTAGGGCATTCAAGAATTTCATCATATTAACACGCTCTACACCATTTTTTGTAACAGTATAGTAGCCACACTCTTTAGCTTTTTCGTCTTTGCTGAGGGTTTCTAGCTCTCTGACTTTTGTGATCAGTTCTTCGCCAACTAGGGGTTCAATTTTTTTCTGTTTAGGCATTAACTTGGGTCGAAAACGAATTGTTGAAGTTGTTAAGTGAATTTTATTTTAGCTGACATTGAACTAATAGGAAAGGATTCCTTTAATTTTTCCATCAGTCTAGCCAAGTATATTACACTCATGGACAAAATTGTTGTACTATCATCAATATTTTTGAGAAATTCTCTAAGAAAGATCAGTAACTACACACAGGTTAATGAATAATCAACCACGAAGGAGCGAAGAACACGAAGAAATCCGGCTTTGAGAGATATTTTGGCTCAGTCCTAAAAATATCTTGTTAACTAGATGATTGTTTTCTGGGATTTTCCCTTCCCCTTTTCTGCTTGTTGATCAGTCATTTTCATGATTAAATGGCAATACTTAGGAATACTATAGATGAAACTAACGACTAGAGGACACTACAGTGTGAAGGCTCTGCTAGATTTGAGTTTACAGCCAAAATATGGTCCTGAATCGGTTAAAGCGATCGCTAAACGTCAAGATATTCCCGCTCCCTATCTGGAAAAGCTACTTATAGAAATGCGTCGGGCTGGTTTAGTAACTTCAATTCGTGGTAGCGTTGGTGGATACAAGTTGGCCAGAAAACCTGCACAAATATCTATTGGACAAATCTTGGAGGCTGTTGGTGAAAATATCACTAATTTACCTCTCAATCATCCTACACCTTCTCAAACGGCGGATTGGGTAACATCCTCTCTCTGGAACAGGCTCAATCAAAAGCTCAAAGAAGCTTTATACAATATTACCCTGGCTGACCTTTATTATGATGCTCGCAGTTGGCAAGCATCTCTTGGTGAAGAAGTCAATTTTGTGGTTTAGTCGTTAGTTTTAACAGGGGTCGCAATAGGGAAAGAAGGAATAATAAATGATATCTGCTGCCGTTTTGATTTTAGCTGCATTGTTAGATTACTTAATAGGTGATCCTTGGGGTTGGCCGCATCCAGTCCGGGTGATAGGCTGGGTAATTTCTCGTTTGAATAATATCTCCCTCAAATATTGTCAAAATCCTTTTTCTCAGCGTCTCGCGGGCATTGTACTGGGGATTAGTGTTATGATTGGCAGTGGGTTGGTAGGGTGGATCATGGTTAAAATCGCCCAGGGGGTACATCCATTTTTAGGAATTACTGTACAAAGCATTCTTCTAGCTAGTTGTTTCGCTCTCAAAAGTTTAAGAAATGCAGCTATGGAAGTTCTACAACCTTTAAGTAAGGGAGAATTAGCTCAAGCACGACAAATTCTCAGCAATTATGTGGGGAGAGATACAGCTAATCTTTCCCCAGTGGAAATTCTCCGAGCAGTTTTGGAAACTGTTACGGAAAATGCTACGGATGGAGTAATGGCTCCTCTTTTTTATACTATTATTGGTACATTTATCCCTGTTATCGGTCCTGTTCCTTTGGCATTAGCATATAAAGCTAGTAGCACTTTAGATTCAATGATCGGTTATAAGCAAGCACCTTATACTTACATTGGTTGGTTTAGTGCGCGGTGGGAAGACGGTTTCACTTGGTTGCCCTGTCGCCTAACAGTGATAACTTTATCATTATTATCCACCAAACCTGTCAATGTTTGGCGAATATGCCGCCGCGACGCAATTAAAGACCCTAGTCCTAATTCTGGTTGGAGTGAATGCGCTTATGCTGCAATTTTAGGTGTACAAATGGGAGGTGTAAATTGGTATGGTGGGGTAGCTAAACATAAACCACTTTTAGGAGATCCTATTTATCCCATTACACCAGATTCTATTGATCAAGCCTTAAATTTAACTCGATATGCGTTTTTATTGTGGTTAGGACTAGCAATAGCAATATTTTTAATAGCTTAAAGGGTGTGTGAAAAGTCATGATTGATGTATCAAATATTTTTGACCCCTCCCTAACCCTCCCCTTGTTAAAGGGAGGGAACTGGATTTTCTTGTTTCCCCCCTTCATAAAGGGGGACTTTCGTGGGGTAAAAATGTAATGAAAATTACGGGATACCACTTTTAAAACATCCTCTTAGTTATCTTCCAGTATCTCATTCCCATCCAGAGTATAGGAACGAGATGATCAAAAATTACCAATTACCAATTACTAATTACCATTTACCATTTACCATTTACCATTTACCATTTACCATTTACTAATTTTATGTCTACTAAAATAGTTGAAATCCTTTCATCAGAAGAACTGCGTCGGACATTAACTCGTATGGCTTCTCAGATTGTGGAAAGAACGCGAGATTTATCTCAGTTGTTACTTCTGGGTATTCGCACTAGAGGAGTTCCTTTAGCTTATTCATTAGCACGACAAATAGAAATTCTGGAAAATATTACTGTTGCTGTAGGTGCTTTGGATATTACATTTTATCGTGATGATCTTGATAAAATTGGCTTGAGAACTCCAGAGAAAACGGATATTCCTTTTGATTTGACTGGTAAAACTGTGGTACTTGTAGATGATGTCATTTTTAAAGGAAGAACTATTCGTGCTGCTTTAAATGCAGTCAATGAATATGGTAGACCAGAAGTGATTCGTTTAGCTGCATTAGTAGATAGAGGTCATCGAGAGTTACCAATTCATCCAGATTTCGTGGGGAAAAAATTACCAACAGCAAAAGAAGAAATTGTCAAAGTTTATTTACAAGATATTGATGGCCGAGATGCTGTAGAGTTGATTAGTAATTAAAATTGATTTTTGTAGAGAATTAAATCATAGGAGGATGTGCGAAAAGTGGTATCCGGTAATTTTTACCCTGGTTACGATTCCAGGGGGTTTTGAAAGTCCGATTTAAAGAAGAAAAGAAAAGTGATCTTCTCTTGAAGAAATCACAAAGAGATCACTAATTTTCCAACTTTTATCAAGGGAGAAGATATCAGTTATGGGTATTCCTAACCATTATTAGTTTAGGTTTAACTTGTCAAGTTTAGCCAAGCTGAAGAAAAAACTGATTTTATGTTGTCTATATTTCAAAAACTGGCATAAGTTAACTACATTAACAGTAAATTAAAACTTATGGTTTTAATTAGAATTAAATTAATAATTTACGAAATGGGAGTAATTATTTCTTTTACTAACACATAGGGTTCAATGATCAGAGCATTAAATCGTTTGTTGCGGTGTAAATTCCATTCTCCCACTTGGTCTACTGTAGGTTTAGCTAATAATTGTTCATCTATCCAATGTTGTACTGAAAGAATATTATCACTAGCGATCGCTTCTCCCACATCTAGTAAGTCTAAATTTTCTGCTACCAGAACCACTACATCTTTTTGAACATGGGGAATTAACCATTCCCATTCTGCTTCATCAAGATTTTGCTGTAATTTTTCTCGTAATTCCGACATGATTTCCCACTTTCCACTTTTTTAGTTACTAATTTGATTTTACAATATAACAACCTACTACTCCACATATTACTGCACAAATCGCAATGGTAACTATATCTATTAATTTATGCCTTTTTGTTCTCTGCACTCTTTGATCTTCTAAATCTTTAAAGTGATCTGCAATTGTGATTTTTGGTGGTAGCTTCATTCTAGGATATTGTTTAGCATCTTTAAATAGATTAGGTATACCAACAGGTGTAGATAGTTTGGAAACCCATCATAAATATAGCTGCGGTAAGCATTACAACTGCTAAATCAGTTACATAACTCAAATATTTAGAGGTGTGTAAAAAAAACAGGTTAGCTTTGGTCATTACGAAGCTAAACTTATACAAATTATAAATTGTGTAGGTTGGGTAGAACGAAGTGAAACCCAACATTGATAATAATATTCAAGATGTGCTGTTGGGTTGCGTTGCGCTTAACCCAACCTACAACTTAAAATGGTGCGTTAGTGATAAAGTAACGCACCCTACTAGCTGATTCTTGTATCTGACTGAGAAAGGAAATGCTATAGTGCATCTCCTTTTTAAATTTTACCTGCCCAAATCGTGCATTTCATTAATTACCGTTGCACATTGTTGAGTCACTCTTTCCAATTCTTCCTTATTAGTAGAAGTGGGAGCGTCAATTAATTGACCAATTCTAATAGTTAAAGGCACTGGACGAGGTAAAGAAGAACCAGGTTGTAAAATTTGTTCACTTCCCCATAAACACACTGGTAAAAAAGGAGCTTTGGCCTTAGCTGCTAGGAGGGCTGCGCCTCTTTTTGGGTCACTTATGCGACCATCTGGAGTGCGTGTACCTTCTAAAAATACACCCACAGCCCAACCATTCTCTAAATATTCTAGAGCCGCACGGATAGCATTGCGGTCAGCACTACCGCGACTAACGGGGTAAGCACCGTATAATTTAATTGCTTGTGCTAAAACAGGAACTTTAAATAATTCTTCCTTGGCCATATAAGCGACTGGACGACGGACACAACTGGAAACTATAGGGGGGTCAAAATAACTAGCATGATTACTAACTATGATCACAGCACCGCTTTGGGGGACATTTTCTGCGCCATAAATTTTGCCCCGGAAGTATGTGTGTAGCAAGGGGCTAACCACCGACCACTTAAAGGCGTGATACAGTGCTAAACTAACTAAAGGTTCACGAGTTCTAGTCACAAAAAATCACAAAAGATAATGTAAATGAAACAGAGTACAAGCATAGAGAAATAACTGACCAATAGCTGTGTCATTTTTCGCTTTGTTGGACTGAAGCACAAAGCTCAAGTGAATTACTTTTCTAGGTATCAGCCATCAGGACTCCACAAAAATTTGGTTTTGCTGATTAAATTAGGTAAAGAGCAGCCTGATTGCTAATCATACCAGGTTATATCTATAGATATAACTAGATTTTAAGCAACTATTTTCAACCCTGGCCAATTATTTATGACTTACTCATCATCGCAAGAACGCAGTACCGCGCTGACTCCAAGAACTGAGTTTTCGGCTTTTGGCAGTAAACTGATACAATCTGGCTATATCAATAATGAGCAGATGAAGCGGGCTGTGATTGAAAGCCGCAAGTCTGGCCGACAACTAACGGAAGTATTGGAGTCTATCACTGGGCGAAAACTATCACCTGAGTTTTCCAGGGAATACAGAAAACAAAATTTATTTGAACTGAAAATTTTATACGGCGTTGAGCCTTTGGATTTAGAAGTTCAGGAAATTGAGATCAAACAGATCAGTAGTTTAATTCAGACCCTGATTCCTGTTGAGATTTGTCGTCGGTATCAGTTAGTCCCATGGTCAAGAAATGATTATGAAAACCCACCGCAGATTTTGGTAGCGATGGTTAATCCAGATAACTTGGAAGCTGGTGATGAACTAAACCGAATATTTCGTTCTCAAGGCTTGTCCTGGCGGCGCATGGTAATTACCCTAGAAGATTACCAGCAAATCATTAATCAATATTTAGATCAACAAGCTGTACAACAAAAGATATTAGATCAGCAAAAAACATATGATGTTAAAGAGGATTTAGATAATTTAGGCACTCTAGAATTAGATAAAAGTTCTGAGCAGGATCTTGATCTGAGTTCAGCAGTGAAGGGGGCTGAGGATGCACCAATTATTAAACTTGTGAATCGGATTTTGCTCAAGGCTTTAAATGAGGGTGTTTCTGATATTCACGTCGAACCTCAAGAAGAACATCTGCGAGTTCGTTTCCGCAAGGATGGGGTATTACGTGAGGCCTTTGAAAATATGCCGAAAAGAATTATTTCGGCAGTCATAGCTCGGTTTAAAATTATCTCTAATTTAGACATTGCTGAGAGACGTTTACCTCAAGATGGACGTATTCGCCGTATTTTTGAAGGACGAAAGGTGGATTTCCGGGTCAGTACCCTACCTAGTCGGTACGGAGAAAAAGTGGTGATTCGGATTTTAGATAACTCTTCCACCCAATTGGGTTTGGATAAGTTAATTACTGATGCAGAAACCTTAAATATCGTCAAAGATATGGTGAGCAAGCCATTCGGATTGATTCTGGTGACAGGACCGACAGGTTCGGGTAAAACTACTTCGTTGTATTCAGCACTATCGGAAAAGAATGATCCGGGGATTAATATCAGTACTGTGGAAGATCCTATTGAGTACAGTTTACCGGGGATTACTCAAGTCCAAGTAATTCGTCAAAAGGGGTTAGATTTTTCTACGGCTTTGCGGGCTTTTTTGCGTCAAGATCCAGATGTGCTATTGGTGGGGGAAACACGGGATAGGGAAACAGCGAAAACGGCCATTGAAGCAGCATTAACAGGTCACTTGGTATTAACTACTTTACACACTAATGATGCACCCGGAGCGATCGCTCGTTTAGGAGAAATGGGGATTGAACCGTTCATGATTTCCAGTTCTCTAATTGGTGTTTTAGCACAACGTCTAGTCCGTCGTGTTTGTTCTGAATGTCGCATTCCCTATACTCCTACTAGCCAAGAACTAGCTCGTTATGGTTTATCAGTTTCCCAAGAAATTTCCACCACTTTCTATAAAGCTAATACCATACCACCAGAAGAAATACCTGCCCATAGTGCAAATATTTGTCCAAAATGTCATGGTGTGGGTTATAAGGGGCGTTGTGGTGTTTACGAAGTGATGCGAATTACTGAAAACTTACAAACTCTGATTAACAAAGAAGCGTCCACAGAACGGATTAAAGAACTGGCTGTGGAAGAGGGTATGAAAACTTTACTCGCTTACAGTTTAGATTTAGTTCGTCAAGGTATAACTACTTTAGAGGAAGTAGAACGGGTAACATTTACAGATAGTGCTGTAGAGGCTGAATTAAAGGCTAAACGGAAAAGTGGTCTGACTTGTCGTACTTGTAGCGCAGAATTACAACCACAATGGTTAGATTGTCCTTACTGTACGACACCTCGATTTACGAATTAAGTACAGTCAGTGTGGGGTTTTAGTTTGAGGTTTTTAATTTTTAATAGGAGCAAAGTCAAAGTATGGAAATCATGATTGAAGAATTGATGGAACAACTGATTGATATGGGCGGGTCAGATTTGCACTTATCCGCTGGTTTACCGCCCTATTTCCGCATCAGTGGCCATCTTACACCCATTGGCGACCACAGCCTCACAGCGGATGAGTGTCAAAGGCTAATTTTCAGTATGCTTAATAATACTCAGCGCAAAACCTTAGAACAGACATGGGAATTAGATTGTTCTTACGGTGTCAGGGGGTTGGCTCGTTTCCGGGTGAATGTCTATAAAGAACGTGGTGCTTATGCTGCTTGTTTACGGGCTTTAAGTTCTAAAATCCCCAACTTTGATACATTAGGTTTACCAGATGTCGTTCGGGAAATGTCAAATAAACCCAGAGGGCTAATTCTGGTTACAGGTCCGACAGGTTCGGGAAAAACCACTACCCTAGCGGCCATGATTGACTTAATTAACCGCACTAGGGCGGAACACATTATAACAGTTGAAGACCCCATTGAATTTGTTTATGAACCAATTAAAAGTGTGGTTCATCAACGCCAATTAGGAGAAGATACTAAAAGTTTTGCTAATGCTTTAAGAGCAGCTTTACGGGAAGATCCTGATATTATTTTAGTCGGAGAAATGCGAGATTTAGAAACCATTTCTCTGGCAATTACCGCAGCAGAAACAGGTCATTTAGTATTTGGTACATTACATACTAGTTCTGCTTCACAAACCGTTGACCGGATTATTGACGTTTTCCCAGCAGAAAAACAAACTCAGGTGCGGGTACAGTTGTCCAACTCTTTAATAGCAGTTTTTAGTCAAACTTTAGTACCTACAAAAAATCCTAAACCAGGTGAATATGGACGAGTAATGGCCCAAGAAATTATGATTATTACTCCGGCTATTTCTAACTTGATTCGAGAAGGAAAAACAGCACAAATTTACTCAGCTATTCAAACTGGAGGTAAATTGGGAATGCAAACTTTAGAGAAAGTTTTAGCTGATTTATATAAAGCTGGAGCTATTTCTTTCCAAGCAGCAATGTCTAAAACCTCTAAACCAGATGAATTGCACCGTCTAATTGGCGCAACAGCCCCAGCAGGAGCTAAAGTAAATTAAAATACAGGGGTTTCCGCTCTTATGAGGTACATCTTAAGCCCCCTCCTCGCACCCCCCTCAATCCCCCCGCAGCGGGGGGAAGAAAAGGATAAACTTTTGATATTGGAGGGGGTTGGGGGTGGGGTTCTTGTACCTCATAACATCGGGAAGTGCTGTAAATGGGTAATGGGAATAGGTAATGGGTAATATGAGAAGATGATTTTTTCAATGACAACTAACAACCAACAAATAACTCAATTAGTATTATGCCTACTTACGTTGCTCGTATTCGTGACTCCCAAGGAAAATCCAGAAGCGAAAAATTTATCGCTAATTCCTTGACTGAAGCCCGGCTCAATTTGAGAAATCAAGGTTTTGTTATCCAGAATATCAAAGAATTTCAAACCCTGGCTTCTCGGTTGGATATAAAGAAAATTCAGAATTCCTTTGTTAAGGTTTCTGTTAAAGATAGAGCGGTTTTTTCTCGTCAATTTGCTGCTTTAGTAAATGCAGGTGTGGCGATAGTTAGAAGCTTGGGTGTACTATCTGAACAGTGTAATAATCCTAAACTCAAAGCGGCTTTGATGGAAATTAGTGCTGATGTTCAATCTGGCGTTAACCTCTCAGATGCCATGAGTAAACATCCTGATTGTTTTGATGGTTTGTATGTGAGTATGGTAGACGCTGGAGAAATTGGTGGTGTATTAGATGAGGTCTTAAATCGTCTCTCTAAATTATTAGAAGACATGGCCAGGTTACAAAACCAAATTAAATCAGCTTTGGCTTACCCAGCAGTTGTGGGTTTTTTAGCAACTGCTATTTTTGTAGGGATGACAGTTTTTCTCATTCCCATTTTTGCAAATATCTTTAAAGATTTGGGAGCAGAATTACCGGCACTGACGCAATTTTTGCTCATTTGTAGTGAAGTATTACGAAGTTATTTATCTCTATTAGTAATTGGGGCTTTATTTGCATTGTGGTTTCTCTATCAGCAGTATTATAAAACCCCAGTTGGCAAGTTAAGTATTGACACTATTTCCCTAAAAATACCTTTGTTTGGTGATTTGATTCAAAAATCATCCATTGCTCGTTTTAGTCGCACTTTTGGGGCTTTAACCCGCTCTGGAGTACCCATTTTAACCTCTTTAGAAATTGTGCGGGATACGTCAGGAAATCAGGTTGTTGCTAATGCTATTGACGCTGCTCGTGAAGAGGTGCAACAGGGGGGTATGATTAGTATTGCTTTACTCAAAAAAGCCGTTTTTCCAGCTATGGCAATTCAGATGATGACTATCGGTGAAGAAACAGGTCAACTAGATGCAATGTTGATGAAAATTGCTGATTTTTATGAAGATGAAGTCGAACAGGCCGTAAAAGCACTCACTAGTATTTTAGAACCACTGATGATTGTGGTCGTGGGGGGAATGGTAGGGACAATTTTGCTGGCTATGTATCTGCCTATGTTCAAGGTATATGATAGTATAGGTTAGGACTTGGGCTAAATACAGCGGTTTCTGCTCTTATGAGGTACAAAGTTGAATGATGAAACTCTTGTATTGCGGGCATCTTGCCCGCTAAATATGTACCTCATAACACCGGGAAGTGCTGTATCTGGAGAAGATCCCGGACTCCTTAAAGAAGTCAGGGATTTTGTTTTTTACCAATCACCTATTAGACATCTGGAGGTAATTAAATGTGCGTGACTTACAACCCTTGTAGAGACGTTCCATGGAACGTCTCTACAATATTTTTCACCAGATGTCTATTTGACAAACTTTGGCATAATTTCCGCTGCGGTAAATAAGCCAGAAATGCCCCTATTATGCAATTCTTGACCAGCTTTAAGATAACCAAAGGCTGGACCACACACATTCGCCGCCATACTGGTTTCATCCCCTAAGGTGAAGGTGTGAGTGGATATTTTTCCCTCAAAGGTGCGTCCGGTAATTTTCACATTTGTACTGAGAGGTTTTTGCGGATTGCGGGTATCAACAACACCACCAACGGTGACTCTATCCCGTGAACAAATACCCGCTATTTCTAACATCACATCATCGGCGTGTTCCATGTTCGCTAAAGTTAACACACCATTGGTTTTATCTAGTAGTGCTTCTACCTCTGGGTCTGTCATGGCTCTAGCAGTTTCTACCGTATAACCGGGTATGTGGCCAATATCTTCCCGCACAGTAGCACGGTAAGCTTCCCAGTTAGCAATTCCTACACCAAAGGTAATTTCTACTTTGTGGATTTCAGCGTAACTTTGGGCAGCTAAAGCGGCCGCTGCGGTTAAGAGTCCGGGAGTAGCACCACAGCCAGTCATATAAGTAATTCCCGCTGCTTGTAGTTCATCTTTCATAGCCAAAAGTTGTTCTACGGCACTGGTGCGTTTTATAGCATCAACCAGGACACCGCGCCAACCGGCTTGAATGAACTGTTTAGCTACTGAAGGGATAAAATCATTAGGAAGGTTGGGTAAAGCCAGAAAATAACCATCTACGGGCTGACTGGTGGCGATTAGATCTTGAATACTGTTGTCACTTAAAGTCCCAAAGGATTCTAAATAACCTACTGTACCTTGATTTTGGTAGGTTGTGATACAACTTTGGGTGTTTAAGCCTGCTCTAGAGTAAGCGTAACCTTTTTGGTCTGCGGCTGCGACGAGAATCATTTCCTGTTTACTGGAAAGGAGTTTGGCCGCTGCTTGGCCAAGTCCACCAAAACCGAGAACTCCGACGCGGAGGGGGAGGGGCTGTGTGTTCATAATGTTTTTTCTTGGTTTGATAATGGTTAATTATGCTTTATTTTTGATCAAGGTTTCCCACTAAGACGCGCAGAACCAAAAGCGCGAAGAAGTAATTAAGATGTATATTTATGATGGAGAAGTGGGTAATTTTGAGACTCTCCCCCTCTCAAGAGACCCTGTTCTCAACCCAGGTTTTCGATCATCACATTTTTATAAGTCAAAATAAATGGTTTTTGCATAGCTAATTTAGCTGTCATTTTTAGTAATGAGTAATTTTTTTCTTCCTTCTGACTCCTAACTTCCAACTCCTAAATTAATTATGCAGATTATTTATTGGCTATTATTGGCTATAATGTTGGTGGGAATTATTGGTGCTGTAGTTCCTGCTATCCCTGGAAGCAGCCTGATTTTAATATCTATTATCATCTGGGGAATCGTCAGTCATTCCTTTGCTGCTATTAAAATTCCCCTGATTGTGACAATCATTGTTTTACTTCTAAGTACGGGAGTTGATTTCCTTGCTGGTTACATTGGTGCAAAACAAGCCGGTGCTAGTAGGTGGGGACAAATTGGCGCTTTTGTGGGTTTATTAATGGGATTTTTTGGATTATTACCTGCTTTACCCTTTGGTGGACCATTATTAGGTATTCTATTTGGACCATTATTTGGTGCAATTGTGGGTGAGTTGCTTTACCAAAGACGATTATGGCCTGCTGTAAAAGCTGGTATCGGAATTACTGTGGGAACGGTGGTGGGAAATTTGATTCAAGGTGTCCTAGCTATCAGCGCAGTTATAGTATTTTTACTGACAACTTGGCCGCAGGTATATGGAGGTTAAGGGAAATTTTCTCTAAAAATAAAACAAAAAATGTAGAGACGTTCCATGGAAGGTTTCTACAAGAGTTACAGATAACACATATTTAATTTTTTAATTTTCACCAGGTGTCTAAATGACCAAGTTTTTTATATCAATCAAAAATCAAGTTATTTAGAAAGATGAGTTCAGCAGTTGCGCTTTATCGAATAAACGCAACTACTAGGCTAAACTAACTGTAAGGCTTTTTTAGCTTCATTAGCAATAGCCTCTACTTCATCATTCACTAAAGTTGCTAAAATAGATTTAGCTTCATCATTGCCTAAGCGAGTTAAAGCTTGAACAACTCTGTAACGTACTTGCCAATCTGGATTAGTGCAGTATGGAATCAGGAGAGGAACTGCTTTTGTATCTCCCAACTCACCAAAAGAACTAATGGCCGCAGTTTGAATTAAGCCATTATCGGAAGTGAGTGCTTGGGTAAGTAATTCAAAGGCTCGGATATCTCCTAATTCTCCTAATGTGGCAATGATGCTAAACTGGACTAACCATTCTGATGTTTCTTGGTAAAGCTTTTGTAAGTCCTCAAAAGCATCATGTAATTTTAGCGCACCTAAACAGTCTGCTGCGGCTGCTTGGACATCTGCTTCGGGATCATAAAGTAAACCCCGTAATATTGTCAAGGATAATGGTAAATCTTGTTTTCCCAGGGTATCCATTTGACTGACAGCAGCATAACGTACCCGCGCACTGCTATCACCTATAGCAATCTGTATTAATTCTAAACCGATATGTGGTTCTATTTCGCGGATTTGATTAACCGCACGTAAGCGATCGCCCAAATTGTCAGAATCTAGTGATGTTTTGATAGTATCAGCAGAAACAGCCATTTAATTATCCTATGTCAGTGGTCAGTGGTCAGTTGTCAGTGGTCAGTTGTCAGTGGTCAGTTGTCAGTGGTCAGTTGTCAGTGGTCAGTTGTCAGTGGTCAGTTGTCAGTGGTCAGTTGTCAGTGGTTAGTTGTCAGTGGTTAGTTGTCAGTGGTCAGTTGTCAGTGGTTAGTTGTCAGTGGTTAGTTGTCAGTGGTCAGTTGTCAGTGGTCAGTTGTCAGTGGTTAGTTGTCAGTGGTTAGTTGTCAGTGGTCAGTGGTTAGTTGTCAGTTGTTGCTTAAAAATATTTCTCTTCTGTGCTTCCTACTCAGCAGCCATAGCACGAATAATATCACCACGAGTGAGAATACCAA
The DNA here is from genome assembly GCF_000426925.1 of Dolichospermum circinale AWQC310F. GTDB lineage: Bacteria > Cyanobacteriota > Cyanobacteriia > Cyanobacteriales > Nostocaceae > Dolichospermum > Dolichospermum circinale. Next base: position 155,706 of record NZ_KE384696.1, on the reverse strand, counting down.
TGACGTTACCCCCATTATCAAGAACAGGGAGACGCTGAACCTTGTGATTTTGTATCAATTGTGCTGCTTCTTTTAATGATTTCTGAGGAGAAATAGCCACGGGATTTTTACTCATAACTTCTCCTACAGTTTGTCCTAAAGCCTTATGTAAATCTCGTTCATAAGTACCGGGATTTTGTAAATAAATCACACTATCCAAAATCATAATATAAGCGGGTGGGGTTACACCAGTTTCTTGCCACATCAAGTCTGTTTCTGATATAATCCCCACTAATTTACCCGCATCATCAATTACAGGTAAACCACTAATTCGTTTTTCTGCTAAAATCTGGATAGCTTCTTTTAATGGAGTTTGAGGACGGACGAGTATAGGATCACGACTCATCACGTCAGCAACGGTTTTAGACATTTTTTACCTACACCTTTAATAAAAGTCTTTTTAACCATTGTAGAAAATTATTAGTAACAAATAAATAGTGTTAATAGATTGTTACTTTTCATTTTAAAAATAAATGTTGCTTTTGTTGAAAAAGCATTTTTAGCAATGCCATTATACCATAAAAGTCTAAATTTTTAATTAATTAAAACCATAAATATCTCCACGTACAGGGATCGCCTCAACTAATTTAGCATTATTGTTTTATCTATTGTTGGTGATTCGTTGTCTCCAAATATTTCAAGAAAAGTCAACCGATGCGCCTCTTTATGTAATTTTTGACGTGCAATTTCTTTTATAAACTCAGCCCAATTCATCAAAATACCCTCCTTAAACTCTATTAATCAACTCACGAATTTGCTCAATTAACGGTGGCAAATCTTCATTGATTGTTGTCCAAACAATAGACAAACTTACTCGAAAATATTCATGAATTGCGAGATTTCTTAAAGCACGCATTTCTTGCCAAGGTAGATTGGGATATATGTCAAGAATATCTGGAAGAAGACTGCGTGCAGCCTCACCAATAACCGCTAAATCATATAGAATCGCTTTGACAGTCCTGGCATCAGCACAAAAAGCCTCAAAGTCCAAACCATCGGCAAAAACTAAAATCTCTTCAGCCTGTTCGAGAATATCCCGTAATCTCTGTTGCAAACTTCTAGAAGACACGTTTCGCCTCAGCTATGACAACATCGTTTAAATAAGGCTTGAGGGAGTCCGGCGTACCTAAATCAATCGCACAACCTAACAATTTTTCCAGATAAATTTGTAGCCGCGCAAAGGTAAACATCCCGACGGGTTTAGAAAATTCAACCAACAAGTCAATATCACTACTAGGCGTAGCTTCATTTCGTGCCACTGAACCAAATAAAAACAGTGATGCAACGTGAAACGCCCGAATCGCGTCATGCTGAGGACGCAAGATAGCTATGACTTCTTCACACCGCAAAATTGATGAAGTAATAATAGGTGATTCAGTTGAAAGTCTCACAATTTCAATACAGGTGCTAATTTTCCTGATCTAATTATACGACCTAGTGCTTGGCTGCGATCGCTAATTTACCGTTTATTTCAGGGCAATCTTAGGGCAATTTGAGGGAATCCCAGGCAAAATCAAAATTCTCTCAGTGCAAATATAGGGAATACGTGGGTGTACGTCAATTGAGATCAGTATAGTGGGGTTTTGTCTACTCACAAAAACGAGAAAATTGAATGTTCTTCCTGTCAAGGTACAGGGAGAATCTAACCTTATGGTTCACGCAGATCCTCCAAATGTCAAAAATGCCAGGGAACAGGTTTTTGTTAAAATTGATATTTCCTTAAAGCTGTGATAATTTCCCCATTCGCTTCTGGGAAATTAAAATTATCTAATTCGTCCAAACTTACCCAGCGAATTTCATCACATTCTATAGTTTGGGGAATACCTGTTAAATGTCGAGAATGATGTACCGTTAAAGTCACCCGTAAATGAGCATAAGTATGATCAATAGTAATTAAATGTTCTCCAACTGCAATTTCTATTCCCAACTCTTCCGATATTTCGCGTTTAATACATTCTTGAATAGTTTCACCAATTTCGATTTTTCCTCCTGGAAATTCCCATAAACCACCCATTGTACCTTGGGGAAGCCGACGGTCAATTAAAATCTGTTTTTGGTCATTCCAAATAACAGCAACACCAATAATTTTATGAGGAATAGAAAAATTGGTTTCAGTCATATAAGTAGGTTGGCGTTAAATGTCGTTATGACAAGGGAACAGGGAACAGGGGACAGGGAACAGGTTTTGGGCAACTTGAATTTTCGTTACTTATGTCGGTTTTTTTCTGTTCACCTACTTAATACAATACAGCGTTTTCCGCTTTGATGAGGTACAAAGTTGAATCATGAAACTCTTGTGGTGCAGGCTAGATATGTACCTCATAACACTCTTGTAGTGCTGTATTACTTATCAACTACCAATAAATAATCAAAAAACTCGGTAGATTAATTATATCTCTACCGAGTTGATCTTTGTTTTGATAATTTTCCTAAGCTACAATAATATTATTCAACGCTATTATTCGCTTCTGTTGCTTGTACGACCATATCAAAACCCATTCTTTGTTCTGCATTCCGTAGAAAATAACCACTGATCATCGCAGATGCTAATAAGCGACCCAAACTTTCTCGACTGGTAGAAATAGTAATACCGAACTGTTCAGAAGGTAGATTTCCTAAAAGTCCAATAATATTACGTTCCATGACCTGTAAAACTTCGTGGGAACTGGGTTTGGATAATTGAGTAATTGTATCTGGACTTAATGATTTAACGTATTGCCATAATAAATTACTGGTTTCCGACTCACTATTAAAAAATTCTGATACTCGGTTAGATTGATTACTCACGCTTGACCTCCTATAGTGTCACTGCTAAGAATGGGGTTTGTGACTGAAATAACTGATAGTATTGTTGCTTTGATTTAGTTGACTATTATACAGATGATATTAACTAATATAGCAGATTATTCCTTTTGAGGTAGTCGGTTTAACCGTACTAGAAATGGGGGTTTTTTTCACCTATGAGTATGGTTAGTATGGGTGGGGAAAATCCACCCATAAAGCAGAAAACAAGGGACTAACTGGCAAGATATTCATTCATAGTGGCTTTAGATTTGCGAAGTTTACTTAAAGCTTCGCGTTCAATTTGACGAACCCGTTCCCTGCTAATATTCAGAACTTCACCAATTTTAGCCAAAGTCAAGGATTGTCCATCTTTTAGTCCAAAGCGGAGACTAATTACATCCTGTTGTTGGGGGGTGAGTTCTGACATCATCCGCTCTAAGTCATAAGATAGGGAAGTTTGCATGACAAAATCTTCCGGTGTTGCACCTGTATCTTCTAACATTTCCCCAAGTTCAGTATCATAATTATCTCCTAAACGCAAATCTAGAGATAATGGCAGACGAGCCTTTTCTAGATATTCTCGCACCTGTTTAGGTGTGAGGTCTAATTCTTGGGATAATTCAGCTATTGTAGGCGCACGTCCCAGACCTTGGGATAGTTGACGCTGGGCTTTTTTAATTTTATTGAGTTTTTCGGTAATATGAATAGGTAGGCGAATGGTCCGGGCTTTTTCCGCAATAGCACGGGTAATAGCTTGACGAATCCACCAATAAGCATAAGTAGAAAATCTATAGCCTTTAGTGGGGTCAAACTTTTCTACACCTCTTTGCATACCAATACTGCCCTCTTGAATGAGGTCAAGTAAATCAACATTGCGCTTAATGTACTTTTTGGCAATGGAAACAACTAATCGGAGATTGGCCTCTACCATTTTCCGTTTAGCTATTTCACCTTGGGAAATGGCCTGATTTAATTCTGATACTTCTAAATCAGATGCTGCTGCCCATGCTTCTAAACTTGGTGGATGACCCAACCGGGTAGCAAGACCTTCCCGGATCTCATGCAAGGCAGTAGATCGTTGCACCTGTTTACCATAAAAAATCTCTTCTTCGTGGGTGAGGAGTGGCACACGGCCAATCTCACGCAGGTAAGTCCGCACGAGGTCGGTGGCTGTTTTAGCGGTCTTCATGGCGCTACTCTTTGGTAATGGTGGGTTACACTATTGTGTGCTGTGTGTTGATAGACTCGTGAACCGAATCATCATATTGGGAGGTTGCTACCTAATTGGACTAGAAACCCTGATGATGGTTGACAACAAAAGCGCCTAGTCAAAGACTGTTGCTCATCTTTTGGGAAATTAGGTATCTTACTGCTAAATACTACAATTATATCCTGGTTTTTACAAGTATCTAGGGCTTAGATACAGGGTAGCAAGTCAGATATTTTTTGCGTTTTTAGCGTTGTTAAGAATTGTAACATTTATGAGAATAATTTGACTACCGCAAAATCCGCACTTTCCCAGCCAACTGACATCACCTCAAAATCTCAAGTTGCTGAACATCTTACATTTAAAGGATTTGAGCCAAATTTTTCCCAAAAAAATTCCTTCCTCATATTTGTTAAAATATCTCAATAATAACCATAATTATTCTCTTGTAATAATTGCTTAATGTTTATGTCAATGCTTAGTGGTTAAGAAAATAGGACTGAGGTAAAGGTAAAATCCGGTTGAAACCTACTTTTTTCCTTCCTGTCCTATCCTTTGACAACACCCTCGCTGAACGCTTCTATTTCTAGAATGTGGTTCATTATCTCGTCACTGGGGCTGAAATCCTCAAAAAATAACTGACAATTGACATTAACTTTGATGACAGTATTCCTGGATAACTTTGACATCTAAAGTAGTATTTTGCAGAGAACGGATAGCAGCGACTGTAGCCCTAGCGCCAGCAATGGTGGTAATAATGGGAATCTTATAACCTAAAGCTGTGCGACGAATTAACTTAGAATCTGCATGGGCTTCTTCTCCAGAGGGTGTGTTAATAATGAGTTGAATGTTTCCATTTTTGATAGCATCAAGGACATGGGGACGACCTTCATGGAGTTTAAGAATTGATGTCACATCTAACTCTGCTTTTTGCAGAATTTGGCGTGTACCTTGGGTGGCCATAATTGTAAAGCCTAATTTAATAAACTCTTTAATCACATCAGCGGCTAAAGGTTTATCTCTATCACTCATAGACACAAATACAGTTCCCTGAAGCGGTAGTTTTTCCCCTGCACCTAATTCTGCTTTAGCAAAAGCGCGGCCGAAATCCCTATCAATGCCCATTACTTCCCCTGTTGAGCGCATTTCTGGACCTAATATGGTATCTGTACCCGGAAATTTACTAAATGGTAAAACGGCTTCTTTAACGGCTATATGTGAGGGAATGACTTCTTTGGTGAATTTTAATTCCTCTAAGGTTTTACCCGACATAACTAAGGATGCGAGTTTGGCTAATTGTACGCCTGTAGCTTTAGATACAAAAGGAACAGTCCGTGATGCTCTGGGGTTAGCTTCCAGAATATACACCTGGGGAGAATAACTATTATTACCAACTATGGCGAACTGAATGTTCATTAATCCCACTACGGATAGAGCTTGTGCTAGTTGTACTGTCCATAAACGGATTTGGTTTAGCACTGCTGGAGATAGGGATATAGAAGGTAAGGTACAAGCGGAATCACCTGAGTGAATACCCGCTTGTTCGATATGTTCCATGATGCCACCAATAACAACGTTACCAGTGTGATCTGCGATCGCATCTACATCTACTTCAATGGCGTTTTCCAGGAATTTATCAATTAAAATGGGGTGTTCTGGTTCTACTTGAACTGCAAAGGTCATATACCTTTCTAATTCAGTATCAGAATAAACGATTTCCATTGCTCGTCCTCCTAGTACATAACTAGGACGTACCACCACTGGATATCCAATACGCTTGGCAACAATTAAAGCATCTTCATAACTTCTAGCCATACCATTGGGTGGTTGAGCGATATTTAATTCTTGAAGAATCTTTTCAAACCGTTCTCGGTTTTCCGCCATGTCAATAGAATCAGGTGATGTTCCCCAAATCTTTGTATTAATACTATTCCCTGTTCCTTGTAAATACTCTTGCAATGGTACAGCTAATTTTAATGGTGTTTGACCACCAAATTGGACTATTATCCCCTGGGGATTTTCCGCTTCGATGATATTGAGAACGTCTTCTTTTGTTAACGGTTCAAAATAGAGGCGATCGCTGGTATCATAGTCTGTAGAAACCGTTTCTGGGTTAGAATTGACCATAATAGTTTCATACCCGGCATCATGTAAAGAATACGCAGCATGACAACAACAATAATCAAACTCAATCCCTTGTCCAATACGGTTGGGACCACCTCCCAAAATCATCACCTTGGGTTTATCGCTGGGTAATACTTCCGTTTCTTCTTCGTAAGTAGAATAATAGTATGGAGTCAGCGCCTCAAATTCCGCCGCGCAGGTATCAACGGTTTTGTAAACAGGGATAACTTCTAAGTATTTGCGATAGGCGCGAACTTCGTCCTCCTTAGTTTTAGTACAATATGCTATTTGGCGATCGCTAAAGCCATTTCTTTTGACTGCATACATCTGTTCTTTTGTCAACTGCTTTAAGGGAGTGCGTTTGAGAAACTTTTCTATTTCTAGCAGTTCTTGTAATTTATCTAAAAACCAGGGGTCAATAGCTGTTAATTCGTAAATTTCCTCATTACTAATTCCCAATTGCATAGCATGACGTACAGAAAATATCCTTTCTGGGTTTGGTGTCCGCAACTGGGAGCGAATTTGTTCACCGCTGGGCAATTTTTCGGCCTTATTAGCACCCCAACCAGCGCGGCCTGTTTCCAGGGACCGCAAAGCCTTTTGAAAAGATTCATTAAATGTGCGGCCAATGGCCATGGCTTCACCCACTGACTTCATTTGTGTCGTGAGTACCGAGTCAGAACCGGGGAATTTTTCAAATGCAAAACGGGGAATTTTTGTGACAACATAGTCAATGGTCGGTTCAAAACAAGCGGGAGTTTTCTTGGTAATATCGTTTTGTAGTTCATTTAAAGTATAACCCACCGCTAACTTAGCCGCAATTTTGGCGATAGGAAAACCCGTAGCTTTGGAAGATAAAGCCGAACTTCTAGATACACGGGGATTCATTTCAATTACGACTACATCACCATTTTCGGGATTTATTGCAAACTGGATATTAGAACCACCGGTTTCTACACCAATTTCCCGGATAATTTTAATGGCCATGTCCCGCAGCCGTTGATATTCCTTATCGGTGAGAGTTTGAGCGGGGGCAACCGTGATAGAATCTCCTGTATGAATCCCCATGGGGTCGAGATTTTCAATAGAACAGATAATAACAACATTATCGGCTAGATCTCGCATTACCTCTAATTCATACTCCTTCCAGCCCAATAAAGACTGGTCAATAAGAATTTGGGAAACCGGACTAGCGTCAATACCCACCTGGGCCATTTCTTCAAATTCTTCTTGATTATAGGCGATACCGCCCCCCGTCCCCCCCATTGTAAAGGCTGGACGAATAATTAGGGGATATGTACCAATTTCTAAAGCGATCGCTTTAGATTCTTCTAAAGTAGAAGCTGTACCGCTGGGACACACTGCTACGCCAATTTTCGCCATAGCCTCGTTAAACAGTTTCCTATCTTCGGCTTTTTCAATGGCTGGTAATTTCGCACCAATTAACTCGACATTGTACTTTTCCAAAACGCCATTCTTTGCCAAGGCCACAGCTAAATTCAACGCGGTTTGTCCGCCCATAGTTGGTAATAAAGCATCTGGTCTTTCTTTGGCGATAACTTTTTCCACTATTTCCGGTGTCAGCGGTTCAATATAAGTGCGGTTCGCTGTTTCGGGGTCAGTCATAATTGTCGCTGGGTTGGAATTTACCAGCACTACTTCATAGCCTTCTTCTCGCAAGGCTTTACAGGCTTGAGTTCCAGAATAATCAAATTCACAGGCTTGGCCAATGATAATGGGTCCTGAACCTAACAGGAGAATTTTTTTGAGGTCTTGACGACGGGGCATAGTTTTTACCTTAGATGACAAAAATACAAATCTTGGACTATTTTAAGGGTCTTTACCCCCCATCATGCCATTCATTATCAACTTTTCCGGGTAGCGATTGCTAACAGGGGAAAGAATTATGGATATGGAGGATTTTTCTGACTAGTTTTCATATTTTTTTCTCTCGCAGAGGCGCAAAGACGCAGAGAGGTTAGGTGTTTATTTATTGGTTATAAGTTATAATGATCAATTTGTTGCAAAATATTTTTATTTGCTTAATTATTTTTTTAAATAGATTATCAATAAGTTATTTTTAGATATATGTCAAATATTTGAAAATTTGCATTTATATTTACATGGATAAATGAGAAAATTTTTAATTAGCTAAATATGGAAAATATGCCATTATAAAAAATGGCAGAAAGGATAATTTACACTTTTCTGCCAAAAGGATTAATTTTGTAAAGTTCTCAATTACTAAAAATTTTTACTATTGAAGTTTAGTTGAGTTGAGATTACGAAAAGTTTATTTTTCAGCCCGTTGGACAAAACCCAAGGTTAAACTATCTTTTGCTAAGAAGTGAGCTAAATGATACGCTCTTTCTTCGGTTTTTAAGAGGATTTTCTCGTACAAATACCTTGTACCTCTATCGCCCAAACTCTCAGCCTGTGAAGCTTGACGGCGAATTACACCAATTAATGCTTGTTCGGCTACTAAATCATTTTCTACCATCTTTCGCGCCGAAAATACACCATCTGCTTCTGTTTCAAAACAGCATAGTTCAGCTAATTTACTAAAACTCGCTGCTGGTATTCCACCCAAACCATTTAAACGTTCGCCGATTTCATGAATGTGATCTTGTACTTCTTTGTAGCTGGAATTGAAAAATTCATGCAGGGAATTAAATTCTGCACCTTCAACTACAAAATGATGTTTTTGATATTGTAGATACAATGCCTGAAAACTAGCTAATACGACATTGAATCCTTCAACAACTGGTGCGGTTACACTGTGATCTAATAATACAAAATTGTCATAAACCTGACCAAAGTTGTGTAATATAGTTTGCGTATCAGACATGGTTTTCCTCTCTTTTTAAGAGTTATAGTTTTTAACTGCTTACTTTTAACATCTTAGCATTTTTAAAATAAAAATAAGGCTACTAAATATTAAAAACTTTGACATTATTAGTAATTGCAATCATCAATTTTTGTAATATATCTGCCTTTGTAGCTATATATATTGACTTAAATCGCAAAATGTGCATATCCCTCAATTTAAAAAGATGAGATTTTTTCTCAAAATTAATGACAATATTTTGCACTTAGTGTATTCTAGAGAAAGAGGCTAAACTCCCACTAAGTTGTAAATTTAGGCTGTGAGTTTCTAGTTTAACTGCAATTTTATGGCATTTTGGGGGCTATCTACTTGAAATCTTCTAGCTCGGAAACAGACAAAAAGCACGTTATTGATATAGATTGGGCAGACCGTTGGCAGGTTTATCAACGCTTACAAGAATTAGATGTAATTTGTGTTTGTGAGACTAACCAGCCTTTAATGGTAGAAATAAATAACCCCACCGCAGCTATTCAACTCTGGAGTGTAATTCAACAATTCAGTGCTTCTCGTCAAGACTTGATTGAAAACATTGAAAATAGTTGGCGTATTCGTTACCAAAAATTTTAGTTAGATAGGGAAAAATGAGTATATATACTAATTCAGAAGTAACAGAATTTTGTTTTGAGGGCAGATTTTTGGATTTTGTCATCAAGGATGGATATAAGCTAAAAGGCTTGTTATTATGGACTTCCGAAGGTGAATGTTATATAAAATTAGCCAAACATTTACGGAGTGCTTTTGATTTGCGTTTACTTCAAGGGACTTGGTTACAAGTTGTGGGAACAAAACAATACAACGCCAAAAAAGATCAGGTAACATTGGTAGCGGAACGAGTTATGGCTGCAAGTGCTGATATGGGAACAGTTACAGCCCAAAATCTAGCTAAGACGAAACCGGACAAAGTGCAAACAATTTTAGTTTGTCAAAAATCTGATTGTATGAAACGCGGTGGTAAAGCTTTGTGTCAAGCTTTGGAGTCAGAATTAACAAATCATGGTTTAGAAAATTCAGTCGCTATTAAAGGTACTGGCTGTATGAAAAACTGTAAAGCTGGTCCCAATTTAGTTATGCCTGATAAAACTCGTTATAGTAAAGTTAAAGCCGAACAGGTTGCAGATTTAATAGATAAGCATTTTTCCAGGGAAATTCGGGAGAAAAGGGAGAATATAATGGTAAATATTCCCACTTTTGTGGAGGTTTAGATCCGTAGGGTGTGTTAGCGACAGCGTAACGCACCCTAAACTTAATTAAGGAAACAATCATTACTTTTAATTATTTATTATCATTAATTCTACGTTACGGTGTTATTGATTATTGTTGGGTTTCCTTGTGTCAACCCAACCTACGTTCATAATTGTAAATCCTCATCTAATATTGTTCCGATATCTCTTGCACTATGAATAACTCGCAAAATATCAATTTCTGATTCAAAAATGCGATAGAAAATCAGATATTTTCTAAATCCTTTAATTGATTGTTGTCGAATATCTGTTAAATTAGGATGAGAAAATTGACAAATTTTTCCCATAGCTGGAGTTTTAGCTAATTGTTTAAATGTTGTTTCTGCTGCTATTAAAAAGCGGTCAGAAACATCTAAATTATCTTCTGCTATGTAGGTTGCTAAATCTATCAAGTCACGGATAACTTGAGGTCTTTTTTTAATTTCAAACATCACAGCTAAATTGCACCTTGACGGTTGTTAATTTTGTCTCTGACTGCTTGACGAATATCTTCCCATTCTTGTGCTGTCATTTCTGTAGCTTCTCCAGAATTTAATCCTTCTAAAAGCATGGTTTGTAGTTGTTCTTTTGCTCTTTGTTTTTGGTCTTGTCGTACTAATTCCCGAAAGTATTCACTAACACTGCTGTAACCACCTTGTGCTACCAGTTGTTCTACGTAAGCTCGCATGGTGTCAGGTAAGGAAATATTCATACTTTTCATGAGGTGATTTCCGTGAATGTTATTTTCTATATTATGGCAGGTTTTGTCATTTTCTGCCATTACTAGAAAAAACGATTGATTATAGTTGGTGTTGTTGGGTTTCCTTGCGTCAACCCAACCTACAAATATATGGTTAGTTATATGGTTAGTTAATTGCAACAGAAGATACATTAAGGGATGATAAGAAAATCATTATTTCTTGTATTAACGGATGTTCTTGTAATATCTTAATTTCTTCATCATTGATATTACTAAATATTTTCTCATTGATTGATTGTTCTTTACCTAAAACTGTCTCTAAAAATTCTTTAGGTTTACTTTGCGCTAGTTGCCATTCTAAATCATTAAATTGACGTTGTGCTATTTTTTCAATTAATGGTTTATTTTGGAGAAATATAATTTCTATTTCGGGAATAGATAAAGATACTTGAAAAGGGGTTTTAGCCGCAGCACGACGTAATAAATAATTAACTAAATCCCTTCTTTCAAATATTTGAGATTCGTTATCTGTATTAGCATCTAAAATTAAGATTACAGGAATATGTCTAGTAGCAATGAGGGAACTTGCTAATGATCTTACTTCATACTGACTGTCACCTACTACTATTTTCACATCTTGAATTAAATTTTTAGGCAGTAATTTTTCTAGAATTTATTGGTTTTTATTACCTTATAATACTATATAAGATAAAGTCATGATAGAACCTCGGTTTTAATAAGGAATAATTTGATTTAAAATTTCTCCTAAATTTCTTTTTGCTGCCATTATTTCATAAGCATTGTGTAATCTTAAAAATAACCATCTGAAAGTCTAAAATAGCGACAAAGACGTAAATCTATATCTGCTGTCATTTTAAGTTTACCTGCAATAATTCCTTGAATAGTAGAATAAGTTAAACCTAAGTTAACAGCTAAAGAATTTTCACTGATGTCTAATTCTTCTCCTCTTTTTGCGATTTTTCTGATTTAGTTTAGCTGCAAGTTGTACGGGTTTACCTGGACTAACAGAAACCGTCGGTAAAAAACTACTTTTTGATTGAATATTGGTGGTATTTCCGAAAATGTGCGGTTGATTTAAAGCCTTTTCAATTTTCTGCAATCTCTGGAAAATAACTCTCGTATTTTCAGGACGCTGATTTGCTTTATGGGCAATTAAATTATCAATTAAATCTGCTAAAAGCGGAGAAATATTAACTGCATATTTTCGCCAATGTAACTCATTAGTCAGAGGATCATAAATAGCTTTATCCTGTGGTTCTTTACCTGTGAGCAAAAATATAAAAGTCCGTCCCAAGGCAAAAAAATCTGACTGTTGTACAGAATAACCATTTTGTTGTTCTGGTGATGAATAACCTTGAGAAATAATTCTAGTATGGGAATTTCCCACTAAAATTGTAGTCGTGATTTGTCGCACTGCACCAAAGTCAATTAACACAAGTTGCCCACTTGGTCGCAGCATGATATTCTGAGGTTTAATATCACGATGAAAATATTTTTGAGCGTGGACTAAAGCCAGAATTTCTATTATTTGTTTTAACCAATTAAGAGCTTCTTTTTCAGAAATAGTTTGATAATTACGAAATTCCATCCATTGCTCTAAATTTACTCCTTCGATTTTCTCCATTACCAAGCAATGCAATGGTACAGAACTATTTTTAGGTAAAACCGTAAAATAACCATCTGCTTCGACTTTGGGAATACCTGCACTGTTTAATTGACTCAAAACCTTAGCTTCTTGTTGAAACAATTCCACGGCTTTGGGATTATTTTCAGTCAGCACTTTTAAAACTTTGGTTTCTCCACCGTCGTCAATTTCAAAGGTGTTCCCAAAACCACCTTGTCCTAGTTGTTTAAGTACCCGATAGCGATTTTGCAGCAGTAATTGTGACCCACAGTTACGACAAATAGGATTATTTGCATTTGCTAGGTCAATGGGTTTGGGACAGTGCGGGTTGATACAATAGCTCATGACGCAAAAACCAGTCCTATCAATAAGTGACTGTTATTCAGATCCAATCTGGAATTTAAAAATCCAAGCTGGTAATAATACTTTTAAAGACAATATTAGTATGATAACTCATACTACGTATTTGTGGCAACTGCTGATGCTACACCAATTTTAGTCCTGAAGCGGTTTTTAACTAACCACTCCAGACACAGACAACAACCAGAAGAGTCATCTATAACTAACTCTCAATTAGTCTTGTTTTATTTAATGGTATTTAAAATTGCTTATGCAGCGAAGATAGTTCTTCCTCGTCGGTACTATGATAACACAGTCCTAGCTTCGTGTCAAGAGATTTCTTTCTTTTAAATCCGCAAAAATTATTTTTTGGCAATATGATAGGGTAGTTATATTAGCCTATTTATTGACTTCTAATAACCGGGAGTTTTCTAATCTTGACAGCCACTTTTCTAAATAAACTTGAATGGCTTTTTTTTCAGATGGATCTTGAGTATCTAATGGATAAGGTAAAAGTCCTAAAATTGCGGCCGTGGTGACGCAAAACATGGATTTTTGGAAACTCATACAAATTTGTACTCGTAAATCATCTTCACTCCTGAGACTGCGACGATAAATACTATGTAAATATTCTGGCAAATAATGACGCATATCCTGCATTAATAAAGTTGGCGGAATCCCTGCACCACCAATAGGTAAAGGATCGGCGTATAATGCACCATATTGGAATCGAGATTGATCTGGAGGAACTTGATATGCTTGGGCGTTTAAAGAAACTGTTCCTAAAAATGGTGTTCCTCTAAAAAATACTGATTCTACATAGGGAATTGCGGTATCTGCAAGGAAGGTTAAACCAACTGATTTAGGAATAATATCATAGACTTTACCACCAATTTTGACGCTGTATGTAATTGGTTTAATTGCATCTGCCACTAAAGCTAGTTTAATATGTTCTACAACTTGGGGAATAGATTTAATTTCGCCATTGTCATAGCGGTCTGATAAATTCAGAAACATATCAGCCATAATTCGCCAAAATTGACCTAAACCAGTGTAATAAGCTGAAACTCGTAACTGTTCCGTTAAAAATTCAGGAAATAGTTGATTTAATCCCAACAGCAGGGGATTATATTTAAATTTAGCAGCAATAACGGTTTTTGCTCTATCTTGAAATTCCTGAGTATCTAAATATGCGTCTAAACCGCCTCCACCATGCCACATCATGGTTTTCATGCAATATTCAGCATATTCAAAATTAATCCGATCATGCCATAAATGACGGATTAATTTAGCTAAAGAAACATCACCATCAAAATATTTAAAGAAGGGAAAAAACACTAAAAATTGATGTTCAGCGATGTAAATGAGGTTTTTAGAATAAGCATCTAAAACTATACCATAACTTTTGAGAATGCCAACAACTTCTAAAACGTTTTCGGGGCTATCTTTGAGTAATGCACCACCATTTTGTAAGCGTTCAAGATATTCAGATAGGGGGTTGTAAGCGGGCTTTTTTTCAGTTTTCACCATTAGTGTTTCTCCTGTAATTGAATTAGAACTCTACCAGTTAAAAGGCTGAATCATAGGCCTTTTAACTATTTTGAATAGCTATTTTATGCTCACTGTTGTGTACTAGATTATTGGTGTTTACCATGGTGGTAATTGTGGTTTCGGTGTAATGTGCCAGCCAGGTGGGTTGAATGCCGAAAATGACGATAAATACAGCTAAAATAATAGCAGGAAGGCGATCGCTCCAGTAAACACGAGGTAGGTTGTAAAGTTCCTCTGATAACCGTCCAAAAAAGGCACGATTGACAAGATTTAAGAAATAAACGGCAGTTAAACCATTTCCTAACATTCCCAACAATGTTTGGAGGGGGAAAACTGCAAAACTGCTGCGAAAAACGATAAATTCGGCAATAAATCCCACCATTCCGGGTATACCTGCACTAGCCATGACTCCCATAATCATTAAACTACCAATCAGGGGTAAACCGCGTTCTGGGTTGAGTAGTCCTCGAACCACGTTTAAATCCCGGCTACCAGTTTTTTTATAGACAACTCCTACTAGCAGGAATAACATAGCGGATATTAATCCGTGACTAATCATTTGCAGAACTGCCCCTAATACGCTTAGAGGAGTAGATGCGGCGGCGGCTAACAAGACATAGCCCATGTGTCCAATAGAACTATAAGCCACCATTTTTTTCATATCCGTTTGGGCGATCGCACAAGAAGCGCCAAATAAGACACTAATTACTGCCCATGTAGCTAAGTAAGGGGCTAAATAAGCCCAAGCATCTGGTAACAAATTCATGCCAAATCGCAGTAGGCCATAGGTCCCTAACTTCAATAGTATGCCAGCCAAGAGAACAGATATGGGTGTAGAAGCTTCAACGTGGGCATCTGGTAGCCAAGTATGGAAGGGAAAGAGGGGGATTTTAATGCCAAAACCGACCAAAATGCCTACAAGGAGTAAAATTTGGGTAGCTAAGGGCAGATTTTGACTATTTAAGGTCGAGAGTGCAAAACTGGAAGAACCACTTAACCAAACTATACCCAGGAAACTAGCTAAAATGACGATTCCCGAAAAAGCGGTATAAATGAGAAATTTCGTGGCTGCATAACCTCGTCTTGCACCTCCCCAAATAGCAATTAGCAAATACAGGGGTATTAATTCCAACTCATAAAACAGGAAAAATAATAATAAATCCTGTGCTAAAAATGCTCCAATTACCCCAGTGGTTAAGAGAAAAATTAAGGAATAGTAAAATCTAGGACGTTGTTGAGATTCATCACTACTATAAATAGCAATACAAGTTAATAGTCCATTCAGAAGTAATAACGGCAGGGATAAACCATCTATACCCAGATTGTAATTTAAGCCAATGGCATCTACCCACAGTAGAGATTCTGCAAATTGTTGAGTAACGTCTCCGGGGTTAAACTGAATGGCTATGAAAATACTCCATAGAAAAATAACAACGCTAAAAACTAAAGCTATGATGCGGGCGAGTTTACCAGAAATAGTAGAAGGATAAAAACCAAAGAAAGCCGCAGCAATTAACGGCAGTAAAATCAATGTACTGAGCATAGGGGAAGAGGGAAGAGGGAACAGGGAACAGGGAACAGGGAACAGGGAAGACAGGAGAGAAATATTCTTTTGCAACTGACAATTGACAACTGACAACCGACAACCGACAACGGACAACTGACAATTGACTTAAAAAGGCAATTTATCGAATAAACCCAAGGAGAAACTAATGAAAAAACCCAGGATGCTAATAACGAAGATAATTGTCAGCATATAGCCTTGGGATTGACCAGAAATGCTGTATTTCAAACTTTGTCCGCTAAAAATTGCCGCAAAGCCGACTAAGTTGACTAAACCGTCTACCAAAAAGCGATCGCTCCACGCGGATATCTTGGATAACAGCGCTACAGCACTTACAATCGTTAAGCGGTAAATGCGGTCTATGTAAAAATCATAGCCTAATAAGTCTTGTAAAAATCTCCAGATTAAAATTCTGGATCTTGACCAAGCTTTGTGAAGATAAATGGTAGCGCCAAGAGTTACTCCAGCCAGAGTGGAAGCGAATAGAGAAGCAACTATATACCCATCTAAACTTTCCCAGCTAGGTAATAAATACCATTGTTGTAGCATTAATGGTAACAATAATGTTAGTATAGTTAAAGTCACCATTGGTAATGCCATTGGCCAGGCGACTTCTGGGGCGCGGTGGGTTTTTGGTTGAGATTTTCCCCAGAAAACTAAGCGGAATACCCTAGTTAAATTCAAAGCTGTAAGGCCATTAACTAAGATTAAAACCACAATTACCCAGGGGCTAACCTTGACTAGTCCATCAGCCCATGCTAACATTGCCCAGAAACTGCCTAATGGTAGTAGTGTCACCATACCTGCTGAACCGACAACAAAGGCTGTGGTTGTAGCTGGCATTTTTGACCATAAACCCCCCATTTCTGTTAAGTCTTGGGTTTGGGTGGTATAGATAACAGAACCAGAACTCATGAATAATAGGGCTTTGGCCATAGCATGACTTAGGAGTAACATTAAGGCCACCCCGCCCTGTTCTAAACCCACTGCCAAAAACACTAATCCCATATAGGCACTAGTAGAATGGGAGAGCGATCGCTTAATATCAATTTGAGCGATAGATACCAATGTTGCGCCCACTGCTGTCATTATTCCCACCACCACTAAAGTATCCAAAGCAATAGGGGATAAAGATAATAATGGTTGAATCTTGTAGAGAATATAAGCGCCTCCACCTACCACCAAAGAGTTTCGCATAACCGAAGCTGGGTTTGGACCTTCCATAGCTTCATCTAACCACAGATGCAGTGGGAATTGGGCGCACTTACCAGCAGGACCGGCAATTAGACCCAAGCCGAGTAAAGTGGATGTAACTGGGTTTAAATCAGCAGTTTGCGCCCATTCATACAAATCCGAAAAATTTAAGCTACCAGCCAGAGTAGAAAGGGTGACAACGGACATTAATAGTAATAGGTCGCCTACCCGTTTCGTCAAAAAGGCATCTCGTGCTGCTGTAACTACCAAAGGTTGAGCATACCAAAATCCTACGAGTAAATAGGTAGAAAGAGTGAGAACCTCCAGCAAAGCATAACTGAGAAAGAGGGAATCACTAATTGCTAAACCAATCAAAGCGGCTTCAAAAAATCCTAATAAACCAAAAAATCGGGCTAAAGACCAGTCTTTTTCCATGTAGCCTAGGGCATAAATTTGTGCTAATAGACTTAGTGCGGTAATTAAAACAGTTGCTCCCACACTGACCACAGAAATTTCTAAAGCGAAGGATAATTGGAAATCAGCAGCTTGAAACCAAGTTATTAGTAGATGTTCTGGCTCTCGATTCCAAACATCTTTAAATACTAATAGACTGTGAATAAAACCTAAGATGGTAGTCAGCAAGTTCAAGTATACAGCAGGTCTAGGTCCTGTGCGTTGGATAATTCCTATACTCCAAGGCAAAGTTAAAATTGCCCCTAGTAAACTATAAAGAGGCACGAACCAACTTGTTAAAAATAGAAATTCATTCATTTAAAATCTTCCTTGACAACTGAGTTTCCATTCTCTTAAACAGCCTTTAAATAATCCTTTGCTCAAAAACAAAATTTTCCGAGAAAATCTATGTTTTCTTAACTTTTTTAGCTAAATATCTTAGGCATATTTGCTTGAAAATAGCCTTTGATCGAGTCATTAAATAATGCTGTCATATTTTATATATTCTCTTATTAAAGAACATTTTTCCTTTCCTGCTGTTTTAAATTAGTTTTTCATGTACATTTGTAAAATTTGCGAATTTTCACCCAGTATTTATGAAAATAGCCAAGTAAAAGATCTAGCCAATAGCCCATCTATCACATACCTAGCCTATGCCAGTCCTCCTTATCAAAGAATTAGCTTAGGCTGTAAACTGTAGTGGTTCTAAAAGTGATAAAGAAATTATAAAGCATAAGCTGTCACTCTAGGGATCAGTGAATTTGAAGACCACAAAGGACAGTATAAAGTTTTGTTAAGTTTTTTAAATATATTTTATGACAAACTATTATAGTAATTTATGTTGCCAAGGATGCTAAGGTTTCATAAGCTTAAATATGGCGGTATTTTGGAAAGTGAGCATCCCCGGACAAAATTTCCACCGCTAGTTCTAAAACGATTAATTTTTGAGGAGTTCTGCGATGCCAATTGCAGTTGGAATGATTGAAACTAAAGGCTTTCCCGCAGTAGTAGAAGCTGCTGATGCCATGGTAAAAGCTGCCCGTGTAACTTTAGTAGGATATGAAAAAATTGGCAGCGCTCGCGTTACAGTGATTGTGAGGGGAGATGTTTCTGAAGTGCAAGCTTCAGTTGCGGCTGGTATTGAAGCAGCCAAAAGAGTCAACGGTGGTGAAGTAGTGTCTACACACATCATTGCCCGTCCCCACGAGAACTTAGAATACGTCTTGCCAATTCGTTATACAGAAGCAGTAGAACAGTTTCGCGCTTAGTCTAGTTGTGGAAAGGCTGACCATTTAAACGAAAATCATTAACGAGACTGGTGGTTTGAAATTAAATCTGGTACAGGTAAAAATTTAATTTAAGGACAAAAAAATGTCAATTGCAGTAGGAATGGTAGAAACATTAGGCTTTCCCGCAGTAGTAGAAGCTGCTGATGCGATGGTGAAAGCTGCGCGTGTTACCTTGGTAGGATATGAAAAGATCGGTAGTGGTCGGGTGACAGTTATCGTCCGTGGTGACGTTTCCGAGGTTCAAGCTTCAGTAGGTGCTGGAGTAGAATCAGTGAAGCGTGTTAACGGTGGACAAGTCCTATCTACACACATCATTGCGCGTCCTCACGAAAACTTGGAATATGTCCTACCAATTCGATATACAGAAGATGTAGAACAATTCCGGGAAGGTGTAAACACAATTCGCCCTTTCGGTAGAAGACCATAATTAATCATGCAAATTGCCAGAGTTCGTGGCACAGTAACTAGCACCCAAAAAGATCCCAGTCTGCGGGGTGTGAAACTGCTGATGTTGCAATTGGTAGATGAAAATGGCAATCTCCTGCCAGTATACGAGGTAGCAGCCGATAATAGTGTGGGGGCAGGAGTGAATGAGTGGGTACTTGTCAGTCGCGGCAGTGCTGCTCGTCAAGTGCTGGGCAATGAACAACGACCCTTAGATGCAGCAGTGGTGGCAATTATAGATACCATTTATGTTGAAGATCGTGTCATTTACAGCAAAAAAGACCAGTATAGATAGTCAGGAACAGGTAATAAGTGACAGGTGACAGGTGACAGGTAATAGGTAACAGGTGACAGGTAATAGGTGACAACTGACAACTAACAACTGACAACTGACAACTGACAACTGACAACTGACAACTGACAACTGACAAAAAGCTTATTTCAGGAGGAATCTCGCAATGGTAGTCCGCAGCACGGCGGCACCCCCAACCCCGTGGTCAAGGAGTTTAGCCGAACCCAATATCGATAAAACTGCATTTGTACACTCTTCTTGTAACCTAATTGGTGATGTCAATATAGGTGCAAATGTCATAATTGCTCCAGGAACTTCCATTAGAGCAGATGAAGGTACACCTTTTTGTGTTAGTGAAAATACTAATATTCAAGATGGTGTAGTTATTCATGGGTTGGAGCAAGGCCGAGTTATTGGTGATGATGGCCAGAAATACTCAGTATGGATTGGCAAAAGTGCTTCCATTACCCACATGGCGCTAATTCATGGACCTGCTTACGTTGGCGATAGTTGTTTTATTGGCTTTCGTTCTACGGTATTTAATGCCAGAGTGGGTGCAGGGTGCATTATTATGATGCACGCCTTAATTCAAGATGTGGAAATTCCACCGGGTAAATACGTAGCCTCTGGGTCAATAATTACTACTCAGCAGCAAGCGGATAGATTACCAGATGTCCAGGTGCAGGATCAAGAATTTGCTCACCATGTAGTCGGAATTAATCAGGCTTTGCGGGCTGGTTATCACTGCGCCGCAGATAGCAAGTGTATTGCGCCCATTCGGGATGAACTTAATCTTGCAGCATATAAATCTTATACAAGCATTGAAATTGAAGAGTTAGAAAGGAGCAGTGACGTGGCCAGCTATAGCTTAAGTACAGAAACAGTAGATCAATTACGTTATCTACTAGAACAAGGATTTAAAATTGGCACAGAACACGTAGACCAAAGACGTTTCCGTACGGGTTCTTGGCAGAGTTGTCAAGCCATTGAAACCCGGTCTTTAGGTGAGGCAGTTTCGGCTATAGAATCCTGTTTGCGAGACCATAGCGGTGAATATGTGCGTCTATTTGGTATTGATAACAACAGAAGACGGGTATTAGAAACAATCGTTCAACGTCCTGATGGTGTAGTTGCTGGTACATCTAGCTTTAAAGCTCCTGCTACTGCATCTGCTGGCAGTTACAATGGTAATGGTAATGCCGTTGGTAGTGGGAAATTGAGTGCGGAAACCTTAGATCAAATTCGTCAACTTTTGGCCAGTGGTTACAAGATTGGCACAGAACACGTAGATGAACGACGTTTCCGTACAGGTTCTTGGAATAGTTGTGAACCAATTCAATCTACATCTACTCAAGCAGTTATTTCTGCTTTAGAAGAGTGTATAGAGTCCCATAAAGGTGATTATGTGCGTTTAATTGGCATTGACACCAAAGCCAAACGTCGCGTATTGGAAGCAATTATCCAAAGACCAAACGGACTCGTAGCCTCTTCTGGTAGCAGCAAATCATTTACAAGTACAAATTCTGCAACAGCAACAGCGACAGTCACCAGCAGCCGTCTAAGCGCGGAAACAGTAGATCAATTGCGCCAATTGTTGTCTAGTGGTGCAAAAATTGCGGTTGAACACGTAGATCAGCGCCGCTTCCGCACAGGTACTTGGACAGTTGCGGGTCAAATTCAGACTACATCTGAACGAGAAGCGATCGCAGCCTTAGAAGGGTATGTTTCTGAATATCCAGGCGAGTATGTGCGTTTAGTGGGTACAGACCCCAAAGCAAAACGCCGCGTATTAGAAGCAATTATTCAGCGTCCATAGGAGTAGGGAAAAGGGAAAGGGCAGGAGGCAACAATTACCAATTACCCATTACCCATTACCTATTAGCTAATATATCGTCCATTTCCGGCTTCCGAGGTAATAAATTTCATGTCAATATCGCTGCTACAATTGAGCGATAGATTTGATACACATATTTATGGCGACGTGATTATTCATCCCAGTGCGGTATTAGCTCCGGGAATAATTCTCCAAGCAGCTACTAACAGTAGAATTGTGATTGGCGCTGGGGTATGTCTGGGTATGGGGTCAATTCTCCAAGTAAGCGAGGGTATCCTAGAAATAGAAGCAGGAGCAAACCTGGGAGCCGGTTTTTTGATGGTTGGTCAAGGTAAAATTGGGGCTAATGCCTGTATTGGTGCAGCAACAACAGTTTTTAACTATTCCGTAGCGCCAGGACAAGTGATTGCCTCTGGTTCAATTTTGGGGGATACTAGTCGGCAGGTTGTTGAAGCGTCAGCAGAAGAACCGGAGTCTTCTAATTCTCAGCCAGAGAAACCAGAGAAACAGGAACAAGTAATTTCCTCAACTCAACTCTCGGTGGCGGCTTTTCTGGAATTTAAACACCAATCTACACCCGTATCTCCACCTTCACCCACACCGAAAAGCCAGTCTCCTCCGGTAGAAGAAACCGCTGTAATAAGTGATTCTACATCTGAAGAAACTAAGCTTCCGCAGTCTACAGAAGAATGCTCTGACAACTTAAAACCCAGTGAGTCGAATCTTGAAACTCACAATATTTTTGGTACACAAATTTATGGACAAGGTAGCATAAATAGGCTGCTGAGTACATTATTCCCCCATAGACAATCTTTGGGCAATCAAAACTCTGAAAATTCTTCAGGTTAAGTGTTAAGTATGAAGTGTGAACCCAAGTCCATATTCAAATGCTAGTTTTCATTCTTCTGTGATTGAAGACGCTATACGAACCTTATCCTGGAAAATGCAGATGGAAACATATAATGAAAGTGCTTTGAGCAATATTCATGCAGAACGTCGCCGTGACAGCCTCAAAGATACTGCTTTAGGTTTAGTCTCAACTCTCAGTTTCCCCGCTATAGTTGGCACGGCTGACATGATGTTAAAGTCGGCTGGAGTCCACTTAGTTGGTTATGAGAAAATTGGTAGTGGTCACTGTACCGCTATTGTCCGAGGTGGTATTGCTGATGTGCGCTTGGCTGTAGAAGCAGGTGTACAAACTGCTGAACAGTTTGGACAGTTGGTATCTAGTTTGGTTATTCCCCGTCCCTATCCTAATTTAGATATAGTTTTACCGATTAACCGCCTAACTAAATTCATGGAAGATGGTAGATACAGCCGTTTGAGTAATCAAGCCATTGGACTGGTGGAAACTCGTGGCTTTCCAGCCATGGTGGGAGCTTGTGATGCCATGCTGAAAGCTGCTGATGTACATTTAGCCTCCTATGAAAAGATTGGTGCTGGTTTGTGTACGGCCATCATTCGTGGTTCGGTGGCTAATGTAGCTGTAGCAGTAGAGGCAGGAATGTTTGAAGCGGAACGCATTGGTGAGTTAAATGCAGTTATGGTTATTCCTCGTCCTTTAGACGAGTTAGAAGAAACTTTACCTGTGGCTAGTTGCTGGATGGAAGAACGTCAACCAGTGAATATACCTATTAATATTAAAGATAAAATCACAGATGTGGAGGCGGTGGAGTTGCCAGATTTAGCGAAATTGCCTGTGAGGGTGAAGGAAGAAATTTGGCATGATGAATAATATGAGGCGTTGGTGAATGAAGGTATGATTTTTTCTCACGCAGAGGCGCGAAGGACGCAGAGAGTAAGAGTTTAAGAACTAGAATATTTGATTTTCATACCTCAATTCAGGAATGCCTAATATGACAGTATTTCCGTAGTATTTCAGGAGAAAACGATCATGTCTTTTACAGTCAAAGAATTAGAAGAAATACAGATAGCATATCCTGACTATCGCCTGGAATTAGTAGATGGGAGTATCATTATTATGAGTCCGTCAGGTTATGAATCGGAAGAAGTAGGTACTGAGTTTGCACGAATTTTGGGTAACTGGGTAAGACCTCGTAAACTAGGGCGTGTAGTTGGTTCTAGTGCGGGGTTTAAATTACCAAATTCTGATTTACGTGCGCCTGATGTATCTTTTGTTTGTGCTCATCGCCTCAGAAAATCAACGGAAGATTATGCAGAATTAGTTCCTGATTTAGTAGTTGAAGTAAAATCTAAAACTGATTCTTTAGATAAACTGAGAAAAAAGATTGAAGATTTTATGAATTTAGGTGCAAAAGTTGGAATTTTAATTAATCCCAAAACAAGAACTGTAGAGGTTTCTTCTCATGGAAAAACAGTAATTTTCAAAGATGGTGATATTTTAACTCTTCCTGATTTATTACCTGGTTGGGAAGTGGCAATTTCGGAAATTTGGTCGCCTGTTTTTGAGTAGTTTGGATGATGATTAAACCCACATTCCCCACCCCTGGTGTCACAATCGGTTGATTCGGATTTTTTCTATTATTGATGTTGTATTTTGTCCTAAAAATCAGAAATATTACTAGCGATCGCCTAACAGCAACAATGGGCGGGGGGTCTGCTGAGTAGCTGCTAAGAAAAGTCAGGGAAAAGTAGGTAATACGATTTTACTTTGCGTCTATTACAGATGGGGTAACAAAAAATGATTGCTGTAAAAGATAAGTTTCCTAAGTTAACACCCGAAGAATATTTTGTCTGGGAAGAGAAACAATTGCTTCGCCATGAGTATCTTAATGGTGAAGTTTACGCTATGAGTGGGGGAACTCAAAATCATGGACGAATTGCTAGTAATATTATTTTTATTGTTAAAGGTCATTTACGGGGTGGTGGTTGTCAGGTTGGTAATTCCGATTGTCGTGTAAATATTTTGGAAACGAACGATTATGTTTATCCTGATGTGAGCGTTACGTGCGAAGATAGCGATCGCACTGCAACCCAAGCAATTCAATATCCCTGTTTAATTGTTGAGGTTTTATCTCCGAGTACAGCCAATTATGACCGAGGGGATAAATTTAGATTGTATCGTCGCAATCCTAGTTTGCAAGATTATGTTTTGGTTGATGCTGAGAAAATAGCGATTGATTTATACCGCAAAAATGATCGCGGTAATTGGGAGATTTTTAATTATCAGTCGGGGGATAATATCGAGCTACGAAGTATTGATTTAAGTTTTCCCATTGAGTCGGTTTATGAGGATATTGTTTTTGAGGAGCTAGTATAGCATTAGATCAAGTAAGTATTCCAAGCTCATAGATAAATTTCCTTTCCCACGCTTGTGTCTCATAAATTAGCGAAATCCTCATCAGTAAAGATCATCTTTTTGCTAAAAGCAGCCAGTTTTCAGGAATTTTAACTATCAGACAGGGAATAAATTACCTGACTTGTTGATCTTCTACAATAAGTGTGATACCTTTGTATTCAGGTGATTAAAGGTGTAGATATGAATTTATCCTACCAGCTACTGAAAAATAATTACTCTATCTTCTCAGTCACAATTTCCATACTTTTCTCTGTCACATCTTTGAAACCAGTGGCAGCAGAAAGAGTTCAGGACAGCCTAGAAAAAACTACAGTACAAATCAATACCCAAAATGATATTTCTCCCGGTGGATCAGGTGTGATTATTGACAAAAAAGGAAAAACTTACACAGTTTTAACCGCTAATCATGTCGTTTGTGATGCAATAATAGGAAGGAAAAAAGTTATCTGTAGTACAGACATTACTTACACAATTCGTACTCACATCGGTAAAGATTATCCTATTAAAGACCGTCAAGTATTACAGAAAAATGACAATGACCCGGATTTAGCTACAGTAACATTTGAAGCAGAGGAAAATTATCCCGTCGCCACTTTAGGCAATTCTGAAGAGGTAAAACTTGAGGCAGATATTAAAGTTGCCGGCTTTCCCACTATTTTTGGCAAACAGGGGACGGAGAGAACATATACTGTTACACGAGGTAAAGTAGTTACCTTTGCTCGCGGGGTGAAGAACGGTTATACCTTAGTATATGATGCAGCTACAAAAACTGGTAATAGTGGCGGACCAGTGTTTGATGATTCTGGTAAAGTTATCGGTATTCACGGACAAGCTGATTTAAGTGGAGGAGATAAGAGTGATCCCACAGGTTCAGAAACTAGAGTCAACCGGAAACCAATCATACCCGTAAAAAAACCAGCACCTGGACAAAAAGAAACAGGAGCATCCGCTGAGGGAAAAACAGGATTTAATGCCGCAATTCCCATTAATACCTTTTACATTATCACTAATCAGAAACCTCCTATTTGGACTGGAATTGCGCCAAAGAAAGAAGTAGAAATACCAAGCAAAGGCAAAACTGTAGACCTTATAGCAACCAAAGGTAATACTGTAGACCTTTCCATTACTGGTAAATTGGAACAATTATTATCTGAAGGTAATTGGCAAGGGGCTGATCAAGAAACAAAGTCTTTAATGTTACAAATTAGCCAAGCTTCTGGATCGCTGAATGATAAAACAATTTCTCGATTATCCTGTGAAAATTTAAGTGCTATTAATCGAGCTTGGCAAAATAAGAGCCAAGGACGCTTTGGGTTTTCAGTACAAGCACAAACATGGAAGAGTTTATTTGGTACTAAATTTGAACCAACAAACGAACATTTTGAAGATTTTGCTACTGATTTGGGCTGGCGTTATCGAGGCAGATACTTATATGGTGATCAGCTTAAATATTCTTTAGAAGCTCCTAAAGGGCATCTTCCCAGAGCATTTTTAGACGGACCAGTCTGGGGCAAATTTGTTGCCTATTTAGATAGTTGCAAGATATAATCAATCCCCTTATGATTGTCGCTTTGTAACTAATGCAGGCGTATATCCTGATGATTTCCACTCAACAACTAGTCTATGAGTTCAATAACTTCAGCTTATTGACTAAATAGGCTATAAATTCCTGATTTTATCTTTAAATTCGGTGAAAAAAAATGTCAAAAAGAATCTCGTGCCTATCCTATTTGATCAAAATCTTGGCATTATCCACTCCATTAGTATTAATGCAATCCTTTCCCAGTTGGGGACAATCTGCTTCTACCCAGCCAGAAATTGGTTTTGAAGTTGAGGGACAATCAGAACTTAATCAAATAGTTTTGCCTTTGTATAAGTATGTGGGTGAATGTCCTAGCACTCGAACTTATATAGGTGACACTACAGCCTGGTTTACATCCTCAAGTGAACCGCCGAAAAAAGGTAGAAGAGTAATTATCAGAAACGTTTCACGAGGTATATCTCCTGATAATTTTCCGTACACTGATCGGGATTATAGTAAAGGTAGATCCTCTGAGTTCACCAGAGTAAGTGCTGGAACTAGGCATAGTGATCGTGTATTTGTTGTCAGACAAAATTACAAAAATGAATTTGAATATGAGATTAAACAAGATAATTCAGTAGTGGAGAGAGGACAATTTTTTGCATCTGTCCGTCAAAGTTCTACAGTGTCAGAAATTCCTAGAGAAAAACAAGAGGTTGATAAAGGATATTGTGAAGAAAGAGGGGGTTTTTTGGGTCTAGGTTGTAAAAAGTGGGTATCTAACAAGGTTAAAGAGTGTCCTGAAGACTAGATTTTTATTTTCAGATATTTGTGACTCCTGTCCCATATCCCCAACTTGTACTTTAATTTCTTGGTCAGACGATAAGATACTGCGACATTGCTGATTTTCAAACTCTTACTTTTTTTACTTTTTCTCCCTTTGCGCCTCTGGGTCAGACAAATTCATATACCCAGAACTTACGTAACTGACACATTGGTAGGGTGCTTTACTACTGCATAAATCCTGCAAATAAGCAGATTTTTGATATCTGACGCACCCGACAACAGATTTTTGGTGTGACACTTGCGTAAGTCCTAATACCTTCTTTGATTCATGCACCAACGCAGTAAAAAGCTCAGGTAAAAGAATTTCGGTGTTACATAATGGCGGTATGGATCTTGTTTCGAGCCAAGACGCAAAGGGACAAACTTTGAGCGCACATTCCGCAGGTATTTTTAAACCAGGTATTTTTTAAATTTTTGGGATTATTCAGAACCGGATGATAACATCACCAAGTTCAAAATTTCAACTCTATTCCATATCGCCTATTCCCTGCTATTATTATTAATTTATTGATCCCCGTCTGGGGGGTGACTACCCTGGGCAGATGCTACCCCATCGGGTAATATGACAAAACAAAACCCTAAAACTCACCAACCGCTGTTGACTGCAACGCATGACGAATCAACTGAACAATGGTTTTACATTATTTCTCAGTCTACTAGTTGAGGCCATGCCCTTTTTACTGCTGGGTGTATTTTTCTCCAGTGTACTACTGTTTTTTATTGATGAGAGTAAATTGGTTGAAAAAATGCCCAAAAATCCCCTACTGGGGGCTTTATTCGGCAGCACAATGGGTCTTTTGTTTCCAGTTTGTGAGTGCGGTAATGTGCCTGTGGCCAGGAGACTGTTGATGCAGGGAGTACCTACACCGGTGGCAATGGGCTTTTTATTAGCCGCACCGACGATTAACCCAATTGTGATTTGGTCAACTTGGACTGCATTTCGTGATCAACCAGAAATAGTGGTGTTAAGGGTGGTATTTTCTCTGGCCATTGCTACTATTATTGGTTTTATTTTCAGTTTTCAATCAGACTTAATTCCCTTTCTGCAACCAAGTATAGCTCGTTACCTTAAATTTAATCCCCCTACTCAAGCAAAAACGACACGGGGGGGAAGACAATCCCAATTACAACTGCAAACCAGTAGGCCTAGTTTATTGCAATCGGGAACTTATATTCTGGGTGGAACAACGGGAAAACCAAAACGCATAGATGATTATTACAGTGAAGTGGCTGCAATTCCTAACTTTAGTAAACCTTTACCAGAGAAACTCCAGTCTGTATTAGATAATATTGTCCAAGAATTGCGGGAATTAGGTGGAGTTATGGTATTAGGTAGTGCCATAGCTGCTGCTATCCAAGTTTTAGCCCCCCGTGAACTCATTCTCAGTCTGGGAGCCGGTCCTGTTAGCTCGATTTTAGCCATGCTAGTATTAGCGGGAGTTGTATCAATATGTTCTACGGTTGATTCTTTCTTTGCTTTATCTTTTGCTTCTACTTTTACCAGTGGGTCGTTATTGGCATTTTTGGTATTCGGACCAATGATTGATATTAAGGGTGTTGGTTTAATGTTATCCATTTTTAAGCCGAAAGCTCTGATCTATCTTTTTTTCTTAGCTGGACAATTGACGCTTTTATTCACTTTATTCATGAATTTGCACGTAATCTGAGATCATGGGACTTACGCAAACTCTGTCTTCTGCTTCTATCACTAGGGTTGCTAGTCTTTAGTGCGGCTTTTCCTGGTTTCGATATGTGGTTGATTATTCCGTAATTTCTGCGTATATTATCACTTCAGCTATTACTGACAAAATGTCAAATTCTCAAATCAAAGCCTCAAATAAATTCATACCCTGGTTAGATGTGGTCGCTATTGCAGCTTGGGGTATTTTAATGTTGAAATACTGGCTAACAGGTAAACTCTATTTGTTAATTCATCCTGATTACTTTTGGTTAGCTATTGTCGGTGGTATAGGTTTGTTAATTGTTGGTTTTTTTAAAGGTTTACAACTGTGGAAACACCGTCACCAAGCTGATAAGGCTAATGCACTGCACATTAATGTATTTCCTCCTGGTTGGGGTAGTTTCCTGCTATTAACAGCCGCAATTTTAGGGTTAATGATTACACCCCGTGCTTTTGCTAGTCAAACAGCATTAGACCGAGGAGTAACAGAATTAATTGGTGCGACTCGTGTTCAACCCCAAGCTTTTCGCGCTCAGGTTCGTCCAGAGGAGCGATCGCTGGTAGACTGGGTAAGAACACTAAATGTATATCCTGAACCGGACGCATATACGGGACAAAAGGTAAAGGTGCAGGGATTTGTGATTCACCAACCTAATGTTAGTCAAGAATATATATTTTTAGCCCGATTTATCCTCACTTGTTGTGCGGCTGATGCTTATCCAGTAGGATTACCAGTACAGTTACCAAGTTCGTCTCGTCAACAATATCCACCTG
The DNA here is from genome assembly GCF_000426925.1 of Dolichospermum circinale AWQC310F. Classification (GTDB taxonomy): domain Bacteria; phylum Cyanobacteriota; class Cyanobacteriia; order Cyanobacteriales; family Nostocaceae; genus Dolichospermum; species Dolichospermum circinale. Next base: position 126,037 of record NZ_KE384696.1, on the reverse strand, counting down.
ATACATGGTTAGAAGTGGAAGGACAAATGACAACTCAAACTATTGGGGAGAAACGTCAATTAACTATTGCGGCCAATTCTCTGAAAAAAATTCCCCAACCTCAAAATCCTTACAGTTATTAATCAGGAGTAGATGATGATTGTAACTTTTGCTTGTGCTTCTTAAATACACAATCATATAGTCGTCCTAAAACCTAAAATCCAAAATCTAAAATCCAAAATCCAAAATCCAAAATCTAAAATCCAAAATCTAAAATCCAAAATCTAAAATCCAAAATTGTTAGATGAGCAGATCTTATAAATTTATTCAACCATTAGATGGAATTGCGATCGCCCTGATGCTACTATTAAGTATGCTGATAGGGTTAATCATCTGGAAAGGTGATGTTGTCAAACCTATTGTCCGCAATTTTACCTGGGAAAAACAACAAATTGGAGCGGATGATATTTCATTTTCTCTGAATTTTAGTCGGCCTATGGATATCAAAAGTGTGGAGGAAAATCTGAAAATAGATCCACCTTTGGCTGGTAAAATTAGTTGGGCAGGAAGAAGAATGGTGTATACACTGCTCACACCAGCCCCCTATGGCACAACTTACCAAGTTAAATTAGAAAAAGGTAGAGACAAATATTCCCAAGCAGAAGGAAAAAACCGGGTTATGCAGCCTTTTAATGGTAGTTTTACCACCCGCGATCGCGTTATTCTTTATATTGGAACTAATCAAGAATTTCCGGGACAGTTGGTACTTTATAATTTGACCAAAGAACAAAAAAAGGTTCTTACCCCTAAAGACTTAATTGTTATGGATTTTGAACCGTTCCCTAATGGTGAAAAAATTGTATTTTCCGCCCGCTCCTCTCAAAATCCCGACCTACTTTCAGCCCAAATTTATAGTGTTACTACGGGTATTTCTAGTCAGGTTGGTACTAGGAAAAAAGCAGCAGGGAAAGTTGACTTAATTTTGGATAACAAAGAATATCAAAATCTAAAATTTGACCTTTCAGCAGATGGAGAAACTATTGTTATTCAAAGAGGTAAACGGGATAACCCTGGTGATTTCGCTCTCTGGTATTTACCTACTAGCAATGATATTTATTCAGAAAAACCCGTTGCAAAACGTTTACAAGGGCAACCGGGTGGGGATTTTTTGATTACACCGGACAGCAAAGCCGTAGCAGTTTCCCAAGGTCAGGGAACAGCAATTGTTTCTTTAGACGGTAATAGCAACAAACCCCTAGATTTTCTTCCCCAATTTGGCTTAGTACAGGCCTTTTCTAAAGACGGCTCCCAGGCGGCAATGGTTAAATTCAATACCGATTATACGCGAGATTTGTTTTTGGTTACGAATCAAGGTGTACAAAAGCAATTATTAAAGACTAAAGGCTCTATTCTGAGTTGTCAGTTTGATCCTGCATCCCCCACTCTTTACTGCTTACTGACACAACTTATTTCTCAGGAACAATATCTGGAACAGCCTTATTTACTAGCCATTGATTTGAAAACAGGAATGCAAAAACCACTACTACTGTTACCTGCTGCTCAACGCAATGTGCAAACGAGTTTAGCACCTGACGGTTTAGGCTTATTATTTGACCAAGTAATTCCCATCAGCAATAATACCACACCATTACCCGCAAATACCTTAAAAACCGAGGATGGTGAACCGATTGCTAGTAGTAGTCTTTGGTTGATGCCCTTGCTACCCATCCCTGATAATACTAACATTGATATTAAACCAGAACAATTACCCCTCGTCGGCTTTCATCCCCATTGGCTACCTTAATTAATTGACAACTGACCAAAAAATTTTAGATTTTAGATTTTAGATTTTAGATTTTAGATTTTAGATTGGGAGTTTTCGGTACAAGCTTTGCTCTTTCAGGGTGGAACTAATTCACAATCGTAATTTCTAGATTTAATATCTATTGACTATTTTGTTTGTGTCAATAAATGATATCGGTTAGGTATTTGTGGGTTATAATCATAGTGATTATAACAAATTTACCTCCCATTAGCCTTCGAGAACGCGACGCTATCGGCCAAGTACAGATGATAAACACGAAACCGTAGTTATGGAAAAATTGGAAGACAGCAACCAACAGGACTTGATTGTAGAACTTGACATTGATCAACACGCACAGGTCAATTTAGAATTTCAGCAACTACTAAATTTAAATACAGAATTACGCACGGCTAATAATGATTTATACATTCAAGTACAGCAGTTAAAAACGGAATTAGCTGAAGCGGAAAAGGTTTTGCAATGGCAGAAAACACGCTCTAGTGTTACTGAGTCTATGTTTAAACAACAATCTCAAGAGCTTTCTGCTGCCGGTGAGCAAATTCAGTCTCTATATCAACAGTTAGAGGTATATGTACAAACGGTTCAACGTCAGGAACTCTGTATAGAGGGTTATAAATCCCTTATGGAAATTAGCCAACAACGTTTAGCGCGTTTGGAACGAGAATGTTCTTTACTACAAAGTAATTACAGTCAAGAGTCCCAGCAGCTATTACAATGGGAAAATACTTGTCGTGAGTTGCAAACTAGACTCATGCGTCAACAACGACAGACTTTACAATTTAAATCGGCCTTGGAAAAATGTCTAGATACACCAATTCCTAGTCCTGGAAATTATGTAGAGGATCATATTCATCATCCATACAATGTTATTCACAAACAAACTAGATTCTCTAGAAAAGCTCGATCTTTGTTCCCCAACGCTCAACCTATTCAACCTTGGTCTGGAGTTACAGATTCTGAAGATGATTCTATACATGATCCCTGGATTCCACCAACTGCAAATATTTCTGATCACTATGGCCATGAGCAAGAACCATTCATCTCCCAGCCCATAACGAATAACATAGAAACTGTATCTACTTCTCAAATATTACCGGAAAGTCCGCCACAGGATGATATCACCCATCAGTTTTTTGCTAGTTCATTATCTGAAGTAATTTCACAAGCAACAGCAAGAGAGGTAAATATTCATCATCCTGATGAAGATGATACATTTATTTGGAAAAATTTGCTCTTGAATCTGGAGGATAATGAACAAACAGAAATAACAATTAAGCAGGATGTGGAATTAGAAATTAATCCATTGGCTACTAATGAAAATGATGCAAGGAATAATTTACTATTATCACCAGCGCCGGAGTTACCAATGACTTCTACAGAGGTGGAAATGGAAGATTATTGGTTAGATGTTGTAGATGATGAATCTTTGGATCATAATACATCCGATACATCTGAAAATAAATCACCTTCACCATTGATTTATCCCCAACGACCACCCAAGGGACGGAAATCTTTAGCGTCCGTAGAATTGCCGAATTTTAGACCCAAACCTAACTAATTTGTGAAGAGTTTATTTCTAATCAAGTTTTTGATAAAATGCTTGTTGAGAATGAAAATTTTCAAAATGAAAATCATTAATCAATTAAGGGCAGGATAAGAATGACTCAGGTGCTTTTAGGACAAAATGAAAGCATAGATTCGGCTTTGCGTCGTTTTAAACGCCAAGTTGCTCAAGCTGGTATATTAGCTGATGTAAAATCTCGGCGACACTTTGAAACACCTTTAGAAAAGCGTAAACGTAAAGCAGTTGCTATTAGACGTAACCGGCGTTTTAGATAAACATATTTCGGTGGCTACAAAATTTGCTTGAGATGTTATAAGCTAAAGATATACTGCAAAAGTTAGTTGCTGGGTGTAAATTAGTTAGTTTTATCATTTTAGGAGTTCCTAAGATATTTAACTATTGCAAAAACAGCTTTTTTTACGCTTATAAATATTATAATATGCTACACCCATAATTATTGGGTGTTAGCATTAATATGTAAAAATTAAGCAAGATATGTTTTCGCACCAGTAAATCATCAATTACCAACTACCGTACTAAACAGATGAATGATAACTTTAATTAATATTTTCGCTCTTTTGGTGCGAACATGGTGATTGTGACTGGACGATATTGAATATCAATACCTGTTGATGAGTAATAGGCCATTGTATGTTTAAGAAAGTTGATATCATCTCTTTGAGAAAAGTCTTCTCGGAAATGAGCGCCACGACTTTCTTGACGATTTAAGGCCGACGCTAAAATGGTTTGTCCTACTACCATTAAACTTTGTAATTCCAAGGCTTCAACTAATTCTGTATTCCAGCTTTTTCCCTTATCATCTAAGTATATTTGTGAATATTGCTGTTGTAATTCGGCTATTTTTTCCAAACCCTGACCCATTAATTCTGCGGTGCGAAAAACGCCGCAATATTCAGTCATATTATCTTGAAAAGATTGACGAATTTGATTAATTCGATATTGTCCAGGTTGTGCTATTAAAGCTTGAATTTGTTGCTGGGATTCCCTGATGTACCGTACTTCATCTACTGATGGTAATTGACGATTTTGGACATAATTAGCGATCGCTGCTCCGGTTCTCTTGCCATAAACTACACATTCCAATAAAGAGTTACTACCGAGACGATTAGCACCGTGAACAGAGACACAAGCTGTCTCACCTGCGGCAAAAAACCCCTCAACAAAACCATCAGCACTATTACGGACTTGACCATCAGTATTAACAGGAATACCACCCATACAATAGTGAATCGTGGGACGTACCGGCATAGGTTGAGTTACAGCGTCCACACCGACCAAACGATGGGCTTCTTCCCAACAAAAAGGAACACGACTCATAATTTTTTCCCGACCCAGATGGCGTAAATCCAGGTAAACAAAAGCACCACCGGGACTACCATCAGTATTTACACCACGACCAGCACGGATTTCATAAGCGATCGCCCGTGAGGTAATATCACGAGGGGCTAATTCCATGCGACTAGGGGCGTAATTAGCCATAAACCGATCACCTTGAGCGTTAATTAAATAAGCTCCTTCACCCCGTACAGCCTCGGAAATCAACACCCCCACCGGGTATAAACCAGTGGGATGAAATTGGACAAATTCCATATCTTGTAGAGGTAAACCAGCGATCGCGGTCATTGCCAAACCGTCACCAGTGGAGGCATAATCATTAGAAGTCGTATTATAAACGCGACCATAGCCACCTGTAGCGAACATCACAGCCTTTGCTCGTAGTACCTGAACATCTCCATCTACAAGATGAAACATGACCACACCCTTAGCCTGGCCGTCCTCTAAAATCAGACGCATTACATACCATTCTTCATAAATTTGGACACCATAACGGCGTAAATTATTTACCAATTCATGTAAAATCGCATGACCGGTTTTATCAGCAGCGTAACAAGTACGGTTATGAGAATGGCCACCAAAAGCCCGTTGAGCAATACGACCGTCAGGTAAACGAGAGAACAACACCCCTAGATGTTCTAAATCAATCACCACATCTGGTGCCTCTTGGGTTAAAATTGCGACTGCATCTTGATCTGCTAAATAATCAGAACCCTTAACAGTATCAAAAGCGTGTGCTTCCCAAGAATCTTGATCATCAACATTTTTCAAAGATGCAGCCATACCGCCCTGAGCAGCCACAGAATGAGAGCGAATGGGGTGAGTCTTAGCAACTACCGCTACCTTTAAATTAGGGTCAATGCGGGCGATTTCCAGCGCAGCCCGACATCCAGCCAAACCACCACCAACAATAATTACATCATGTTCTAGCATTGTCAATCACCGATGATAGATCATAAAAGATGATAAAAAAATTCCCCGTCCTGGATTAGGGCTGACGCAAATGTCACAAAAAGTTATCATCTTTTGTTGATATTCAGGTCTAAAGATAGAACTAAATTCCTGACTACGATTTCATCTATTATGCCAGTTGCGTAAGCCCTGCTAGAGACAGGGTAACAAATCATTGGTTTATGTTGATTCAGTCTTTGTTTCCGGCTCTACAGCATTCAATTCAATATTATTTAATAGAGTTGTCACAAAGGCAAAAAGTAAAAAAGGCAGAGACAGGAGAACCACAAGACCCACCGTAGCCAAAGCGTAAACAGGTCGTTTCGCGCCCATTAATGCTAACGCAGATGCTAAACTAATAGTAATGGTAATTAACCAAACAATAATTTGGCCATATATATCACCAAAGGTCAAGGTACAAGCAAACCGATAGTTTTGAAGATTATTTTTGTTCATTTTATAAATTGGCCTTAATTCTCTTCTATAGCTACTACCTTAAAGCTATGTTTGCCAGGTGAGCAATTTCTCAATATTTTTCCAAGGTTTGTAATATTACTTTACAAATATCAACACCTTGGGTAAAATTTTCCTGATATCGTCATGATTTTATTAGTCTTGAGACTTATACGTAAATTGGCAAAGATATTGAAATATAGTAAATTTTCGGTTATTACCTTTAATTTGTGGTAAGTCGTCCGAATTACTACCTTTGAAAACCACCATGAATAAATTTCATAAATCATTCATGACTATCACAGCCATAGGATTATTTATTGCTCTTTTGCTGAGTGAAACAACCATTCAAGCCCAGGAAGCAACAGTTATTCAATGCGTCAAAGAATACACTAAATTGAACATTTCACCTGATGCAGCATTAGCACAGTGTCAAAAAACTAATCTTGCCAACTGTGTTAAAAATTTAACTGGTCAGAAATATGTAGCCAAATCAGTTTCCCAATCTAATGGACGTTACTTAAATCTAATGGACGTTACTTAGTTGATTTAGGTGACAGTGATACAAGATGGCTAGAGGGTAAAAGCTGGAAAGACAAAGGATGTAGCGCCCACACAGAAGGTCCATATAAAAGACAAAGTGATCAAAACTTAACTTTTTGGAGTAAACAGCGTTCCTATGAGTGGTTTAGGCAGGGTTGGTGTACACAACCACAGATAGAATTAGAGCAAAATTACTCTCTTGACGAAGCAAAAACACTTTGCGAATTAGGTTTACAGCCAAAATCATAAAAGCTGCCACTCCTCCCTCATTTTTTTAACAGGGCGTTTTCAATCAGGGGAAAAGATTTCTTGGAAATCTATTTCCCCTGCTCACTGGCCGGGAAAAAGCTAGAGGTGGGGTTTTGTGACAATGAAGAGGTAAAATAGGGGCGGAAACATGGTTCTTGGTATACTTTATAACCTTGGAGATATTATCGGAGATTTGTGGAATGTGATTCAGGTCAATTTAGACAGTATTTTGAAAATCTGGATATGATATAAAAGTAAATGAAAATTAAAAAATATTGATTTCAATGTTAAATGAATCTGCCAAATTGCCAAAACTTAAAGATTCACTAATCGAGCAAATTCTTTTAGGAAATAAACTTACTCCTGAGTTAATTGCAATTCTGACTATATATTTTGTCCAAGGGATATTAATGTTATCCCGGTTAGCTGTTAGCTTTTTTCTCAAAGATGAATTGTTATTAAGTCCAGTACAAATGTCCGCAATTATCGGTATCAGTACCATACCTTGGATGATCAAGCCATTATATGGTTTTATTTCTGATATTTTACCATTATTTGGCTACCATAGAAAAACTTATATATTCTTATCGGGAATTATAGGAAGTGCGGCTTGGTTGAGTTTAGGAACAATAGTTAATAGTGCCTCAACTGCAACAATGATGATTCTCCTTTCTTCTTTTTCCGTTGCTCTTAGTGATGTGATAGTTGATTCCATAGTAGTGGAAAGAGCCAGATCAGAATCAGCAGAAAAATTAGGTTCTTTACAATCTCTTTGCTGGGCTATTTCAGCCATTGGTGGCTTATGTACAGCTTACTTTAGCGGCCTACTTTTAGAATACTTTACCACTCGTACAGTATTTTTAATCACAGCATTATTTCCTATAATTACCTCATTTGTCGCTTGGTTAATTACAGAAAAACCCCTGAACAAAGATGATAAAAAAAACAATTACGATCATATTAAATATCAATTAGTACAAATACGTCAAGCAATCACAAAAAAAGCAGTTTTACTACCAACAGTATTTATATTTGTTTGGCACGCTACACCAAATGCCGAATCAGCATTTTTCTATTTTACAACCAAGGAACTACAATTTCAACCAGAATTTTTAGGACGAGTGAGATTAGTAACAAGTTTTGCTTCTTTAGTGGGAGTGTGGGCTTTTCAGCGTTACTTTAAAACTATCTCCTTTAAAATTATCTTTACTTGGGGTATTCTTATATCCACCGCTTTAGGAATGACAACCTTATTATTAGTAACTCATACCAATAGACTTTTAGGAATAAATGATCATTGGTTTAGTTTAGGTGATAATTTAATTATTACCGTGATTGGGCAAATTGTATTTATGCCCGTCCTAGTATTGGCAACAAAGCTTTGTCCTCCCGGTATAGAAGCCACATTTTTTGCCTTAATAATGTCTGTATTTAATTTGGGAGGAACAGTTTCCTATTGGTTAGGATCTATGATGATGAAATGGTTAGGAATCACAGAAAATCAATTTGATTTATTATGGTTACTAATCATCATTACTAACTTGAGTTCTTTAATTCCCATATTTTTTATTAATTGGCTACCAGATGGTAAAATAGAAATTGATGATAGTTCATCAATATAGTCTTTATAGTCTTTCAGGACAGTCAACCAAAAAAATGCAAACATTAGAAACCCAAGATCACCAACAAGATAACCAAGTTCTAGAAAAATCCTATACCATCAAAGATTGGCAAGGTGGATATGAATCCCTTCCCGAAGAATATGACTATTGGATTGATGATATCGAAGGAGAAATACCCCCAGAATTAGCCGGAACATTATTTAGAAATGGAGCAGGTTTATTAGATATAAATGGAGAAAGATTACACCATCCTTTTGATGGTGACGGCATGATCAGCCGCATTACATTTATCAATGGCCGCGCTCATTTTCGTAACCGATTTGTACAAACAGCAGGTTATTTAGCAGAACAAAAAGCAAAAAAAATTCTTTATCGGGGGGTTTTTGGCACACAAAAACCCGGTGGTTGGTTAGCTAATATTTTCGATTTTAAACTCAAAAATATTGCCAATACCAACGTTATTTATTGGGGTAAAAAACTCCTAGCATTATGGGAAGCAGCCGAACCCTATTTACTCAATCCTCACAGCTTAGAAACCTTAGGAAATGAATATTTTAACGGTGTCTTGTCCAAGGGAGAAGCCTTTAGCGCCCACCCACGAATTGATCCCCGTGGGATATTAGTTAACTTTGCCATAAAACCCGGATTATTAACCACAATTACCATCTTTGAATTGAATACCCAGGGAGAAATTACCAGCAAAAAAAATCATCAAGTTCCTGGTTTTTGTTTTATTCATGATTTTGTAATTACAGAAAATTACTGTATCTTTTTCCAAAATCCCGTTAAATTTAACCCCATACCTTTTGCTTTAGGAATATGTGGTGCAGCCGAATGTATTAAAGTTGAAAAAAATCAACCCACAAAAATCATCATTATTCCTCGCACCACAAATACACCCATTGAAAAAGTCAAAATTTTAGAGACCAAAGCGGGTTTCATTTTCCATCATGTTAATGCTTTTGAACTAGAAAATGAAATTATCGTTGATTCTATTTGTTATGAATCATTAATGGAAGTTGAACCCAATAGCGATTATCGAAAAACTGATTTTGAAAAAAATTCACCTCCGCAAATATGGAGATTTCATCTCAATTTATTAAAGAATCAAGTCCAAAATCAGTTAATAGATACTCGTACCACTGAATTTCCCACTATGCACCCGCGTCACCTAGGTAAACCATACCGTTATTTATACAGTGCTGCGGCTCATAAATCAACATTGAATGCACCATTACAAGCCATTTTTAAGGTAGATTTAGAATCAGGAAAAAAACAACTTTGGAGTACAGCACCGCGAGGATTTGTAGGAGAACCAATTTTTGTTCCTCGCGCACATTCTCAACAAGAAGATGATGGTTGGATTATAGTTGTAGTTTACAATGCAGAAAATCATCGTTCAGAGATAGTGATTTTAGATGCTCAGAATTTGGAAAAAGGTAGAATTACAAAACTACGTCTAAAACATCATATTCCCTACGGTTTACATGGGAGTTTTACACCAGAAATATTCATTTGATAGTTGACAGTTGACAGTTGACAGGGGACAGACAAGAGATACAGAGATTTCTCTTGTTTTCCCAAATGTACAATTAATTTTGCTCAGGTACTTATTCATTTAACGTAGGTTGGGTTGACGAAACCCAACAACATCACATTTATGTCTGTTATGTCTGTTTCCTGTTCCCCAGTATAGTAACCGTTCTTTATCATACAAATAAAAATACAATTGTAACAAAAACTACAAAATTCATATATTTCTCAAAAAACAAGGTAAGCTAACCTTATGAATTCAGTTGACAAAGATACTATACTCAGGACTAAATATTATGGTAACAACCTCTCTCCCACTTATGGAAAGTGATTCTCCGGCGCATATTTGCCCGTATGATCAAGCTTGTAGCTATTTACAATGGGCTGCTAAAGAATTAAAATTAGATCAAAGTATCTTAGAAATACTTAGTTATCCCCGCAAGGTTGTCACAGTTTCTATACCTGTGAAAATGGATCATGGAGATGTGCGGGTTTTGACAGGACACCGGGTACAACATTCGGATATTTTAGGACCATATAAAGGTGGTATTCGCTACCATGAAGCGGTGACATTACGGGAAGTTTCCGCCCTGGCCATGCTCATGACTTGGAAATGTGCATTGTTAGGTATTCCCTACGGTGGTGCGAAAGGGGGAATTCCCATAGACCCTAAAAAGTTCACTGTAGGGGAATTAGAACGAATTAGCCGCCGTTATATCAGTGAATTAATTAAGGACATTGGACCATCAGTAGATATACTTGCTCCAGACATGGGAACATCAGCGCGAGAAATGGCGTGGATGATGGATACTTACTCTGTTAATGTCGGTCATTCTGTCCCAGGAGTAGTTACAGGTAAACCTCTATCGATTGGTGGTTCGTTAGGACGAGAAATGGCGACAGGACGTGGTGTAATGATTATTATCCGTGAATCCCTGGCAGATCATGGTAAATCCTTGGCTGGAGCGCGGGTAGCGATTCAAGGCTTCGGTAATGTAGGCGGTGCTGCGGCAGAATTGCTACATAAAGCAGGGGCGAAAATTATCGCTGTTTCCAGTGGTGCTGGGGGTATATTTTCTGAAGCGGGTCTTGATATTTCCGTTGTTAAAGCTTATGCTACTGAAAACCGCCGCAGTGTAGTGGGATTTCCCCAAGGTAAACCTATTAGTAATGCAGATTTGCTAACTCTGTCCTGTGATGTGCTAATTCCCGCTGCATTAGAAAACCAGATTACTCAAGAGAATGTTAATCAAATCAAAGCCCAATTTATCGCGGAAGCTGCTAATGGTCCTGTAACTTTAGAAGCTAACCGAGCTTTAGAAGCCCGTGGTGTTACCGTCTTACCAGATATTTTAACCAATGCTGGAGGTGTAGTGGTAAGTTATTTAGAATGGGTACAAGGTCTTTCTTACTTGTTCTGGGACGAAGAACGAGTTAACAAAGAAATGGAACATTTAATGGTTCAAGCTTACCGTAAAGTGATTCATGAGTCAAAAGTAAGGGGAGTAAATCTGCGGTTAGCTGCTTATACTTTAGGTGTAGGTAGGGTCGCGCAAGCCTTAACCGATAGGGGTTTATATCCTTAGTCATGCTTTTAATTTAAATTAAGTATGGTGTGTTATGGCTTTAGCCTAACGCACCTTTCTATAATTTCTGTACATCATCTACATAGCAAGTATTGAGTTATTTAAGGATATGTTTGGCTGTTTCAGCAGAATGATTACCCACATTCCACACTTCATGATCAAGTATAAGCCTTTTCAATAATTATTCTTAATAAGGGTTAAAAGATTACGTATGAAAACTGAAAATATTTTATAAAATATGTATGTTTAAAAACAATAAAAAATGAAATTACGGAAATATTTTCATCTTAGAAAATGAAGTAATGAACTGCGGAATATGGATTTTAGTGAATCAAGAGGAATAATAACCAAGTGGTAACTGAGATTTTTAACATCAGTATACAAAAAAGTTGTCAAAATACTTGGCAAATAAAAGATCATCTGCTATATTAGTTTCATACCCAAAAACCTAATCCCCTAATCCCCTGTCCCTACGGGGATGTAGAGACGTTCCTCGGATCGTCTCTACTCTTTTATATTGATATTGCAGGTTTCTGAAATTTTAGATATTGAATTTTCAACCCAAAATCGAAAATCCAGTTAGTCCCTATCTAATCAGCATTAAGAATTTTAGGAACTCGGAAAAAATCACCTTCCTGTTGAGGAGCACTGTTGAGGATTGCTTCTCTTTCAGGATAAGGGTGGAGAATGTCCTCTCTGGTGACATTGCTAACATCAATAGCTCTGGTTGTTGGTGCGACATTAGTAACATCCAGTTGATTTAGTTGTTGAATATAATCCAGAATACTACCTAATTGAGTGGTAAATTGTGTTTCTTCATCTGCTGTCAATTCTAAACGAGCGAGATTAGCAACTTTACGAACTAGTTGACTATCAATCATAATTTATCAGTTGTTAATTGTCAGTGGTCAGTTGTCAGTGGTCAGTTGTCATAAAACTAACAACCGACTCATGGCTAACTTAAAAGAATACGTCAATTTGCGATCGCCCGGTAGTTTTTAGCCAGTTTTGAGCTTCAATGTAATTATTGGGAGCCATGCGAATTGCTCGAATCCAATAATCCGCTGCTTGATCAAACAATGCTTCACCACCGTCATGATCCCCGCTTTCCTTAGCTCTTTCACCTTGAAAATGATAAATGACGGCGATATTGTTTAAAGCTTGGGGTAATTGTGGATTTAACTCAATAGCCTGATGATAAAACTCTAAAGCCTTATTATGATCACCGTTACTGGCATAAATCAACCCCATATTATAGAGAATATAACCGCGATCATTGGGATCCTCTTCCATTTCCAAGGCTTCTGTATAATAGTCTAATGCTTCAGCATATTCACCTTCTGCTTGTGCGGACATTCCATCTCGGTAATAAACAAATGCCTCTTTAGCTTTTTTGTTGGTTGGCAATATCTTGAGGATGATATCTGCCATAACGGTAAAGGATTTGTCAACAAAGTTATCGTTTTTCTGTGTTCTTGGCATATTAACCTTTTTGGTTACTCAATTGCAGCATAAACCTAATACCGCTAATTTAACTGATTTGTGGGGGTTTGAGTGAGGGCAAGAGGGAATAGGCAAGAGGCAAAATTATCTATTCTTTATTCTCAAATCCTGATAGCACAGCGTGGCGTTGGCTATACTCCTGTAAGGGCGAAGCATTCAGACGATTAATTATTAGTTTGTACCACAGGCTACTTTGCAAATGCTTCGCCCCTACAACTGTTTTGTTCCCATTTCCGAAACAATGGCCAATTAATTCCACTGTAGAAACAGTTTAAGTTAACTATTGCACACAAGCCCCAACCCAGCCACGATGGTAAAAGAAATAGCAATTCGCACCACCGGACTAACTAAGCAATTTGAAAGACAGGTTGCTGTTAATGATGTTGACTTAGAAATCCAAACGGGTGAAGTTTACGGATTAATAGGTCCCAATGGTGCAGGTAAAACCACCTTAATTCGGATGTTAGCCACTGCTGAAGAACCGACTACAGGTGAGATTTATATTAATGGCGATCGCCTTCTAGGAGATCAAAGCAATCTCAAACTTAAACGTCGTCTTGGTTATTTACCCGATGACTACCCATTATATGAAGATTTGACAGTTTGGGATTATTTAGATTATTTTGCCCGTTTGTATCGTTTGCAAGGAAAACACCGTACCCAACGCCTCCACGAAGTTTTAGAACTCATTCAACTGGGTAATAAACGCAATACCATGATTTCTACTCTCTCACGGGGGATGAAACAGCGATTAAGTTTAGCCCGAACTATTATTCATGAACCAATTTTACTCCTTTTAGATGAACCTGTTTCGGGACTTGATCCCATTGCCCGGATGCAGTTTCGGGAAATTATTAAAGCTTTGCAAGAAGCAGGAATGACAATTTTAATTTCTTCCCATGTTTTTAGCGACTTAGCGGAGTTGTGTACATCCGTGGGTATTATGGAACTAGGTTTTTTAGTAGAAAGTTCTTCACTCCAACATCTTTATCAACGTCTTTCCCGACAGCAGATTTTTGTGTCTACTTTGGGCAATATAGATATATTAGTGAGGGAAATTAAAAATCATCCTTTAGTGGAAGAATGGGAGGTAATACCTAGTAAAAATAGTGTGCGAGTCAATTTTTCTGGTAAACCAGAAGATTCTGCGGATTTATTGCGATCGCTTGTCAGTACAGGAATTCCCATCACAGAGTTTCACTGTACCCAAGAAGACCTAGAAACCATTTTCCTCAAATTAGGTCATAAACAAGCATCATAGATAATTTTGGATTTTAGATTTTGGATTTATTCAGGACTTACGCAAAACATCACGAAAGTAGGGGTAATTCATGAATTACCCCTACGAAAGAATCAGGTTTTTGATTGCTTCGTCTGTAAGTCCTATGATTGTCAGAAGTTCAGGAGTATAGTTAACGCCACGCAGTGCTATCAGAATAAAGGATGAAGAACATTTTTGTTTTACAGC
>NZ_KE384696.1:105992-111352 GCF_000426925.1 Dolichospermum circinale AWQC310F | reverse complement strand
CCTCCTCGCTTGCGGGGAGGGGGTTGGGGGTGGGGTTCTTGTACCTTATAACATCGGGAAGTGCTGTATCTTCCCTGTTCCCTATTCCCTGTTCCCTAAATCCTTACGATTTATTTTCTGCACAAAGTTAAAAATTGTTCAAAAATAAAACTGCTCAATTTTTGGAGGTCTAGACGATGTTACTAAATTTCATAGACAGAGTGGGAGAATTAAATCCCCAACTATTTCGAGAACTTAAAGGCAGATTAAAAGGCTTTAATCTCATCATTTCTATGGGTTCTTCTTTGTTATTGCAACTCACCCCATCGGCAAACTATCCAAGATTGGGCAAGATATAGACATCAAAATCATCGAAATAAATCTTTATTACAAGATTTAGTATTTGGTGAAAAAAGCCCGGCAATTGTGGCAATAGCGATTAATCTATTAATTGCTAGTATTCCCACTATGATTTGGATTTTATTCTCACCTGACAATTTCTATAATGGCAACATGGACAAGAGTAAAGTCATATTAGCTATGGTTTTAGCCTTGAGTTTGATGTTGATTTACGCCACAATTGCTCAACTGATGCTACTGATGAAAAACCCCAAGCGTTATGTATGGGCAGTGGGAACTATAGGTGTAGCCATGTTTCTCCCATCAATTATGCTCTCAGTTTTGGGGATTACTCCATATAAAAATCCCACTTTGTGGTTATTCTCTACCTTCCCTTGGGCAGCGATAGAATACGCAGAAATAACAACAATTTTCATAGCACTTTTAGCTGATTTTACCGTTGTAGCCCTGTTAAATTTGCAATTAAATCGCAAAATCGGAATTTTAGGAGAATCTGCAACTAAAGCATTATTAGCGGGAAGATAACTGAATAATTCTTGATAATTATTGAATTTATAGCCGCCGATATCCGCGAATAATTTGCGTTTATATACGGTTATTTTTTTTATATTAATATCAAAATAAATATTTAATATTTGAAAGTAGGGGTTAAGCGACAGCGCAACCCAACAAAAATATTCATCATGTTGGGTTTCCTTGCCTCAACCCAACCTACACAAATAAACATTTATTTAAAACTTGACGATATGATCGTTATGTGCAAATAATCAATCAGAACAAATCAGATCCCCGACTGCTTAGAGAAGTTGGGGATCTAAAGTTTTTGTATTCTTTTAATAATCACCAGAAACTCATGATTAAGGCACTAAAACTACCTCAAAAATTAATGCTGCTTGGTTCAGGAGAACTAGGAAAGGAATTTGTAATCGCTGCTCAACGTTTAGGTAATTATGTGATTGCTGTAGATAGATATGCTAATGCTCCTGCTATGCAAGTAGCTGATTGTGCAGAAGTTATTTCTATGCTGAGTGCTGATGATTTGGAAGCAGTAGTAAATAAACATCAGCCTGATTTTATCATTCCCGAAATTGAAGCTATTAGAACCGAAAAATTACAGGAATTTGAACAAAGGGGAATTACAGTGATTCCCACAGCAGCGGCCACTAACTACACCATGAACCGCGACAGAATTAGGGAATTAGCCCACAAAGAACTAGGAATTAGAACTGCTAAATATGGTTATGCTGTCACCTTAGAAGAATTAATTACTATTTCTGAAAAAATTGGTTTTCCCAATGTTGTTAAACCTGTGATGTCCTCCTCTGGAAAAGGTCAATCTGTAGTTAATGATAGAAATGAAGTAGAAAAAGCTTGGCATTATGCTATTTCTAATTCTCGTGGTGATAGTCAAAAGGTAATTGTTGAAGAATTTATTAATTTTGAAATTGAGATTACCTTATTAACAATTAAACAATGGGACGCACCTACAATTTTCTGTTCTCCCATTGGCCACCGTCAAGAAAGAGGAGATTATCAAGAATCTTGGCAACCCGCAGCTATTTCTGAAGCTAAAATATTAGCATCTCAAGAAATCGCCAAAAAAGTTACTGATGCTTTGGGTGGTGCGGGAATTTTTGGGGTTGAATTTTTCATCACTAAAGACGAAGTGATTTTTTCCGAACTTTCTCCTAGACCTCATGATACAGGAATGGTGACATTAATTTCTCAGAATTTGAATGAATTTGAATTACATCTGCGAGCGATTTTAGGTTTACCAATTCCCCATATTCAACAGTTAGGATTTTCTGCAAGTGCGGTGATTTTAGCTTCAGAAAAATCTGATTCTATTGCTTTTACTGGTGTAGCTGAAGCTTTAGCAGAAAAAGATGTAGATATTAAGTTATTTGGTAAACCTACTGCTCATCCCTATCGTCGCATGGGAGTGGCCTTAGCGAAAGGTAGGGATATTCAGGAAGCGAGAGAAAAGGCCACAAAAGCAGCTAGTCAGGTGAAAATAAGTAATATGTAAATTAGCTTGTTATTAACTTATACATAGCATTTTGTCAATAGTAAAAGTCCTGAACAAATGAGTATTATATTTTACACTCAATCGTCAGGACTATGATTTTGAGATAAATTTACAAGAATCTAACAGTGATGAAAGTTGACGGCATGGCAAAAAATCTCCCTGATGTCAATCTTTGGTACTATTATTACCGAACTTATGCAACATTCATCACCTGGTAAAACAGTTTGTTGACAAGATTATTTTTTGGGTGAAATCAGCATCATCATATTTCGCCCTTCTTTCTTTGGTGCTTGCTGTAGTTCACCAAAAGGCTCTAAATCTGTAGCCATCCGCTTAAGCAAGGTTTCTGCCAAGTCACTGTGTTGAATTTCCCGACCTCGGAACATTACAGTAGCCTTAACTTTATCGCCATCTTTGAGGAAGCGTTCGGCTTGCTTGACGCGCACATTATAGTCGTGTTCTTCTATTTTGTAGCGCATTTTTACTTCTTTCACATCAGCCGTGTGCTGCTTCTTCCGGGCTTCCCGCGCCTTCTTTTCTTGCTCAAACTTATATTTCCCATAGTCCATAATTCGACATACCGGCGGGTCAGCTTTGTCACTGATTAGCACCAAGTCCAATTCCTTCTCTTCGGCTAATTGTATGGCTTCTTGGGGGGTTATAATTCCCAGTTGTGCGCCATCAGTGTCAATTACCCGAATTTTCGGGAAGCGAATGCGTTCGTTAATTTGGGGAAGATCACGAGTTCTTTTTTTCTCAATCACAGGCATTATGATTAGTGGCAGCTCTTTAGTTAAGAATTTGGGTTGGTCTTGATTTAGTTAGCTTGGTTGAATATGCCGATTAAGGCAAAATACAAGAGTAACTCAGAATTGAAAAATGAATATCCATCTCCAGTGTAGCTAATTCATACACTCGTTGGCAGTCTCAACATATTTGTTATGCTATTGCTATACAAAACTTGACAAAAACCGGTTTAAACTTTCTTTAAGTGTTGAACTTTAGGGAAGTTTGATCAAGTATTCGACTATTTAGTTTTGTTGTTTATAGCGGTTCTTGGTTGAGTGAATTACAATAACTCCACTCCCAACGCCCTCCCCGCCAGTCAGGGAGGCCAGGATGTACATTATTAAGATTAGGAAACGCTATAATTCCACTAAATTAATTAATGTAAATTACATGATATTTAACACCAATAACTATGGTCGCAATTTATCCTCATTAATACTTAGAAACCTAAGATATCTATGAGGATGCTTCTAGGATAACAAAATTAGGTATACAGTGGAGATAATCAAATATAATTTAACATATTAGGGAACAAGAAACAAGGTTAATAATTGCTTAATCACAAAAGAGGGAAAAGTGACGACTGCAATACATTGGCAGCAACGGGTTGGTAATCAAAGAGACTGGGTATGGCGGGGCTGGCAAACTCGTTATACTTATATTCGTCCTGTCAAAGATCATCCAGGACAAACACCATTGATTTTACTACATGGCTTTGGTGCTTCCATTGGTCATTGGCGGCATAATTTAGAGGTATTAGGTAAACACAATACAGTTTATGCTCTAGACATGATTGGATTTGGCGCATCTGAAAAAGCTGCAACTAATTACAATGTAGAATTATGGGTAGAACAAGTTTACGACTTTTGGAAAACCTTTATCGGTCAACCAGTTGTTTTAGTGGGTAATTCCATAGGTTCACTGATTTCTTTAGTGGCAGCGGCTACCCATGCCGACATGGTAAAGGGTATTGTGATGATCAGTTTACCAGATCCCAGCCTAGAACAAGAAATGATCCCGACTGCTTTCAAACCCGTGGTTAGGGGTATTAAAAGTATATTTACCTCCAGATTAATATTAAAACCGATATTCTATTTTGTGCGTCGTCCTAGCGTGCTGCGGCGTTGGGCGGGTTTAGCCTATGCTCATCCTGAAGCAATTAGTGATGAACTGATAGACATTTTAGCAGGACCTCCCCAGGACAGAGGATCTGCCCGTGCTTTTAGAGCCTTATTTAAGGCAACAACAGGGGCTAATTTTAGTCCGAGTGTCAAGAAAATTTTACCAAACTTAACAATTCCCATGTTGTTAATTTGGGGGAAAAAAGATCGATTTGTTCCCCCAAAACTAGCGGATCAATTTCTGCGCTACAATGAGAAACTAGAACTAGTATATCTGGAAAATGTGGGACATTGTCCCCATGATGAATCACCAGAACAGGTTAACGAAGAAATTTTAGATTGGATAGGTAGAATGGGTAACTGGCAATAGGTAAGGAGATGATTAAGTTCTTGAGTAACGGTGGTAAGTTATTCAATATTGACTTCTGTAGTATCAATATCCGTACTTCCGTCAACACCATGAGCGATAGAAACCATTTTAGTGAGAATATCCTGACTGGGAACTTTACCTTTTAATACCACAGTGCTACCCGTTTGAGCAACCCAGAGAGTGTCAATATCATCAAGGTCAGGATCTTGATCAAATGCTAATGCTACGCGCTTTGCTAAACCACTTTGGTCATATTCTCCGTTTAATCCTATTCGTTCTGGGGGAGTTGTTTGTCTATTAACATCAGTTGTGGGATTAACTTGAGTGCTTTCCGATTGTTCTAAACCAAAAAGTCTTTGTAACCAACCCATAAATACTGATCTCCTATCATAATTCACCTCTGATTATAATATAAGTCCTTAAAAGTAGATATATCTAACCAAGAAAATTTTGGACAAAATCCACTAGTAGTTAGATTTCTGGATAACTTTTCCAGAAGAACTGAATGATTGGAACTATTAAGTTTGACGCTCCCCGCCCTATAGAGGGACGGGGATTCTTGTTTCCATGAGTAACCTTACTCAAACTTGTTACCAAATCTGAGCAGAGGGTAATCTCTCCACAAGCGTTATTAGTTTCCTTCCGCCCGACGGTACTTAAATTATAGCCACTTTGTCTTAGTGCTTTTGCTAGAATGTTAATTGCAGCATTA
>NZ_KE384696.1:70550-105923 GCF_000426925.1 Dolichospermum circinale AWQC310F | reverse complement strand
GGGATTTTCTAACTATTTCTCCACAATTAGAACAATTTTGAGAAGTATATTGTGGTGCAACTGATACAACTACACGCCCATAGACTTTACCAAAATATTCTAACCATTGAGTAAACAATGAACACCCCGCATCACTAATTGATTTGGCTAATTTGCTATTCTTAACCATATTTTTCACTTGCAGTTTTTCAAAGGCCACTAAATCGTTAGATTTGACCACGCACAATGCTGTCTTTATAGCAAAGTCTTTACGTTGACGCGAAACTTGCAAATGTTTTCTACCAAGACGGTTAATAGCTTTTTTGCGATTATTAGAACCTTTATTTTTACGACTAACTTTTTTGTGTAATCGTTTTAAAGATTTTTCTGACTTCCGCAAATACCTGAGATTATCAACTTTATCTCCTTGGGAATCAGTATAGAAACTGTTAAGACCAACATCTAAACCAACGGTTTTACCTGTGGCATTGATGTCAATATTTCGTTCTGCATCTACACAAAACTGGATATAATAACCGTCAGAACGTTTAACTATCCTAACTCTCTTTATTTGCTTAATCTGGTAAAAATGTAAATCCCAAGTTCCAATTAATTTTAACTGACCAATACCACATTTATCTTTGAAAGTAATGTGCTTACGGTCATTTAAAAGTTTCCATCCACTTGTTTTATATTCAACTGAACGGTTATTTTTTTGAAATCTGGGATAACCCTTCTTACCTGGAACTTTTGCTTTGCAATTATCAAAAAATCTTTTAATTGCAAAAGCAGTTCTCTCGGCTGCACTCTGTCTAGCCATTGAGTTTAATTTATCAGCAAAATCAAATTCATTAGCTAATACCGCAGTGTATTTATTCAGGTCGTAATATTTAACATTTTGATTGTCCATCCAAAAGCGCAAGCACTTGTTACGGATGAATTGGGTTATCCGTATAGCCTGAGCAATTTTTTGATATTGCTGCTTTGTGCCTTTGGCTTTAAATTCAAAAACAATCATTTTTTTATTACTAATTCGACCTGTTTTAGGTATAGTATACTTTAGGAAATTAGTCAATCCCTAAGATTGGTAAAAATGAAACTACCCTCTCTCACGATTAAGCTGCGCTTAATATCGCTTGAAGGGTGTTTAATTTTTACCCGCCTTACATCCCCACCCTGTAGAGGGATGGGGTATTACGGCGTTTTCTGATAAAATAAGAATTAAGACCGACAATTCAGCGTGGTAGAAATTCGCTTCGCACTCATGAGTGCCGGTCTGCGTTCATGCCATGCTTTTTTAGTTGCCGATGAAACATACGCTGTCAGTTATAGTTGAAGATGAAGCGGGAGTTCTATCCCGCATTGCTAGTTTATTTGCACGTCGGGGTTTTAATATTGAAAGCCTTGCTGTCGGCCCTGCGGAGCAGGGAGGAGTATCGCGGATTACAATGGTTGTGCCTGGTGATGATCGCATCATCGAACAACTTACCAAGCAACTGTATAAGTTAGTTAATGTTCTCAAAGTGCAAGATATTACAGAAATACCTTGCGTAGAAAGAGAATTGATGCTTCTCAAGGTAAATGCTAATAGCAGTAATCGTTCAGAAATAATTGAATTATCTCAGATTTTCCGGGCGCGAATTGTTGATGTGGCTGAAGATTCTTTGACTTTAGAAGTTGTGGGTGATCCTGGTAAAATGGTAGCGATAGTTCAAGTGCTACAAAAATTTGGACTGAGGGAAATTGCCCGTACAGGTAAAATTTCTCTAACTCGTGAATCAGGTGTAAATACTGAATTACTGAAGTCTTTACAGGTAAAAGTCTAGGGTGATTAAACGCGGATTAGACTTATAGTTAACAATCGAAGTTTCCCGTCCAATTAAGCAGCAGATATGGTGTAACTACTATGTCTGCTGCTATTATTTTGCTATTATTTTGATTTAATCAGGAATTATGTCAACCTGGCGTGACTTAATGAGTGAAAACTTGATAAAAAGTTTATAGTTCAAAGCAAAAAATAATAACCCATAGATTATGTTCATATTTGGTTAGTAAATATAAATTATATAGCACTCAAACATGACTAGTGAAAATTTATTCTTGTAAATTATCACCCCAGAGGCAGAAGACACAAACCGCAAGAATATATTTTCATTAATTAGCTATTGATGCTATGTGATTTGGGATAAACTCCCAAAAAATGATGAAGATATTGAGTAGATTCATTGATGATTAAATTTCCACCATTTTACCATTAAGATTTGTTTGTATGGATAACCAATTTAGAACTGGGCAGGTAATCCCTATGATTGATAATTGAATAGGGTTATTTGCGTCAGCAGTTTTTTGAGGTTATTAATCATAATTTCAGGTGTTTATCCAGTGAAAAAATTCTGTAGATTTTCCTGGAGATACTGATATGAATATCCTATTTTTTGTTTCTCACGTTACTATTCAGAGAACAATTAGAAAATTATCAAATCAATTAAGTAAAATCAGGAATAGACATTGGTTTATTTGTGATATCACGGTTTTTGCAATGACACCATTGTTAGCATTAGGATTGCGTTTAGATGGTAATCTGAACTTGCAACAAGATATTTTCCAGTTGGGAATTGCGACAATTTTGTTTTTAGTAGTCAAACTAATTATCTTTTGGGGGGTTGGTTTTTATAGACGCTATTGGAAGTACGCAAGCATCGAAGAAGGGATTTATATAGTCACATTGATGATGGGTGTGGTAGTCATGCAAACGACCCTATTTAATTTATTGGAGATGCTATTAGGTGAACTTCCGCAATCACTGCCAATTTTGGAGGGAATACTATCTTGCATATTTGTGATTTTACTGCGGTTTAGTGTTCGAGTTGTAGAAAGAATAAGCCATAGACAAAAAATATCTAAAAACAGAGAAAGAGTGCTGATCATTGGTGCTGGTAGTGCGGGGGTTTCCCTTGTAGAAGATATGCAAAGAAATCCCCAATTTGGAGCTTATCCCGTAGGATTTATTGATGACGATATCAAAAAACAGAATATACATTTAAGGGGAATTCCCGTATTAGGAAATCGCCAGAAAATTTCTGAAGTTATCAAAACACTAAAAATCCATAAAGTTATCATTGCAATGCCTACAGTTCCTGGACAAACTATTAGAGAAATTGTAGATATTTGTCAAAACAATGGAGTGCAACCTAGTACCTTGCCAGGAATATATGAAATCCTGAATGGTCGCGTAAGAGTAGATAGTGTTAGAGACATTAAAATTGAGGATTTACTCAGACGTGAACCCATTCAGACAGAACTAGAAAGAGTAGCCCAATTTATCAAGAACAAAACAGTATTAATCACAGGTTCAGGAGGATCAATTGGTAGTGAACTATGCCGACAAATTTTACGTTGTCATCCAGCTAAAATTATCCTAATTGGCCATGGAGAAAATTCTGTTTTTAATATCCAACAAGAACTAGAAAAACTGATCCAAATACTGAAAAATAATCATAAATCAGCGACGGATGTTAATATACCGCAGATTTATACCTTCATTGCTGATATTAGAGTGCAGTCGAGATTAGAACACGCTTTTGAGAGATTTAAACCGGATGTAATTTTTCATGCTGCGGCTCATAAACACGTTCCTCTGATGGAATTAAATCCCGCAGAAGCAATTACTAATAATGTAATGGGAACGAGAAATTTACTACAAGTAGCATTGCAATATAATGTTGAACATTTTGTGATGATTTCCACAGATAAAGCAGTTAATCCTACTAATGTCATGGGTGCTAGTAAAAGAGTAGCGGAAATGTTAGTTTTACAAGCTGCAAAAGAAAGTGGTAAATCCTATGTAGCTGTGCGTTTTGGGAATGTTTTAGGAAGTCGTGGTAGTGTAGTTCCTACGTTCCAAAAACAGATTTTAGCAGGGGGACCAATTACAGTTACTCATCCTGATATTTGCCGATATTTCATGACCATACCGGAAGCAGTTCAACTAGTTTTGCAAGCATCTATTCTTGGTCGTAGTGGTGAAGTTTTAATGTTAAATATGGGTGAACCTGTGAAAATTGTAGATTTAGCAAAAGAATTAATTCATCTTTCAGGATATGAAGTTAACAAAGATATTGACATAGTATTTACAGGTTTAAGACCGGGGGAAAAGCTATTTGAGGAATTGTTTATTGAGGGGGAAGAGTATGAAAATACTGAACATGAAAAACTATTAGTTGTAAAAAATGCGAGTCGGATTATTCCTAATTCTTTGAATATTACTGTAGAAAAATTGCTAGGAGTAGCTGCCAGAAATGATACCAATTCTATTATTTTATTGCTGTCGCAATTAGTAGCAGGTTACAAACCGAAATTCCCCGAGGAAAGCAGTTTATTAGATGCAGCTAAATATGCAAATCAGACCCCCCATAGGCCGGTAAATATTTTAGCAAATATCGAGCCAACAGGTGCATAAACAGTCTTGATAGTTTAAATCAATCTCAATGAAAATTATGGAATTAAGTAATAGAGTTCAGATCAAAGATTTTCCCAAATCAAACTATTTATCTTCCCTCAAAAAAACAGTGAGAACTTTTCTGAGAAGAAAATGTGATTGGTCAATAGGAATTTATACAGGGGAATCACCTTTTCAATTAAGTTCTCCAGAGAATATCAAAAATCCGGTTTTGACGGCCAAAGATGTTACAGATATACCAGCAGACTTAGTTGCTGATCCATTTATGGTTTGTGAAAATGGGATTTGGTATATGTTTTTCGAGGTACTAAATAGTTTGAATTTTAAAGGAGAGATAGGACTTGCAACTAGCAAAAATGGCTTGAATTGGCGTTATGAACAAATCATAATTAGGGAGGATTTTCATTTATCTTATCCTTATGTATTCAAGTTCCAAAATGAATACTATATGATTCCAGAAAGCTATAAAGCTAATGCAATTAGGCTATATAAAGCAGTTGAATTTCCTACTAAATGGACATTAGTTAAAACTTTACTAGAAGGCAACGATTATGTAGATTCTTCAATTTTAAATTTCCATGATCAATGGTGGATGTTTACGACATCTCCCCAGGGGAATATACTGCATCTTTACTATGCTGATGAATTAATGGGAAATTGGGTCAAGCATCCTCAAAGTCCTTTAATAGAAGGAAATTTTCATATATCCAGACCGGGAGGAAGGGTAATAGTATCTGATGGCAAGATTTTCCGATATACACAGGATGTGGTGGGTTTTTATGGTAATCAAGTTAGGGCTTATGAAATTACAAATTTGACAACTACTAACTATGAAGAAAAAGAGATCATCCATAATCCAGTGATTAAAGGAAGTGGTGATGGTTGGAATAAAATTGGTATGCACAATATTGATCCACATCAACTTGATAATGGTAAATGGATAGCTTGTGTGGATGGTTATCAAATAGTTTTTGTATTTGGCATGGCAGAAAGAAAAAGAATTAAGATCATGACGAAAGCCAATGCCAAAAAATAAAGACATAACCCTACGTCGTAATTTTTCTTGGACTTTCATTGGTAATCTAATTTATTCAGGTTGCCAATGGGGAATGTTAGTAGTTTTAGCTAAACTTGGTAATCCAGAAATGGTAGGGACATTTACTTTAGGATTAGCAGTAACAGCCCCAGTCATGATGTTTAGTAATCTCCAATTACGAGATATTCAAACAACAGATGCTAAAAATCATTATCTTTTCAATGATTATTTAGGTTTAAGATTGATCACGACAGGGTTAGCATTACCAATAATCTTATGGATTACCTTAGCGACAGGATATAAAGATGAGACAGCAATAGTCATAATTTTGATTGGTTTTGCTAAAGGATTAGAATCAATTAGCGATGTTTTTTATGGACTGCTTCAGAAACATGAAAAAATGGATCGCATGGCCATATCTGTAATGATGAAAGGTCCTTTATCTTTACTGATGTTAAGTATAGGTACTTATATATCAGGTAGTATTATTTGGGGTGTCTTGGGGTTAGTCATAGCTTGGGCTTGTATTTTATTGATCTGGGATATCCCTAGTTATCGGTGGTTGATTAATAAATTTACATCAGAAGGTGAAATTCCTGATTCTCTGGAGGGAAGGACAGCAAAACCTCGGTGGCAATTAGGAACTATCAGGAAGTTAATTTGGTTATCCTTGCCTTTGGGTTTGGTAATGATGTTGATTTCCCTGAATGCTAATATTCCTCGTTATTTTCTCGAACATTCTTTAGGAAAAAAAGAACTCGGTGTATTTGCTGCCCTTGCGTACCTGATAGTGGCAGGAAACATGGTAATCAGTGCATTAGGTAGCGCAGCCCGTCCTAGACTGGCAAAATACTACGCGGGGGGGAACGTTAGCGCGTACCAAAAACTTCTCCTCCAACTTGTTGCTATTGCTTGTCTGTTGGGGTTATCCGGTATTTTAGTCGCTTGGGTTGCTGGTGGGCAAATCTTAACTATTGTTTACCAACCAGAATACGCCAAATATACTGAGCTTCTGATTTGGTTAATGGTGACAGCGGGAATTGGGTATGTTTCCTCCTTTCTCGGTGAAGGAATGACCGCTGCTAGATATTTTCGTACGCAAATTCCACTATTCATTATAGTCACCAGTACATCCGCCATCGCTTCCTTCTGGTTTATTCCTAGAAATGGACTCAAAGGGGCAGCAATAGCACTGATGATAGCCGAAATAGTCCGGACAATTTTTACATTAGGAGTCATATTTCATGCCGTACATCGCATCCAAAGATATCAAACACACAGATAGAGAAATTACTCAAAAAACTCGGCGCATTCTTCATGTTTTAGGGGGTATGAATCGGGGGGGAATTGAAACTTGGCTGATGCAAATTTTACAGCATATAGACCGCGATCGCTTCCAAATGGATTTTTTAGTCCATAGCACAGAACCCGGTGCTTATGACCAAGAAGCACGCGCTCTCAACAGTCAAATTATTACCTGTCCCTATCCCTCTCGACCCTGGATTTACGTTCCCAAATTTCGCCAGATTTTGCGTGAACATGAACCCTATGATATTATTCATAGTCACGTACATCTCTTCAGTGGCAATATTTTGCGTCTGGCTGCTCAAGCAGGTATACCCTGTCGTATTGCTCACTGTCACACAGATACATCAGCCATAGCCACGAAAGGGGGACTTTATCGCCGCTTATATTATACCTGGATGAAATCTTGGATTAACCGCTATGCAACTATGGGTTTAGGAATCAACAACCAAGCGGTAGCAGCCTTATTTGGTTCGAGTGACAAATCTAACCCCCGTTGGCAAGCTATTAATTATGGTCTGGATATCACCCCTTATGCAGATAAAATTGATGCAGCCGCTCTCCGGGCTGAACTTGGTATCCCTACGGATACTTTTGTAATTGGTCACATAGGTAGATTTGTTGAAGTAAAAAACCATACCTTTATCCTTGATATTGCCGCAGCAGTAGTCAAAAGAGAACCGAAAATGCGTCTTTTGTTAGTAGGAGAGGGTTCATTGCGATCGCAAATAGAACAAAAAGCTTCAGAATTAGGCTTAACGGATCATGTTATCTTTACAGGTGTTCGTGCTGATGTTGCCCGATTAATGCGAGGTGCTATGGATGTATTCCTGTTTCCATCCCTTTTTGAAGGATTAGGTAATGTACGGTTAGAAGCACAGTGTGCGGGATTACCTACCGTAATTTCCGACGTTGTTCCTGAGGAAGGTGATGTAATCAAACCCCTAGTGCAGCGACTTTCTCTAAGTGAATCAGCGGATACTTGGGCAGAAGCAATTTTAACTTGGAAAAATAAAGTCCCAGCGATTAATCAAACTGAGGCTTTAAAAATCATGAAAGATAGTAATTTCAACATTGAAAAAGCCGTCAAACAATTAGAACAGATTTATCAAAATTAAATATTCAACAACATAGTTTTATGAATCAACAGTCTCTTCACAGCAAAACAATTTATCCTGATAGTTTAATAATTTCCGTTTTCTTTTGTCTGCTTGTATTGCTAGGATTTCTGCCAACTACAAATCAATTTTTGCACTGGTTTATTATTCCAGTAACATTGAGTGGAATTGTCATTGGTATTGACGCTGTGCAATGGTTTCGGGGGCGATTAAATATCTTTTCTCCCGTAGGCGTTATGGGTTTATTAGGTGTTCATTTTTTCTTCTTAGCACCCCTACTTCATGTTAGTTGGAATAATTGGTTAGGTAGTGATTTAATACCACCTCCAGACTGGAGACCCTGGGTAGGTGGAATGGCAATTCTCAACTTATTAGGTATTTTAATTTATCGCGTTTCTAGAAATCTAGATTTATCTGAATTTTTTCCAAAAAAATCAATTAATCAAAGGAGAAATCAAAAAACAGTTTGGATGATTAATAAACAACGTTTTCCTTTAATTGTGGGGATAGCACTAATTGTTTGTTTAGTTTTACAAATATTAGTTTATAGCCAGTATGGAGGGTTAATTAGTTATATCAATGCTTTCGCAGATAAACAAACCGAAGCCGGAGTAGGACAAGGTTGGTTATTAATGATTTGTGAAAGTTTTCCTAATGTAGCAATGATGGCATTTTCTGTCTATGCTAAAGATAAAAAAAGATTACAAACATGGCCTGTATTGATTACAGTTTTGGTCATATTTTTTGTAATTAAATTACTATTTGGTGGCTTGCGAGGTAGTCGTAGTAATACAATATGGGCATTATTTTGGGCAGCGGGAATGATTCATTTTTGGCTGAGGAAAATTAATAAAAAACAAATCCTCATGGGCATGATATTTTTCATATTTTTCATGTACTTTTATGGATTTTTAAAATCAGGGGGAACTGAAGGATTTGAAACTGCCTTACAGGGAGCAGAAGCTAGGGAAGAATACACAGCAGAAAATGGGAGAACTTGGGAGAACTTATTATTAGGAGATTTAGGAAGAACCGATGTTCATGCTTATATGCTATATAGATTAATGGACGATGATAGTGATTACCAATATGCTTGGGGACGAACTTATTATTCAGCATTTGCTCTTTTAATTCCCCAACAACTTTGGCCTTATCCCGAAAAACCACCAAATAAATCGAAAGAAGGAACAGACCTACTTTATGGTATGGGTTCTTATATTCCTGGAGTGTGGGTATCCTCCAAAGTTTACGGAATTTCTGGAGAAATAATGCTAAATTTTGGACCCTTTGCTGTACCTTTTTTCTTATATTGTTCTGGGGATAGTTGTTGGATTAATTCAACGTTCTTTGGCAGGGTATTCAAAAGTAGATACTCGCTTACTATTGCTACCAATGTTAATCAATTTCAGTTTTACAATTTTGATAGGTGACTTGGATAATCTTATATATTTTTTAATCACTGTTGGTGGTGTTCCTTCTCTGGTAATTTTTAGCAGTTCTGACAGAAAAATACTCCTCTCTCACCCTCCTCTTATCAATGAGAGAAAACAAACTCCCCTTTATAACTAAATGACCAATTACTCATGAGTAATTACCTATGTTAAAAATTCTTCATTTAATTAACAGTTTAAATAGAGGTGGAATTGAAATGTGGCTACTTTCTATGCTGCGACAAATTCCCAGAAACCAATATCAGATGGATTTCTGTTGTAAAGGACAAAATCTAGGTGCATTAGCAAATATTGCAGAAGAATTAGGTGCAAAAGTATTTCATTGTCAATTAAATTTTGCTCATTTTGGCTTTATTAACAATTTAAAGCGGATTATCATAGAGGGAAATTACCAGATTCTCCATAACCATTTAGAAGCTTATAGCGGTCTTGGTACTTGGCTAGGTAATGAATTAGGAATCCCAGTGATTACCTCCTTTCATAATACGAAATTTTTTACTCCCCAAACACCATTAACTCGTCGTTTTGTAATTCGACAATTACGGTCAATTTACGCAAAATTTAGTATTCGCTACGCATTGGAAAATTCTCATTTAGTTACAGGTTGTTCTCAGGGAGTAATTGATAGTTTGACAGGTTTTGATCAAAACATAAAAAATTCCGGTCTTGTTTTAAATTATGGTGTGAATATTCCCGATTTAGCAACACCTGAAAAATGGAAAGAGTTGCGTAATTCCTTTGGTTGGACTGAAGACACCCCGATTATTCTTCATGTAGGAAGATTGATAGAACAAAAAAATCATTTAGGATTACTTTCTATATTCCAAAAAGTTGTAGAAAAGATTCCTACAGCCAAACTGTTGTTAGTAGGAGAAGGTCCATTACGAGGATTAATTACAGAAAATATCACTAAACTTGGACTTATAAATGCAGTTAAGTTACTCGGACTGCGTGACGATATTCCGGCATTAATGACTTGTGCTAACGTTTTTTTATTTCCCTCTTTTCATGAAGGATTTGGGCTAGTTGCTATTGAAGCTAATGCAGCGGGATTGCCAATTGTTGGTTCAAAAATCCCCGGTTTAATAGAAGCAGTCAAAGATCGAGAAACAGGTATTTTACATGAAGTAGAAGACCTAGAAGGCATGGCTAAATCAACGATTGACATCATCAATAATCGCCAATATGCTCAAGACCTTGCTCAGGCTGGAAGAGCCTGGATAAAAAGTAAATATTCCACGGAAAATAGTGCCAAAGGACTAATAGAAATTTACCATAATTGCCTAATCAAAACATAAAAATTAAGCTCAAAAAAATGGATGTATTAGTAACAGCCAGCGCCCACTTTGCGATAACAAGTGATGGTAAGCTGTGGACTCCAAATCAATCATTAGATTATCACTTCTGGTCTCGATATTTAGACGTATACGATGAAGTTAAGATATTGGCACGAGCAAAACCGTATCAATTACCACCATCCGGCTGGAATCAAGCTTCAGGACCAGGAATCAAAGCGATACCTTTACCCGACTATCAAGGCGGGTCAGGCTTAGTAAAAAACTATACTCCGATTAAGAAAACTGCGATCGCGGCGTTAGCGAATACAAAAGCCGTACAAATGCGTTTATCCTGTGATATCGGTGCAATTGTCTGGCGGTGTTTAGCATCTTCAAGACCTTACGGAATAGAAGTAGTTAATGATCCTTATGATGTCTTTGCCCCTGGTGCTTACAAGCATCCTTTGAGAGCAGTTTTTCGGAGATGGTCAACGTGGCAATTACAACGTCATACCGCCAATGCTACCGCTGCTGCTTATGTAACAGAATACTCATTACAAAAGCGATATCCGCCGAAAAACGGGGCATTTTCCACTTATTTCTCCAGTATTGATTTACCCAACTCAGCCTTTGCGGCTGCACCGCGAGAGCCAAGAACAGGTATAAAATCATTTACGCTTGTTAGCGTAGGTACATTAGCACAACTGTATAAAGCACCAGATGTCTTAATTAAAGCCATTGCAATTTGTGTACAAGAAGGGTTAGATCTACAACTAATTTGGGTGGGAGATGGTAAGTACAAATCAGAATTGCAAACATTGGCAGCGGAAAAAGGTATAAATAAGCGAGTCACATTTGGCGGATATTTATCCACCAGAGATCAAGTAATTGAGCAATTGGATCAAGGGGATCTTTTCGTTCTCCCATCATACCAGGAAGGCTTACCAAAAGCCATGATTGAAGCCATGGCGCGAGGGCTACCTTGTATTGGCTCAAATGTAGGGGGTATTCCCGAATTATTACCAGAGGAGGATATGGTTAACCCTGGTTGTCACATAGCACTGGCACATAAAATCCGAGAAGTTGTCACTAACCCATACCGTTTAGCAACTATGTCAATTTCCAATTTAGAAAAAGCCAAAAATTACAAAGAAGATATTTTGCAAAAACGCCGAATTAAATTCTACAACCATGTCAAAGAACAAACGCAGACATGGTTATCAAGCCAGACAAAATCCTTTTAAATTATCTATCAACCTCTAAATAAAAATGAATAAAATTTTAATAGTAACAACAATTCCTAGCACTATTAATGCCTTTCTTTTACCTTTTGTCGAACATTTCCGTGCCCATGGTTGCAAAGTAGATGCAATGGCGCGGGGAATCAGTACAAATGCTCAATGTTTAGCCGCATTTGATCAAGTCTGGGATATAGAATGGTCAAGAAATCCCCTAAATCCATTGAATTTAATAGCTGCTCCTCAGATGATTCAGAAAATAGTTGAAAAAGAGAAATATGATATAGTTCATGTTCACACACCAGTAGCAGCTTTCGTGACTCGCTATGCTTTAAAAAACCTGAAAAAGCAACTTAATACAAAAGTCATTTATACAGCTCATGGTTTTCATTTCTACCAAGGAGGTAAAGCTTTAAAAAATGCTTTATTCCTAGCTTTAGAAAAATTAGCTGGGTATTGGACGGACTATTTAGTAGTGATTAATCGTGAAGATCAAGCAGCAGCTCAAAAATACAAACTTGTCTCATCAGAACGGCTTAATTATATGCCAGGAATTGGCGTAAATTTGCAATATTATAAAGCTGATTCTATCTCTTTAGAAGATATTGAGAAATTACGTCAAGAATTAGGACTAACAGCAAACACTAAATTGCTGTTATCAGTAGCTGAATTTATTCCCCGAAAAAGATTGTCAGATATTTTAAAAGCATACTCTAATTTAAACAGACCTGAAACCTGTTTAGTTTTTGCTGGAGATGGAATATTAATGGAGGAAATGCAGCAGTTAGCAATTAAATTAAATATTCAAAATCCAGTCCGATTTTTAGGAATACGTCGGGATATTCCTATTTTAATGCGTACCGCAGCAGCCACAATTTTAGTTTCCGAGCAAGAAGGTTTACCCAGATGTGTAATGGAAGCTATGTCCTTAGAAACTCCAGTAATTGGTACAAATATTCGCGGAACTAGAGAATTATTAGAAAATGGGTGTGGTTTACTTGTAGAAGTGGGTGATATAGAGGGAATAACAAAAGCCATGACATGGATATTAGATCATCCAGAAAAAGCGACAATTATCAGTAAAAAAGGACGAGAAAAAATAGCTGATTATGACATAAACCAAATTATTAAAATGCACACAGCTTTATACACTCAAGTTCAGACACCAAACTTATAGCGATTCACAAACATTAAAAAATGTGCAATAATTATGAACAAATATCCGGTATTATTAGCTCTTTTTATCTGCATTTTTATAGTTTTCCAAAATGGAGTATTTCCACAAAACTTATCTGCATTAGCAACAAGAAAAGTTATTAATAACGAAAGAGGATTTTACTATGTATTTCCTTATAATGATCAGTGGTCAAAAGTTGGAGCTTATATAGGATTAGCTCATTATGATAGTTTTGAAGCCATGAATCAAGAAGCTATTAGAGGAATTCAGGGTCGTTTTCAACACTTTCATTCTCAGGATGAAAATAAATATGCTTATTTTCCCTATGCTGAATTAAAGGAATATGAAACTGACGAATTAAATCAAAATCATCCACCATTATGGGTTACTGCTAAGTATAAATATCAAAAAAAACCTGTAATTTTTGAATGGTTGTCAACAGAAA
The DNA here is from genome assembly GCF_000426925.1 of Dolichospermum circinale AWQC310F. GTDB lineage: Bacteria > Cyanobacteriota > Cyanobacteriia > Cyanobacteriales > Nostocaceae > Dolichospermum > Dolichospermum circinale. Next base: position 92,438 of record NZ_KE384696.1, on the reverse strand, counting down.
AAGCCCAAGGTGTGAATTTTGCTGATGAGCGTTATATAAATTTCTTTATTAAAAAATATGTCCGTAATAAACTACAAAAAAATTCCTATCAAAATATTTGGTTAGGATTGGATAACTGCGCTTTTAATTACAATTTATATGGTGTATTTGACGAAAAAAATAATTTTATAAATAACGTTAAATGGGAGAAACCATTTTCCCAAAATAATCAGGATTTTTTACAATCTGTCAAGTATTTTTTCAAACGAATTAAAGAATTAGCACCAGATATTAAAATTATTTGTAATGAAGGGAGTATTGCTGATGAAACTCAGTATAATCAAATATTTGCGAATACAGATGGAGTTATTTTAGAAGATTTTCTTGGTGAGATATATAATCAAGATGGAAATTATGCTAGAGATAAAATTTATCAAATTTATTTGCGAATGAAAAATTTTGCGACCAACAAAGTACAAATTTATCAACCTCATACACACGACCGAGATGAACTTATTCATGATATGTACCTTGGGTATTTAATTTTTGGTGGAGAAAATCGGTTTTTAAGTATGGATAATGATCAAAGTCAAGAGATTGATCCAAAACGATATATAGAAATTAAAAATGCTTTGGGTAATCCTACTTCTTCAGCAACAGACCAACAGCAAATAAATAAAAGTAAAGGATATCGTCTTTATTCAAGAACTTATGAAGGAGGAATTATATATTTTAATCTCACGGGAAAAACGCAAACCATAAAATTAAAATCAGGACAGAAATATTTTGATGAAGATCGTCGTCCAGTAACAAGCATTATCATCAAAGATAAAACAGCAAAATATGTAGTTTTTAGTCCACAATTCAAAGCCGAAAAACCTGTTATTAGTCCGGTTAAAGACGGAATAATCACCGGTGAAGTTCTTGTTAATATCGAGAGTAAAATACCCAAAGCAACTATTAGATATACGATTGATAATAGCGAACCAAATCAAAATTCTCCAATTTATACTAGTCCGATTAAACTAACTAAAAGTGCTATGGTAAAAGCTAAAGTGTTTAGTCCCAATGGTTCTACAAGTTGGACATCAAATACTTATTATAGTATGACCAATAAATTACCGCAAGTTGAATTTCATGTAAGTGCAGCCAGTGGAAGTGAATTTTTAAATATGGATTATCCTTTAGTAAAACTAAATTACGTGAGTGGGAAAAACGTAACTGTTAATTATTCAGTTGTAGGGGGTACAGCCAAGAATGATGGTATAGATTATAAATTAGGAAATGGTCAGTTGACATTTAAAGCTGGAGAACAGTACAAATATTTACCAATACCAATTATTAATGATGATCAAAAAGAAGATAATGAGACTATCAAAATTAAGCTTTATCAACCAATTAATGCCAAATTAGGAAATAAGAATTTATATACTTATACAATTAAAGATAATGAGGCATTGCTGAATTGAGGTATGAAAATCAAATATTCTAGTTCTTAAACTCTTACTCTCTGCGTCCTTTGCGCCTCTGCGTGATAAAAAATCATACCTGCATTCACCAACGCCGATAATGATTAAAGGTATTGACAATATGGCTATATTATCTTTTGGATTTTCGCTATATTTTTAATAAGGGTTTTGTTTCGTGCCAAGGTGTAAAGAGGCAAAGAAGAATATAAATGTCTGCATGAATATCTATAATATTAACAGAGTAGAGAAACATGAAAAATAGCGAATCACAAACTAGGAATTATAATCAATCTTACCTAAGATGGATTAGCAGATTTATCAAATTAGTATTAGATAGATTTGTCGCTTTTATCGGCATAATTTTTCTTTTTCCTATTCTGATAATTGTAGCAGGTGCTATTTATTTGCGTATGGGGAGTCCAGTTTTATTTATGCAACCCCGTCCAGGTAAAAATGCTCGGATTTTTAATTTCTATAAATTCCGCACCATGACTAATGAAAAGGATGCAAAAGGTAATTTATTACCTGACGAAAAACGCTTAACATCCTTTGGTGATTTTATCCGCAAAACCAGCTTAGATGAACTTCCTCAATTGTGGAATGTTTTCAAGGGTGATATGAGTTTTATCGGGCCACGTCCTTTGCGTGTGCAATATCTTGAACTTTATACTCCTGAACAAGCTCGTCGTCACGATGTTTTACCAGGAATTACAGGACTAGCTCAAATTAATGGTCGTAATGCTATTAGCTGGGAAACAAAGTTTAACTTGGATATTTGGTATATTGACAATTGGAATCTTTGGCTAGATTTGAAAATTCTTCTATTAACATTTTGGAAAGTCCTGAAGCGTGAAAATATCAGTCAGGAAGGATATGCAACTGCGCCGGATTTTAAAGGTCAGGAATAAATAAATCAGGTAAGGGTCAAGAATAAATAAATCAGGGCTAAAGCCCTGACTACAAACATGAGATCATATCTTGATGTGAAATTTCCGTAAGTCTTATAGATATCAAGTCAAGGATGGGAATTTTATGGACAAAGTTGTTATTTTTGGAAACAGTTTTTTTGCAGAAACTATTTACTTTTATCTCCAGCATGATTCAGATTATCAATTAATTGCGTTTACAGTTGATGAATCTCACATTACATCAGAAAGTTTCCATGATTTACCAGTTGTGGCTTATGAAAAACTTGAAAAATATTATCCACCAACTGAATACAAGTTGTTTATTCCTCTCGGTTATGAAAGATTGAATAAGCTACGGGCAGAAAAATATTATGATGCCAAAAATAGAGGATATGGTTTCATTTCCTATATCAGTTCTAAGGCTGATTATCATAATATATCTGTAGGTGAAAACTGTTTGATTTTAGAAAATAGTATCATAGAACCTCAAGTGACTATTGGTGATAATTGTATTCTTGCTGGTGGTAATCATATTGGACATCATTCGATAATTAATAATCATTGTTTCATTGCTTCTCATGTTGTTTTTGGTGGACGAGTAATCGTAGGAGAATACACTTTTATTGGCATGAATGCTACTATTAGAAATTCCATAAATATTGGCAAAGAAAATATTATTGGTGCGGGGTCAATAATTCTTGCTAATACGGAAGATCAAGCAGTTTACTCCCCAGGAGAAACTCCAAAATTTCAAGTTCCTAGTAATCTTATTCATATTTAAGGGAGAGAATAATTTATGACTGGTTTTTGCTGTTTTGCTGTTGGAAATGGGAATTTATCTATCAATTGTTTAGAACTTTTATTACTCAAAAACTGCCAATTATTAGGAGTATATTCACCGGATAATTCATTACAAGCATGGTGTGAAAGTCATGCAATTGAATACATAAGTTCTCGCAATCTTTTTCACAAAAGACTTTTGAGTGTTGAATATGACTATCTTTTTAGTATTAATAATGTTCAATGGATTATTCCCAAAAATGTAATTGCTAGAGCAAAAAAAGCGACTATTAATTATCATGATGCCCCACTACCTAAATACGCTGGTTTATACGCAACTTCCTGGGCATTACTAAACGGTGAGACCGAACACGCTGTCACTTGGCATCAAGTCGTTCACTCGCCAAAAAAAGATTTCATTGATGCTGGTCCTATTTTTAAACAAAAAATAGTGCCAATTCGCCCAGATGATACGGCCTTTACTTTAAATATTAGTTGCTTTGATGCTGCGATCGCTTCTTTTGATGAACTGACGGCAGAATTAATCGCTGGTAATGTTGAACCAATACCCCAGGATTTATCCCAACGAACTTATTTTGGTTATGAACATCGTCCGATTTCCCTAATATCTTATGATGTCAGCAGTAAAGATATTTGCAATTTAGTTAGGGCTTTGGATTTTGGTCCGGTATGGCTAGGCCAGGCAGGTTATCGCAATGAATTAGGTCAACCTAAAATCTGGCTACCAGGAGGGGTTGTCGTCGTCGGTTCTGCCCGGCCAATCATCTCTGAACATGGAACTCCTGGACAAGTTCTGATTTTAAATGCGGAAGGAATTAGTATTGCTACTATAGACGGGGCGGTGGAATTTGGTAATTTAAAAACATTAAATGGAAAAGATATTTCCCACCAAGAATTGCAACAATATTATGGTGTGCGGGTTGGTGATGTTTTACCCGTAATTAATGCAGAAACCAAAAAGGCAATTAGTCAGCGGAATATTGCTTTATCTCGTTATGAACAATTTTGGGTTGAAAGGTTGACAAAGTTTACACCTTTTCAACATCCCTATTTAGGGCGAGAAATATCCCATCAATTACCAGAGTTTTCATCTCCCCAACTGCAACGTTATCGGATTTTGTCCAATGCACCTGTAGAACCAAAGAATCTACTGGTGATGTTTGCAGCTTATTGTGTGCGATTAGCCGCAGAATCAAGTGGGGAATTTGATTTAGGACTGCAAACACAATTTCAGCGCGGTGTTACTCCTGAATTATTTTCGCAAATAGTTCCTTTCCGTGTGAATTTTGAAAAGGAAGTATCTTTTAGAGATTTTCAAGGGCGATTATCAGCGGATTTAAATTATATAAATAATTTAGGTAGTTTTAGACATACGCTATTAGGACGTTATCCTGAATTACATGATACGGAATACGGGCGGAATCTTTTTTGTAGGGGCAACTCCCCGTGGTTGCCGAAAATCTTTCCTGTGGCGATCGCATCTGTTCCTGCTCCCGATGCTTTAAAAGATTTGGCTGACTGGGATTTTATGAATGCTTCTATGGCCTTTGTGGCTTATGAGGATGGGAGTGACAGTGAGTTGGTACATAGGGGGGAATTGAGTGATGCGGACTCTAGGCAAATTGTCCAACAACTGGAGGTTTTTATCTCTGCTTGTTTAGAACATCCCGATCAATCTTTAGATAAGTTACCAATTCTTAACCTCAGCCAACAACAGCAGATTTTAGAGGAATGGAATCAGACTGCACAACCTTTCCCCGCAGATAAATGTATTCATGATTTAGTGCTGCAACAAGTAGAGCGGACTCCTGATGCTATTGCTGTGGTTTTTCAAGAAGCACAATTAACTTATCGGGAATTAAACACACAAGCTAACCAATTAGCGCATTACTTAATTTTACAGGGAGTTGGACCGGATGTGTTGGTGGGTTTGCTGATGGAGCGATCGCTAGAAATGATGATCGGGTTATTAGCAATTCATAAGGCTGGAGGGGCTTATCTTCCCCTAGACCCTGATTTTCCTCAAGAGCGTTTGGCTTTCATGGTAGAAGATTCCCAAGCACCCATTATTTTAACCAATTTAGCAGCAACCAGGGAAGATTGCCCCACGCGGGAAATGGGGAATCTGAGGATTATTCCCATTGATGCAATCAGGGCAGAAATTAGCCAACAACCGACGACGAATCCCCATACAGAAGTTAAACCAGAAAACCTCAGTTATGTCATCTACACCTCTGGTTCTACGGGAAAACCCAAGGGTGTGATGGTAGAACATAGAAACGTGGTTAACTTTTTCACGGGAATGGATGCAGTCATTAACCATGAACCACCAGGAGTATGGTTAGCTGTAACCAGTTTGTCCTTTGATATTTCAGTCCTAGAACTCCTCTGGACTCTAGCACGGGGATTTAAAGTAGTAATTTATGACCCCAAAGCAGAGCGGAAACCTGCTACTTCCGCCAGTTTAAAACAGCAAAATCGCTCTAAATCCATAGATTTTAGTCTTTTCTACTTTTCTAGCCATGAGAAGGGTGAAGATGCTGCGGACAAATATCGCTTATTACTAGAAGGGGCTAAATTTGCCGATACTCATGGGTTTAAAGCAGTTTGGACTCCCGAACGTCATTTTCACGCTTTTGGTGGCTTATTCCCCAATCCAGTGGTCAGTAGTGCAGCGATCGCTACCATCACTAAAGACATTCAAATCCGGGCTGGTAGCTGTGTTTCTCCACTACATAACACAATTCGTCTGGCGGAAGATTGGTCTTTAGTAGATAATCTCTCCAATGGTCGAGTAGGCATATCTTTTGCGGCTGGTTGGCAACCCAACGATTTCGCGCTGTATCCTGATAGATTTGCCAACCGCAAGGAAATCATGTTTGAGCAAATAGAGGAGGTACAGGCACTTTGGCGGGGAGAAAGCCTTGAGCTTACGAACGGAAAGGGAGAAAGGTTTTTTGTGCAAACCCTACCACGTCCCGTTCAACCGACACTACCAATCTGGATCACAGCCGCAGGTAATCCAGAGACTTTTCGTGAGGCGGGAGCTAAGGGCTTTAATATTTTAACTCACTTACTGGGACAAAGTTTAGAAGAATTAGCGGCCAAAATTGCCATTTATCGTCAAGCTTATGCAGAGAATGGACATTCTGGCGAGGGAATTGTTAGCTTGATGATACATACTTATGTGGGGGAAAGTAAGGAAGAAGTGAAGGAACTTGTGCGGCAGCCAATGCGGCAATACTTGGCCAGTTCTTTGGATTTAATCAAGCTTGCGGCCTGGTCTTTCCCCACATTCAAGCAGAAAACCACGAATGAGAAGGGACAGTTTTCGGTGTCCCATTTGTCTGACCCAGATATGAATGAGGTACTAGATTTCTCCTTTGAACGCTATTTTGAAACTAGTAGTTTATTTGGAACGGTGGATACCTGTGTACAGATGGTAGATCGAATTAAAGCGATTGGTGTTAACGAAATTGCCTGTCTGATTGATTATGGTGTGGATACGGATACGGTACTATCTCAATTACCGCTACTGAATGAATTGAAAGCACGAATCGCCTCTCAACCTACCACTGAATCCGTAGCCGATTTGATTAAGAGTCACCAGGTGACACATCTGCAATCTACTCCTTCTATGGCTAGTTTACTGATTGCAGACACCCCCAACCGCCAAGCTTTATCGCAGTTATCTAATTTAATGATCGGTGGTGAGGCTTTTACCGAAGCTTTAGCAAAGGAACTTCAGCAGATAATTCCCGGACAAATTCATAATATGTATGGACCAACAGAAACCACTGTTTGGTCTGCAACCCATACTTTAGCTCAAGTCAATGGAGTTGTTCCCCTGGGTCGTCCCATTGCCAATACTGAGTTATACGTTCTGGACAATAATCAGCAACCTGTGCCTGTTGGTATGGCTGGTGAGCTATATATTGGTGGTGTAGGGGTGACGCGCGGGTATTTAAACAGACCAGAATTAACTCAGTCAAGATTTATCCCCCATCCCTTTAGTAGGGACACTAACGCCCGTTTATACCGAACTGGGGATTTAGTTCGCTACCGCAGAGATGGTATTTTAGACTTTTTAGGACGCATAGATTTTCAAGTAAAAATACGTGGATATCGGATTGAATTAGGAGAAATTGAGACAATTTTAAGCCGACATGAAGCAGTACAAGAAGCTGTAATTATTGTTCGTGAAGATATCCCAGGGGATAAGCGACTTGTAGCCTATATTTCCAACCAGGACAACAACCAATGTCATGCAAGTATGAGAGAATACTTGCTTTCCCACTTACCTGAGTATATGGTTCCTTCTAACTTTGTTGTTCTGGAGAAGTTTCCCCTGACTCCCAACCATAAAGTTGACCGCAAGGCCTTACCTGCTCCCATGTTAGCACCTGTGACTGGGGATACTGTAAGCACCATAATACCCCAAAATCATGTTGAACAAACTCTGATAGAAATCTGGCAAAAAGTGCTTCAGATTTCCACCGTGGGAACTCAAGATAGTTTCTTTGATTTGGGAGGTAATTCCCTGGTTGCTGTGAGATTAATTGGAGAAATTCGCTCAGTATTTAATGTAGATTTACCATTGATTACTTTGTTCCAAGCTCCAACTATACTCGACATTTCTGGGCATATCATCACTAATTCCGCGAATCAGTTCACACCATTGGGTCAAATCTGTGCAAATAAATCCCGTCATGAAAAAGTTGAGATAGTGGGAATATGCGGATAAATTATGACTATTAATACAGGTGAATAATTGCAGACCCTAGAAGATTTTAGACTTGAGATTTGGAGATTATTGTTTCTGCTTTTATAAGAAGTGAGAATAAGGGGTGTGGGTCAATTCCTTTAAAATCTCAAATCTCAAATCCCAATTTCTGGAATTGACAAATTTATTTTTTGATTCTCAATCTTCATTTATCAATAAAGTGCCAAATTGACGAGACTATTTGAACGCATTGAGTATAGTTATTAATAACTGCTCATTTTTATTTATTAGATAGACTAGTAAATAAATATAATTTAGGATGTATAAATATGAAAAATCGCCAAGAAATACTAGAAATATTAGGTGAAGCGATGGAAATAAATAGTGCAGAACTTACAGAAGAAACATTACTAGAAAACTTAGGAGATGCCTGGGACTCAGTGGCTATACTATCGGTAATATCAATCATTGATAGTTATGCTCAGAAATCTATTCCTGTTAATCTTATAGTTGAGAGTAAAACGATTAAAGACCTCATTGATTTGGTCTATAGAAATGACAATCAAGTAATTAGTTGTCAGTAATTTTAATAATCAAGGAGAATAAGATGTTAGAGATGAAGAGAGAAGAAGTTGTCAAAATCATCAAAAGGGCATTTGCAGAAGTTGGAAATAAGTCAAATATTAATTTGCCAAAAAAATTAGATGAAGAAACGAGAATCTTAGGAGGAAATTCGCCTTTTGATTCTATGCACGTTGTCAATATTATTGTTCTGATTGAAGATTATATTGCAGATACATTTAACCTGAATATTACCTTAGCTAATGAGCATACTATGTCCCAGGGTAAAAGTCCATTTTTATCTATTAGGACATTGACAGATTATATAGTAGGTAATCTCATCTAATCTTCAACCATGAAAAATCTTCAAAATAGTCTTTATCAAGACCGTATTGTTTTAATTACTGGCACAACTAAAGGTATTGGACTGCATTTAGCAAAACATTTTTTAGAACAAGAAGCTATTGTTTGTGGTTTCGCTCGTTCTGAATCATCTTTGCAACACAAACAATACTATCATTATCGAGGAGATGTTACTAATATTAATGATGTTAAAGGAGTTATACAAGAAATCAGAAAAAAGTTTGATCATTTAGATATACTGATTAATAATGCAGGTATCGCGTCAATGAATCCTTCTATGTTGATGCCAGAAACTACTGCTAAAGAGATACTTGATATCAATATAATTGGTGTTTTTAATATGTCGCGGGAAAGCACTAAGTTGATGATGAAAAAAAACTATGGTAGAATTATCAACTTTAGTTCTGTTGCTGTTCCTATGCACATTGAAGGAGAGGCAATTTACGCATCTAGTAAAGCAGCTATTGAAGAATTTTCTCGGGTTTTTGCGAGAGAAGTTGCTAGATTTGGCATCACAGTTAACGTTATTGGACCTTCACCAATTATGACAGATTTGATTGCTAAAGTATCTCCAGAAAAAATTCAAAATCTTGTTAATAAAATGCCTTTAAGTCGTTTAGGAGAATTTAAAGATGTGGAAAATGTGATTGATTTTTTTGCTAGTGAAGCTAGTCAATACATTACAGGACAAGTTATTTATCTTGGAGGTGTTTCATGAAGAATCTTGAGAGATTTTTCTCCTATTTCGCAGATTATGATCATAAAACTGCTTTAATCTTGAATAATCGAAATTATAGTTATAATTGGATTTTAGAACGAATAGAATACTGGTCTTATATTTTGTCAGAGGAAGGTATACAAAAATCTGTTGTTGGTTTTCAAGGAGATTATTCCCCGGAAATTATAGCCTTATTCTTCGCACTCATGCGGCTAAAAAATATCTTAGTCCCTTTAGGTGTAATTAATCAGCAAGAACAAAAAAGATATTTTGATATCGCTAATCTTCGGTATATTCTGTCAATTGATAAACAAGAAAAGTTAGTAATTCAAGATTTAAAAACTATTGTAGATAATACTACTTTATCTCAATTCATTAAAGGGGAATCAGCGGGAATTATCTTATTTTCTTCTGGTTCTACCGGCACACCCAAAGGAATGCTTCATGATTGTGATAAATTATTATCAAAATATAATCATGGCAGAAAAACCCTCAATACTTTAGCATTTTTATCCCTGGATCATATTGGAGGAATCAACACTCTATTATATCAATTATCTAATGGAGGAATAACAGTCTTAACGGATGATAGAAAACCAGAAAATATCTGTCAATTAATTGAAAGTTGTCATATAGAATTATTGCCAGTCTCTCCAACTTTTCTGAATTTACTTTTGATGTCAGAGTCTTATAAAAATTATGATTTAAGTTCTTTAAAAATTATTAGTTATGGCACAGAAGTAATGCCAGAAAATACATTATTGGCTTTAGCTAATGCTTTTCCTGGGGTAAGTTTAAAACAGACTTATGGACTATCAGAATTAGGAATATTACCCACTAAAAGTGAAAGTTCTGAAAGTAAATGGGTTAAGTTAGGTGGGGAAGATTACCAAGTAAAAATAGTAGATAATATCCTCTGGATAAAAACTAATTCAGCTATGGTTAGTTATTTGAATGCTCCCTATCCTTATGATGATCAAGGTTGGTTAAATACAGGAGATGTGGTAGAAACAAAAGGGGATTATTTTAAAATACTTGGCCGTCAATCAGAAATGATTATTGTCGGTGGTTTAAAAGTCTTTCCCCAAGAAATAGAGAATATTTTAATCCAAATGCCGGAAATTGATCAAGTAACAGTTTTTGGTGAAGCGAATGCAATTACGGGAAATATAGTTGTTGCTGTAGTTAAACCCACAGATTTATCAATTGACGAACGGAAAATGAGACAACTGATTCAATCCTATTGTCAAGAAAAGTTACAAAGTTATAAAATTCCAGTTAAGGTTTATTTACACTCTAGTGAACATCACAATCATCGCTACAAAAAAATTCGTTCTCAAGTTAAGGAAATGCTATGAATAAAATAAGTATTCCTAATATCAGTATGCGAGGCATTGCGATCGCTTTACCTGAAAAAATTGAATTTAATCATCAATTATCCGATGTGTTAGATGATGAAGATATAGAAAGAGTTAGTCAAACAATTGGTATTTATAGTAGAAAGGTTGCTGGTGAGGGAATTACAGCTTTTAATCTGATGTTACAAGCTATAAAAAACCTTTTAAAAACTACAAATATTAGCAAAAAAAATATAGATTGTCTAGTGTGTATTACCCAAACTCCAGATTATTTAATTCCGGGAAATTCTTTTCTATTATCTCATCAATTAGGACTAAAAACAAGTGTTTTAACTCTTGATATCAATGCTGGTTGTGCCGGATTTACCCATGGTCTAATTGTCCTGGGAAAATTAATTAGTAATGGTGATATTAAATGTGGATTACTTGTGGTTGGAGATACACTTACAAAGCTAGTCAATCCTCAAGATAAAACCGAGAGGTTGTTATTTGGTGATGGAGCGGCTGCCTGTATTTTAGAATTTGATGAAAAAGGGAAAGGACTAACAGCTTGCTGGCGAACTATTGCTAGTGATTATAATAAGTTAATAGTTCCTGCTGGTGGTATGAAAACACCAACTACAGAACATACGAAAATTGTCAAAATCCAAGAAGATGGTAGCTATAGAAGTGAAAATGATTTAATTATGGATGGTGCTGCCGTTTTCTCATTTTCAATTAAAGAAGTTCCTGAAGTTGTTAACATAGCTTTAAAAAATTGCAATTTAAGCCATGAAGATATTGATTTATTTGTGTTTCACCAAGCTAATAAATTTATGGTTGATTATATCCGTAAGAAATTAAAACTTCCTGAAGAAAAAGTTCCTATTTTTGTAGAAGGAATAGGTAATACCAGTAGTGCATCTATCCCCATTGCTATTAGTCGTTATGCCTTAAATCAAGGCATAAATAAAATTAGTGGTCGGTTGTGTCTAACTGGGTTTGGAGTAGGTTTATCTTTGAGCAACATCATTATTGAAGTAGAAGATTTAATTGTCACTTGCTTATAATTTCACAATCTTATGAATAAAGAAAGAATAGCTGTGATTGGAGCAGGAGGTCATGCCAAAGTAGTAGCAAGTACGCTCATGGCCGCAGGACATCAAGTAGTAGGTTTTTACGATGATGATCTGCAAAAGAGGGGAAAGCATATTTTTGGTATTCCCGTTGTTGGTCCACTGGGCGAGCTTAAATATAACGATTTTTCTCATGCAATCATTGGTATAGGTGAAAATGAGGTAAGAAAGCGTTTAGTAGAAGAATTAAATCTTAATTGGATAACAGTAGTTCATCCCTATGCTTATGTTCACCCTGAAGTTAGTTTAGGCGTAGGTACTATAGTTTGTGCAGGTGCTATAGTCCATCCATATTCCCTAATTGGATCGCACGTAATTATTAATACTAAATCTAGCGTTGATCATGACTGCTGCGTCGAAGATTATGTACATCTAGCACTCTCCCACCTTGCCGGTGGTGCAACAGCTAATGAGGGAGCATTTCTAGCGCTGGGAAGCATTGTATTTCCAAAAGTTACAATTGGTGCTTGGGCTACTGTCAGTGCTGGTTCAGTAGCAATGAAAGATGTGATGCCAAACAGCATAGTCGCAGGTGTGCCGGCTCGGGCGATTAGAGAAGCTAATTTTAATTGACGCAAGAGGTAAAAGAGGATCAGCTTAACTACGGATAATTACCCCTACACATTCCCTATTCCCTATGAAAATTATTTCTCTCGGTCATGCAGGCCTCCAAGTAGAAACTAGAAATGCTAAAGTGCTAATTGATCCTTGGTTTTCACCCGAAGGGGCGTTTCTGGGTTCATGGTTTCAGTACCCAGCTAACCAACATTTGATCACCCCTGCACTGCTGCAACCAACGGCCATCGCTATTTCTCATGAGCATTTAGATCACCTTGACCCTTGGTTTTTGTCCCAAATACCAGCAAATACACTTATTATTATTCCTGACTATCCCTCACCAGTCTTAAAAAGAAAAATTGCTGCTGCTGGTTTAAAGGAAATTATCGAATTACCTCAGTGGCAACCAATAGAAATAGCTGAGAGCATTAGTATTTTCTTTGTATCAGAACAGTCACCAATGAACCATGATTCGGCGGTGGTTATTGTTGCTGAGGAGCAGACTCTACTTAATCTCAATGATGCTCGCTTGTCAGGATCTCAACTTAGCAGCATCCGTAACAAAGTAGGTGGAGTAATTGATGTGTTAGCACTGCAAGGAGCAGGAGCTTCTTGGTATCCCATCTGTTACGAGTACCCCAAAGAGCGTAAAAAAGAACTTTCCCAGAATAAGCGCCTAGCTAAATTTAAGTACATGGAACGGGCGATTACTATTGTTGAACCAGTCACAGTTATGCCTTGTGCTGGTCCTCCCTGTTTCCTTGATTCAGAACTGACTTGGGCAAATGCAGAGATCGAAGCCGGAATTTTCCCAGATCAACAGCAGGTAGTAGACTGGTTGGGGCAGGAGGGAATTAAAAATACTATGATTTTGCTCCCAGGTGATGCTTTTGATGTGACTACAAATCAAAAAACAGCCGATCCTATCTGGGATGATTTTCACTTTAGCAATCGCACCTCCTATGTGCAAGACTATGCTGAATCCAGAACTGGTAATCTTCTGGCTTTAAAGGCTCGTTACCCTCAACCTACCGCATCTCTTTACTTACCATTTTGCGACTATTTCCAGCGTCTTTTAGCAATGAGTCCTTACTTCAACAGCAAAATCAAGATGCGAGTTGGCTTTGATATCACAGGACCTGGAGGGGGGAAATGGGCGGTTGATTTTCGACCCGGTTTAGAAGGGGTATATGAAGAGATGGGTGAATGTAGTTATGGATACCGTTTTGCCTCAAGATGGCTTCCTTCTTTGTTAGATGGTTCCTTGTCTTGGGAAGACTTCTTTTTGTCCTTACGATTTCAGGTATGGCGAAATCCAGATATCTACAATGACCATCTTTTAGGACTCTTGAAATTTGCTTGTTCTCGGTCTCTACAAGCTGTAGAAGATTATGAAAACTCAGTGGATTTTCAAGAGCAAATTACAATCCATTGCGACGGAAGTAATTACTTGGTACAGCGCCATTGTCCCCATGCAGGTTTTGACTTACAGGAGGTAGGAGAGGTTTTACCTGGAGGGATTCTGCGCTGTCTAGGTCATCACTACGAGTTTGATTTAAATACCGGAAAATGCCTGAATGGCAAATCTAAATTACTCAGCAGCAAACGCGCTATTTAGGTGAATATGAATAAACCAATTCTTCTCTCAACTCCCCATATAGGATCTCAAGAATTAGCATTCGTAAAACAAGCATTTGATACTAATTGGATTGCTCCAGTCGGTCCTCATGTTGATGCTTTTGAACAAGAATTTTGTCAAATAACTGGCGCTGGTTATGCTGCTGCTGTCAGTTCGGGAACTGCGGCTTTACATTTAGCCTTACAATTAGTTGGTGTAGGGTCAGGAGATGAGGTTTTTTGTTCTACTTTAACCTTTGCTGCTACTGCTAATCCTATCATTTACTTAGGCGCAAAACCAGTTTTTATTGATAGCGATCGCATTTCCTGGAATATGAACCCAGAATTGTTGCAGGAAGCTTTACAAAAACGTGCCTATTTTGGTAAATTACCAAAAGCAGTTATCCTTGTACATTTGTATGGTCAAAGTGCAGATATTGAACCTATTCTCCAAGTTTGTGATCAATATAATATTCCCCTAATTGAAGATGCAGCCGAGGCTTTAGGTGCTACCTACAAAGGACTTTCTCCTGGTACTTTTGGGCGAATTGGTATTTACTCTTTCAATGGTAATAAAATCATCACTACTTCTGGTGGAGGAATGTTAGTTTCTGATGATGATCAATTAGTTATGAAAGCCAAATTTCTAGCAACTCAAGCCCGTGATCCTGCACCCCATTATCAACATTCAGAAATCGGTTATAACTATCGTCTGAGTAATGTTTTAGCAGGTATCGGTCGTGGTCAATTACAAGTTTTAAATGAAAGAGTAGCAGCGAGACGACGCAATTTTGAAATTTATCAATCTGCTTTGGGAGATTTACCAGGAATCGAATTTATGCCCGAAGCTAATTTTGGACATTCCACACGCTGGTTAACGGCTTTAACAGTTGCGACCGAGGCTTTTGGTGCAGATCGAGAATATATTCGTCTTCAACTTGCTAAACAACAAATTGAAGCTCGTCCTGTATGGAAACCATTACACCTCCAACCTGTGTTTTCTGAATGTGAATGTATTGGTGGTGAGGTCGGGGAAGATTTATTTGTGCGCGGTCTTTGTTTACCTTCTGGTTCTAATCTAACAGACGAAGATTTAGAAAGAGTAATTTCTGTTATTACAGCTATTTACTCGACAACTTAAAAATACCCAAATTTAATGATTATGGAACTACAAGAATCCTCTATATCACCGGCAAAATATTGGACAATTCTCAAACGTCGTTGGTTAGCAACTTTATCTATTAGTATTGTTGTTTTTGGGATATCACAGTTAGCAACGTCTTTGAAAAAACCTGTTTATGTAGCAGAAGGTAAGTTACGTTTTCAAAGAAATAATTCTACTTCTTCTATGACCGGACTAGGAACAGAAATAGGCAAATTAGTTCCTCTCATGGAACAAAGTAATCCCATGAACACAGAAGTAGAAATAATACGTTCTTTTCCGGTAATAGAGAAAACTATTAACAGTTTAGAACTCAAAGATGATAAAGGACAGGCTTTAAAAACTAAGCTATTTCTCAAAAACCTCACTATCAAAGAAGTTAAAGGTGCTGATGTTCTGCAAATTACCTACACAGATAGTAACCCAAAAACTGCTGCTCAAGTTGTAAATGAGCTAATCAAAGTTTATTTGGAGCAGAATTTATCTTCACGCAGAGCGGAAGCAGCCGCAGCTCGCAAATTTATAGAAAGACAACTACCACAAGCCGAATTAGTCATGCGTCGCTCTGAATCTGAATTAGCAGGTTTTAAAGAGAGAAATAAGATTGTTTCTTTACAGGAAGAAGCCACTCAAGCAGTAGAAATCATGGCTAATTTGCAATTAAGAATGAACGATACTCAATCTCAATTGGCTAATATTAAATCCCAATCTCAGGTAATAAGTCAACAATTGGGAATGAGTCCAGAACAGGCATTATTAATGACTTCTATTAGTCAAATCTCTGGAATACAAGATATTCTTAAAGAAATCCAACAGCTACAATCAAAATTGGCAAATAGGCAAACTATTTTGGAGAATAGTCATCCAGAAATTATAGACCTGCGAGACAAAATAATCTCTTTAAACAAGGTTATTGATCAGAGGATAGCTCAAGCATTAGGTAAAAATAAACTACAACCACAAGGTAATTTACAATTAAGTGCATTACAACAGCAACTCTCTACTAGACTCGTGGAATTAGAATCTAACCGTCTAGGTTTAGCAAGTCAAGTCAATTCTTTATTAAATTTACAATTTGCTTATAAACAAAGATTGAATAATTTACCCAAATTGGAAGAACAACAGCGTCAGTTAGAACGTAAACTACAGGCAGCACAATCTACCTATTCCCTGTTACTTCAAAAGTTACAGGAAAGCAGAATAGCCGAAAATCAAAATTTAGGTAATGCTACTAAGATATCTGAAGCACAAATTCCTGATGAATCTACCTTCTCTGCTATGGGTTCTTATCTAAGTTCAGCCTTAATTAGTATATTGGCGGCCTTGATTACTATATATATTCTAGAACGGCAAGATAAATCTATTAAGACTGTTGATGAAGCTAAAGAATTACTGGAACTGACTTTATTGGGAGTTATTCCTACAGCCAGTAAGTGGAAAAGATCCTCTAGCAATCAGGATGAAAGTGATCCCTATAATCAAAGTATTATCATTCGAGATTTCCCCCGTTCTTCCATTAGTGAATCTTACCGAATGTTAAGGGCAAATCTCAATTTCATGAGTGCTGATAAAGAGCTAAAAGTTATTGTTGTCACCAGTTCTGTACCCAAAGAAGGTAAATCAACGGTAGCAGCCAATTTAGCTACAGCAATGGCACAAATGGACCGTCAAGTTTTACTAATAGATGGAGATTTGCACAGTCCAGTTCAGCATAAAATTTGGGACTTGATGAATAATCAAGGTTTAAGTAATTTAATTATTAAAGAAGAGGAAATAACTGCTACTATCAAAAAAGTCATGCCTAACTTGGATATCTTAACTTCTGGCATAGTTCCTCCTAGTCCGGCCTCTCTTCTAGATTCTCAGAGAATGGCAACTTTAATGGCAAATTTTTCTGATAAATATGATTATGTAATTGTTGATACTCCAGCTTTAAATGTCGCTGCTGATGCTGTTACTTTAGGACAAATGGCCGACGGTGTTTTATTAGTAGTTCGTCCTGGTATTGTTGATTCTGTTAATGCTACTTTTGCTAGGGAACTATTAGCAAAATCTGGACAAAATGTCTTAGGACAGGTGGTTAATAGTGTCATCGTTAAAAATGAACCCCATAGCTATTACTACTTCCAAAAAGAAGATTATCCACAAACAATTCATCAAGAGTCTCAAGAAACTGTAAAAGTTTAGTTTAGTGAGGATTTACTAATAAGTATTGATTAACGTAGTGAGGACTAAAGTCCTCTTTTGCTTTTTCCCCGTAGTCAGAACTTTAATCCTCTTTTTGAGATATTAAGTGAACAAAATCAGGGCTAAAGCCCTGACTACGAAAGAAAAATTATAATTTTTACTGCCACCCTTGCGTCGCTCCTGTTCTCGAAGAAGTCAGGGATATGCTTTATGCTTATGCTTATATTTATAAATTTACTTTTTATTATTTATATCAATTTCAAATGCTATGCGTTAGTTTATATTTAAATCTAGTAATAGCTTAGTCCTTACACATAATTTATCAAACCATGGACTAGTTACTGCGTATCTCTGCCTTAATGCAAAGCACACCATTATAGATAATCGTTTATTTAATAAACTGTTTAGCATTTAAATTTGACAAAATCAGTCATTTAAAATATTATAGGTGGGCATACCTTTTAATATTTATACATATATAATTTAGTTACGCTTTAACTCATCAATAACCACAAAAATAAGATAGCGGTTTACCAAGCTGGTATCAATATAGCCTTGATCATTTTTGTCTACCGTCTGTTCTTTGCCTTTATGAATAAGCTTAATCATTAAATTGGTGCAAAATATGGGATAAAATCTATGTTCATCCCAAAAAATAGAAGTATGTATCTTCTGGAATATCAAATTTAGATTACAGATTCGACATACTTCTTAATAAACCAACAGCGTCAACACAAAACGTTCTAATCTAAAAATTGAACTGGGTTAATTTACTGGGTTTTGCCAGCGTCATATTCACAAATACGCAAAAATGTCAAGCCTTAAAAATAAATAACTCAGGCTTAACACATAAACGATTATGATAGGAGTTTTAAAAAGCTAATGAGTGTTAAGGCAAGCGGTGGAAGCTCAGTTGCGCGTCCGCAACTATATCAAACCCTACCTGTGTCCACCATTTCCCAAGCGGAACAACAAGACCGCTTTTTAGGAAGAGGTGAACTAAGTGAACTGGTCAGTTATTTTGCCTCTGGGGCAAAACGTTTAGAAATCGCCCAAATTCTCACAGAAAATTCCGAAATCATCGTTTCTCGCGCTGCTAACCGGATTTTTGTCGGTGGTTCACCTATGGCTTTCTTAGAAAAGCCTCAAGAACGAGAATTGGCAATGGTCGGTGCTGATGCTAGTCTGCAAGAGGGCATGAAATTAGGAACAGTCACCTACGTTGAAAGTCGTGGTGGTTTCTTGGAAAACCTGCGTTCTATTTTCAATACTTCTGCTGGCGGACCGACACCTCCGGGCTTTAGACCCATTAACGTCGCTCGTTATGGTCCGGGTAACATGGCCAAGAGCTTACGGGATTTATCCTGGTTCTTGCGCTATGCTACTTATGCCATTGTCGCTGGTGACCCTAATATCATCTCTGTAAATACCAGAGGTTTACGGGAAATTATTGAAAATGCCTGTTCCTCTGAAGCGACTATAGTGGCTTTACAGGAAATCAAAGTGGCTTCTTTATCTTATTTCCGCAAAGACGCGGCAGCTACAGAAATTGTGACTCAGTACATGGATGTATTGCTCACAGAATTTCAAGCGCCCACACCTTCAACGAAGGTCCGCCAACGTCCCACTGGTGATCAACAAGGGTTACAACTACCCCAAATTTACGCTAACGCGGCTGAAAATCGTCCCAAATACGCTATGAAGCCGGGTCTGTCTTCTAGCGAAAAGACAGAGGTGATCAAAGCGGCTTATCGTCAAGTATTTGAGCGCGATATTACCCGTGCTTATAGCTTGTCTATTTCTGATTTGGAATCAAAAGTTAAAAATGGCGAAATCTCCATGCGGGAGTTTATTCGTCGTCTTGCTAAGTCTCCCCTTTACCAAAAGCAATTTTACCAGCCTTTTATTAACAGCCGGGTAATTGAATTGGCTTTCCGTCATATTTTAGGACGGGGACCTTCCAGCCGCGAAGAAGTGCAAAAATACTTTGCTATTGTTTCTAAAGGCGGTTTAGCGGCTTTGGTGAATGCTTTGGTAGATTCTACCGAATACAGCGATTACTTTGGCGAAGAAACAGTACCCTACATTCGGGGTCTGGGTCAAGAAGCTCAAGAGTGTCGCAACTGGGGACCACAGCAAGACCTGTTTAAATACAGTGCGCCTTTCCGTAAAGTACCTCAATTTATTACAACTTTTGCGGCTTATGAACAGCCATTAGCTGATCAACATCCTTATGGTTCTGGTAATGATCCCTTGGAAATTCAATTTGGGGCGATTTTCCCGAAAGAAACTCGCAACCCCAGCAGCAGTCCAGCACCTTTTAGTAAGGATACCCGCCGGATTTTGATTCACCAAGGACCTGGTATCAATAATCAACTTAGTAACCCTAAAGCCCGTGGTGTAGCTCCAGGGACTCTAGGAGCTAAAGTCTTCAAATTAGACCAATTACCAGGAACTATTGGCAAAAAAGCCGCTAAGGGAGCAAGTGTTAAGTTCTCTGAAAGTTCTACCCAAGCGGTAATTAAGGCTACATATTTACAAGTTTTCGGTCGTGATGTTTATGAAGGTCAACGGCTGAAAGTTGCAGAAATTAAGCTGGAAAACGGCGAAATCACTGTCCGTGAGTTTGTACGGATATTGGCTAAGTCGGATTTATTCCGCAAGATGTATTGGACTTCTCTCTATGTGTGTAAAGCGATTGAGTATATTCACCGTCGCTTATTAGGTCGTCCTACCTATGGTCGGGAAGAGAACAATAAGTATTTTGATATTGCGGCTAAGAAGGGTTTCTATGCTGTTGTTGATGCTATCATTGACAGTGATGAATACAGCCAAGCTTTCAATGAAGATACTGTTCCTTACGAACGCTATTTAACTCCTGCTGGTGTGTCTTTACGTCAGTTGCGCGTGGGTACTATCCGCGAAGATTTGGCCAATGTTGAAAAACAAGCAACCCCGCGCTTTGTGGAATTGGGTGCAGTTACAGCAATGCGGACTGAACCAGATATTAATTTCCGCATTAATCAAGGTGTTACTAAGCAACGTGAACAAACTAAGGTCTTTAAATTAACAGCAGTTGGTAATGATAAGGTTGCTGTTGATACTGTAATTAGCGGTGCTTATCGGCAGATTTTCGAGCGAGATATTGCTCCTTACATTTCTCTCAACGAGTTCACGAGTCTAGAAAGTAAGTTGGTGAATGGTGAAATTACGGTGAAGGAATTTATTCAAAGTTTGGGTTACTCTAACCTGTACTTGAAGGAGTTTTATACACCTTATCCCAACACGAAAGTAATTGAGTTGGGTACTAAGCATTTCTTGGGTCGCGCACCTATTGATCAAGCAGAAATCCGCAAATATAACCAAATTCTCGCTACTCAAGGTATTCGTGCCTTTATTAGCTCTATGGTGGAGAGTGTGGAATATCGTCAAGTCTTCGGTGAAGATACTGTTCCTTACCGTCGCTTCCCCACTTTACCTGCTGCTAACTTCCCCAATACTGAAAAGCTTTACAACCAGCTAACTAAGCAAAATGATGATTTGGTTGTTCCCAGCTTTAAAACAGTTAAGCCTCGGATTAAAACTGAGAATACACCAATTTTGGCGAAGGCGATCGCTGATTTAGCAGCCCAAAGTAAGAAAATGGACAAGACTAAACCCTTGTTTATTGAGTTGGGTCGCTCTTTCAATGATGGACGTGGACAGTCTGTAGAAGTTGGTGTAGGCACAAGCAGACGTAAACCAATTCGGATTTACCGCGCTACTACTGGCACAAATTCCCCGGAAACCAATCAGGTAATTAATGCTATTTACTGTCAGGTAATGGACGTATTTAGTGGTCAAGTTCCTGGTTATTTCCGTCGTTCTGACTTAGATAGCAAATTACGTAATGGTGAAATTACCGTGCGTGAGTTTGTCCTGGAATTAGCTAGTTCCGAAATCTATCGCAAACGGTTCTATACTCCTTATCCCAATACCAAGGTAATTGAATTTTTATTCCGTCACCTGTTGGGACGCGCACCAGCTACCCAGAGCGAAATCCGTCAATACAACAAATTATTGGCTGATAGCGGTTTAAGGGCTGCTGTAGAGGGAATTGTCAATAGTCCTGAATATGCTCGTTATTTTGGTGAAGACGTAGTACCTTACAAACGCTATCCCTCTTTACCAGCGGGTAACTACTTGGGTAGTGTACAAGCTGAGGCTGATTTGGTGAAACAATCTTGGTCTAGCTTGTCTCCTGCTGTTTTAACAGGTCGTCCTAGCAATAGGTAGGTTAATGGGTAATGGGTAATTGGTAATTGGTAATGGGTAATTGGTAATGGGTAATGGGTAATGGGTAATGGGTAATGGGTAATAACTCTACCTC
>NZ_KE384696.1:43208-70540 GCF_000426925.1 Dolichospermum circinale AWQC310F | reverse complement strand
CCTGTTCCCTGTTCCCTGTTCCCTGTTCCCTGTTCCCTGTTCCCTGTTCCCTGTTCCCTGTTCCCTGTTGCCTGTTCCCTGTTGCCTCAAAATGAGCAAATCTGAAAATTAATGTTACAAAATATTAAGAGCAGTAATAAATGCTCAACATAATACTGGACAATATTTTGCGGAAGGTATTTGAGTTTTCCATCTGGTTTACACCAAATCCAGTCAATCTGGTTAGAAATGTAAATCAAGATGTCGGGCTTGACTATCAACCATATAAAGTCGTACCAGTTTAATCAAACTCTGGTTACATTAGTTTTGGAGGAATCCATTAATGAGTATCGTCACGAAAGCTATCGTGAATGCTGATGCAGAAGCTCGCTACCTCAGCCCCGGTGAATTAGATAGAATCAAAGGTTTTGTTGCTGGTGGCGCACAACGCCTTCGCATCGCGCAAGTATTGACCGAAAACCGCGAGCGCATTGTTAAGCAAGCTGGTGACCAACTGTTCCAAAAACGTCCTGATGTTGTTTCCCCCGGTGGTAACGCTTACGGTCAAGAAATGACAGCTACTTGCTTGCGTGACTTAGACTACTACCTCCGCCTGGTTACCTACGGAATCGTTTCTGGTGATGTTACAGCCATCGAAGAAATCGGTATCGTTGGTGTTCGGGAAATGTACAAGTCTTTGGGTACTCCCATTGATGCAGTTGCTGGTGGCGTTGCCGCTATGAAGAACGTTGCTGCTACCTTGTTGTCTGCTGAAGACGCTGGTGAAGCTGGTTCTTACTTCGACTACGTTGTTGGTGCAATGCAGTAGGTTTTAGCTCTATTCTCGGCTAAAACTGATACTGTGACAATAAGGTTGGAAATAAGGAAAAAACAACAATGCAAGACGCAATTACCTCCGTTATCAATTCTTCAGACGTTCAAGGTAAATACCTTGATACCTCTGCTCTCGAAAAATTAAAAGGCTACTTCGCTACTGGTGAACTGCGCGTTCGTGCCGCAGGTACTATCAGTGCTAATGCTGCTGCGATCGTTAAAGAAGCTGTAGCTAAGTCTTTGTTGTACTCTGATGTTACCCGCCCCGGTGGTAATATGTACACTACCCGTCGTTACGCAGCTTGTATCCGTGACTTGGATTACTACTTGCGTTATGCTACCTATGCTATGCTCGCTGGTGATGCTTCCATTTTGGATGAGCGCGTATTAAATGGTTTGAAAGAAACCTACAATTCCTTGGGAGTACCCGTAGGCTCTACCGTTCAAGCTATCCAAGCTATGAAGGAAGTAACCGCTAGTTTGGTAGGTCCTGACGCTGGTAAAGAAATGGGCGTTTACTTCGACTATATCTCCTCTGGCTTGAGCTAGGAGTTAGGTTTGCACTTAGTAATATAGGTGCGAAACTGGTATTTTGGTCTGGAAATCAATCATGATTGCTAGAAGGTTCTCTTGCTAATTTGATTGTAAGTGTTATCAGTCTAGTGTTGATGGTTGATTTCCAGTCTGGGAAAGATTAATTAAAGATTTGCACTCAAAATTTTTGAGATAAAAAAGTTTCCACAAACAAATAGAGGAGATTTGAAAAAAATGGCTCGTTTATTTAAAGTAACTGCTTGTGTTCCTAGTCTATCTCGTACTCGCACCCAACGCGAATTACAAAACACTTACTTTACTAAGTTAGTTCCCTATGAAAATTGGTTCCGTGAACAACAACGGATTCAAAAAATGGGTGGCAAGATTGTTAAAGTGGAATTAGCAACTGGTAAACAAGGTACTAATGCTGGTTTGTCTTAATTTCTATACATAGCGAGCTTATTTTATTTCGATTTTGTTAGGGGTCTAAAAAGACCTCTTTTTTTGATTAAATTTTCGGTGTTGCTGATTTAGATAATTTAGCTCACGCAGAGGCGCTCCAGTCGCAGAGAGTGAGAGTAGTAAGAGTTTATCTTTTTTTCATTTGATATTCTATCGAACTCTTGGAAATCATGCCGACAAGTATCCATTGTAAGCGATCGCCTGTGGTGCGATGCGCCAATAATAAACTAGAATTAAATAACCTTAGCTAAAAATTCTCTCAACCATGGCAACTGCTACTAACATTGGTACGCTAGTAACCTGTTCTCCAGATATCAATAATGGTCGTCCCGTGATTACAGGGACTAAAACTTCTGTGAGTCGGGTGGTTGTTCTTTACAAACAAGGTGCAAATGCTGAAGAAATTGCCCGTCGGATAAGTCACCTCAACCTTGCCCAAGTTTATGCAGCTTTAGCTTACTACCACGTTAATCGTCATCAGATTGAAACTGAGTTAGCCCAAGCAGAAGCAGAATACTGGAATTTAGCAGAGTTACACAGCCAGAAAGATACAGCATTGGCGAGTTAATGCGTGGAGTTTTGCGACTTATTAACACCAAATCAGCAGAAGATATGCAGAAGTGGAGTTTTTAAGTAACTGGGTTTATTGATTATGCCAGCTTTTATAGTCAGTCATACAAAAATAGGATGGGCTTTTATACCCACCCCTAGTTAATTATTCTTATTTCAATGGTTAAAAATTATTGGTGGTTGCGTTATTGATGATGAAAACGCATTTCTCCCCGGAATTTCTTCATTTGTGTTTGCTGTTGGCGAGTTAATATAGCTTGCATTTTTTGTCTTTCCGAATCATGGATTTGTTTAATTTGATCTTTCTGTTTGTCCGTTAGGTTCAAAGAATTAAAAATATCACCTTTTTTCTCATGTCCACTGTGATGTTGTCTTTGTCTTTGTTGACGTTCAGCTTTACGTTTTTCCATTGCAGTTTTTAATTGATTTTTTTGTTCTGTGGTCAAAATAGTATCAATTTGAGCGCGGGTATTGGTGTGAATTTCCTTCATTTTCGCTTTTTGTTCACTGTTCAAATTCAAGTGTTTAAATAAACCTCTTTTTTGTAATTCTTGACCAGGTTGGGGTAAGGGTGGGTTGTTCTGCGCTTGCACTGCAAAGGGAGTTGCGATTAAAGTTAAGGCCAGAGTACCAGCAAGCAGTGATAATGTCTTCAGTTTCATAATTAATCTTTGGTTATTTGTAGTTATTTGTCGTTATTTCGGTTTTGTATGTTCCTATAATATTCACTTTTATCCGGAAATTAAACTAGAATTAACAACAACTTTAGAAAATTTAAAGTTAATAATTCACGACGATGGTCGAGGTTTTGATTTAGGTCAAGCTCTGACTGAATTTGGTTTACAAAGTATGCGCGATCGCATTTTAGCATTAGGAGGGTAATTTGAAATTAACACTCATCTAGGTGCAGGTTATCAAATTATTGTGCAAGTTCCTTTACTGAACTATTAAACTGTTTTACTCTCAAAATCATAGTTTTTAGAAAATTTATCTCGGAAAATAAAGTAAAGAAATATTAAAAATTCATGAATTTCGCCACCGTCATCTTTAAAATTAATTATAATCATAAAGTTACCAATTATTTAGTAAAGCTTAGTAATTGGTAATTAGTAATATAATTCCTGGCTATCCTGATTCTGACGATGTATTTTACTAGTAAATTATCATTGATAACATCACATATTTATTTTAAAAACACAGAAAATATATGGACTTTAGACACTATTTACAACAACTGCAAAGCAAACTAGAAAAAGGCAGTGAACGCACTCACTACTCCACATTAGAAAATCTGATTAATAGTGTTATTTTAGGAATAAAATCCACTGTTGAAGAACTGGGAAATCAAGCAGGTATTCCTGATTTTACTGTGAGAAAGAATAATCAATTACTCGGTTATATTGAAGCCAAAAAAATCGGAGAAAACTTAGATAAAATTGAAAAAACTGAACAATTACAACGTTATTTAGAATCATCCATTGGTGAAAATCTGATCCTGACTAATTATCTTCAGTTTCATTGGTATCTTGATGGTAAACTGCAATTAAAAACCACCTTAGCTACAATTGAAAACAATCAAATAATCCCTGCTTCTCATATATTAGAAACTGAACTATTAATTAGATCATTTCTCAATAAACAAGAAAAAACTATTAATAACTACTATGATTTAGCTAAGGAAATGGCCGCAGCAACTAAAGCTATTCGTTATAGTATTAATGAAGCATTGAAAACCGAAGAACAAACAGGAGAATTAACTCAATTAAAGTTATTATTTCAAGAGTTACTATTACCAGATTTAGATAATTATAATTTTGCTGATATGTACGCTCAAACCATAGCTTATGGTTTATTTACCGCTAGGGTAGGCCATTGTCATGGACAAACAACACATCAATTTAATCGTCAAACTGCGGGTATTTATATTAGTGATAAAATTCCCTTTTTACAAGGATTATTTAGTACAGTTATTTCCACAGACATCATCAGTAAAATTAATTGGACAATTGATAGCTTAGTGGAACTTTTAGCTAAGGTTGATATGAATAACATTCTAGAAAACTTTGGACAAGAAACGCGAAAACAAGATCCCATAGTCCACTTTTATGAAACATTTTTAGCAGCTTATGAAGCATCATTAAGAAAAAGTAGAGGAGTTTATTATACTCCTGAACCTGTAGTATCTTTTATTGTTAAAGCAGTTAATCATATTTTAGAAAATGATTTTAATTTAGATGATGGTTTAGGTAGTAAAAACGTCACAATTTTAGACCCAGCTACGGGAACAGGAACTTTTTTATATGAAGTCATTAAACAAATTTATTTTAACTTTGAAAAATATGGAGTCAACCGTTGGAATCAATTATTTAGAGATAAACAAGTTCTCAAACGTTTATATGGTTTTGAGTTATTAATGACTCCTTATACAATTGCACATTTAAAACTGGGATTATTATTAGAAAACTTAGGTTATGAATTTGAAGGAAAAGAAAGATTAAATATCTTTTTAACTAATGCTTTAAACGAAGGAGTGAAAAAATCAGAATTAATTTTAGGCCAGTATATCTCAGCAGAAGCAAACCAAGCAGCAGCAATTAAAACGGAAATTCCTATTCATGTAGTTTTAGGAAATCCTCCCTATTCGGGACATTCAGAAAATAAAAATGAATGGATAGAAGGATTAGTTAAAGATTATTATCACATAGATGGATTATCTTTAGATGAAAAAAATCCCAAATGGTTACAAGATGATTATGTAAAATTTATTCGCTTTGGACAATGGAGAATTGATAAAACAGGAGTAGGAATTTTAGCTTTTGTTACCAATCATGGTTATTTAGATAACCCGACATTTAGAGGAATGCGTCAAAGTTTATTACAAAGTTTTAATCGGATTTATATTCTGAATTTACATGGTAATGCTAAGAAAAAAGAAGTTTCTCCAGATGGAAGTATAGATCAAAATGTCTTTGATATTCAACAGGGAGTAGCGATTTTAATTGCTGTTAAGGATATTCCTAAAAATCAGCTTATATTTAATCAACAAAATGCACCAGAAAATGGCGTTTTTTATGCTGATTTATGGGGAAATCGTGAACATAAATATGAGTTATTGAAAGAATTAACGATGAAAACCGTAGCATGGGAAAGAATCAATCCTATTTCTCCTTTTTATTTGTTGACTCCTCAAGATGTTTATGCTTTAGAAGAATATAATCGAGGTTGGAAAATAACTGATATCATGCTTGTTAATTCTGTGGGAATTGTCACAGCACGAGATTCTTTAACAATTCAGAAAACTCCTGAAGACGTGGAAAAAATTGTTAATGATTTTGCATTTTTACCACCAGAAGAAGCAAGAGAAAAGTATAATTTAGGAAAAGATACAAGAGATTGGCAGGTTGCTTTAGCGCAAGATGATATTAAAAAAAGCAGAGTTAAACAAAATAAAATTAATACAATAAATAGAAATTCGATTAAACAGATTTTATATCGTCCTTTTGATATTAAATACACCTATTATACAGGTAAATCAAGGGGATTTATTTGTATGCCTCGAAATGATGTGATGAAAAATATGTTATTAGGTGATAATTTAGGATTAATTACCGTTAGACAACAATCTCAGTCTGGGGAATGGTCTTTAGTTGGTACTACTCAAGATATCATAGAATCTTGTGCTATTTCTAATAAAACCAAAGAAATTAATTATTTATTCCCTCTTTATATTTATCCAGAAAACGAAACAACCCAAGACAGAAAACCTAATTTTTCTCCAGAATTTATCACTACAATTAAGTCCAAATTGGGTTATATTCCCACAGCAGAAAATATCTTTTATTATATTTATGCTGTGTTTCATTCTCCTCAATATCGTCAACGATACTCCCAGTTTTTAAAGATTGATTTTCCGCGTCTTCCTTTAACTAGCAATAATGAATTATTTAATCAATTAGTTATCAAAGGAGAAAAGTTAGTTAATTTACATTTGATGAAAAATCTGCCCCCAACTCCCAGGACTAAATCAGAAACTTCTACTACTGCTAATTTACCTTTATTTAATGGAGAAGAAAGAGGTGCTATCCATTATCAAGGTGATGGTAAAAATGAAATAAATCAAGTTAAATATAACCCAAATAAACAACAAATTGCTATTAATCAAGATTGTTATTTTTCTGGTATTCCTCAAACAATATGGGAATTTAAAATAGGTGGTTATCAAGTATTAGATAAATGGTTAAAAGACAGAAAAAGTGTTAACATATATTTATCTGACGCGGAAATTACTCATTATCAAAAAATAATTATTGTCGTCATAGAAACAATTAAATTAATGACAGAGATAGATGATATAATCCCTCAGTTTCCTATCATATAAATACCCCAAGACTCAAATGAAAATATTGTAAACGTTCTAAATCTGACAAACAGAACTCAAGCTGCTATTTTAGCTAATAGTTTTTTTCAGATATTTATAACAGAGTATTATATATAATATGCTGTGTTTAAGGGTTTGGTGCGTTACGCTGTAGCTAACACACCCTACTAGCCACTAACACAATTAAAATATATTATAGTATAATAAATCTAGATTATGATTGTTGATTTCTCATGCAAATTCCTCGCTTACATCCAGATACTATTGAAGAAGTTAAACTCCGCGCTGATATTGTTGATGTTATATCAGAGTATGTAGTGTTGCGAAAACGGGGTAAAGATTTTGTGGGTTTGTGTCCTTTTCATGATGAAAAAACTCCCAGCTTTACGGTTAGTCCTTATAAACAAATGTATTATTGTTTTGGCTGTCAAGCTGCGGGAAATGCAATTAAATTTGTCATGGATTTGGGAAAACGTCAATTTGCAGAAGTGGTACTAGATTTAGCAAAACGTTATCAAGTCCCGGTTAAAACTTTAGAACCTGAACAAAGACAAGAATTACAACGTCAAATATCTTTACGTGACCAATTATATACTGTACTCGCTTCCGCTGCTCAATTTTATCAACACACTTTAAGACAATCTCAAGGACAAAAAGCACGGGAATATTTAACAAAAATTCGTCAATTTCAAGAGGAAACTATTCAACAATTTGGTTTAGGTTATGCCCCTCCTGGTTGGGAAACTCTGTACCGTTATTTGGTGGAAAGTAAACATTATCCCCTGCAATTGGTAGAACAAGCAGGATTAATTAAACCACGAAAAGAAGGAGGAGGATATTATGATGTATTTCGTGATAGGTTAATGATTCCTATTCGTGATCTTCAAGGGAGAGTAATTGCTTTTGGAGGCAGAACTTTAACCGAAGAACAACCAAAATATCTCAATTCTCCTGAAACGGAATTATTTAGTAAAGGGAAAACTTTATTTGCTTTAGATGCAGCGAAAAACGCTATTTCTAAAGTTGATCAAGCGGTAGTTGTAGAGGGATATTTTGATGTGATTTCTCTCCATGCAGCCGGAATTAATAACGCTGTTGCTTCCTTGGGTACAGCATTAAGTATAGAACAAGTACGGCTATTATTACGTTATACAGAATCTAAGCAATTAATCCTCAATTTTGATGCAGATAAAGCTGGAATAAATGCTACGGAAAAAGCAATTGGTGAAGTTTCTAATTTAGTTTATACAGGAGAAGTACAATTAAAAATTCTCAATTTACCTCATAGTAAAGATGCTGATGAATATTTACATGATCATACATCATCGGATTATCAGCAATTATTAAAAGATGCACCACTTTGGCTAGATTGGCAAATTCAAAATATCATTAAAAATCGAGATTTAAAACAAGCTACCGACTTTCAACAAGTTACCCAACAAATTATTAAATTATTGCAAAATATCGTTAATAGTGATACACTAAATTATTATGTCTCTTACTGTGCAGAAATTCTCAGTTTAGGAGATAGTAGACTTAAACCTTTAAGAGTTGAAAATCTCCTAACTCAGATTAGGCCTAATAGTCTAAAATCTCTAAGTCCGCGTATAAATAAACCGCAACCTCAAAAGCTAAAATTATCTTTAGTTAATACAGAACGCACTTTACTAGAACGGGCTGAGGCCTCATTATTAATTATTTATATTCATTTTTCTGAACAGCGTCAAATAATTATTGACGAATTAGAAACACGCAATTTAGAATTTAGTCTTTCTCATCATCGTTTTTTATGGCAACAAATGTTAGAATTTTCATTAGATGAACTTGATTTAATTTCCCATGTGCAAAATAGATATTTAGAATTAGGGGAAGAATTAGACAT
Organism: Dolichospermum circinale AWQC310F; assembly: GCF_000426925.1. Lineage (GTDB taxonomy): Bacteria > Cyanobacteriota > Cyanobacteriia > Cyanobacteriales > Nostocaceae > Dolichospermum > Dolichospermum circinale. The sequence goes on along the minus strand of NZ_KE384696.1, from coordinate 61,901 downwards.
AATTTCCCATTTATTTCATCTCAATGAGAAAAATAAAAAAGAAGACATATTGCGGATTTCCTACATTATCCAAGTAGCACTAGCTTGTATGGAAAGAGTATTCAGAGAAAAACGTTGTCGTTATTTTATAGAACAATGGGAAAAAATAAATCCGCAAACTGAACCAGAAAAAGATAAATATTATGCTGAAGCAATTTACATAGAAAAAATCCATTTACAAGACCTTGAGAAACAGCAAACTCCTTCAAACCTTGGATCGGAATTATTTATATTAATTGCTGATACATAAATTTAGGTTGGGTTTAGTTCCTCGACCCAACCTACATGACTATAAATCATAAAGAATTTTTTATTTTAAAATTTTGAACAGATTTATAGCGTTTCCCAGTTTAATAGACATCTCCAGAAATTAAATATGCGTAGCCTTAAACCCTTGTAGAGACAATTCATGAATTGTCCCTACATTCTTTTTTGGAGATGTCTAATCAACTACAAAATTATCTGCGTTTATCTGCGTTTATCTGCGTTCAATTATTACTGCTAATACCTTACTTGAATGGGAATGGCCATAAGTCAATATTCAAGAAAAAATTATCAACAACAAAATCCCCAACTTCTGAGAGAAGTCAGGGATCTAATTCTACTTTATTAACTTATTAATTTACCTTCCTTCTGGGAAACCAATCATCTAAAATGGCGTAGAATACAGGCACAACAAATAAACTCAGAATAGTAGAACTGACCAAACCACCGGCTATAGAAACAGCCATGGGAGAACGCAATTCTGAACCTGCACCTAAACCCAAAGCAATGGGAACCATCCCCAAAATAGTCGCTGCTGTAGTCATCATAATGGGGCGCAAACGTACAGGACCTGCTTTGAGAATTGCCTCAGTTTTTTCTATTCCAGAATCTCGTAATTGGTTAATGTAATCTACAATTAAAATCGCATTTTTGTTAGTGATTCCCAGCAAAAACACAAAACCAATCAGAGATATCATGCCAAAATCACTTTTGGTAAATAGTAGCGCCAACAACGCTCCCACAATTGCTAAAGGTAAAGAAAGACCAATAACTATCGGGTCTACCCAACTTTTAAACAGCCAAATCAACACCACAATAATACAAAGCGCCGATAATCCTAAAGTTGTGCCAAAACTGCCAAAAACCTGATTTTGACGGGCAGAATCCCCGCCTAAATTTAAAGAAACACCCGCAGGTATGACAGCCTGAGCCTCAGATACCACAATATCCGTTGCATTACCTAAAGTTAGATTTTGTCCCAGGTTAGCGCCAATATAAACCACTCGCTGATGATTCAACCTTTCAATTTGCAAAATTGTATCTTGTTGATGAGATTCACCTGTAATAGTTACATCAGCAAAACCAGATATTTTCTCAATTCGTGCTTTCACTGCTTTAGCTGCTGTAGTCAAAGCCTTGAGATCCTTACCCTGTAAAGCTACTTGCAAAGGTTTTTGTCCACCGGTGTCTACAAATTGAATATCTTCTATACTTGTGGTGACACCGGCCAATTTTGGCAAAGCAGCGCGGAGTTGGTCTTGGACTTGAGCCGTTTTCACTTTTCGTTCTGCCTTTAGCTTAACGTACAGCGTCCCTTTGTTTGGTTCACCTTCACGAGAACCCACAGTAGTAAAAACCGTGGCCACTGCGGGGGACTTTCTCACCACTTTTTCCAGTTTCTTAGCAACATCCAAAGAATCATTTAAAAGATTAGAAATGGAAATAGGAGATGAGTCAGCAGATAAATCCGCAGCAACAGACAAAGACGAATTTCCTAATTTATCTTTTTGTCCCCTTTGTATTTCCTGTCCTCCTGGTTGTTCTCCTCCTCCTGGCACCTCTTGTCCAAGAGCCGCAGGAAGACTAGGTACTAGGGAAGTATAGACAATATTAAATTCTCCCCGGTCAAGTTTGGGAATAAAGCCTTTGGGAATTAGGGGAATTAGGGCAATGCCAGCAATTAAACTAACTACAGCTAACCCCACAACTATCAAACGGTGCTGTAAAGACCAGGTTAACAAATGGCGGTAAGCTTGCTCAAATCCCAGCCAAATCCTACTCTGCTTCTGGGGAGAACTAGATGATTTAGGTTTGAGCCAGTAAATAGCTAAGACTGGTGATAAAGTCCGGGCTACTAATAAAGATGTCAGCATAGCCGCAGAAACAGTAATCCCAAAGGGTTTAAAAAACTGACCAATAACTCCACCCATCAAACCGATAGGCAAAAATACTGCTACCGCTGTTAAAGTGGCTGCGGTGACAGTTAAACCGATTTCATTAGTAGCTATCAGAGCGGCTTCCCGCGGGGTTTTTCCGTTTTCAATATGCCGCATGATGTTTTCGACATCAACTATGGCATCATCCACTATTGAACCAATTACCAAGGCTAATGCTAACAGGGTAATGGTTTCTAAGTTAAAGCCATATATCGCCATGACGATAAATGTCCCTAATAAGGATATGGGAATGGCTAATGCAGAAATTAGGGTAGCTTGCCAATTCCATAAAAAGGGAAAAATGACAACTACCGAGAGGATGATAGCTTCTATCAGGGCATCTATGGTGGAATGGGTGGCATTACGAATATATTCCCCTTGGGTAGCAGCTAAAGTCAAGGTGACATCTTTTAAGTTAGACCTTAATTGTTGTACTTCCTTTTCTACTCCACTGACTACTTCTAGGGTATTAGCATCCCCTTTTTTAATCACCTGGAAGGCCAAAGCGTCTTGACCATTAAACCTGACTAATGTTCCGGTGGTCTGGTGGGGTTTTAATGTTCCACCCCCTAACAGTGATACTTTCAGCACTCCAGGTAATTTAGCTATGCTGGGAACAATTTTATCTTTTGCCAGTTGTCGTAAATTATCAATATCCCGGACAGAACTTTCAACTGCATAGCTAACGGCCGCTGATTCGTTCAGATTCAAAGGAATGATTTTTTTATTTGTATTTTTGGGTAGATTTAACTGATTGACTATTTGGGAAATTTTGCTGGTAGCTGTTTCTAAGTTTGTACCGACAATAAAGGAGGAAACTACAGCAGTTTGACCTGGATAAGTTGATGAACGTATATCCTCAAGTCCTACTAATGATTTTAGGCTTTCCTCTATAGGTTTGGTTAGTTTTTCTTCAGTGTCTAGGGTGTTAGTTAGGGGTGCTTGGGCTGTCACTACCACCACTGGAAAGGTGATGTCTGGAAATAAAGCATATTTGAGAGAACTGAATGCCAGAACCCCGGCTACTGTTATACCTATCCAAAAACACACCGTCAACCAAGAAAACTTAATTGCTAATTTGGAAATATTAAAGCTTTCACGGGCGGATGTTTGGGTTGTTTTGGTCTGTACCATCTGATAAAATTACTATCTTAATCATTATTCATTAGTCATTCGCAATCGGGAATAGTTTTTACCCATTACCCCACAAAATGCCAACTCTGATTTTAGTCCCCCAGGGGGCAGAATATCAAGCCGTCTGTCGTGGATTAAGTTGTATCCCCAGTCCTCCACCCCAGGTATTAACCACCCCCATGGGAATCGCACCAGTGCAGCAGTATTTACAAAAATTAACCCAAAAATTAACCCACATCCGTGAAAATTCTATCTTGATGATGGGTTTATGTGGTAGCTTGACCGGAAAATACCAGGTTGGAGATATTGTTTTATATCAAAACTGCCTTTATCAAGGAAATCTAGAAGAATGTAATAATTATTTCACCACAGATATATATACCCGACTGGGTGATCATGTATCTTTAGTCAGAGGATTAACAAGCGATCGCATTGTATGTACAGCCGCAGAAAAACACCACTTACATCAACAATACGGTGCTGATGTTGTGGATATGGAAGCATATCCCTTCCTAGAATTTTTCCGCCAATTCCCAGACAAACAAGTGGCCATATTGCGAGTAGTCAGCGATGATTCTAACCATGATATCCCAAATATCACATCCGCGATTAGTGACAACGGTTCTTTGCGACCTTTCCCCCTAGCTTGGGAATTTATCCGTCAACCACAGTCAGCTAGGCGATTAATTACTGGTTCATTGCAAGGACTCAAGGTTTTAACAGCAGTGACTCAATTATTATTTACGCCAGACCCCTGACTTCTCTAAAAAGTCGGGGATCTGAATATCTCAGCCGAATTAAATTAAACAATTTCTGGGGCTGATAAATTTCTGCTAAACTACGGGTGTCAAATTCACTTTAACAAGTATATCATTAAAGTCCTTGTCACCGCCACCACGCATATCTTCAAAACCAAAGGTATTATCACCTAACATCCGCACGTGATCAACACCATCTGAGTTAGCACCCAAGAAAGTGAAGTAAATATCTGGATCATTATTAGAATTACCATCAAGAAAAGCATCAGGTGTACCATTAACAATTAAAAATGGCACAAAGATAGAACCACCTTGAAGAGTGGCGCTAGAAGTGGCTGTACCACGGTCGTTCACCGATAAATTAATATCGGAAATCCGCTTATTAATGGCTGCTTGAATATAACCAGCTTCTCCTGGTAGGATATCAGCCTGACCATCACCATTAGTGTCAATACCGCCATTCTCACCCGTGACTTGATAGAAACCAACGAAGTTGTTGTAATTTGCTTCTCGGTAAACCGTAAAATCGGCTTTTACATCACCTGTGATATTCCGCAAATCTAATGATTCCCCTTGTGGTTGGCTTTGCAGATTTGTACCTAGAGCGATCGCTTGATCAGTTGCTCGAATGTTCACCCGCAAATCCTCAAACCCATTCGGATCACCAGAACCATCTTCCCACTCCAAAGAAAAACTATTAGATCCTAAGTCTGTAATTTTGAGGTTGGAAGAGTTAGAAAAGAGGACATTTTCAATGGGAGTGGTTTTATTTAGTACAGAATCCTTTGAACCATCTTTTACTAAATAAAATCTCAAGTTCTTATTAGGGTTAAATGATAACAATCTTTTCAGACTATTAGCATCAAACCCAGCGGGAGAATTAGTCAGGGTAGAGAAAATTACCTGACCTCTGGCCAAGGCTTTTTCTGTATAACCCTGTTCCCCGGTCGCAATACCATCTATTTTACCACTAGCATCATCAACGGTAAATACTCCTATTTCATTGACACCATCAGAATTACTTCCTGTCAATGTGACTTCTAGTGTCACTTTACCATTATTGCCTTTGATGTTAAAGACATCATCACTAATTCGTGTCAGGAAACTGTTTGAATCTGTTTCGTTGATATCATTAATGTTCACGGTCAAAGCTTTTTCATAAGTCAGTCCAGTCGCGTCTTGTGTCTTGACGCGAATCTTGTAATTGGACTTAGTTTCAAAGTCTGGAGATGAATTAATTCTGAGTTGATCTCCGTCAATAGTGAAACTAGAATTATCATCATCACCTTCACCATTAACTAGGCTATATGTAAAACTATCCTCCGTATCTGGATCTGTGGTTATCAATGAACCAACAACTGTATTGTCTGGGACATTTTCATTCACACTGTCATTACTCAGACTTAAACCTGTAGGTGCTTCGTTTATGTCATTAACTTTAATAGTCAATTTTTGCTCATAGCTCAGTCCACCCTTATCCGTAGTGCGAACTCGGATATTGTAATTATCTTTGGCTTCGTAGTCTGGAGATGAATTAATTCTGAGTTGATCTCCATCAATGCTAAAAACACTATTATCACTATCACCTTCACCAGTAACTAGGCTATATGTGAAAGTATCATTTTTATTGGAATCAATTGTGCTAAGTGAACCAACAACTGTATTGTCTGGAACATTTTCATTGACACTGTCATTACTGAGACTTAAAGCTGTAGGTGCTTTGTTCACAGGAGTTCCAAACACCAGATATGCTGCTCCAGCACCGGAATTAGCAAAGGGAGCGCTAATAATCAAATCCTTAACACCGTCACCATTGACATCTCCCGCACCACTAACTGAAAGGCCTAAGTTACCATTTCCAGCAATACCATTAATGATAAAGCCATTTGTACCGTCGAGATTGGAGAGTTCAAAGGTAGAACTAAAGCCGTCCTTGCTACCATAGATGACATAGCTTTGTCCATAACTACTATTAGCATTATTTGCGCCAATAATGATGTCATCAATTCCATCATCGTTAATATCCCCTAAATCACTGACAGACCAGCCAGCGTTGTCAAAGGCTGCAATACCGTTGATAGTAAAGCCATTACTGCCATTAAGATCGGAAAGGTTAAAGTCACCCATGTTGTCTTGTTTACAAAAGACTACATAAGCTCTGCCCGCAAATTCTTTATTGTTGGGATTTCCATCTCTTGCACCGATAATTAAGTCTGCAATCCCATCTCCGTTAATATCCCCGGCTTTACTAACAAAGAAGCCTGATTGATCTTTATCTTGCCCATTGATGGTAAAGCCAGTAAAATCATTATTACTATCAAGGTGGGAGACATTGATGGTATTGTCAGTAATCGGATTTTCCGTGTCAATCCTCCGTCCATAAATGACATAACTGCTGCCAGAATTATTACCATTAGGATCTGGATCTGCATAAGGCGCACCAATAATGAGATCATCTATTCCATCCTGATTGATGTCTCCAGCATCACTGACAGAATAGCCCAGATTATTGAGGTCATCACTAATGATTTTCAAGCCGTCATTTAGCCCAATATTAGACAGGTCTATGGTTGAACCGAAATCACGTTTGCCAAAGATGACATAGCTTTCACCGTCAATGCCGTTTCCATTATCACTAGGATTGGTTGCACCAATTAATAGGTCATTGATACCATCACCATTAAAATCGCCGGCACTACTAACAGCCCAACCTGCATTATGACCCGAATTACTGCCTTTGATAGTCAGTCCTTTGCTACCAAGGTCGGAAAGTTCGATGGGATTACTAAAATAATTGGATTGTTTGCTACCAAAGATAATATAAGCAGCCCCGGAATTATCCCCATTGATACCAGGTGCGCCAATGGCTAGGTCATCAACACCATCACCATTAATATCCCCAATGTTACTAACGGAACGGCCTGATTGATCATCGGCTTGAGCCCCTTTAATCACAAAGCCTTTAGTACCATTGAGAGTAGAAGGATTTAAGGTTAGATCAAATCCCTCTGTGCTACCAAAAAGTACATAAGTTACCCCTGCATTACTTTTACCATCAGGATCACTCAAAGGTGAGCCAATAATTAGATCCCCAATACCATCACCGTTAATATCACCAGCATCGCTGACTGAGTAACCTAAGTTATCGTCTTTTTCACCTGGGATAATAAAGCCGTTCTTGCCGTCGAGTGTAGAGAGGTCAAAAAATTGTGCGCTCATATTGGTATTGTTGATTTTCTCAATTTTTGATAAATTTCGGTTAGGACTTACGCAAAAACTTTCCTAAACCTTTTTTCCTGTCCTCAGTGCTATGGGTTACAGACGGCTAAAGTGACTCGTGTTTCAGTCCTATCAGTGATAGCAAAGCTGGTGTAATAGGTCGTCAATCGGGTGATCCACTCTAGTTACACAAATTTATGCTATAAATCTGCATTAACATAAGTCTCTAGGCTTCGATAGCTAGAGTAAGTATTAATGCTTTAATGCCAATATTACCGAAGTTTTCTGTAACTTACGCATCAGTGTTCCCATAGCGTCTTGAAGAGAGGACTAAAATCCTGACTGTAATGTCAGGTATTATACCAGTTGCATAGGTCCTATTTCACATAAATGGGTTACATAAACATGACAAGAGAGCCTAAGCTGGAGTTAAGTAGCTTGAGTTACTTTTAATGGCAGTAGAGAAATAGTAGTTAATACCCCGTCTTATGGAAACTTTTCTGGACTGTAGTTGAGTATCCAGATTTGGTATAGATACTTTTTAGGTTTTGATTCTAGGATTTTCTACCCACTTTCTTATGACCATAATTTTCACCTCTGATCATCAAATTCAGGACTATTTAAGATTTGGGGTTTTACGTAGGACATCCTAAAAAACAAAGATGCTAAAATTGACGGCTGATTTGATTGAACGGCTTTGGATTTTTCACTAACAATAAAGTTTACTTGAATTGCCCAAGAACAATATATCCCACTTATGGCACTATTAATTATCAAGTTCATGAAGTCTTTGTAAACTTTAGGTAAATCTGTTTATTTGCAGGATTTATGCAGTAGTAAAGCACCTTACCAATGTGCCAGTTGCGTAAGTCCTGTTTAGTTATCAACCCCAGACTAAAAATGGACATTTGTGGCAAAAATATCTGCTACTTTTTGTTCAAGGGGTAAACTCTACCTTTCCATTCACCCCCACGTCCTTGCCAATGACGCAATGCTGAATCTACTGTCATTAAAGTATATAAAAGAGCAATGATTGGTAAACTAAAAGCAAAAATTGCAGAACATTTATAAAAGCGAATAATTGGCAAATAAGCAAAAGTCATGAGTAGATATGCTGTAAAAGATACTATGGTAATTGTCGAATTTCCTAATAACACTCCTAAAATAATTCCTATTGGTGGTAATAAATAAACTAAAGTCATTCCTAATAAACTACCCACTAGTAATAAAGGGGAATAATTAAGTTGTGTATAAGCACTTCTAGCTACCATATCCCAAATTGTTTTCAGGGAATCATAAGGGCGTAAACTGATTGTTGAGGTGCTTAGTCCTAACCAGATTTTGCCATGATTTGATTTGACGGCTTTTGCTAAGGAACAATCATCAATTAAGGCCTGACGAATTATTTGTAACCCACCAATTCTATTTAGGGCTTCTCTGTGTATTAAAATACAGCCTCCCGCTGCGGCTGCTGTGGTTTTTTTGGGGTTATTTACCCAGGAAAAGGGGTAGAGTTTTTGGAAGAAAAAGACGAAAGCGGGAATTAATAGTTTTTCCCAAAAGCTTTGACAGCGCAAGCGCACCATGATAGATACCAGGTCTAAATTCTGGGACTCGGCTTTGGTTACTAAGCGCCGCAAGTTACTAATATCATGTTCTATATCCGCATCTGTTAGTAAAAAATAGTCTGGTGTTAGTTCACTTGCTTTTTCTACTCCTTGTGCCATTGCCCACAATTTACCTGTCCAACCTGTAGGTAATGATTCGCTAGAGACAATCTGCAATTTATCTGTTTTATCAACAGCATAGGCTACTCCTTGGGCAAAATTAGCTGTACCATCGCTACTTTGATCGTCTACTAAGAAGATGGTGAAATTACCAGTATAGTCTTGCAAGAGGAGCGATCGCAAGCTAATAGGAATAACATTCGCTTCGTTACGCGCTGGTACTACTACACACACTGTCGGTAATGGTTTTTTTATAACGCTTTTATTTGTTTCTAATTGGTGATTAACTCGCCAAAATTGTCCCCAAAATAAGAGTAAAAATAACCAAGTTATTAAGGATAGAAGGGTTAAGGTTAATACAATTGTTATCATAATTTTCGCTTTACTCCAATTCAAAATTTAAAGGAAAAGTTCGGTGTTGCTGAAGGAAGATGTGAGTTTTTTCACGCAGAGGCGCAGAGTCGCAGAGAGTAAGGGATTAAGAGGTTTTGACTTTTATACCTTGATTCAATCACAAATTTAATTATTACTGATTTGGATAGAATACAATGTTTGCTGATTTTGGAGAAGAATTTTCTCTGATTTCGGTTATGTTATTAATTATTATTGGCTGTTGAGGAAGTATTTTATGCAAACACAAGATAGGGTAAAAGTCAAGCAAGTTGTAGATGGGATTACAGCTAGTCAAAAATATCTGCTTTCGATGCAAAATCCCGATGGTTATTGGTGGGCTGAGTTGGAATCTAATGTTACCATTACTTCTGAGGCTGTTTTGCTGCATAAGATTTGGGGAACGGATAAAAATAGACCTTTAGATAAGGTTGAAAGTTATCTCCGTTCTCAACAGCGAGAACATGGAGGTTGGGAATTGTTTTATGGAGATGGTGGGGATTTAAACACAACTGTAGAGGCTTATATGGCTTTGAGGTTGTTAGGTGTATCCGCTACAGACACTGCACTAATAAAAGCGAAATCCCTAATTTTGGCTAAAGGTGGTATTAGCAAAACTCGCATTTTTACTAAGTTACATCTAGCTTTAATTGGCTGTTATAATTGGCGCGGGCTTCCTTCTTTACCACCTTGGGTAATGTTGTTACCGGAAAATTTTCCTTTCAATATTTATGAACTTTCTAGTTGGGCGCGTTCTAGCACTGTACCATTATTAATTGTCTTTGATCGTAAACCCATTTTTAAAATAGATCAACCCATTAATTTAGATGAATTATATGCTGAAGGTGTGAATAATGTCCGATGGGAATTACCAAAAAATGGTGATTGGTCGGATATTTTTAATATCCTCGATGATGGTTTTAAATTAGCAGAAAGTCTCAATTTTGTTCCTTTGAGAAATGAAGGTATTCAAGCCGCAGAAAAATGGATTTTAGAACGTCAGGAAGTTACCGGAGATTGGGGGGGAATTATTCCCGCTATGTTAAATTCTCTGTTGGCTTTAAAATGTTTGGATTATGATGTTAATGACCCAATTATCCAGCGAGGTTTAAAAGCAGTTGATAATTTTGCTATGGAAACAGAAAATAGTTACTGTGTACAACCTTGTATTTCTCCTGTATGGGATACGGCTTGGGTGATTCGCGCTTTAGGCGATTCAGGTTTTCCCGCAAATCATCCGGCTATTGTTAAAGCAGGAGAATGGTTAATAGAGAAACAAATTCTCGATTATGGTGATTGGAATGTCAAAAATAAGCACGGGAAACCCGGCGCTTGGGCTTTTGAATTTGACAATCGTTTTTATCCAGATGTGGATGATTCCGCTGTAGTTGTTATGGCTTTAAATCAAGCTAAATTACCAAATGAAGAATTGAAAAAACAAGCTATTAATCGGGCTTTAAATTGGATTACAACTATGCAATGTAAACCAGGGGGTTGGGCGGCTTTTGATATTGATAATGATCAAGAATGGCTTAATTCTATCCCCTATGGCGATTTGAAAGCTATGATTGATCCAAATACGGCTGATGTCACTGCTAGAGTATTAGAAATGTTGGGGGCTTGTAATTTATCAATTCCAGCAAATAATTTAGAAAAGTCTTTAAATTATCTTTTAGCAGAACAAGAAATAGAAGGTTGTTGGTTTGGTCGTTGGGGTGTAAATTACATTTATGGAACTAGCGGCGTTTTATCGGCTTTAGCTTTAATAAATCCTCTCAAATATCGTGAAAATATCGCTAAAGGTACAGCTTGGTTAGTCAAAGTTCAAAATAATGATGGTGGTTGGGGAGAAACTTGTTTTAGTTACAATGATCCTAGTTTGAAAGGACAAGGAGAAAGCACTGCTTCCCAAACAGCATGGGCTTTAATTGGCTTGATTTCCGCCGGTGAAGCAACTGGTAAGTTCGCTATTGATAGTATTGAAAAAGGGATTAATTACCTGTTAAAAACACAAAAATTAGATGGTACTTGGGAAGAAAAATACTTCACTGGAACTGGTTTTCCTTGTCATTTTTATTTGAAGTATCACTTCTATCAACAGTATTTTCCTTTAATGGCTTTGGGACGATATCAAGCAATTAAACAATAATTCAATCACAGAAAGTAGGGATAATTCATGAATTATCCCTCACCATAAAAAGATCCCCAATTTCTTTAATTAACTTTAATGAAATTTAGAAATATCACTATAGATATACCTCTATCTATTTCTTTAGGATGAAGTTAAGTCAATAATTAAGATTTAAACTAAAGTAAGTTTACTATTCAGATTATGAGTCATACCAATATACCAAATTAAGATGAAGCGACTGAGAATAAGATTTCAAGAATAATTGACCGCAGATAAACGTAGATAAATTGAAACAAGTTTTTGAGTAGAGATTCAGCATAGTATTCATATCTATGAATTCTACCAAAAAACCATAATTTATCAGAATTTGTTCACAGGATTAAATAAAAAAGTTGGGAATATTACTCAAAATAAAATATTGATTACTGGAGATCAAAAATGAAATATAACGAGTTTATAATCCATGTCCAAACTCTAGCACAATCAGAATCTCTTGAGGAAGCAGAGGTTGCTACCCGTGCTACTTTGGAAATTATTAAACAAATTGTTCCTAGTGCTGAAAGAGAGGAATTAGCAACACAAATACCTGAAGAATTAGGGGAATATTTACGTGGAGGTGAAGCAGACCCTATTGAAGCTTTTAATCTACAGGAGTTTATTGAACGTATCAGTGAAAAAGAAAATGTGAAACCTACTATCTCAATTATTCATGTCCGCGCTGTTTTTGCTGTTTTACAAAACGCTATCTCTCCAGATAAATTTCGCAAGTTTTATGACTATTTTTCCCGTGACTATGAGGAATTATTTAGCATTTTATTAATAAATCAAGCCTCCGCTTAATTAGCAGAAATTTCCCTGTCAAAAATTATAGTTAACCCTAGCCCATTATATACCTGATTTCTCTGAGAAATTAGGTATATTTTTGTTTATTTTGTTTATAAAAAATTCAAAATAATTTATAATGGCTAAAGTTCAATATCAAGTTGATTTTATTAAATTATGCTGACTTTTACCCAACGTCAACCACTTAATATTCCCACTACAGTTAATATTACTCTTTCATTGACTGCGGAACAACGAACTCGCAGCCGTTATAAATTTATATTAGCAGATGATCAGGAGATTTTTTTGCGTTTACCTAGAGGGACAATATTAAATGATGGTGATATACTTATTGATGAAAACCACAGTATTTATATGAAAATTATTGCTAAACCTGAACCTGTTTTAACTGCTTACGCGGAAATTCCTTTATTATTAAGGGCTGCGTATCATTTAGGAAATCGTCATGTACCGGTGGAAATTACTCCCACTTATTTACGCTTATCTCCAGATCCAGTTTTACAGGCTATGTTAACACAATTGGGTTTAGAAATTCAAGAGGAATTTGTACCTTTTCAACCAGAATTAGGGGCTTATGGAAATCACTCTCACTCATAACAATTTTTTGGGGATTTTACAATTAGCTAGTCCTGCTTTACCTGTAGGTGCTTATGGTTATTCGGAAGGTTTGGAAATGTTAGTAGAAAACGGAACTATTACTAATATAGAAAATCTCAAAGATTGGCTCAAATCTGAGTTGATTTATGGTTCAATTCGTCTAGATGCTGGGGTAATTATTAGGGCTTTTAATGCTGCAAAAACCGATGATCTAAAGGCTTTAAAACGCTGGAATTTATGGTTATCGGCCGCCAGAGATACGGAGGAATTACGGGCTGCTAATTGGCAAATGGGACGTTCTCTGATGCAATTATTAGGTAAGCTAGAACCGGAAATTTTACCTTTAGTTAATGCTGTGGGTTATCCTAGTAATTATGCGATCGCTTTTGCGATAGCTTGCGCTTATTGGGATATAAATATTCAAGCCTGTTTATTAGCTTATTTACACAGTTGGGCTAATAATTTAATTACGGCTGGGATCAAACTTATTCCCCTGGGACAAACTGCGGGACAAGAATTATTACTGGGTTTACAACCTTTATTAACCACTACTGTGGAGGAAATTTTGCTCATGGATGATGATGATTTAGGATGTTGTAATTGGGGTTTATCTTTAGCAAGTATGCAGCACGAAACCCAGTATACTAGATTATTTAGGAGTTAAAAATTATGACTGCTTTGAGAATAGGGGTTGCAGGTCCAGTGGGTTCAGGAAAAACAGCTTTAGTAGATGCTTTATGTAAGAATTTACGGGAAAAATATCAGTTAGCAGTAGTGACAAATGATATCTATACTCAAGAAGATGCTCAATTTTTAGTTCGTTCTCAAGCCTTAGAACGCGATCGCATTTTAGGAGTAGAAACGGGAGGTTGTCCCCATACTGCTATCCGTGAAGATGCTTCCATGAATTTAGCCGCAATTGAACAATTAGAAGAGAAATTTACCAATTTAGATTTAGTCTTTTTAGAGAGTGGTGGGGATAATTTAGCTGCTACTTTTAGTCCTGAATTAGTAGATTTAACCATTTATGTCATTGATGTCGCTGCTGGTGATAAAATCCCCCGTAAGGGTGGTCCAGGTATCACTAAATCTGATTTATTAGTGATTAATAAAACTGATCTTGCTCCCTATGTGGGTGCTGATTTGAATGTTATGGAACGAGATGCAAAAAAAATGCGCGGTGATAAGCCTTTTGTTTTTACAAACCTGAAAACTCAAACTGGTTTACGAGATGTAATTCAGTTTGTGAATGCAGCTATTTGTTAATTGTCAGAAATGGCTAACGCCACGCTTCAATTCCCTGATTAATTTTTCCTGTTCTGCCAGTAAATTAAGCTTAACTTTTTCTTCTGGTTTATGGGTATCTATCACCTCTAACATGGGGGCAGTGCTATACACATATTTTAACAACGCTTGAAGTTTTTCTTGCCCTGGACCTGCCCATTCTCTCCTGATATTATCAAGAATTAGCCTGAGACTTAAAGGTAGTTGCAAATCTTCCACATTAGTCGCGTCAGCACCAAGTTTAATCAATACTTTATCTCCCTGAGATTCTTGAATAATCTCTTTACCGTTCATTTGTTTTAAAGCAGTATCTATGTCTTCATTCCAAGGTCCAAACCTATAATAACACCAATCTAATTCAGTCAGTTGTTTTCCTGTCCATTTGACAGAGTACAAATCAGCCAAATACAAAAACTTAATTAGCTGTGTTTTTATAATATATCCTTTTGTCGCGTAGACAAAATATTTGATCAGCTTATCTAACATGATTTTTCTCTCTTGTATGATTAGTATAAACTACTACTCATGTAAAGTAAATTGGCACAACTCAAGCAGCTTAACATTTAAACATGAATTTAGCATATTTATATAAAATTTGCAAATTAATATTTAATCCCCTATTTTTACCCAGGAAATACTTTGGATAAATCTAAAACTAAATGAGGAAAAGATGGCAATTTAACAGACTCATTAGGTAATAAAATTAATTTACGACGATAATCAAAATTACCTTGGGAATCTTGATAAGGTTCACTGTAACACTCTAAACAATATTTGATTAAATTAAATATCCAATAATCAGAAATACCTGCTTCTGCATAAAGAGGTAATTTTATTTCTCGATCATATTTCAAAGTAGAATTAGAAATTTCAATTAAAAGTAATATATCAGATGGTTTGGGATGACTTGAAAGATAATTATCATTAATTTAAACAAAAATTCGCTTTTTTGTTACGAAAGTATACTAAAAAATAAAATTTATTTTCTTCAACCCTAAACTTAACCCTACCTTAACTTTATATTTGGGAACAAAAGTAGTTATCATTGATATTAGGGTTTTTTCTTTCCTTCCCCTGATAATTGTAAAAATCCAACTGAATTACTATATGTATAATTACAAACAAGCTATTTTATCATTATTTCTAGTAGTGTTCTGCACTGTTATTACCAGTTGTGATGCTAATAATACCGCTAATAACCCAACTCCAGAAACTACACCCAATAACAACATTAACCCCATTCCTGAAAAAGAGCCACAAAAGTCTCCCATTCCCGCAATTGAGCCATTTTCCACCAATTCCCATAGTAAAGCTATCTCCGGGAAAACTACCAACGTCACCTTATACACAAGTGATGATCAATGTCAAGAGCTAATTGCTAAAAAAGCTGAGGTTTCCGCAGCAGAACCCATGAATGAGGCTATAGGTAAAATACTCAAAGAACAAAATACAGCAGATTTTAGTGTATCTGGTTATCGTATAAATGTGAAAAATCGTGTTGCTACTGTTGATATTCGAGTATCACCAGAATCAAAAAGACAATTATCGTCTCTTTCTAGCTGTGAACAGTTTGCATTGTTTGGTAGTGTTCGCAAAACCCTAATGAGCAATTCTGAGTGGAAAATTAAAGATGTCCGCTTTACCGAACGTGGAGAAGATATTGTCTTATAAATATCTTATAAAGGTGTGAATAATTTCTCACTTTCTCAACTGCTTTTTTAGGTACAAAATACGGGGTGCTAAATGCGTAGAGATTCCATTTTTTATAAACTATTCCAACAATATCCGTCTGTGTTGTTTCAGTTATTAGCAAATCCCCCAAAAAATGCAGATGTTTATAGATTTGATTCCGTAGCAGTCAAAGAACCTAAATTTGAAATTGACGGGGTATTTTTACCACCAGAAAATGATATTCCGGGGACTGTGTATTTTTGTGAGGTGCAGTTTCAAAAAGATGAACAACTTTATGAAAGAGTATTTGCGGAATCTCATTTATATTTCTATCGTAACAGCAGTAGATTTAGTGATTGGCAAGCAGTTATAATTTATCCATCTCGTAATAGAGAACAAAGTAAAATATATCCTCACCGGGGATTGCTAAATAGCGAACAAGTTCATAGAATATATTTAGATGAACTGGGAGATATTCGACAATTACCTGTATGGGTGGGATTAATGGTACTCACGACTTTAGGGGAAAGTCAAGCACCAGAAGCAGCTAGGTATTTATTGACTAAAAGCAGTCAAGAACTGTCATCATCATCAAGTCAAGTCATAATAGAAATGGTGACGACAATAATGATGTATAGATTTGAAAAACTCAGTTTAAGGGAGGTTCAAGCAATGCTAGGAATTTCATTAGAAAAAAGTCGCGCTTACCAGGAAATTAAACAAGAAGGAAGACAAGAAGGACTACAAGAAGGAAGACAAGAAGGAAGACAAGAAGGAAGACAAGAAGGAAGACAAGAAGGAAGACAAGAAGGAAGACAAGAAGGAAGACAAGAAGGAAGACAAGAAGGAAGACAAGAAGGAAGACAAGAAGGAAGACAAGAAGGAAGACAAGAAGGACTACAAGAAGGACTACAACAAGCAACTTTAAATTTAGTAATTCGACTGTTGACTAAACGGTTTGGAGAATTACCAGAGATGGTACATGATTCCATTTCTGTTTTACCATTACCTGTACTAGTAAGTCTGAGCGAGGCATTATTGGATTTTACCAGTCTCCATGATTTGCTGGTTTGGTTAGATCAGGTAAAGCAGTAAAGTATTTCTGATGACAATTTTTCGGTTATGGTAGGGGTTTAGCAGTGCTGAACCCTCATAAAAATGACCACAATCACAATATAGCACCCTGTGTATTTAGGTATCTTCAGAATAAACTCAGCATGGTAAAGATTTTCTGCTGATTTTACCCAAAAGCAAAAACACTCTATTAAGATATAAAGGTCTTGAGTCAACGGTCAAAAATCTATGGATGTCAAGCTGATTTTAGTGGTTTTAACTGTTATATTTACTGTTTCGTGCTTATTCTTTGGTACGAAAAATGGCTTTTATGATTCCAAAAACTATCACGGTAATGGTTCTGCACATTAACAGGAGTAATAATTTACGTTTCCAACTTTCACAACTCTACTGAGGAATATTGCTAACAACCAATTTTCTCAGCTATTAGTTTGATTGAGGGGAGGATCATGATCAATAATATATCAATTGATGCTGAAGAAACCGCCAATGAGTTAGAATGTTTACCCTACAGCGTTCAGCATCAAAATGAAGGGGTGTGTCTACTAGTCAGAATGGGTCCCCACCGAGTTCTGCTGGATTTTGGCCTGGCAAATATTTTACCTGTAACTAAGGACTTGACTAAATCACCACAATGTGCTAGTCCATCTACACCGGCGGATTTAGTGATAGTTAGTCATGCTCATCCAGATCATGGTAGAGGTTTATTTGCGCTACATCAAGCTTTCCCAGCGTTACCTATATATGCTAGTGAGGTGACAACGAAGTTATTACCGCTAAATTGGAAAGAAGCAGAACTAGGGAACATTCCCTCATTTTGTCAAGCCTTACCATTGCGATCGCCTATAGAAATTAAATCAGGTTTAATAGTAGAATTATTCCCCGCAGGACATTTACCCGGTGCTGTGGCTATTCTCTTAACCTACCACACCCCCAACAGAGATTATAAATTACTTTATACTGGTGATTTTTTCCTTTCTAATTCCCGATTAGTCGAAGGATTGCGACTCGATGAATTACGAGGTTTAAATTTAGACGTGCTGTTAATTGAAGGTAGTTATGGCACATCTCGTCATCCCCATCGTCGTCACCAAGAAAATCAAGTAGCAGAAAGGATTCATCGCGCTATCAGTTCCAGCGGACTAGGGGAGAATTCCTCAGTAATTTTACCAACTCCAGTATTAGGTTTAGGTCAAGAATTACTCATGCTGTTACGTTCCCATCATCACTTTACAGGTAGGGATTTAGACATTTGGGTAGATGGTGAAGTAGGGACTGGTTGCGATGCTTATTTAGAAATTTTAACCCATCTTCCCGCTTCAGTACAAAACTTTGCGCGTCATCAACCTTTATTTTGGGATGAACGAGTAAAACCCCGTGTCAGAAGATTAAAGCCGGAAAATTTAGCAACTTTAGGCACATCTCCCAGTATTGTTATTACAGATTATTCGGCAGATTTACGTAAGTATGCCCAACCAAACAGCGGTAATTGGCTGATTCTTGTCCCGGAAAAGACTAATCTGCTTAATCAGCAATATTTAGCACCAACAAAAATTGAAACCTACCTGTTAGCGCAACATAGTGATGGACCTGGAACAACTCAGCTAATTCATAATTTACGACCT
>NZ_KE384696.1:37262-43198 GCF_000426925.1 Dolichospermum circinale AWQC310F | reverse complement strand
ACGTTATTTTTGTGCATGGTTCTCCTAGTTACCTAGCGGACTTAACTTGTTTAGAAGAATTACAAAACCGCTATCATGTCCATTCACCCGCCGCGGGAACTTTGGTAGAATTACCGATTGGAGAGACATTTTTACAACCAGATGCTCCAGAAACTAATTATGGGGGGGAATTGACGGAACTGGGAACTGTGATTACTATTACCCTTCCAGATACCTTAACAACCGATCCTCGCTGGCGACAATTTGCTGATACGGGTTTAATAGCAGCCCGTTGGCAAGGTGAAGATTTGGTATTACGGGGGTTATCCCCACGGGAATTATTAAATTCAAATAGCCTTCGTCCTCATGCTGGTGATGTTGACTGCTGCGGTAATTGCATACACCAAAGGGGACAACGGTGTTGGAATTCCGCCGCCCCCTTATATAATTTCAAAGTTACCCTTGACGGATACTGTCCTGCTTTTGAACGCTTGACGTGAATTTAATTTAGAAGCGTTTAATCTGGATTTAGGTCAGTATAAGGGTTATGAATGCGCTCGGCTTCTGGACAGTCATCAGTTGTCAGCGGTTCTATATTACCGCGTTGTACTGAAGATAATTTTTGAGTGACAGAGCCGATGCTTTCGAGACGAACCATTTCCTCCCAAGAACAAACTTCATCTTCCTCGTCTGTTTCATAGCGTAAAGTCACTAAATCACCCTCGATATCAATAATGCGGGCCCGCTCTATCCAGCGCTGTTGATCCCGCAAAAAAACACATACCTCCCGCCCGTCGCAACACAGTTGATAAATCTTGCGGTGTAGCATGTAGTGCTTCTGCCTTTTTATACAACGTAGTTAAACCTGTCAGATTTGGGTTTGATGCCGGGAATATCAACCTTTAACAGGTGAAGTTCGCGGTCAGAAACCAGGAAACCAGTAAGTTTAGTGACTCAATTTTACCACTTATTTTTAGTCATTAGTGCTAGATGAAAGTTTGGGTCTTAATTTTCAGTTTACCGCATTAGTGGAATGGTTGTGCAAACTGTCAACACAGATATTTTCCCTTGAATTTAAGTTACGGTTTCAAACCCGACAAAAACATTATTTTTACCCATGATAACATTATTTCCTATTTCTTGGCAGAATTTTCACATTATTTGCTATCTGGTATGTATAATTTACAGTTGTTTAATTTAGGCTAAAAACTGCCGGAAATCTTCATCTTGCTCGCTCAATTGCACCCAATCTAAGTTAAGGGCTTGAAATTTCTGGACTAGGCGATCGCAGGCGGGACGTTCCGTGGCATAATGGCCAGCATCAATTAAAATTATACCCAGATCACGGCTTTCTTGGAATTGATGAAATTTACAATCAGAAGTTAAGTAAACTTGGGCATTAGTTTTGACCACTTCTGAAATCAAGCCCGCCCCAGAACCGCCTAAAACCGCTATATGAGAAATTTTCTGTTTTAAATCCGCTGTGGGTGAAAAAATCAAATGAGGGGAATTTAGTTGGATTTGAATATGATGAAGTAAATCTTGTAATGTTAACGTAGATTCTAGCATTCCTACACGCCCATAACCTAAACCCGATTGAGTAGGGATAATGGGTGATACTTGTTGAAGTTGGAGAATTTGCGCTAAAACATCCGCAGTTCCATCTGCTACTTGGTCAAAATTAGTATGCGCGGTGTAAATACCAATATTGTGGGTAAAAGCTAACCGCATGATTTCCGTTAAAGCTTCCCCAGAGCGGAAAGATTTGGCCGGATGAAAAATCAGGGGATGATGGGCGAAAATAAGATTAGCATGGAGAGCGATCGCTTCTTGGATAACTGCTAAAGTTGGAGTTAGACAGACTAAAACCCGTGCTTCTTGGTCTAAAATACCGGGTTCAACTTGCCAACCGCAATTATCCCAACTTTCGCACCAAGAAGGATTTGCCCATGTTTCAAACCAGATAATTAAATCAGCAACTTTCATTAAATTCAAATAAATCAATAGTAGATTAAACGTATTTAATTATAATCCCATTCAAGGAAGGCGTTTGACAGTGTTTTCCTTAATTAGATATTCCACTTAATTTACCTGTATAAATTTAGTTTTATATATCCGACCTGTTGGAGACTTTGGGGATCTTATTGTGATGATAAAATGCGTATTTATTGTAAATTAATATTTAGGCAAGGGGCAAAACTGTCACCAAATTGCCCATGACCAAATTTATTAAATGGTTAGATCTTTTATTAATTGAATCACCCTTTCCTTAACTTCATCCCGGACACGGATAAAAGTGTCAATACCGTGACCTTCAGGATCATCAAGTTGCCAATCTGCAAAAACTTGTCTTGATACCCATGCTTCTGGTAAATTAACTCCACAACCACAAAGAGAAATTACAGCATCAAAATCTTCAGGATGAAAATCACTTAAACATTTAGAACTTTGATTACTAATATCAATACCAATTTCCGCCATAACTTCCACAGTCATAGGATCAACATGACTTGATGCTAAACCAGAACTAACAACAGCAATTTTACCTTCTCCTAAAGTTTTCGCAAAACCTTCTGCCATTTGGGAACGACGGGAATTTTTTTTGCAAACAAACATGACTTTTTTCATAATCTTTGTAGTTGTAAATAGGTTGACAAAAGAAAACTTTTATGAAACTTGTAAAACCTTAGCGGCTTTTTCTTTACGTTCACTGTGGCGATCTGTGAGATAATCAACTTGATCACGTAATAGCAAAGTAAACTTATATAATTCCTCCATGACATCAATTACTCGGTCACGATAAGCAGAATCTTTCATTGTGCCATCTTCATGAAATTCTTGATAAGCCTTTGCTACGGAAGATTGATTAGGAATGGTAAACATTCGCATCCAACGCCCTAAAATTCGCATTGTATTGACTGCGTTGAAAGATTGAGAACCACCACTTACTTGCATTACTGCTAAAGTCCTACCTTGAGTTGGTCTAACAGCACCAATACTCAAAGGAATCCAATCAATTTGGTTTTTCAAAATCCCGGTAATATTACCGTGCATTTCTGGAGAAGACCAAACTTGACCTTCAGACCAGGTACTCAATTCTCGCAATTCTTGAACTTTAGGATGAGTATCGCTAACACTACCATAAATTGGTAATTCACGAGGATCAAAAAACCGAACTTCTGCACCAAACTCTTGAATAATTCTGGCAGCTTCTTCTGCTAATAGACGACTGTAAGAACGTTCGCGCAAAGAACCATATAAAAATAATATTCTGGGTGGATGATCGAAATTTGTCATTGTTACTCCTTTATTCTTTGAAATCTCGAAAACTATGAGAAATTATGCCATAAACTTGGACTGCAAACTGTGAACCTAAAATTGGTGCTACCCAATAAACCCAATGATGTTGCCAAATTCCGCCTACTAAAGCAGGTCCAAAAGACCGGGCAGGATTCATACTTGCACCAGTAATAGGACCCATAAAAGCCGCGGACAATGCTACTGTTAAACCAATAGCTAAACCAGCAAAACCAATGTGAGCGCGACGATCTAATCCAGACCCCAAAATCACAAACATTAAAATGAAAGTGAGAACTATTTCTAATATAAAAGATTGCCGCCAATTACCATTTAAAGGTAAAGTTGCACCTAAATTAGCCACATTTCCTAAACTAATTAATAGTAAACTAGAAGCCAAAATAGATCCTAATAATTGAGCTAAAATATAGGGTAATACGCGCCTTTTAGGGAAAAAACCACTAGTACAAAATGCTAATGTTACCGCCGGGTTAAAATGTGCGCCACTGAGATGTCCTAGACTGTAAATTAATGCAGCTACTACAGCACCAAAAACAAAACTAATTCCCAGATGTGTAATAGCTCCTTGACTAATATTATTAACCATTACAGCACCCGTACCAGTAAATACTAAAATAAAAGTCCCAATTGCTTCTACTAAAACTTCTCGCCTAAATTGATAAATTTCCCAAAAAAATGATTTCATTAAACTAAAAAGTTATAAAAAATTAAATAGATCATACTCTTAATTTCTCTTTGCACCTGGACTACCTATGTACCTCTGTGTGAGAAAGAAAAAATGCAATTCAATATTCACCATACCATGAGATGTAGAAATTCATCAAAAAAAATTGATGTACTGTTTATAAGCAGCAGAAAGAATGTTTTTAACCTGTTGCTAGTTTCTGGGACAAAAAGACGTTTGTTCACTAACGGCAATCCAAGGAGCAGGTTTTGAACTAAAGTGAAATAAAAGCCTTTTCCTGGCGTGGAGAATCACAAATTGTGAAGTTACAGCGACCAATATTAGTGGGAGGACTAGGACTATCGTTCTCCCTATGGATGTTAGACAGTTGGCATGATTCAATAGTTCAAGTAGGAGAGTTGGGAATTTTGACTGCTTTGGCTGTTGGTGGGGGTTTATGGTTATTGCGGAAAAATCAGCCCCCATTAGGTGAACAGCCTTGGGATATACTTGTAGATCCCAGGGCTGTAGTCAAAGCGATCGCCAAAACAAATGTAATAATTAATCAAATTGCTCAAGAATCAGCTGATCATGCTTCTTTAGCAATTCTCCGCGAAAATCTCGCTAAATTGCCTTTAGAATTGGCAAGAAAGGAAATTACAGTGGCGGTTACTGGCGGCAATTTTGTAGGTAAAAGTACGATTATCAGAGTTCTGAAAAATACTTCAATTTGCCCGGAAATGTCTTTACATTTTACGGAAACAGCGGCTTTATTTTCAGCACTTAGTGAAAATTCTGATGTCGTCACTTTATCAGAAATCCAGAAATCTGATGTTGTTTTATTTCTGACCAACGGTGATCTGACAGATTCAGAATTTCAGGTTTGGGAACAATTAAAAACCGCAAAACAGCCCACATTGCTGGTTTTCAACAAACAAGATCAATATCAACCTTCCTCACGCGCTACAGTTCTACAATCATTAAAACAGCGCGTGGGTGTAAATGTAGTTGGGACTGCGGCCTGTCCGGTAGCTGTGAAAGTGAGAAAACATCAAGAAGATGGTTCTTTCCAGGAATGGATAGAACAACCAACCCCAGATATCCAGCAGTTAACACAACAGTTAGGGCTGATTGGACAACAAGGGGAGCAACTAGTTTGTAATACCACACATCGTCAAGTATTATTATTGAATAGTCAAGCTAAAAATTGTTTAAATGCTCTGAGACGCGATCGCTCCGTACCCATCATAGAACAACATCAATGGATTGCAGCGGCAGCGGCCTTTGCTAACCCTGTCCCTGGGTTGGATCTTCTCGCCACTGCGGCCATTAATGCTCAAATGGTGATAGACTTGGGTAATATTTATCAGCAGAAAATTTCCTGGAAACAAGGACAACAAATAGCCAGAACCATGGGAAGTTTGATGTTGAAATTAGGTTTAGTGGAACTTTCAACTAAAGCTGTCACGGGTATTCTGAAAACTAATGTTGCTACATTTGTCGCTGGGGGAATGGTAGAGGGAGTTAGCGCTGCTTACCTAACCAGAGTAGCAGGATTAAGTTTAATAGAATATTTCCAAGAGCAAGAAATTGCTTTAGAATCGGGAGATGCCTTAAATTTGGAGAAATTACGTCAAGTTTTACCAACAGTATTCCAACAAAACCAAAAAATGGCTATTTTGGAAGCCTTTGTCAAGCAAGGTGTGAAACGCTTATTACCGGAAGTAAAACCAGCGGAAGTTGTAGCTTAATCCTCCAGATCCCGGACTTCTTTAGGAATTACGGGATCTGGGCAATGATATAATCATCAGATTGGTCTGATTATGTTAACCTACTTAATAATCCATTTTCAATTAAAAATATGAGAATTAAATTCAGACAAATAAAATCACCAACTCCCCACCAAAATTTTGACTTTTGACTTCCCGCAGGGTATCCAGATTCAGACAAATACGCGACGTAACGCACTATTATT
>NZ_KE384696.1:17231-37201 GCF_000426925.1 Dolichospermum circinale AWQC310F | reverse complement strand
GTGCCGAAGGCATAGGAACGAAGAGAACGAAGAAAAGAGGGTTTGAGAGATATTTTGCGTAAGTCCTGTATTATTAAAGGAGATTTTAAAAAACATCATAAAATAAATTATTTAGTAAATATAAGGTGCGTTACGCTATCGCTAACACACCCTACAAAAGCTTGTAGGGTGCTTAGGAGCGCTAAAAGATTATAAAATATACAAATCAATTAAATACGCGACGTAACGCACCATAAACACGGAGGTAAGAGGTTCAAGTTTACATTATATTAATCGGATCTACATCAATTGTTAGACTAACCGAATTTGGACAAAGCGATCGCACTTCTATCCAGTCTGGTAGGTTTGGTAATGTGTCAGCAGCAAATTTAAGTAATATCTGCCAACGATAACGGTTTGCTACTCGTAATATGTTAGCTGGGGCAGGTCCTAATATCTCAAATTCTGCTTTATCTTGCAAAAATGTGGCGATAATTTGCGCTGTGTTTTGTACTTGAATGGGATCTAAACTGCTTAACCGCAATAAGATTAATCTCCCATAAGGAGGATAATTAAGGGTTTGTCTTTGTTTTAATTCTTCTTCGGCAAAAGATTGATAATCATGTTTTTGCACTGCTGCAATGATAGGATGTTCTGGGGTGTAGGTTTGGATAATTACTCTACCTGGATCTTCTCCTCTTCCTGCTCTCCCCGCAACTTGGGTGAGGGTTTGAAATGTGCGCTCATTGGCGCGATAATCTGATAAATGCAATAGTCCGTCCGCAGCAACTACACCCACTAAGGTGACTTGGGGTAAATCTAAGCCTTTGGTGAGCATTTGTGTTCCTACTAATAAATGGGCTTCACCATTAGCAAATTTGGTCAGGAGGTGACGGTGTGAACCTTTGGTACTAGTAGTATCACTGTCAAAACGAATTATTTTCAGATGGGGAAATTGTTTGGTTAATTCCTGCGCTACCCTTTGTGTACCACTTCCGAAAAATTTTAAATAAGGGGAACTGCATTCGGGACAATGGGGAGGATGTAAACGCCCATAATTACAATAATGACAGCGCAATAATTCCGGCGCTCCCTCTTCTACATGATGATAGGCCAAGGATACATCACAATGAGGACATTCTAACACATATCCACAACTACGACAAGATACAAATGTACTATGTCCCCGCCGATGAATAAATAATATTCCCTGTTGTTGCTTTGCTTCTAATTGTTGTAAAGCATTTTGCAGCTTTCTACTAAAAATAGAACGGTTTCCTTCTTTCAATTCTTGACGCATATCTACGATTTCCACGGGGGGTAATGGCCGGGAGTGAATGCGTTCTGGTAATGATAGATATTGTTGATTTCTGCTCACCCAACTTTCTAAAGAGGGAGTTGCTGAACCTAAAATTAGTGTACAATGTTCTAATTCGGCTCGCCATTGGGCGACGGTGCGAGCGTGATAGGTGGGAATGGGAGCATCTTGTTTAAAGCTGCTGTCGTGTTCTTCGTCCAGGATAATTAAGCCTAAGTTGGGTAAAGGTGCGAAAATGGCGCTGCGAGTCCCAATGATGATTTGTGGTTCTCCTGTGAGCATTTGTCGCCAGGTGTCGTAACGTTCACCGTCGGAAAGGGCGCTATGATAAACGTGGACTTTGTTCCCAAATCTAGCGCGGAATCTGTCTGTGAGTTGGGGTGTGAGTCCAATTTCGGGAACTAAAACGAGGGCGGATTTTCCTTGTTCAAGTAGGGGTGATATGGCTTGTAAGTATACTTCTGTTTTGCCTGAACCTGTGATCCCGTGTAACAATACTTTACTAAATCCAGTTAGGGAAGTAATAGTTTCTAAGGCGTGATTTTGCGCTGGTGTTAAGGATTTCGCCCAATCTCCGGCTATTGCGGGTCCTGTTTCTCTACGTAATATTTCTTTTTCTTCAATTATTATATAACCTTTATCTACTAAGGCTTTGAGCGTGGAAGTGCTGGTACTACAAAGTTGTAATAGTTCATTTTGCCACATTTCTCTCCCTTGTCGTCTTAAAACTTCGACAATTTCTTTTTGACGGGGTGTTAAATCGTGATCACTATTATCTAAGAGGATGACAGCTTTTTGTAACTTCGGTTGGGTGAGTCGTGGCGGTTCTAAATAGTTTTCTGCTAAACCTAAACGAATTAATTCCCTAATTCCCCGATACGCGGCTTTAATTTTTTGTTGAATGTAGTGATAGCTATAGTCTGCTGTCGGGGTTTTCTCTAGGAGGGTGATTATTTGCTGGGCTGTAGGGCTGATGTAACCAGGAATATTTTCTTTACCCAAGGGAGTTAAGCGCAGACGACGTTGTGATTTTCCTAACAAGCCTGGTGGTAAAGCGACGCGAATCACTTGAATTAGGGGTGTATAGTAATAGGATGCAACGCGGTTGAGTAGTGTCCAATAACCGCTAGGAAAAAAACCTTCACTAACGACATCTTCTACTTCACGAATTTTCTCTGGTGGTAAGTCTGCGGGTGTTTGAGTTAATAAGCGAATAGCGACACCACCTACCTGTGTCCCACCAAAGGGAACACTTAAAATATCCCCTGGTTTGATTTGTAAATGTTCTGGGATTTTATAGGTAAATAAATCCGAACACCCTGGACAGTCTACAAGGACTTCAACCCATTGAGATAATGTTGTTTGAGATTGATATAGTCCTCCAGGTTCAGCTACAGCGATAACAGATGATTTTGCATTAATAGTATACATAATTTCTGAATTTATAAACAAATATTTTGTTCATGCACTTGGCTCTTTTCGGGCTTGATTGATTATATCCCTTGGTTTTATTACAAGTAAATAGTATTTTACAATACTTAAATTATTGATAATACTTGATAATCTCTAACTTATGTAATTTACTAGACCAATTATTTGCTAGCATACCTGCAACAGGTATTTGATGTCAAGTATGCAAATAAAGTTATCTACATTAGGTTAGTAACAATTAGGTGTAAACTGATGATTGTTTTTAAAACCTATCCCTAGATATAGGCTTAGATGATAATAAATAGGTAATAGATAAGAGATATTAGCTGATTAAACAGTTTAATTTCTCGATATTCTAGAAAATAGTTAGTAATTAATAAATTCTGTTATTAATTAACCTAAGATAAAATTACCAAATCTGGTAGAGGGTTTTTCCCTCTGTTGATAGATATTAAATGTTTTGTCAATATCAGATGTTTTTAACCATTAAATATTGTCCGGATTTTAAGTTACCATTTTTGTAATTTGGATTATTTAGTAAATATTCGTAGAGAGAAATAACTCTAGTACCAAAATGGCGATTTATTCAATAAACCTCTTCACTAAAACCGGAAAAAAATCTAAACTTTGCCAAAAATCAACGAAAATTTAATATATATGATTTCTTCTTGATTTATGAACTTTACGCAGAGAATATTTACAGGCAACAACCAACAAACTTTTTCACAAATCATTTAGGATGGGTATAGGATCTGATTAATTTACATCTTCGATATTTGTTAAAGTTATAATCAAGGGGGCTAACATATTTAATAATTGAGACAAGAAAGGAGTATATGTCTATTGGTATTCAAAAAATAGATATTTCTTATGAATGCTAAAGCCATTAATGATTATAGGTTGTATCGAGCCACAGATAAAATCATGGACAAATACTGGTTTGCATTCCTGATCTGGAATGATCAAAAAGAGAGCATTTTGCTAGTGATAAGGTGTATTTTGTCCTGAGGGGAAAACTATCAAGCCTGAAAGAGGTCATTGTCATAAAATTATGTACCAAACTAAGCAACAATCCCTAAAGGAAACTATGAATCTTGCTGAATTGGGAACAATGGAAATATTGGAGAATATTACTGATCATGAAGAACCATCACTGGAGAGTTTAGAGCAAGTGGTATATGAAGATACCTCACTTGTCGAAAACTTGGAATTAGAAGAACGCAATGGCGATGACATGGCCGCAGCCCGTCCTTCGGGATATAATAAAACCGAAAATGATGATGCTGTGGGCGCGTTTTTTAAGGAAATGGCGCGTTATCCACTACTTAAACCTGATGAGGAAGTGGAATTGGCGCGACGGGTCAGGTTTTTAGAAGAAATTAAAGAATTACAAGCCGCTTTAGAATTAGAATCAGGAGCGCAACCCAGTAAAGGTGAATTAGCTTCCCAGCTAGAAATGACGGAAAAACAACTGGAAAGCCGCCTGTATCAGGGGAGAGTGGCCAAACGGAAAATGATTCGTTCTAATCTGAGGTTAGTAGTATCTATTGCGAAACGATATCTAAATCGTGGTGTCCCTTTTCTGGATTTAATTCAGGAAGGAGCAATGGGTTTAAACCGCGCTGCGGAAAAATTTGACCCGGATAAAGGATATAAGTTTTCTACTTATGCTTATTGGTGGATTAGACAAGCAATTACAAGAGCGATCGCAAATGATGCTAGAACTATTCGCTTACCAATCCATATTGTTGAAAAACTTAACAAACTTAAAAAAGCACAACGGGAACTGAAACAAAAGCTCTCTCGTAACCCAACGGAGTCGGAAATGGCCGAAGCTTTGGAAATTACGGTTCACCAATTGCGTCAACTTCAACAACTCCGACGACAAGCTCTTTCCCTTAACCACCGTGTTGGTAAAGAAGAAGATACTGAGTTAATGGATTTGTTAGAAGATGAAGACAACCAGTCTCCCGAAGCAAAAATGAACGAAAACATGATGCGTCAAGAGATTTGGGAAGTTTTAGGGGACGTACTCACCCCCAGAGAAAAAGATGTCATTTCCCTGCGCTATGGACTCACCAGTAGCGAACCCTGTACCTTGGAAGAGGTGGGTAATATGTTTAATCTTTCCCGTGAACGAGTCCGTCAAATCCAAAGTAAAGCTATGCGAAAGTTACGCCGTCCCCACATAGCCAAGCGTTTAAAAGGATGGTTGGTATAAGTTATTAGTCATTAGTCAGTGGTCAGTTGTCAGTTGTCAGTGGTCAGTAGTTAAAAAATTTATCAATTTGGATATAAACTACGAACTGTGGACTAGAGACTAGAGACTACAGACTACAGACTAATGAATACTAATACTAATTTAATTGTTCGATTTGCTCAACCTAGTGATGTCATAACGCTTTTTAAATTAATTCAAGGACTTGCAGAATATGAAAAACTATCTCATGCTGTAATTGGTAATGCAGAAGCACTTAAAGACCACTTATTTGGTTCACCAAAATATGTAGATGCAATTATAGCCGAAATTGACGGTCAGGCTGTAGGTTTTGCCATATTTTTTCATAATTATTCAACCTTTTTGACCAAGCCAGGCATTTACCTAGAAGATATCTTTGTTTCCCCAGAATATCGCCGTCAAGGCATTGGTAAAGCACTTTTGACCAAAGTAGCCCAAATAGCTGTAGAAAGGGATTGTGGCCGTTTAGAATGGAGTGTTTTAGATTGGAATGTATCAGCCCAAGAATTTTACCGCAATATGGGAGCAGATATTTTAGAAGATTGGCGGATTTGTCGGGTGACAGAAACAGGTCTTACCCAATTAGCAAATCAAACATAAACGGAACTGACGCAACTGTCACAAAAAAGTATAATTCTTTGTAGTCAGGGCTTTAGCCCTGATCTGATTTTCGTAGGGTCTCCTAGAAAAAACTAAAGTTCTAACTACAATCTAGAATATTATGTCAATTGCATAAATCCTGATTAATTTCTTTTAGCCAGTCTTCAATTTCCATTTACATAATTTTACATTTTGCCAAAACCCTGAAAATATCAATCAATTAATCTCCAATTCTCAATTATTAGAGCCAAGTTCGACAGTCTGTCGTTTGACTAATGGAATCAAATAAAATGAGAATTATGGAGGATATTTGCACGGGATTCAGATATTGTTGTAGAGAGAACACCAGATGAAAAGAATTATCTCCGTATTAATGTTGAGCGTAACTATCTTCACCGTTGCTTTTAGTAGTCCCGCTTTAGCGGCTAATGCAGCCAATGGAGCAGCAGTATTTAAGGCTAATTGTGCTTCTTGTCACGCTGGTGGTAGAAATTTAGTTAATGCTGCTAAAACCTTGAAAAAGGGCGCTTTGGAAAAGTACGGTATGTACTCTGCTGAAGCAATTATTGCCCAGGTTACTAATGGTAAAGGAGCTATGCCAGCTTTTGGCAAAAAGTTAAAAGCAAATCAAATAGAAGATGTAGCTGCTTATGTACTAGAACAAGCTGATAAAGACTGGAAAAAGTAAGTTTACATCGGATTTGATAGCTTAACAATGTGCGGGGCTTTTTGTCCCGCTAAATATTTGCAGTGAATTGAACTGAACTTAATTTAGTATATTATTTGTTTTCAAGGTATATGGCGATTATAAATCGCAACTACACAAACAAAGTTTACCTGCATGGACTAGTAATCATATTCATTTCATGTTTGACTCTATTCTCAATCAAATAAATAATTATCAAAATTAGTAATAAAATATGGGGTTATCAGGTTTTATCATAGAACAGCGCGAAAAAGAAGCAGAAGCATTGAAAACTTTTCTTTTCTATAGTCTCATTGTTTCAGTAGCATTACATCTTGGGGTACTAGCTTTAAGTATTCATAAGTTTTTTCACAGAGTCAAGGAAATTAGAGAAGAACCAATTGAACTGACAATTTTGGAACCCATACCCCAAAAAGTGGTTCAACCAGCAACAGAAATAAAATCTCCAGTCAAGATCAATTCTGGTAGTAGCGGTGGTGGAAATAACAGCGAAGAAATTTCCATACCAATAGAAAAAGGTAGTAGTCTAATCAATTCATTTATACCACCTGTAGCTAAACACTACCAACCAAAAATCACCAATCACTTTATCACTAAACCATCCCAAACAGTTACCAATTTTGAACCCAAAATAATAGCAAAACTACCAAAAAGTAACCCAATTAAAAACACGAATTTTCAACCTGAGACCATAGAAAAACCTGTAAAAATAGACCCAATTGAAAACACGAATTTTCAACCTGAGACCATATTGAAATTACCAAAAATCAACCCAATAAAGAAATTAGATGAAAACTCAAATAACTTCCCGTCTACTCAACCGCAAGCAGATACAAAACCAACAGATATCCCACCATTAAATTCAGAAAGTCCAACCAATATTAGTCCCTACAATATCCCTATTCCCTCAACAAACCCCACCGTTTTCACACAGTTACCGCAGAATGGGAATGGTTTAGGTACAGGTACGGGTAATGGTAATGGGAATGGTTTAGGTACAGGTACGGGTAATGGTACTGGTAATGGTTTAGGTACTGATAATGGTGCTGGTAATGGTGTTGAAGCAGAAAGTAACCCAATAGCTACCGCACCCAAACCCACGATAGAAAATAGTTCTAAGTTAAATCCTGCAGCAGAATGTATTCGGTGTGAATATAAATACCCAGATAGAGCCAGGAGGCGTGGTGCAGAAGGTACTGCATTAATTGCTATTGATACAGATGAAAATGGTACTGTTACGCAGGTGCGGTTAATTCGTTCCAGTGGTGATAGCGAACTAGACGAAGCAGCCGAAAAATATGCACAAGACTGGAAGTTAACACCTAAAGAGGGAGGAAGAGAAGCAGTGACAACCGAAGTTAATTTTATCATCAAAGGATCGCAACTTTACCGTAAACGTCAAGAACGTCAAAGACAAAAACCTCTTATTTTCTAGATTAATTCCACTATGACAGCTTGTCTTTTGACACTGTTGCTATTAATAGGGAAAATTTCAATTAGTGATTGTTATTACCGGGTGTGAGTTGACAAATATGAATAGAAAATTCTTTGTTTTACCAGTATCTTTATTGAGCTTATTAGTAGCATTTCCCTCTATAGCTGCTGATCATGAGTATAATAAAAATACAGTCAAGTCAGATATTCCTAATTTAAATGAAATTGAATTACCCAGCACAAATGCTGAATTATTAACTCAACAACCAGGAGAGAATGAAGTTAAGACAGAACCCAATTCAGCAGGAGATTTAACACCTACAAATGATCCAGATATATCTCTAGAAACGATTGGAGAAAAAGACCTTCTTCCTGAATCTACTCCTACTTATGTAATTGAAAAAGAAGAAATTAAAAAACAGGGTGCAACTAGTGTTGCTGATGTTTTGAAAAAAATGCCCGGTTTTGCAATTAATAATGTGGGACATGGTGCAGATATTCACACAGGAACATATTATCGAGGAGCTTCTATTGAACAATCTGTATTTCTAATTAATGGTAGACCCATTAATACAAATATTAGTACCTATCATGGTGCAACAGATTTAAATAGCATTCCTGTGGAGGCTATTGAAAGAGTGGAATTATATAGTGGTACAGCATCTTCTTTATATGGTTCTTCGGCTTTTGGTGGAGTTGTGAATATTATCACAAAAGCAGGTTATGGTAAACCTAAATTAACTGGAAGTTTAGAATTTGGCTCATTAAATTTAAATAATCAACAGTTAACTTATGGTGGTTCAACTAATAAGGTAAAATACAATTTTAGTTTTGAAAGGTTCTTTATAGATAACCGTTATTCTGTTCCTGTCGGGGCTGCAAATAGAGATAATGAAGGAAAGTTATTTAATGCAGATACAGCTACCAGCACTTATTTTGGTAGTGTGGGTATAGATTTAGATGCTAAAAATTATTTAAATTTAGATGTGACTACCCTCAGTAGTCGTCGAGGTTTGATTTATTTCGGTTTCCCTTTGCAAAAAGATAGATTAGATCATGATGGTTTAAATATTGGTTTATCTTGGAAAACTAAATTGGGTGAAGGGGAAGATTCCAATTTAACAACTACATTAGGCTACAACCGAGATTATTTTAGCACCTATGGACCAACGGGAGCGACATTTTACAGAACTGGAGTTTTAGATACACAACAATTTAAAACCAGGTTAGATCATGAATGGAAACTCACTGAAAATAATCAATTGCGCTGGGGTTTAGACCTAAAAAATACCGATTTAATTGGCAATGTTTTGAGTACAGATCCTGTCCTAATTCCTAAAAATGAAAGAGAAGATAGAAGCGTTTTAAATACAGCTTTATTTGCTGTTAATACTTGGAAAATTAGCGATGCTTTGCAAATAGATTTAGGGTTAAGACAAAGCTTTGATAGTCAATTTGGTAGTTATTTTCATCCCAGTGGAGGTTTACGTTATACTGTTAATCCAACGGTAGCATTTCGTGGTAGTTGGGCGGGGGCGCAACGCAATCCTGGATTAGATCAATTATATGTTTTTGATACGGTTCATAATTGGAATCCTAACCCGGATTTAAAACCAGAAACTGGTTCTACTTGGACTGCGGGAGTAGATGTCAAATTCTCGGAAAAACTGTTAGGACAATTTACTTATTTTGGAAATAGTTTAGATAATCGTTTGGGAGTAAATACGCAAACAAGAACATGGCAAAATATTGGTTTGGTTGATACCAATGGTTTAGAAACAGCATTGCAATTAAAAGTTAGTCGTAATTGGTCAACTTTTCTCAACTACACTTATACAGATGCTCAAATCAAAACTGGTACAGAAAAAGGATTACAATTAGGGTTAATTCCCTATTCTTGGCTACAAACTGGCATTGGTTATCAAAATGATGGATGGGAGGGTAATTTATATGCTACTTATAATAGTGGTTCTCGTCGTTCTATTTTTAATAACAGTAGCGCTGGAGACAAAAATACAGATTTTGCACCATCTTTCTTTAATTTAGATTTTGGTGGCCGCATTCCTGTAAATAAAAATTTGGGACTAACTTTTTACCTAGAAAATATATTAGGTGAACAGTACGAACGAGTTAATCGAATTTATAGCCCCGGTTTTACTTTCCGTGTGGGTTTAAGTTCCAATTTATAGGATTTTTTCGATTTTGTTGGGTTGCGCTGTTGCTTATAGCGGTTCTCAGTTGAGTGAGATACAAGAACCCCACCCCCAACCCCCTCCCCGCAAGCGAGGAGGGGGCTTATGATGTATCTCATTCAAGTGCATACCACTATAACCCAACCTACGGTTATAATTTGTAGGATTTTGTTGGGTTGCGTTGTTGCTTAACCCAACCTACGATTTTACACGGTGCTACGGTTCTGGCTCAATTCCCAATTCCCGCAATTTAGCAGCTAGTCTTTCTGCTCTTTGATGTTCTCTATCTGCTCTTTGACGCTCTTGTGCTGCTTGTTCTGAACTCCATAGCAGTAAATTACCTGATTTATCCCACCAACGTAGCCAGTTCATGGTTTGTCCCAACCTTTCCCCAGACCAGATTCCCAGGTATAATTCCAATTGTGGAATCCACAGCCGCCCTTGATTATCTACTGGGTGTAAAATATATCTACCATCTTGCAAATAACGGACTTCTAGACTACTATCATAGGGATCATAAGTCACATAAGTGGGTACTTGGAGAATCTGCTCGTAAAAATGCAGTTTACCATAGGGAGGTGTTGATCTAATGGATAGTTCTCCACCCTCTGCTTCTGAGAGAAATTCCATCACAATTGTGACTGCTGCACCATCTGTATTAGGGGTATAACTACGACGAATTACCCCCTCTGGTACGGAATGTACTTGAGGAACATAAAACCAGTCTGGAGCTTTGACGACAATTTTTTTATTAACTGTTGCTACCAGCCCCAAATTCGAGCCAATTAGCATTTCTGGCTGGATATATCCTGAAGCTCCCAAAGCATCGGTTAAAGCCGCTGCGAGGGCGGGTTGTTGAATATTTTCCACAGGATCGTCGGGTAATATAAAATTGGCTGGTAGAGGTTCCCAGGTGATGGTTGTTTTAGCTTTGATAGACGGGGCTTCGAGTACCATTTTATTAACCTTCAACCCGAAATGAGAAATGTTTGTGCAAATTAATTAAAGTATATCAAAGTTGAGCCATTACTATTAATTCTCATTACTATTACCAGCCGACAATTTTTTCACCAATTTTTTCACCAATTATTAATACTATTTTCGTCCCAAACCTGTAATTTCAATTCTTGCAAATAATTTAACCCGTTTTGAATTTGTGCTTCTGTTCCTTGTAGGTCTAAATCAAACCAACCGTCACCTACAGCATTTTGTCCAAGAATTGCGGCTTTGATATTTACAGTTAAGTTATATTCGGAAACTAGGCGAGAAATTACGGGTTCTTGATGATGATCTTGAGAAATTCTGACTCTAATTCTCTTATTTATCAAGGGATTTTCACTACTCATAACAACTCCTAAGATGTAATTTAATAGTTGAGTTATTACCCATTACCCATTACCCATTATTCAACTTCTTTAATACGGGTTTTTCGTTCTATAATTTCCTTGAGTATTAAAGTGATAACTGCCAAAAATGCTAAAATTACAGCAGCAGAAAAAGCCGCTTCGGTTTCATATTGTTTGTAAGCGTCTTCCACAAATAATGGTAAACTCTGGGTTGTAT
Source organism: Dolichospermum circinale AWQC310F (assembly GCF_000426925.1). GTDB lineage: Bacteria > Cyanobacteriota > Cyanobacteriia > Cyanobacteriales > Nostocaceae > Dolichospermum > Dolichospermum circinale. Next base: position 25,739 of record NZ_KE384696.1, on the reverse strand, counting down.
TAGCAATGTTACCAGAGACTACAGAAACTGCACCAAATTCGCCCATTGCTCTAGCATTTGTTAAGATTAAACCGTAGAGTAAACCCCAACGAATACTGGGTAAAGTGACTCGCCAAAAAATTTGCCAATCATTTGCACCTAAAGTTCTGGCGGCTTCTTCTTGGTCTTTACCAAATTCCTCTAAAATAGGAATTACTTCCCTAGCAACAAAAGGCATACTCACAAAAGCCGTAGCCATTACCATTCCTGGAAAAGCAAAGATGATTTTAATATCTAATGCTTCTAACCAAGATCCAAACCAACCCTGTTTCCCGTACAATAAAACTATCATTAAACCGGCGACAACTGGGGAAATAGAAAAGGGTAGGTCGATGATACTGAGAACTATAGCACGTCCTGGGAATTTATGTCGAGCGATCGCCCATGCCGCACATAAACCGAAAACTGCATTTAGAGGAATAGAGATTACAGCTAATAATAAAGTTAACCAAGCTGCATGGAGAAATTCCGGTTTTGTCAGGTTAGATAAAAATGGTGCATATCCCTTTCTGAAGGCTTCAAAAAAAACATTAATAGCGGGAATATATTGAACCAAAAATAAGTAGGAAATCGCTACAACAATTAAAATTGTTGGTACCCAACTTTGTTTTTTTCCCTGTTTAACTTTATCTATTGTCATATCTTCTTGCCCAAGCTTGTAAGAAATTAATTGCTAATAACAAAACCAAAGAAATTCCTAATAAAACCACACCAATTACAGTTGCACCAGCATAGTCATATTGTTCCAAACGTTGAAAAATTAACACAGGTGCAATCAAATCTTTATAGGGTGTATTAGAAGAAATAATTACTGTTGAACCGTATTCCCCAACCGCACGGGAAAAGCCCAAAGCGACACCAGTTAAAATTGTCGGTAATAAAGGAGGTAAAATTACTTTCCAGAAAGTTTGCCATTGAGAAGCACCTAAGCTCCAGGCCGCTTCTTCAATTTCTGCTTCCATTTCCTGAAGTACAGGTTGTACAGTCCGCACCACAAAGGGTAAGGATATAAATACCATGGCTACTGCTACACCCAAACGGGTAAAGGATACTTTAATGCCCATTGGTGCTAACAGTGAACCCAACCAGCCATTATCACTATAAACTGTTGCCAGTGTTAAACCCGCTACAGATGTTGGTAATGCAAAAGGTAAATCTACTGTAGCATCAATAATCCGTTTTAAAGGAAAATCGTACCGTACTAATACCCAAGCAATCAAAGTTCCAAACACGCCATTAAGTAAAGCAGCTAATAAAGACGTAACGAAAGTTACATTATAAGTTGCCAATGCTAAGTCACTAGTGGCAATTTCCCAAAACTTCGCCGGTGACTCTGTACTGGCCTTGAGAAACATAGCGACAATGGGAATAAATAACATGATAGTTAAATATCCCAAAGTAATTCGCCAAGTCCAGGGAAGATGAATTAAATTTTTTAAAAACACCTTCCCAGGTTGAATATTAGTTGTTACACCAGAAGATAGGTTCATAACTCAAAAATTACCGTTTATTCTTAGCTTGAATTTTATCAAAAATTGCTCCTTCAGCAAAGAATTTTTTCTGAATGGCTTCCCAACCACCTAATTCTTGAACTGTACTCAAAGTTTTTATTGGCGGATATTTGTCTGCAAAGTCCTTATTTTTAGCCACTGTTTCATTTACAGGACGAAATCCCACTTTTGCAAATTCCTCTTGTGCTTCGGGAGTAAACAAGTATTTAACAAAAGCTTCTGCTACTTGACGATTATCGTGTTTATCAACATTTTTATCAACAATAGCAACGGGATTATCAATGGAAATATTCACATCAGGAAGAATATAATTAGTTTTTTCACCCTTGTCTTGGGCTAAAACAATTTCATTCTCATAATTGATTAAAGCATCACCTTGGCCTTGTTTAAAAAATGCGTCTGTAGCTTCACGAGCATCTTTGGTTAAGACGGGGACATTTTTATAAACTTTAGTCACAAACTCCGTTGCTTTGGCTTCGTCTCCACCTGTTTTAATTACTGAATTCCAAAGTGCTAAAAAATTCCACCGCGCTACCCCAGAAGTTTTAGGATCTGCGGTAATTAATTTAACATCATCTCTGGCTAAATCAGCCCAGTTATTGATAGCTTTGGGATTACCTTCACGAGTTACTAAAGCTGCAACAGATTTAGTCACAATACTGTCATTAGGAAATTCTTTTTCCCACCCAGGCTGAATTAGTCCCGCTTTTTCAATTTTTTGCGTATCTAAAGCTAGTGCTAGATGAACAATATCTGCTTCTAAACCATCAACTACAGCCCTAGTTTGCGAACCTGAACCACCGTAGCTTTGCTTAAAAACCACAGTTTGATTATGTTCTTTTTGCCATTTTTCCACAAATTTGGGAATAATTGCTGCGTGAGCAGTTTTCGTGACTGCAAATGATACAATCGTTAGTTCTACATTGCCTTTTTTATTTGCTGAATTACTGCTTTTTATTCCAGAGCAAGCAGTGAGAGATACAGTTAATACAGTTCCTACTAAAAAAAGTGATACAAAGCCTTTGAAGGAATTTGCTCTCCAGGTCTGTTGCTGTATTTTTAGTAATTTATACCACAAATTCATCTTTTCTCCTTTAATTAATCTCTTTGAATTTTGCTAAAGCGCAAGATTTTAATTACAAGCCCTTTGCTGGTACTTAGTAATCAATAGCAGATAAAACTGCATATTGACGATAGGGAATAGGGAGATTTTAGCAGTATGTGGGACAAATGACAACATCTTGAATTTTCAGGTATCAATTTCTGATCATCTTTATTTTGATCAATTAATCATAATTACTTAATAAATTTTGATTTTAAGCACTTCAAACTAATAAATAGTTTACAATACATCCTGCTGAAATACTTACCAAATAAAATTTTTAAGCAATTTAATTATTAAAAAATAATTGCAATATATAATACATACAATATCCGATAGGAAAATGATTATTTTTAAGTGTAAAAACTATTGATTTTATTTATTGTATCTGATATGCTTTTTCTGAAAAATAAATACGATATTGCGACAGAATTATCGTAGATTATATTAATACGCAGTTAAGGACACCATGACAAATAATTCTGCAACAACAAAGGCATTATTTCCCGCTTTATTCTTAGCAACTGGTTTAAGTATCACTACAATTTTACCTGTATTCGCAAGTTCAACCCAGAAAACGCAAATAATTAGTCAAAGTGGGAAAAAAGTTGAAATTACCTTAGTTTCCTACGCTGTTACCAAGGCTGCTTACTCGAAAATTATTCCCGACTTTGTAGCAAAATGGAAAAGAGAAAAAGGCCAAGATGTGATCATTCGTGAAAGTTACGGTGGTTCGGGTTCTCAAACCCGCGCTGTCATTGATGGTTTAGGTGCAGATGTGGTAGCATTGGCATTGGCTGGGGACATTAAAAAAATTGAACAAGCCGGTTTAATTCAACCAGGTTGGGAGAAGGAAGCTCCAAATAATGCCATTGTTACTCGTTCGGTGGTAGCTTTGGAAACTCGTAACGGTAATCCCAAAAAAATCAATACTTGGAGTGATTTAACAAAACCTGATGTTAAAATTGTCACTGCAAACCCAAAAACATCCGGTGGTGCTAAATGGAACTTTCTAGCTTTATGGGGTGCTGTAGTCAAAAATGGCGGAAATGAAAGCCAGGCTTTAAAATTCGTGACAAATGTCTTTAAGAATGTGATTGTCTTACCTAAAGACGCACGAGAATCTAGTGATGCTTTTTACAAAAAAGGGCAGGGTGATGTGTTATTAAACTATGAAAACGAAGTCATTTTAGCCGCACAACAGGGAAAAACAGATACAACTTACACAATTCCCCCAGTAAATATTTCTATAGACGCACCTATCGCAGTTGTGGACAAAAATGTGGATAAACATGGAAATCGTGAAGTTGCTGAAGCTTTTGTTAAGTTCTTATTTACTCCTCAAGCGCAGAGGGAATTTACTAAGGTTGGTTTTCGTCCAGTTGATCCTACTGTGTCCAAAGAAGTAAAAAATAAATTTCCCTATATTGCTCGTCTCTACACTGTAGCCGATCTTGGAGGTTGGAGTAGCGTACAGAAGAAATTCTTTGCAGATGGTGCTATTTTTGACAAGATTCAAAGTGGACGACGCTAAATATACCAGATTGTAATTTAATGCCGGAATCAAAAAGAGGGGTTGCTGTTTTCGTTTATCCCTCTTCTTGTCCATGTCATCAAAATGAGCATTCTTGGCAAATATCTAGTTAAATCTAGATATTTCGTAGTGGTAAACCATCCTCAAATACTAGTAATTCTCCCGGTTGAATGGGTGTCCAAACTTCATTATCCGTAAGTGGTGTAGTGACAATCACAGCAACGCGATCGCTTGGTGTAGTCAATTCACTAAAATCTACAGTCATTTCTTCATCAATTAAGTGAGCGGCCGCAAAGGGTGCTTGTCTAATAATGTAACAAAGTTTAGTGGAACAATGGGTAAAAAAGTGATCTCCGTCTGAGAGTATATAGTTAAAAGATCCAAAAGCTGCTATTTCCTTGGTAATTGTCTGTAATGTGTGATAAAGTTCCTTTAGGGGTGGTTGTCCTTGGGGAAAATGCGATCGCAAAGTATTGAGGATTAAGCAAAACGCTCTTTCACTGTCAGTAGTACCTACGGGTTGAAAAACACCATTGTTTTCTGGGTAAAAATCTGGTAAATTACCATTATGAGCAAATACCCAATATCTTCCCCAAAGTTCTCGACGGAAAGGGTGACAGTTTTCTAGGGCTATTTCCCCTTGAGTAGCTTTGCGAATATGGGCGATAACATGAGTAGAATGAATAGGATACTGACGGATAAACTCAGCAATTGGTGAGGCTATAGAAGCTTCAGCATCTAGAAAAATCCGACATCCTTTCCCTTCAAAAAAAGCAATTCCCCAACCGTCGCTATGTTCATCTGTTTTTCCCCCCCGTGCGGAGAATCCTTCAAAGGAAAAGCAAATGTCTGTGGGTACGTTGCAGTTCATTCCTAGAAGTTGGCACATTAGCGTTATACTTCTGATTGTAAACTCAAGAATAACATTAAAAAAAATTAAAATTAATAAGCACCAGTTTGGGGAAATTCATCATTCAAAGCCCATTTACCAATTTCCCGCAGTCTGTAATCAACCGGATCATGAAGTGTAAAAGTACGCATATTTCGCCAATAACGATCAAAACCATATTTTTGACTCGTAGCAGATGCGCCCATAACTTCAAAAATGCGGTTGGTAATGTCTAAACCTACTTTGGTTGCTGCAACTTTAGCAGTATTCACAGCCATCATACATTCTCCCCTTTGTGTTGGGGTGAGGTTGTGTTCTTTTTCCCAAGCTGCTTGTAGTAATTCTATGGCTTGGTTAACTAAGGCCTTTACTCCTTGTAAGTCTACCCACATAGTACCATAGTGGTGAAGAATAAAAGGATCTTTAGTAACACATTCCACCTCTGATGTCAACCAAGGTTTTTTACGGTTTTGAGTATAATTTTTAGCTGAGGCAAAAGCACCCTCAGCAATACCTAAGTAAATATTAGCCAGGTTGAGTTGAGTTATACAAGAACGAATAGTAGTAAAAATAGAATTTTGGTTGTATCTAGCACCAATTATTTCCTGGGGATAAACAATCACATTGTCAAAGTTGATATTACCGCTATCAGTTTGGCGTTGTCCCATGCTATCCCAATCAGTATGAATTTTTACTCCTTGTCTCCGACTGGGAATGACTAAAATAATTAATTCTCCCGTTGTTTGATCAATAGCTGAAAGTGGTAAAATATCAGAATCAACAGAACCGGAACAAAAGCTTTTACTACCATTAAGTAAAAAATGGTTTTCCTGTACTGTAATAACTGCTCTTTTGTCTCTAGGGTTAAGAGCATTACACCAAAACCAATTATGATTAACGGTTTCGCTATAGTAATATTGTTTCTGCTCAATTGTACCAAAGATATGGGGAATAACTACCCCAATTTGATGATATGAGAAAACATGAGCTAAGGAACTATCAACTTTAGCAAATTCCCGAATTATTTGGAATGTAGTTATCCAGTTTGCGCCAATTCCTCCATATTCTTGAGGGATAATCAATTTCAGTAAGTTACTTTGTCGTAAACTATCCCGTTCTTGCTTTGGTGTACCTCCTTGAGCATCTCTTTCTATGGCAGTTTGGGCAAATTCCATTGCTAAAGATTGAGCTAAAATAATGTAATCTTTGGCTTCTAATTCTAAATCATTTCCCATTAATCTCAAAACCTACTTATGAAAAATCTTTATTCAATTTCTAACTGTTTTTTAGCCTGTTTTAATTGTTTCCACAAACTATGAATTTGTTTGTAAGCCTCCTGTGGAGATATTTTACCACCTGTTTGTAAATTACAAATATAATTTACCCGTTGAGCAAATTCTTGAAGATTAGCATTAAACACTAAATATTCCGGTTTAAACTGACCGTAATAGGAACTGCGAGGGTAAAGAAAATCACATATCTCAGAGAGTAAATCAGATTCTTGTCTCATGGTAATTTTTTGATTTGTAATCAATATTTAATTATCAGTATTTGTGATTAGACAGAGATACAAAAATGACATTTTGCCGACTTTCGGTTTTAAAGACCGATAATCTGATAGAGATAGAGTAGTTTTAAAATTGATTTTACGAGCATTACATATTTTTCTCAATTAGGCAAGAGGTTTTGAGTTAATTTTTCTTAATTTCTGGGAAAATTGAGAAACTTGTTAGAGTTGGTTAGGGTAGGACAAGAAAAATAACAAATAATAGCAAATAATAGGTTTATGGACAAACGTTATTTTTTGCAAATGGGTGCCGTATTAGTCGGTACAGCCTTTTTTTCCCGTTATATCAATTGGAGTTCAGAAACAATGGCACTTTCTAATACAGAGTTTGCAGTGACTAAGACTGAGGAAGAGTGGAAGAGTATCCTGACACCAGAACAGTTTCGTGTATTGCGGAAACATGGTACAGAACCTTCCCATACCAGTCCCCTGGATAAGCAATATGAACCTGGTACTTATGTCTGTGCTGGTTGTGGACAAGCTTTGTTTACTTCAGAGACTAAATTTAATAGTGGTACTGGTTGGCCGAGCTTTTTTAAACCAATTGAGGGAGCAATTGCTACGACTACAGACAGGTCATTTTTTATGACCAGAACTGAGGTGCATTGCAGTAATTGTGGTGGACATTTAGGCCATGTATTTAATGATGGTCCTAAACCAACCGGCTTGCGCTACTGTATGAATGGTGTATCATTACAGTTTATACCTGCGTAGATTAGGAATTTTCGCAAGGGGTAATTTCATAGATAAAACCCCTTGTGTGATTCTATCAAAAGCGGGAAATTATAATATAGCAGGTAGTATTTAGATGAAATTCTTGAACCGAAATCAGTAAGGATTAAATAATGCAAGTTCTCAAAAGATCAATCAAGCCAGAAAGCTATATATCATTTCTGTACACTTACCAAACTACTTGGGGAACTGCTGGTGATATTTGTTTAGTGCGTGAAACCGTAGCTAAATCCAGCGGGGCGAAATTTGTAGGACGGAGAATCCAATTAGCTATTCCCAAGGGAATGGAACGTGATTACGTAGTGAATATTCCAGTCATAAAAATTGCAGGTCATGTGGGTGAGGGACATCCTAAAGACCCGCATTCGGAATGGGAGGCTTATGATGGTATAGATCCAGAATTAGCAACTACTGTTTTGAAAATTTGGGGTTTTAAATTGGTTGAATTGTAAGGGTTTTTAGCTTAAACATTGTCATGTTTGAGCTTAACTTACTGGATTTCCGTATATTATCTTAATTTTCCCATAAAAATAAAATCTCATCAAAATACAGCAGTTTCCGATCTTATGAAATACAGATTTTAATAATAAAACTCTTGTGGTGCAGGCATCCTGCCTGCACAAGGTGTACCTCACTCAAGCTGAACTTGCTGTATGATTGAAAATTTCTCCCTTTTAAAACATCCTAGAAAGGACGAAAATGGATTATTCCCAGGTAGCTACATTTCGCAGCAAATTAGGAATTTCACCCTGTGATAAAGGAAACTCTAAAATTGTTTCTCGATAACCCAAATATCCTGATTCAGTAAAAGATAAAAGCATTCTTTCTAGTGCTACCCAAACTTCTGATTCGTATTCCCAATCATGATCACGTTTAGCACGACCAGCAATGGAACGTAAAGCCCAAAAGTAGGAATTTCTAACTACCGAACCGCCTTTTTTAAATTCCGGTACATCTTCCTTGTGAATAAATAAAATGTTATTTTCAATTCTGGATCTCATAGATAAAATAGAATATAGATAAAGCCACGCCGTGATGTTATCATAAACTAAAATCCACTTAATTTACATATTTGGGCGGGCAGGGATGCCCACCCCACAAGAATGTTATTTTTTATCCTGCTGTTTTTTCAGA
>NZ_KE384696.1:0-17175 GCF_000426925.1 Dolichospermum circinale AWQC310F | reverse complement strand
ACCACTTTTGCTGGGCTATCAAGTCTGGTCATTATGGTTTATGTCCTCATCTTAATGGCTACAGCTATAATTTTTAGCCCAAGCGTAACGGTATCTCATAGATAAAATATAGGAATATAGATAAAGCCACGCTGTGATATTATCATAAACTAAAATGCACCTAATTTACATATTTGGGCGGGCAGGGATGCCCACCCCACAAGAATGTTATCTTTTATCCTGCTGTTTTTTCAGATAATTTTTAGCCCAAGCATAACGGTTTGAGTCTTTTTTCAAAAGATATTCTGCGGCTTCATGTCGTTTATCATCACTCTTCTCATTTTTGATTACTCGCTTAATTTCAGAATCTATATCTTCAATATCAGCCCCACGTTTAATTGCTTCATCAAACCAATAACTACCTTTTTCATATTCATATCTGTCATAACAAATAGCTCCCATTAATGTATAGGGATGATGACTATCTGGTTGATATTCCATTGCTTGAAGAGCGCAAATTTCTGCATCATCTAATTTATCACAATCTCTAAATGCTGCACCTCTAGTGACTAAAATAGCTGATTTGAGATGATTTTCTTTGATTTTACCTAAATCTAAATTAGTAAGTTTTAAAGCCTGTTCAGGTTCCTTTGCTTTGCGCCAATAACTACTCGCTGTCGGGATATGCCATTTGTGTCCTGTGCGTTTAATTTCTTGTTCTAAAAATTCAGCTTCTAGTCTATAATATGTAATAGCAATCTTACCCCCTGAAGACAACATCTCTGTTTCAATAAGCTGAACAACTAACACAGCATCTAGCCGTTCTTCTTTCTCTAATTTGACCATGATCGTGTAAAATGGTTCTAGAGGAAGTGAAGGATCTATTAATCCATACTTTCTTTTTAGTGCTGAAAAATGCTTCTGTTTAGCAAAAGTGATAATATCTTCACGTTTATTATTTTGCAACCATTCAATTTCTGAATCAGTTAATAATCCATTCTCTTCAATTTTAGATTTTAAATGATTAATGTATTTATCATTAGCTAATTTGATGGTTTCCAGTAATTTACGCTTTTTCAGGAAATTAACATCTTGTCCTCCTAAAGAATTACCTGAATCAACATTTTTTAGAACTTTATAAAGATGAGATTTTGGAGATATATCTTCATATTCTGTGGCTTGATACTTAATCTTCAAAGCTGCAAATTCTTTTGTTTTTTCCTTTTCTTCAGCAATAGTAATAGTTTCAATAAGTTCCTGTTCTTTTAACCAAGTAAGTTCGGTATCAATTAAATTTTCTTCTGCTTCTAATTTTTGCAGAATTGGATATAATGGACTTGATAAAGATCCACTTTTATATTTAGTCGCTTGATATTTTTCTTTTAATTGAATAAACTCATTTCGTCTTGTTGCTTCTTGTTGTTTAACAAATTCTAAGGTTTCTGAAAGTTCCTGTTCTATTAACCATTTATATTCTAACTCAGTTAAACGTTCTGAGATATCTATTTTTTTGAGAATAGGATAAAGTGGACTATCAGAATGAGAATCTTGATATTTATTAGCGTTATACTTAGATTTTAAACTAATAAATTTTTGATTTTCAATAGCAATTGAATTTACTTTTTTAAACCCATTTGAGATTAGCCAATTAAATTCTTTTTCAGTAAGAAAATTACCTGAATCTACTTTACAAAGTATAAAATATAAAGGACTTACAGCCCAAGAAATATGATAGTTATTAACTTGATATTTTGACTTGAGTTTTGTAAATTCAACACCTAAATCTACCGTATCTTTAATTCTTTGCTGCTGTTGATTTCTAATTACTTGAACCGTTGCTAAAAGGTTTTCTTTTTGCAGCCAAATATATTCTAAATCCAGAATTTCAATTCCTAAATCTGCTTTTCTGAGAATGAAATAAAGTGGACTATTAGGAGATAAATTTTGATAGCTATTCGCTTGATATTTATCTTTTAAAGCAGTAAAGTGTTTAACGCGATTTTGGTAGTTTTGGTCTGTATTAATGGTAGTCATAGGAAATATTGATGCAGTTAGACCTGATTAGTATGAGTATTTTAAGCAAAAGGGGTATTCCAAATCAACACCCCATCAGAATTTATGGTCTATGACAATACTTTACATTGTCCATAATGACGTAAGAGATGATCACATAAAACCAAAGCCACCATAGCATCAACCATAGGTACAGCGCGAGGTAAAACACAAGGATCATGTCTACCTTTTCCTGCTAAAACCGTTTCTTCACCTTCTTTTGTGACGGTTTTTTGTTCTTTTCTAATAGTGGCTGTTGGTTTAAAAGCCACTCTGATAATGATATTTTCGCCATTAGAAATTCCTCCTTGAATCCCTCCAGAACGGTTGGTTACTGTTCTAATTTCCCCATTTTCATCACTATAAAATTCGTCGTTATGTTCAAAACCTGTTAACAAAGTTCCGTCAAAACCTGAACCGATTTCAAAACCTTTACTAGCAGGAAGTGACATGACTGCTTTTGCTAAATCTGCTTCTAATTTGTCAAAAACTGGTTCTCCTAAACCCTTGGGAACATTTCGCACCACACATTCAACCACACCACCAATAGAATTACCATCTCGACCGGTTTCTTCTATTAATGAAATCATGGTATTAGCAATTTCTCTATCTGGACAACGGACAATATTGCTTTCTACATCTGCTAAAGTAACTGTACTTGTATCTATTACGCCTTGTAAATCTTTAATGCGCTTGACATAGGCGATAACTTCTACATTTGCAACTTGATGTAAAATCTTTTTAGCGATCGCACCAGCAGCCACTCTACCTATTGTCTCACGGGCTGACGACCTTCCGCCACCTTGCCAATTTCTCAAGCCATATTTAGCATCATAGGTAGCATCTGCATGAGAAGGGCGGTATTTTTGCGCCATTTCATCGTAGTCTTGAGAACGGGTATCTTTATTTCTGACTAAGATAGCTATGGGTGTTCCCAGAGTTTTCCCCTCAAACACCCCTGATAATATCTCACAGGTGTCTGCTTCTTTGCGGGGGGTGGTGATTTTACTTTGTCCTGGCCGTCTTCTGTCTAATTCAAATTGAATTTCCTCTGGGGAAATTTCCAGTTGTGGGGGACAACCATCAATTATAACGCCCACACCGCCGCCGTGAGATTCGCCAAAAGTCGTAATTCGGAAAAGATGACCAAAAGTGTTACCCATATTGTTGAGGAAATACAGACCGGAATCTGTATTTTACACGGTGTTGGGGATTTTCAGGCATTCTGTCGGTTATTGAGCAATGTTTTTTGTCTGAATCAGGATGTCCAGGATTTAAGGATTGTCAGGATGAGATTGATTATTTATCATATAAAAATTGGTATAGGTTCACCTCTATCTTGTAAAACTTCAATGTAGAGAGATATTGCTTCTTCAATATTAGCTAAAGCTTCCTCACGGGTTTTACCCTGACTGATACAACCGGGTAAACTTGGTACTTCGACAACAAAATACCCATCTTCACCATAAGATAACAGCACTTTCCGTTGAGATTTTATTGTTACCATAGTTCAAGCTGTTTCTCCGTGAAATAACAAACCTAGTAGAACCTAATATCTCCTAATATCTTTGGATTATCAACATGAAATCATAGTTAATATTTCTTTTTGCTGAAGTGCTTGTTTCTCAAACTCCGATAATGTTTCTATATATAATTCAACAGCTTCCTTGATATTTGCTTGAACTGCTGCTAATGAATCCCCTTCAGATTGACACCCAGGAAGTTCAGGACAATAAGCATAATACTCATGTTCATCTTTTTCAATGACAATACTAACTTTATAGGACACAAGTAAGTTTCGTTTGTTGATTAATAATTGGCTATTATATCATATTTATTCATAAATAATAGTATAGATTCTCCTCTATCTTGCAAAACTATAAAAATTTCCATCCTGGAAATCCTTAAATCCTGGACATCCTGATTCTGACAAAAAACTTTGAACCATAATTTTGTTTATCTAGCTAATATCTAACTTGCTAAAAGCATCAAAGACTTTAAATAAAGATTGATTTCCACAGATAGAAACTCACTAAACTGATCATGACTTTTGATAAAATAAAGCTCTTCTTGTCCTTCACAATATGAATAAGTTGGCGGGTTATCACCTTCTGAAAGTCTGAAAAAGCTGAACTGATATCCCTGGTGCATGAAAAATACAAAAGCATCCTCTGGTAAAGTCTGAGGAAAATCATTTTCTACTAAAAGTTGTTTAGCCCATTCTTGAATTTGTGACAAATGCTGATAAAAGCAATCTGAACCACGTAAAAACTTACCTGCCCCATGTCCCATTATCTTGAGAAAGTCTTTGTAAGTGCTGGGTAGATTAATACCTTGTTGTCGTTCAAGTTGAATTATTTCCAAATCTGAACATGACAAAGGATGATTCTCGTTAAAAATAAGCTTAAATTGTTCGGGTAAATTGCAAATTGACATTTCTACCGACTCCTTTATGCAATGTTTCCGTGATGTACATTTAGCTGAATGTTCGGGAAAGTTTGCCTAAATTGCTTCATGACATACTCACACGAATTACATGGCTCTCTTTCTGTAAATAATTCAATTTTACCCTTTACTTCTCTATTATTTGTATATTTTTCGGCTATCGCTTCTAATATTTTGTACTCCGAGTCTAAGTCTCTTCGGTGTCCACCAACATCAAAGGCTTGAAACATCGGTTGATTAGGTAAACCAACTGCTCCTTCTCGCAACAGCTTACCACTAAAAGCAAATAGCTCAGAAAACGTCTCATCTACCCATACTCTAGCAATAGCAACATTTCGGGCTGGTGCTGGCACGTTACAAATTTTGCGAATTTCTGCGACGCGCTCTAACCAATCCATCTTTTTTCAATTCTATATTATCGTGTATTAAAAAGGGGCATTTGACATAAATACCCCGTCAACAATTGTCTAAAATTCCAACTTTCTACAACACCTTACACAGTTTCTGCTGTGATTTCCGCTGCTGGTTCTATATCTGGTAAACCATAGATAGAACGATAGAGTTTATCATACTCTTTAGCAGATTGATACCAACTGAAGTTTTGACTCATTCCCCGTTTTTGTAATTCCCTCCATTGGGGTTTGAAACGGAAGCCTTCCCAAGCGCGTATCATACAAGTAAATAGGTCTAAGGGTTCATACCTATCAAAGCAATAACCTGTACCTGCTTCGTTGACTGGATCATAGTGGCTGACGGTATCAACTAATCCCCCTGTACGACGAACAATAGGAACACAACCGTAACGCAAAGCCATCATTTGACTGATACCGCAGGGTTCAAAGCGACTAGGCATTAAGAAGGCATCTGTACCAGCGTAAATGCGACGGGAAAGAGCATCATTATACAGTAGGTAAGTGGACATACGTCCGGGATAGCGAGATGCAAGTTGCCACATTTGGGTTTCATAATAGCGATCGCCTGTTCCCAATAAGACAAATTGAGCATCCGTATAAGCCATAAATCGGTCAAGGATTTGTAATACTAAATCCATGCCTTTTTGTTCTACCAACCTTGTCACCATACCGATTAAAAAGGCATTAGAATTAACTTCTAAACCCATTTCTTCTTGCAGGGCTATTTTATTAGCTTTACGTTGATCAAGGGTATCTATGGTAAAGTTTTGAGGAATGTATTTATCATTAGCGGGATCATAAATATCGGTATCTATGCCGTTGATTATCCCTGATAATTTGCCACTAATAAAAGATAATAACCCTTCTATTTCTTCACCATAGGCTGGTGTTTTTATCTGTTCAGCATAGGTAGGAGAAACTGTATTTACTTTATCAGCAAACTGGACGGCTGCCGCCATGGTGTTATGTCCTTGCATATACCAGGGACACCAAGTAATTTTCTCTAAATACCACCGCCATGGTCCTTGATAAGCCAGGTTATGAATGGTGAAAACACTGGTTATATCTGGAGATTGATTTAACCATACGGGTAACATTCCTGTGTGCCAATCATGACAGTGAACAATTTCTGGTTTCCAGTAATTCCAGCAAAATTCGGCCGCACCATTGGCAAAAAGGGTAAATCTCCAATCTTCATCTTCTCCACCATAAATCCGCCGAGGTAGAAAAACTGGATGTCCGAATAAATACAAAGGAATATCAGTTCCGGGCAGTACACTTTCGTAAACTGAAAAATCCTGAAACATGGCAGAGCCTTTCCAGATAGGTTCTTCAGGAACGACCATTTTATCAGGAACAAAGCCATAATAAGGCAAGAATACCCGTACATCATGACCCATTTGTCTCAAGAATTTGGGTAATGCACCTACAACATCCCCCATGCCACCAACTTTGGCAATGGGAGCAGCTTCTGCTGCTACAAATAAAATTCGCATATTTTTGTTAGTTATCAATTGTCCATTGTCAATTATCTTATGAGCCTCGTTGAATCTCGGTAAAGATTTGTTCCAAGATTTCTGTAGCCCCCTGTTGTCGCAAAATATCGGCTAATTCTGCCCCTAATTTTTCAGCATCAGCCGCCGCACCAGTGACTAAATTTTGAACAATTTTCTGACCATCAACGCTGGCAACAAGTCCTTTTAATGTTAATTTATCATTAATTATTTCAGTATTTACACCAATAGGAACTTGACAGCCACCTTCTAAAACTCGTAAAAATGATCTTTCCGCTAAACAGCGATCGCGTGTTTGCGGGTGTTCAATAGCTTTAAGTAAGCTAATTACTTCCGTATCATCGGCGCGGCATTCTATCCCCAAAGCACCTTGTCCGACGGCATGGAGGGAGATTTCAGGTGAGAGAATTTGATGAATGCGATCGCTCATTTCCAGTCTTTCTAAACCGGCTACTGCTAAAATTAGAGCATCATATTCACCAGCATCCAGTTTCGCCATGCGTGTAATCAAATTACCCCGCACATCCTTAAATGTAAAATGGGGGAATTTATGCCGCAATTGTGCCAGCCGCCGCAGAGAAGAAGTGCCAATTACCGCACCTGCGGGTAAAGTCTCAAGTTTTTCACCTTGATGCTTTTCGTGGAGTACCACCGCGTCTGCGGGGTTTTCCCGTTCCGTAATTGCGGCCAGTGTCAAACCTGGTGGTAAATTGGTGGGGAGGTCTTTGAGAGAATGGACAGCAAAATCAATCTCTTTATTGATCATGCCTAATTCCAATTCTTTGGTAAATAGTCCTTTATCGCCAATTTTAGCCAATGCTACGTCGAGGATTTTGTCTCCTTGAGTAGACATGGTATGAACTTCAAAAGTAATGTCGGGAAAGCTTTTCTGGAGTTGGGCTTGTACCCAGTATGTTTGAACTAGAGCTAATTGGCTTTTACGTGAACCAATGCGAATAGTGCGCGGAGGACTAGAAACTGAGGTCATAAAACTATTTTGTCAAACCAGGCGATAAATTAACATTTATCTAGACTACCGCAGGGAGTGACTTACCGGATTAGATCAAACTAATTCTCAGAAAGATTTTATTTGCTAGTAGCTTTACATTTATTTACAATTTTGCCAAGTTGACAAAAATAGATCCCCGACTTCTCAAAGCAATCGGGGATCTGGAAATTAGAATATCATCAAGTTAGCAATAATTCGGTTTTAGGAAATTCTATGCTTTTACTTCCAGAATTATCTGAACTATTACAAGCCGAAGATCCAGAAGAACGGCAAACTATCACTGGTGTTAATTGGAACAATTATGAAGCTTTACTCAATAATTTGGGTGATAGCCTCCAATATAGAGTTACATATTTAGATGGAGTCATAGAATTAATGTCACCAAGTCGTCGCCATGAAATTCGCAAAACAATTATTGGATCTTTGCTGGAAATTTACTTTCAAGAAAAACGTATCCGCTATTTTCCCCTTGGTTCTACCACCTTCCGTAAACAAGCGAAAAGAGGAGGAGTAGAACCAGATGAATCCTACTGTATAGGCATAGAAAAAGAAGTTCCTGATCTCGCCATTGAAGTTGTAGTCACCAATGGGGGAATTGATAAATTAGAAGTTTACAAAAGATTAGCTGTGGCAGAAGTTTGGTTTTTTCAAAACAATCAATTTGCGGTTTATCATTGGCGGGATGAAAATTATGAATTGGTGGCAAAAAGTGAATTATTACCCAACTTAGATTTATCAAATTTGGCGGAATATGTAATAGCAGAAGATCCTTTAGATGCGGCCATAGCCTTTCGGGAAAAAATCAAATAAATGGTAAATTAAATCATTCCTGGACCTCTACCTCTTTTATCAAAATCCTCTGTTAATAGACCTGTTTTATCTTCATTCACTTCTCGTAATTCCCGTATTCGTTCGGCTTTTTCTTGTTCGGCTATTTCCCGCGCGTCACCAGGAACTTGATAATACATTTCCGGTTCAACTGGATAATTATTCAACAAACCTTCTTGATCCATAGTATAACCATCCGTTGTGCGAATACTGTTAATATCAGTTTGATGATCAGTGTCTGCACTTGCAAGATCCTCCTCCGTCGGTATGTGTTTATAATTTTTTCCTTCTCTTTTGATTCGTGCGGCTGTTTCGGCGGGAATTATGCCTCTATCATAGGTATCTGCGGTAATCTTTTCATTCATACAATTAGTCCTGTTTACTTTTCGAGTATTGCCAAAACTAGATTAGAATTTTCTTGCGGATAAATATACTACCTGCGGGAATAATTACCAAAAATATTTTTATTAAAACTCTCTATCTATAGATAGATTTTACATCGTCAAATCCAAAATAAAATCCCAAATAAAATGTAGGCTAGTTATAGCCTATCCTACATTTCATAAACTCAATAAATCAACAAAAAATAAAATCTTTATCCAAAAGATCGTTCTTTAAAAGCATTAAATTTCTGAGATAATTCTTGTCTTGTGTCAAATTTAAGGAGATAACGGAAAGCAAACCAGAGAGAGTAAAATAGCCCAATTAACTCAAAAATTGGTTGTAGTAATGGTATATCATTCACCGCGTCTAATAATGCAATTACTACCTTAACTGTCACGAAAGCTGATAAGATTAAAATTAAGTTAATTAACGCTCTTTTATTGTTATTAAAAATTGCGCCTAAATAATCTGGCAGTTTTCCTAAAGATTCCATAATTTGGTTAAGAATTTCCTGCCATTGAGACACAGATTTATCAGCAGCAGGTAGTTTTGGTACATTGCGATTTTCTCCACCTAAAAAAGAAAAAACATCTTGTGTGGAAGAAGAATTTACTGGTTGGGTTTGCTGTGATTGATTTTCCATCATATTTGTTATTGATAAATTACAACATTTGTGAAAAGTGAATGGACATCATTAAAGTACCATATTTTAGATGCTAAATCATCAATTCTGAAAAAATAACATAAAAAACAAGATATTTAACCTCTCTTGAGTTTATGAATATTTTCTTCCCAGTTTATACCATCAAAAGGCACAATTTGAAAATTGGCAATGACATTACCATCTAAACACCGTACATTAACATCAATACAATCAGGGTGACTACGGGGAACATAAAAAGAATGAATACCACAAATTCCGCAAAATTTATGTTGTGCTACTTCTGTATTAAATTTGTAAGTTTTTAATACATCTTCCCCTTGTAATAAAGTAAATTGTTCTCGCGGGATAATTAAATGTAAAAATCCTTTTTTAGAACATATTGAACAATTACAATCATCAACTTGATGATTATTAACTAACACACGAAATCGCACAGCACCACAGTGACAACCACCTTCATAAGTAACAAATTCATCTCTATTTAACATTAAGGTTCGACCGTTGATTAACTCGAATAGTTAATTTATTCACTTTCTGGTTTAATTCAACCACTAAAGTTGCTAAATTATTTAACATTTTTTCCTGTTGTGATAAATACTTTTTCAAATTAGGAGGTACAACTTGAGAATTATTGGTAGTAGGTAATTGATTATTTTTACTAACCATTAACTCAACTTGCTGTAAGCGTAATTGTAAACTCCGAACATCATTTTCTAAATTATTAACACGGAAATCAACTTGCTGTGGTAAAGCAGGTTTTAAAAACATACCACTGCACACAATCATCACACATACCGCAATTATTAACAACCTTCTCAACATCATATTATCAACTAATTAAATGAAACCCGTAGGTTGGGTTGATAAAAGCAACCCAACAAACTTGTTAATTATTCAAAGTCTTATTGATCAACTTGTAAACAAGAAAATAGCCGTTTCCAATCTAAATTATTAGCAACCATTTCGCTTTCCTTGACTTCAAAAGTTAGATTTTTCGCTTTTGGTTCTTTAATTGCTTGTACACAAATTTCCGCAACATCATCACGACTAACTTTTCCTCTGATATTATCACCTTGTGCAAATATTAATTCCTTTCCTCCCGCTGTTTCTGTTAAAGCACAAGGTCTGATAATTGTATAAGGTATTCCACTAGATTTCAAACATTCTTCACCTCGTAATTTCCAAGTTAAAATTCCTCCCAATTGGTCATTTAACCTTACGGCTGGTGGTTCTTCATCTAAATTAATTCCTGGTCTTCCGGGACGAGTCACTCCAGCGGAACTAATTAATATAAATTGGGGTAAAATTTCCCCACCATAAGCTTGAATTGATGAAACTTCCAGCGAGAAAACACCGGGATTAAACTTAGGATTTAAAGCACCATCATATTCAAACTTACTCAACATTAGTTGTAAAGAACAAATTTTACTAACATCAATTGGTGGACAATCTTTAACAACTTTAGCACGAAATACACCGAACAAATCTGTAAAAGGGATCTGAATATCTAGCCAATTATTAGCAACAGTATCAAAAGAATAGCTATAACCAATTCCGTCCCAAGTTGACTCTGTGCGTAAAAATATTTTATAACGTTGACCGTCACCTTTAACCCGCAATTTCACACCTTCATAACCTGATAAATCACATAAAGGTGAAAAATTCTTAGTTCTTACCGAAGCAAAACCCCCAGAATTAGCAGTGGAAACATTACCTGTAAATATCGCCCTATCTTCCCGAATTTGCAAACTACTAGAACTGACACCACCCATAACAACATCATCCAAAGCACCCCAGATATTTTTGATTTCATCTGATGGTTTAGTAAAATCAAATATTGGTTTTTCCCCAACAGCAATCAGATATTTTTTTGCTGCTGTAACTAAATTTTTCACACCTTGATATTCAACATTTTCTGGTGTATCTCCAACAATTTCCGGTAGATAAAATTTCACACCTTGATTATATTTTGCTCTATCTGGTGTATCTCCTTCCACTGGTTGTACACGAACTGCTGTACAACAAATTACAGCTTGAATATTAGCCAAAACTAAATTTGTTAAAGTTTCTGGTTTTGTAATATCTCCAACCACCAAATCAATATCATCACCGAGAATTGGTCGTGCTTTGTCAATATCTCGAACCAAACAACGGATATGATAACCCTGCGCTACCAATTTTTTCACAACTCGTTTACCGACACCACCAGTCGCACCAGCTACCAGAATTACACCCATATTTATTCCTGCTTTTGATAGATTTTGATTATCTTTATAACCACCTTGAAAAAGTTTTTGTATCCAGTTCAGAACCGGAAATACTTCAAAGTAGGTGAGAGTTTTAATGAACCTGCATAAATCCCATTGTGAACGATTGTTGTTATTCATAAATACCACCCTTCGGGAAGTCAAAAGTCAAAAGTCAAAAAAATAATTTTACTCTTATTATATCAACTTCTTGATATAATATAAAAGTCCCCAAAGAAAAATTCCTCCGTGTCCTCTGTGGCTGGAGTGGTTCGTTAAAATAAATAATTATCAATCATGATCAATCAACACAAAAAAGCCCAAGCCGAATACGAGAAATTTCCCACAGAACTTACCAGCATTATGATGAGTACAGTTAATAAAGAGGGGATTCCTGACGCTAGTTACGCCCCTTTTGTCCTAGACGATGATAAAAACATCTATATTTATGTTAGTGGACTAGCTACTCACACTCAAAATATTCATAATCATCCTTTTGTGAGTGTTTTATTTATTGAAGACGAAGTTAAAACTAAACAAATTTTTGCCCGTCGGCGTTTAAATTTTAATTGTACCGCAAATTTGGTAGAGAGAGAAACTGAACAATGGCAACAAACTGTTGATAAATTTCAGATTCGTTTTGGAGAATTGATTTCCACATTACGCAGTTTACCAGATTTTCGGATTTTTCAACTCACACCTAAAAACGGACGTTTTGTAATTGGGTTTGGTGCTGCTTATAATATTAGTAGTGACAATATAAATCAACTTGTCCTTAGTAAAGATTGAGTTTTATAGTTATGATTCAGTTTCAACCTCCGGGTTTTGGTAGTAAGTTTATTCATACTTCTTTGGGGACAATGGTTTACTATACCCAAGTTAGTAGTCCTTGGGAAAATGCAGTAGATCAAGATTTACCACCATTGTTATTTTTACATAATTTTGGTGGTGGTGCGTCCGCTTATGAATGGTCTAAAATTTACCCAGCTTATGCTGCAAAATATCGAATTTTAGCTCCAGATTTAATTGGTTGGGGAAAATCTGCTCACCCTGTGCGAGATTATCAAATTGAAGATTATTTAACCACAATTATTGAGTTTATTCATCAAACTTGTCACGAAAGTGTAACTGTAATAGCATCTTCTTTAACTGCGGCTTTTGCTATTCGTCTGGCTATTACTTATCCCGATTTGTTCAAAGCTTTGTTTTTAGTTTGTCCTTCGGGGTTCAATGATTTTGGACAAGGTGCGGGACGAAGATTACCACTTTCCTTAATTAATACACCTTTAGTAAATAATCTAATTTATGCTTTGGGTGCAGAAAATGAAATTGCAGTTAGGAATTTTTTACAAAGTTTTCTTTTTGCTAAACCAGAAAGGGTGACACAGGAAATGGTAGCAGCTTATTTAACTTCTGCACAACAATATCAGGCTAAATTTGCGGCTTTGTCTTTTTTAAAGGGGAATCTTTACTTTGATTTGAGTTTATATATTCAGCAACTTCAAGTTCCGAGTGTCATTTTGTGGGGTGAAAAAGCACAATTTACAAATATCGAATTAGGACGACGTTTAGCTAGTTTAAATTCTGCGGTAATTAACAGTTTTGAGGAAATACCAGATACAGGAATTATTCCCCATTTAGAAATACCAGCGGTTGTGATTGGAATTTTGCAAAAATACAATACATCGGGAGAATTAAAAATCTAAGTTCAAAAACAAAGATTGAACTTGTGAGAATTAGAAGATTAAATATCTCCAACTTTGCTTCTTTGCGTCTATCCTGGGTGATCTCTAAAATAAAAATAGAATAAAAATTCTGTACTTTTTGACTTTTGACTTCCCGAAGGGCGTGCTGCTGACTGTTTTTATCTTCACAGACTCAGCAACGCACTTCTTGTAGATAGGTAGTATTCAATATCTAATATTTATACTGCTTCTGTATTTTTTTCTCCAGTCCTAATTCGTACAACTTGTTCAATAGGAGAGATGAAAATTTTACCATCACCGATTTCACCAGTACGTGCTGCGGAGATAATTTTATCCACAACCGTGTCAACTTGGGAATCTTCAACAACAATTTCCACCTTGAGTTTTTGCAGAAACTCCACAGTATATTCCGAACCTCGATAGCGTTCAGTTTGACCCTTTTGTCTGCCAAAACCCCGAACCTCAGAAACTGTCATCCCTACAATCCCCGCATTAACTAGGGCTATTTTCACCTCATCAAGCTTAAATGGACGGATAATGGCTTCTACTTTCTTCATTTTTTTTGATTCCTGACTTCTAATAGCGTTGTTTATATATCTAACCAAACACTTTGTCTCACGCTGTAAGTATAGCACCAGTTATTAACTTGAGATTGATGTATTGGATTTCACGGTTTTTGTCATCCTCATCCGGTCATCAACAATTTTATTACAAAAGGGGTAACTTTGTTTGTCCCAGGCTTTGCCAATCTGCGATCGCCTGTTGAGTCCACAGCCAATTTCGTGATAATTTCTCCATAGTAAAATCTGCCGGTGCATTTTGAATCACCATTTGTCGAAGTTTAATCGCTTCCTGTAAATATTTTTGACGTTTATCAGCGGGTTGATTCTGAGCGCTTTTATATAACCCCAAAGCTAATCCAGCATAAGCTGTCAAAGCCTCCGGTTCTCCAGATATTTGCGGATATTTTGTTTTTCCAATTTTTGCACTTCCATTCTGCTGGGGTTTTAATGCTAAATTCAGGGATTTGAACCAAGCATCATTGGCATAATTGAGATTATTCTCCGCATAATAGGCAAATCCCAAGGCATTATTATACAAAATAGATTCGGGCTGATTCTGTACTGCCCTAGCCCAGTAACGGCGTGCGTCATCAATACTATATTTATTATTACCAGTTTGTACAGACTGCCAAGCTAATCTTCCCCAGACAAAGTTCACGGATGGATTTTGGGTATCCTGAACAGGAATCAAATTTAAAGCGGTTTCGGCGGCGGTGAAAGCTCCGCGATTTAATAATTCATGAATAGCACTCAATCCATCTTTTAAATTGCCTTGACTCAATTGTGTGGTAGCTGTAGCTGTGACAATGCCTGTGGCAGAGTTAGTTAAATTAATACTTGGATATTGATTACTACTAATATTTTCTCCGGGAAGGGGTGGGATATTGGATAGAAGGCGCTGTTGGGACTGGCGTTGATGCCACCACCAAGCAACACTAAGGATCATGGTAATCGCACTTGCACCGACAAGACCCAAAAGCAATGATGATTTTGATTTGTGATAGCGATTACTTGATGTCACTAAGGGAGTCGGTGATAAAGGGGGATTTATCTGTCGCTTTTGAATATTTAGGGGGGTGGGTGTGATTGATGTTGGTACATTTCCCCAGTTTAAATGTTCCTCGACTTCAGAAACCTGCATTTCTGACAACTCGTTAGATCCTTGGATTAGTTCGGCTTTCATACTTTGTCCCTCGCTTGTGGTTGTCCGGTTATCAAGCTGACGAAACAAGTCAGAAACTATTGCCGAATCTTGATCATAGTTGGTGGAGTCATCATATTCAATTTCATCTCCTAAATCACCCCAAGTATCTGCTAAAAGCCAATCCACCTCGGTTGTCTCTTCTCCCAAATCGGGATTTAGGACATCGTCAATAGCCATGAAGTTTTCTGGATTATTTGCTACAGCGGAATAATGATGATGATTAGTCTGTTGAGGTGGCTGATATTCGTTTAGTAATTCTGACAGCCCGCGTGAAGTAGCTATATGGCCTGATAAATTACATTGTGGTGTCAAACAACCATCAAATTCTCGCTGGAGGTACAATATCGGCAATGCCCAGTACATCTGTTGAGAACCATAAGCAGAAATTAAGCCCTGACGAACCCGACTCACACACAAATCTAAAGCATAGCCCTGACTTAAGTTCCGGTAAAATAGTTGTGTTAGCGTCAGTGCCACCTCATCAGGTATGCGTTCTGACATCGCCAGTACACTTCTAATTCCCCGTTTGACTAAGCTTTCTGTTAAATTCTGCTCTCCTGAGTCTTCTCCAGCCCCGGCTTTAGCCCGATATGCCCCAAAACAGGAATTAAACACTACCATTTGAATATGATTATTAATCAGTAACCCAGCTAAATCATCCCCGCTGAGAGTTTCTGTTAAACCAGTTTTTTTACTGACTAGATAAATTTGCCCACCATTCGCGCCCAAGTTGCTATGACCGGAATAGTGGAGAATATCGTAATGTCCCTGTTCTAAAGCTTGGGTGAGTTCTTCCCTACCTGGCTCGTCAAGAACGGTCAATTCAATTTCTGGTAGATGATGATTACCATCTGCCAATTTTAATGCTTGGCGGTGCAGTTCTGCTTTGAGGTTAATAGCTTCTTGCTTGAGTAAATCCAACTGTACCAAGTCCCTTGGGGAAGAAATCACCATCAACACTTTCAGCCCCCGTTCTGCCGCCGGTGTGGGGAGATGATGAGCCTGTAAATGGCTGGGTGATAGCTTCCGCTCGCCATAGGCACGCAACCAGTAGGCATTGGAGGCTATACCACTTTGGTAACGGGCAAAGGTAATATCAGGTCCTGTGGCTAAAGGGCGATAGCGAAGCGCTCCGTAGGAATCGCCTGCGTGCATAACTTCCCATGGCAATCGTGCTAATCTGGGGTCTTTGAGTCCCAATCTTAGCCGCAGCACCTGTTGGTGATTTTGGGCAATACCTTGAGCGGTGATCCAACTATCTCTGAGAGTTCTCTGGAATAGGGCATTATATAACTCCTGCCCCAAATCCACTAAGTTAACAGTGTTTTTAGTGGTCATTTCCCCTTCTAAGACTAATTGCAAGGGGTCATCCATTAAATATCCGGCGATCGCTAACCACTCAGCTACAGGCCAGTGTACTAGTTCTTCTGCCAACGGTACTCCAGATGCTACTTGTTCGGTTCGCAGCAGATAGTGATTTTGCCCTACTGGTGTTGCGGAAAGGTGAAATTCCTGGGTCACAATTTCTGCTCCATAAAACTAGACAATCTTGATCATGCAGGGTGGTGTAGATGTATTTTGCTATTCTAATGTTTCAGATGCCCGTTGTTGAGACGTTGATCCTAATCTAGTTTTTAACATGGTTTTCTGTCTATTTTTCATGAAAAGGTTGATCCGGATTGGTTGATTTCGGGCGAGAATTTTTTATTGGTAGATGCACCTTGATCTTCGATTCCCCTAGTTGGCTAAAACTCACTAGGGGTTTTCTTTTTTTTTAATTTTGGCAAATAAAAAACACCCTTGTTAAGGAAGGGCGTTTGTAAGCATTTGTAAATCAGTTATTTAGTAGATGGAAATTCTCATAACTAACTCCCCTACCCAGCCACCCCAGCCCCAGGAATTTTTTCGGTATGGAACTTACAGTAATATTTGGGTAATTTTTTCCGGATCATAAGTTAAAAACAATGAACACTTAACAAGTAGATGCACCCTGATAACTAACTTCCCCTAGTCGGCTAACACCACTGGGGGTTTTTTGTTTATGATTAGCACCACACAATCATTACCATATAATCATTTCTTCGGGAATATCATACACCACCCTAGAACAGTTAACAAGTAGATGCACCCTGATAACTAACTTCCCCTAGCTGGCTAACACCTCTGGG
>NZ_KE384695.1:31410-40745 GCF_000426925.1 Dolichospermum circinale AWQC310F | reverse complement strand
CTTTGCACTTAACCTTCATTTTCTCAAAAGCAGTCATGGTAAAGGTTAGATAGTTTTCGGAGATGTCTAATATAGTGATTCCTATGAAGAACTACCTGATCACGGAGATATATCTGATTATTATGGCACTTTAGTAGATGATGGGCAGTATTACTGAAATCCTGTATAATAAATCAGGAGTATTTATGAAACCAGAATCTTTGCGTTTGTTACAATGTTTTGCTTTACCTCGCATTATGCATTATATTGGATTTTAGTAGATCAATAGTAAAAAAGAGGTTATTAAATGCCTGAGCTACTAACCGCAGATGTAAGCATTGAAATTGATGGAAAAGTTTATAACGGGCAATATACCGTTAACATGAAACTTCAGTCGCTTACTGTAATGTCTGAATATGGAGTAGAGACTACCGATACTTCATATCCATCACCTTCTCGGACACCATTGGAAAACAATAAAGGAATGGCGCAGCTTGTCTTGCAGGGAATAGTAGAAAAATACCTTGTGAGAACAAAGAAGAATTACTGATACTTTCCTCATAGATAAATTCGCTTAAATATTTTGTTACTCCCTTCCCAGCGTAAAATTAGACATTAATTTAGCAAAAAACCATTCTGTTTTGGGGGTAACTCTATATCTATTCCTTGAATAGGAAGGGAGTATACAGCCATCGCTTCACAATTACTTATGCTTTGTAAATCACCGATAATTTGAGCTTATTTCTCGTTAATATCCAGAATTTTCCTACATCTCTCAACTTCCAACCTTAACCTTTCATTCTCCATCCTTAACGCCAATATTTCATTCTTCTGCAACTCAATTAACGACCTTTGACTAATTACCTCACCAAAGGCTTTTTTCCTATTTTCAATCCCAAAGCATCTTTGATAAGTCTTTGTATGTTCATCAACAGTATGACCTAAATTATGTGCTGCTGCTTTTATCGCTATTCCCTGAAGATTCTGTTATTTTTATCCTGTAATTTTAATCCCTGATCTAAATTCCCCCAGCGCTTGAACATGATTTTCTATATTAATACAACGCATCAATAAATCTACATCTAAACTCGGTAAAAGTTGCGATTTACTAACAGCTTCATAGCCATCATTTCCTAAACTATAAAACAATAATTTATCATTCATCCAAAACCAAAATTCAGGAATTTGTAACCGTTTATATGCTTCCAGTTTATTAATTCCTCTACTACTAACAACCACCTCAATTACTAAATCAGGATGTTTTCTATTTGCTCCCAACTCATAAGATTCATCACCTTCTTTTTTAACCTTTTCAAATTCATTTTCTAAAGTAACAGAACCAGTAGGAGTAAAATCTAAGTCTAAAAATTCTAAATAAATTTCTACTAAAGAAGCAATACGTTGTTTGATAATTTGATATTTTTTCCCTGGGTTTTTAAGAATCTCCAACACTCCATCTAAAAAAGATAACCTTAACCCTGGGCGATCAATTAGCTGTTCAACAGCTTTAAATTCTCTCCAGGTTAAGTCACTAATTAAAATTGGTTCTGCTTCTCGTTCAATGAGTGTAGTTATCATAATTTAAACCCAAATTTAGAGATTGAATTTTGCTCAAGGTGATATCATATAAAAACAGATTATCATAAAAAATATCATGCAAGCATACAAACTCAAAGGAAAAATTGATCAATCTGGTAACTTGCTGATTACCGAACCAGTGAATTTACCGCCCAGAAATGTGGAAATTGTAGTTTGGGCAGCTACAGATACCCATGATCATACCACAACCAGTGAACCAGCACCAGAAACACCAAAAAGACGAACTAAAATCAAGGCTTTGCAAAACTGGTTTGAAAATGCTCCTCCTGTTTCAGCAGATTTTGATCCAGATCAAGCTAAATGGGAATATTTAAATGAGAAACATAACCTGTGAAAATCTTGCTTGATATCAACATTATGGATTTACATAGAATTAAAAACGCATGATTTACTTAATGAGGAGTTTCTATGATGACTTTACAAGAAATTATTAATTCTATTGAAAATTTACCGACACAAGATCGAGAGTATTTATTTGAGTTTCTGCAAAAACAACGAATTAATCAAAAACGAACGGAAATTTTAACTAATGCGGAGGAACTGAAACAGGCTTTTAAAAATGGTACAGCAAAGAGAGGAACTGTTGATGATTTGATTGCTGATTTACTAGGAGATGATGATGGAAGTTGTCTGGAGTAGTGGATTTAAAAGGTCTTTTAATAAGATTACAAAGAAAAAACCACAATTAAAAAATCAAATTATTAACGTATTAAGGCTTTTGGCTGATGATCCTTTTACACCGTCTTTAAAGTCTCATAAATTAGCAGGTGAATTAGCAGGTTTATGGTCTTGTTCTGTTGCTTATGACTGTAGAATCATCTTTAACTTCTCTGAAAAGGAATTTCCAACTTTACGAATTTTTAATACGAATTTTTAAGGTGTACATAAGTTAATAGCTTCTTTATCAGAGTAATACTATTGTAATAACATACAGCAAGTTCAGCTTGAGTGAGGTACACTTTGTGCGGGCATCTTGCCCGCACCACAAGAGTTTTATCATTAATATTTGTACTTCATAATACCGGGCAGTGCTGTATTTTATGAACCACCCCATATTAGTTCATTGAAGATGTGGTTTTTTACTTTAGTCAGTCACTTAGTGATAGATGAAGATTACACTGGATAAATACACGATGTAATTGCTGCCAATTCGAGATAATATAAAAACAGAGTCTCATGAAAAAAATCATGCAAGCATACAAACTCAAAGGAAAAATTGATCAATCTGGTAACTTGCTGATTACCGAACCCGTGAATTTACCCCCCAGAAATGTGGAAATTATAGTCTGGCCAGCTACAGATACCCATGATCATACCACATCCCCAAGCAGTAAACCAGCGCCAGAAACACCAAAAAGAAAATCTAGAATCAAAAGAAATGGTTATTTTATTAATAGATATTGGCAGCCATGATGAGGTTTATTAACCTGAATTGTGAATTTTCACACAATATGTTCAAAAATGATTTTCAGTAAATCCTCTTGAGAAAAAGGCTTTTCTAAATAACCATTAGCTTTGACAAATTTGGCTCTTGCTCTATCCCTTAATCCCATCCTTTCCGTCATTAAAATTATAGGAGTATCTTGATAATGTGTGTGTTTTCGTAATAAAGAACAGATTTCATAGCCATTTAAATTAGGCATTTCTATATTTAGTAAAATGATATCTGGCCGTACTCGCAGAATTTCCATTAAAGCTTGGGAAGAATCCGTAAATTTGATCACATTGAATATTTGTTCATCTAAAAATTCTGACACAGTATTTAAAATTTTCTGATTATCATCTATGGAAAAAATACTGCATTTCTGCTTCTCTCTGATAAAGGAGTTATTTGACTGATTTGTATTTCTCTGATTATTCAAGTGATCAGAATTACTTTTGGGTAATTTTTCTTGGGATGTTTTGGGTACTTCTAACTGAGAATAACACTCAAAATTCAGATTTTCTTTAACATCTTTAACATCAACTTTTGCTGCTGGTTGAGATGGTTCTACTAAGGCTTTTAAATTTAAATGGCAAAATTTAGGCAGATTGTCTAAAAAAGTATTAGGAACAAATTCATAACTGCCATATTTTAAATTCAACAAGGATTGTAAAACTTCTAGCGCTAACTCCTCAATTAGTAAAGCCGCTTGAAAATGACTAATATATTTTTGATTAACTAACCAACAAATAGCTAAGTAATCTGGATTTGGTATTGAATGTTTCTCAATATCTTTTTCAAAAATCATCCGCACTTGTTCATTAATTCCCCTGGGAAGAGTTGAGATTTGCTGACTTAATCTCTGTAAGTTTCGGTAAAGAGGTTCAAACATTTCTTCAGAATAACCAGCGTAAATTAGTTTACCCTGATCCATATATATTGACCAAGCACCAGATTCGCTAAATACTTGCAAACAACCAGTGTACGAACTATTAGTAATCTTCTTTAATATGTTGATTGGTTGCAGTTTTTGGAAAAATCTATATCTACTAATGGGAGTAGCGTTCATTTTCTGGGATGGTTGATTAAAGTTGTTTTTCATTATTAGTTACTCACTGTATTTTATCAACATTCCGAATCCTGATTCTTGAATTCTTCCCTTTAGATTACTCCATATTTTTTAGAGAAATAAAAAAGTATGTTAAACATAAGATGAAGATAAAAAAATGAAGTAGTGATTTTCTACCGACACGACTCTAATTTTTGATCTCAATGTTGCTTAAATTACTCAATACCCAATCGTGTCTACAATTAATATCCAAGTTCCAGAAAATAGCGATCGCTTAGACCGCTATTTATCCCAGAAGTTATCAGATTTGTCCCGTTCTCGCATTCAGCAACTCATAGAACAGGGCCATGTCCAAGTTAATGATCAAATTTGCACATCTAAGAAGGTTAATCTCAAAGTAGGCGATCGCATTTCTCTAGAAATTCCCGCCATTGAACCTTTACAACTCTTAGCAGCGGATATTCCTTTAGATATCCTCTATGAAGATGAGGAGTTAATTATTCTCAATAAACCCGCTGGTTTGGTTGTTCACCCCGCACCCGGTCATCCTGAGGGAACTTTAGTTAATGCTATATTGGCCCATTGTCCTAATTTACCCGGTATTGGCGGTATTCAACGTCCTGGAATAGTTCACCGCTTGGATAAAGATACTACCGGAGCGATTGTTATTGCTAAAACAGATTTAGCTTATCAGCATTTACAAGCACAATTACAAGCAAAAACCGCCAGACGAGAATATTTAGGTTTAGTTTACGGTGTTCCCAAAACGGAAACCGGAAGCATAGACTTACCCATTGGTCGCAATCCCCAAGACCGCAAAAAAATGGGGATTGTTTCTGTAGAAGACGGTGGACGCGCTGCAATAACTCACTGGCAAGTACAAGAGCGTCTTGCTAACTACACATTAATCCACTTTCAACTAGAAACAGGACGTACCCATCAAATTCGCGTCCACACTGCCAAAATTGGTCATCCTATCGTTGGTGACCCTCTTTATAGTTCTGCTCATTCTATCGGCGTAAATTTGCCAGGACAAGCCCTACACGCTTGGAAACTCCAGTTACAACATCCCGTTTCTGGAAAGTTGCTTCAAGTAACAGCACCCCTTCCCCGCAGTTTTACTACCTTACTAGAAGTATTGCGTCGCCGTAGTGGGGTTTGTTAAGAATTTATGAGTAAATCACGATTTACTCTCAATTTGTGAATATAACTTTTTTTTCATTCACATCCCCCCAGGGGGGAAAAAAATAGAAAGTTTTTAAAATATTTAGAAATGTAAATTTAACACTCCTTAACAAAATTTAGGAAACCTATAAATGGGATAAAACCCTTATATTCTTTTAATTACAAGGGTTTTCAGGAATATTTAAACAAGCTTAAACTGGTTAATATTGCGATTTTTTGCAGAAAATGTAAAGTTATGTAACAAAAATATCTAGAAATTCTTAGTTGAATAGCTTGTATGTAAAGGATTTGAGGCTTTTCTTAGGCGAACATCTTATTTATTCATAATTTGTAATAAATAAAGGTTCTATAGCATTGTATAAACATAAGCTGTAGGGGTTAAACAACAGAAGAAAGTTAAATAAAGCAGGTGATTCATGGAATTTGCCAGGTTCTCATAAATTTACCCTTGACTCTCATAATTTCTGGTTTGTAAACTGTAAACTAGAGAGGAGAGAAGACTTGAGAACGGCTTTGATTTGACTTCGTTGCCAACCAATCCGAATTAGTTTGAATTTAGAGATCTCTCAACTAAGTAATTTAGGAGATTAGAGTCCATGACATTAGATGTATTTTCCAAGGTTGTTTCCCAAGCTGACGCTCGTGGCGAATTCCTCAGCACCGAACAGCTAGATGCTTTGACCGCAGTAGTAGCCGCTGGTAGCAAGCGTTTAGACACTGTTAACCGCATCACCAGCAACGCTAAAGACATCGTTACCGATGCCGCTCGTGCTTTGTTTGAAGAACAGCCCAATTTGATCGCTCCTGGTGGAAACGCTTACACCAACCGTCGGATGGCTGCTTGTTTGCGCGACATGGAAATTATCTTGCGCTATGTAACCTATGCAGCATTAGCGGGTGATGCTAGTGTTCTAGATGACCGTTGCTTAAATGGCTTACGGGAAACCTACCAAGCTTTGGGTACTCCTGGTGCTTCTGTAGCAGTTGGCGTTGGCAAAATGAAAGAAGCAGCGATCGCTAAAATCAACGATCCTAACGGGATCACCAAAGGTGATTGTAGTTCTTTGGTTTCTGAAGTTGCAAGCTACTTTGATCGTGCTGCGGCTGCTGTTGCCTAAAAATTACAAATTAGCTCCCGTCTAAATTGAGCTTTTTTCATAACCTGCATGGCGTAGCCATACAAAACAAGCAAGAAACAATCTAGGAGATTTTCACCAATGAAAACACCAATTACCGAAGCAATTGCATCTGCTGATACCCAAGGACGCTTTTTAAGCAACACCGAATTACAAGCTGTTAACGGTCGTTTCGTCCGCGCTGCTGCCAGCATGGAAGCTGCTCGTGGTTTAACCGCTAATGCTCAAAAATTGATTGATGGTGCTACCAGCGCTGTTTACAGCAAATTCCCTTATACCACCTCTACCCCAGGTGCTCAATTCGCATCTGATGCTCGTGGTAAAGCTAAATGCGCTCGTGACGTTGGTCACTACCTACGCATCATCACCTATAGCCTAGTTGCTGGTGGTACAGGTCCTTTGGATGAGTTCTTGATTGCTGGTTTGTCTGAAATCAACGGCGCGTTTGATTTGTCTCCTAGCTGGTACGTAGAAGCTTTAAAATCCATCAAAGCTAATCATGGTTTGAGCGGTCAAGCTGCTAACGAAGCTAATACCTACATTGACTACGCCATCAACGCTCTTAGCTAGATAGCGTCATGCCCGGAGAGGGATACAATTACTAGATGAAGTTACCCCTCAAGGGGTTCGCCAGTTATTGCTCATGGAGTCACTGCGTTAGTTGGAAAATGTCCAACTGTAAATTAAGTGGCGTTAAGACCTCCAAGATCATCCTGGTTCACCTAGCAATTGGATCTAGCTCCGGGCATAGTTTTATGTACAAATAAAATAGGTCAAGAGGGAAGTAAGAGGCAAGAGAGGCAAGAGAGTCTAGAGGCAAAAGGTAAATCCTATTGACCACTGACCACTGACCACTGACCACTGACCACTGACCACTGACCAAGCTTTATTCCGCCACAATTCGGCACAATAAAGGGGAAAAACATGGCAATTACAACAGCAGCCTCCAGACTAGGAACAGAGCCTTTCAGCGACGCACCCAGAGTTGAACTGCGCCCCAGCGCCAGCCGGGAAGAAGTAGAAGCTGTAATTCGTGCCGTTTATCGTCAAGTCTTAGGAAATGACTATATACTGGCATCAGATCGCTTAATTAGTGCAGAATCACTCCTACGTGACGGCAATTTAAGCGTGAAAGAATTTGTCCGCAGCGTCGCTAAATCAGAACTCTACAAATCTAAATTCTTCTACAACAGTTTCCAAACTCGGTTAATAGAACTCAACTATAAACATTTGTTGGGTCGCGCACCATACAATGAGTCAGAAGTGACTTACCACTTAGACTTATATATTAACCAAGGTTACGACGCGGAAATTGACTCCTACATTGATTCCCAAGAGTATCAAAATAGCTTTGGGGAAAATGTTGTTCCCTATTATCGGGGCTTCGATTTTCAAACGGGACAAAATGCAGCCGGGTTTACGCGGATGTTCCGTTTATACAGAGGTTATGCTAACAGCGATACCGCTCAGGTTGAAGGTTCTAAATCCCGTTTGGCGCGGGAATTAGCTAGTAATAAAACCTCCTCAGTTGTTGGACCATCTGGTAGTAACAATAACTGGGGTTTCCGCGTATCTGTAGATGACGCTCCTAAGCAAAATCTAGGTAATGCCGTTGGAGAATCCAATCGCACTTACCGGATTGAAGTTACAGGTATTCGCAATCCAGGATACCCGAAAGTCCGCCGTAGCAGTACAGTATTTATTGTACCTTACGAGCGCCTTTTAGAGAAAATGCAGCAAATTCATAGAGTTGGCGGCAAAATTGCCAGCATAACATCAACCTAAGCGCTGCTCACGGACAAAACTCACATAGGAGATATAGAAGTAATGTTCGGTCAAACTACACTTGGTGCTAGTAGCGTTTCTTCATCTGCCAGCCGCGTATTTCGTTACGAAGTTGTGGGCTTAAAGCAAAACCAAGAAAGCGACAAGAACAAATTCGACATTCGCCGCAGTGGTAGCGTATTTATTACCGTACCCTACAGCCGCATGAATGAAGAAATGCAGCGGATTAACCGTCTAGGTGGCAAAATCGTCAAAATTGAAACTTTGACAGTGGCAGAATAAGCATCAAGCCCTGGCAATGATAGAACCTAGTGGAGAAGCATATCCTGCGGAAAATGCACCAAATCTCACACCCGAAATAGCTATTGCTAACCTGCAATCATCAGATCTAAGTCTCCGCTATTATGCTGCTTGGTGGTTGGGTAAGTTCCGAATCAGTCAGCCACAAGCCATAGACGCACTTATCATCGCGTTAGAGGATGAAGCCGACAGAACAGAACTGGGAGGTTATCCCTTACGGCGCAATGCCGCTAGAGCGCTTGGTAAATTAGGCAACTTGAAAGCTGTACCAGGTTTAATTAAGTGCTTGGAATGTGCTGATTTTTATGTCCGCGAAGCCGCAGCCCAATCTTTGGCCATGCTCAAGGATAAAACAGCATTACCAGCATTGATAAAACTACTAGATGGGGGTGTTGACCAAGCAGTACAAGTACCTGGTTTACCTCATCTTACCCAACCCTATACGGCAATATTAGAAGCCTTGGGAGCTATGGGTGCAACTGAGGCTATTTCTCTTGTCCAGCCTTTTCTTCAGCATCCAGTTCCCCGATTACAATGCTCCGCAGCTAGAGCCATGTACCAACTGACACAAGACCCCATCTATGGTGAGTTATTAGTGAAAACTTTGGTGACGGGTGATTTAAAAATGCGTCGCGTTGTTTTGGGAGACCTGGGGGCAATTGGGTATCTAGCAGCAGCAGAGGCTATTGCTCAAGCACAAGTAGAAAATAGCTTTAAACTGATTGCTTTGAAAGGATTATTAGAGTATCAACTGCCAGAACAGTCTGATACTTTTGGTATATCTGAACCAGCTACCCGAGTTATGAATTTGATGGACTCACTCTTATAGTCAGTAGTCAGTGGTCAATTATCAGTTGCA
>NZ_KE384695.1:19239-31400 GCF_000426925.1 Dolichospermum circinale AWQC310F | reverse complement strand
ACTACTGACTATTGACCACTGACCACTGATAAAAAATGGATGAACTAATTCGGGCTATTGCCACAGCTGAAACACCTGACCAACTGGTGACAGCGGTGAAAAATTTGGCAGCAATTAAAGATACATCAGCAATTTCCACTTTAATTGCTGTATTTGGTTATAACAATCCAGAAGCAGCGATAGTGGCAGCAGCAGCATTAACAGAGTTGGGAGAGGTAGCAGTCCCACAATTGCTAGACCTTGATGATTATAACTATGGCGCACGGGCTTATTCAATTCGCACTCTGGCAGCGATCGCCGATCCTCGCGCTTTAGATGTTCTCATTGATACTACATTGACTGACTTTGCCCCTAGCGTCCGCCGTGCGGCCGCTAAGGGACTAGGAAATTTACAATGGCATAAACTAGACATTGTTGCCAGTCAAATAGCTATAAATCGCGCCCTAGAGACACTATTGTGCATCTGTGAAGATACAGACTGGTCAATTCGTTATGCTGCTGTTGTTGGGTTACAAGCTTTAGCGAAAGTAGCTACAGTTAGATCACCTATTTTTGCTAAATTTGCATCAATGCTGACTAACGATACTGAAAAAGCAGTTCGCGCTCGCGTTCAGTTGGCCTATAGCCAGTAAAGTAATTTACATACCATATAACAAGGTAAAAGTAAAAATGTCAATACCACTACTAGCATATCCCCCTAAATCGCAAAATCAGCGCGTAGAAGGCTACGAAGTCCCCAACGAAGATACACCAACGATGTATCGCTTAAATTATGCCACTTCAGACCAAGATATTGATAGCATCATTTGGGCAGCATATCGGCAAATTTTCAGCGAACACCTGATTTTAGACAGTTATCGGCAAAACTTCTTAGAATCACAACTGCGAAATCGGGCTATTACCCTGCGGGATTTTATCCGGGGTTTAGGCAAATCAGAAGTTTACCGCACTCAAGTAGCAGATACAAACTCTAATTATCGTTTAGTTGACATTACTTTAAAACGGTTCTTAGGCCGGGCTGCTTATAATAAAGACGAAGAAATCGCTTGGTCAATTGTCATTGCTACCAAAGGATTACATGGGTTTATAGATGCTTTATTGGATTCTGGTGAGTATTTAGACAACTTTGGTGATGACATTGTACCTTTTCAACGTCGTCGTTTTGGCGATCGCCCTTTTAATTTAGTTAATCCCCGTTACAATGCTTATTGGCGTGATACTCAAAACCTTCGCGGTATAACTGGTCGTTCCTTCTACACAGCCCGGACATCAGGACAACTGACTACAGCAGATATCAGACGGGCAATTCCGGCTAATTTCTTCGCTATGGCGGGGTCAATTATTACCAACGAACGCAACTATCAACGTAGTTTAGCCACGGCCCAATCTTTCGTCAGTAGCCTGGAAATACCCGATACTTCCCGCGAAATCGGTACACCACAACCCACTATTAAACCCGTAGCAGTTTCCTTACCTTATCGGTATATCCCCGCTAACGCCAAAAATTAGTAATTCGCAAACGGACAACGGACAACTGACCACTGACCACTAACAACTGACAACTGACAACTGACAAACATGACAATACCTTTACTAGAATACAAACCCAGTTCTCAAAACCAGCGCGTTTCTGGTTATGAAGTTCCTAACGAAGATACACCCACAATTTACCGCATCGAAGACTGTTCCTTTGGTGAAGAAGTAGAAGAATTAATTTGGGCAGCTTATCGGCAACTTTTCAGTGAACACGTTATCCTCAAATTTTACCGTCAAGTTAATTTAGAATCCCAAGTAAAAAACAAAGCAATTACCGTCCGCGATTTTATCCGGGGTTTAGCTAAATCTGAAGCTTTCCAAAGTTTGGTAATTCAGACTAATTCTAATTACAGATTAGTAGAAATTGGACTAAAACGGTTATTAGGTCGCGCACCATACAACAAAGAAGAAGAAATTGCTTGGTCAATTGTCATTGCTACTAAAGGCTGGGGTGGCTTTGTTGATACGTTGCTAGATTCTGAAGAATATCAAAGTAACTTTGGTGAAAATATTGTTCCCTATCAAAGACGACGTTATAAAGATAGACCCTTTAATTTGGTAACACCACGATACAGCGATTATTGGCGCGACCAACTCGAAGATGCTCGTTATAAATGGGGTGACATCAAAAACTTTTTGGATATGGCAAATTCCATTAAGATTAAAACAGTGACTTACACACCAGTTAGCACTGCTAATATCCAAATCCCTAACACCACAAGACAAACAACATCAACTGGTATTCCTGTTTCCGTTAGTCCTAGTGCTGGGTTTCCCGTGCGCTAAATAGTTTTTTATCTAGCTGGGTGTTCTGGGTCAAGAAAGTTCAAAAGTTTGCATTTTTTTAAGGATTTTAATTTTAGTTACTTTGCTAAGTATAACAACATTTTGAGATGCCAACTTTACCAAAAGGCAGGTTTTTTAAAATGGCAATTCCTTTACTTGAATACAAACCTACAACTCAAAACCAAAGAGTTAGTAGTTTCGGCGCAGCAGATACAAATGAAGACAGTCCTTACATCTACCGCATTGAAAATGCTAACTCTCCCGGCGAAATTCAACAACTAATTTGGGCGGCTTATCGCCAAATTTTCAACGAACAGGAAATTCTCAAATTTAACCGCCAAATTAACTTAGAAACCCAACTCAAAAATAGGTCAATTACGGTTAAAGACTTCATTCGCGGGTTGGTGAAATCAGAGCGATTTTATCAGCTAGTTGTGACACCAAATAACAACTATCGCTTGGTAGAAATGTTCCTGAAAAGGATCTTAGGTCGTTCTCCTTACAATGAGCAAGAAAAAATTGCCTGGTCAATTCAAATTGCTACTCTGGGTTGGGGAAAATTTGTGGATGTTTTAATTGATAGTAGCGAGTATGAACAAGCTTTTGGTGATTCTACCGTACCCTATCAACGCAAACGCATGACCACAGACCGACCAATCAGCTTTCTGCCCCGCTATGGTGCTGATTATCGAGACCGGGCAGGTATTGTCCAAAGAGGTCGGTATAATCAATGGCGTGGGTTTGTCTACCCAAACTCTGGGCAAAATGTTGATTGGGGGGCGCTATCTGCTGTATTACTAGTCATAACCGCAGGTATCGTCTTCTTATTTATTCTCAATTGGTTAGGAATGAGTTCTATTTACTAACCGTTTCAGGGGAAAATAAGATTAAGAAGAAATAGGGAATAATACGGGGAATTGACACCCTATTCCCTATTCCCTAATTCATTATCTTTGTTTAACTTAATCATAAAAGGAAAAAAACAATATGGCATTGCCATTACTTGAATACAAACCAAGCAGCCAAAATCACCGGGTAAGCAGTTTTGGACCTGCTGACCAAAATGAAGATACACCTTATATCTATCGCTTAGAAGATGTTAGTTCTTACACTGACATAACAAGCATTATTTGGGCCGCTTATCGTCAAGTTTTCAGTGAACATGAAATCCTCAAATTTAACCGTCAAGTTACTTTAGAATCTCAACTTAAAAACGGTTCTTTGTCAGTGCGTGACTTTATTCGGGGTTTAGCAAAATCTGAAGCTTTCTATCGTTTAGTCGTTTCTGTTAATAACAACTACCGTTTAGTAGATATCACCCTCAAACGTTTATTGGGTCGTTGTGCTTACAATAAAAAAGAAGAAATTGCTTGGTCAATTGTCATTTGTAACAAAGGTTTTGGCGGTTTTGTTGATGTTTTATTAGACAGCGCCGAATACACCGAAAATTTTGGCGAAAATACTGTACCTTACCAACGGAAGCGTTTTGTAGACCGTCCCTTTAATTTGGTAACACCCCGTTACGGTGCTGACTTCCAAGAAACAGCAGGTACAGTCAAAACCGACTGGCGCTTTACCTTGGAGAACTTCTACACCGCCAAAGCGAAAGAAAAGCGCATGGCCGAAGGAGATCCTCGCAAATTCGCAGCTATGGCGGCTTCCGTATCTGGTAAAGGTAACTACGCACAAAAGTTATCTTCCTTTGATATTGACTACCTCAATGCTGTTCCTTATCGTGGTAGACGCTAGGTAATTGTGGGGTGGGCTTCTAGCCCGCCCTAGCCAATAATACTATTTGTATTTGACATTAAGGATATTTACAAGTTACAGCACTTCCCGGTGTTATGAGGTACATATTTAGCGGGCAAGATGCCCGCACCACAAGAGTTTCATGATTCAACTTTGTACTTCATCAGATCGGAAACCGCTGTATCAATCTCCCGAATTTTACCTTTGAAAAATTATCATTTCATTACCAACAACCGGACTACGGGCGATCATTTTCTCTTGAGAATCAACAATTTTTAAATGTGTGAAATTAAGCTCTTGGGAACGTTGTAATATATCCGCAGCTAGTTTATCTTGTTGAGATTTTTCTAAACTGTACCACATATCACTAATTTTTAGAGTTAAATCGCCAGTACGGAAATTAGCACCTAGAGGTTTTATAAGTTGAGAAACAATATTTTTATCTTTATTTTTATCTTTGGTATTCTTTACAGAAACGCTAATTTCTGAAAACTGATTTTCAATTGCTACTAATAAACTTGCTTCTGGTGTTAATTCTATAACTGGAGTTGGTTTAGGTTCGGGTTCTATAACTGGAGTTGGTTTAGGTTCGGGTTCTATAACTGGAGTTGGTTTAGGTTCGGGTTCTATAACTGGAGTTGGTTTAGGTTCGGGTTCTATAACTGGAGTTGGTTTAGGTTCGGGTTCTATAACTGGAGTCGGTTTAGGTTCGGGTTCTATAACTGGAGTTGGTTTAGTAACTTCCTGAACTGGAGGAACAACCGCAACTTGAGTAGATTTAGGAATAAACAAAAATATAGTAATTCCTATTGTCACCAGAAAAATTACCGCAAAAATCCCAGTCAAAAGCGAATCTGACACATTATTAGATATACTTGATGGTAAGAATAAGCGAAATGTCCTTAAAAATCCATCCCAACGCGATAAAAAATTAATTTTCTTCCCACTAGTATCCTTGGGTATTTCTGTCTCCAATTTGACTATAGTAGTTTCTAAAACACCGATTGTTCCGCGCAAAACTTGGATAATTGCTGTCTTCCAAATTGGTTGATTTTTTTTGTATAGGGTGGTTACGGGTTCATTTCTTGATTTTGGTGCGTTTTTTCCTGACATGGAACTTTTACCCAAATTAGCGAATCAAAAACATATACAACAAGGAATAGATAATTATGAATATTAAACGCCGTCAATTTTTGTTTTTAAGTGGAATTAGTGTCATCACATCTGGATTTTTAGATGGGAAGTTATTATCAAATTCTCTCATAGAATCAGCAACAGCCGCTAACCCTACTAAAGAAAATTTGAAAAAAGATTTATTATTGCGTTTTGTCTCCGTTGCTGATACGGGAACCGGTGCAAAAGGTCAGTATGCTGTCGCAAATTCTATGAATTATTATCATCAGCAAAATCTTTACAACTTAGTAATTTTGGCTGGTGATAATATTTATAATCATGGCGAAATAGAGAAAATTAATCAAGTTTTTGAACGTCCTTATCAACCTTTACTAAAAAATGGTGTCAAGTTTCATGCTTGTTTAGGTAATCATGATATTCGCACTGATAATGGTGTTCCTCAAGTGAAATATCCTGGTTTTAATATGCAAGGACGTTATTACACATTTACTCAAAATCAAGTTCAGTTTTTTGCTTTAGATACTAATAATAATGCAGATTGGCAAAATCAATTAATTTGGTTAGAAAAGCAATTAAGTATTAGTCAAGTACCTTGGAAAATCGTATTTGGTCATCATCCCATTTATTCATCTGGTCATTATGGTAATAATATTAATTTTATTAACACTTTTACCCCTTTATTTAAAAAGTACAATGTTCAACTTTATATCAATGGCCATGAACATAACTATGAACGGACTCGCGCTATTAATGGAACTACCTATTTAATCTGTGGCGCTGGTGCCGGTAATCGTCCTGTAAGTCCTTCTCAATTAACAGAATATTGTACAAGTAATTTGAGTTTTGCTGCTTATAATGTCTACCCAGAGAGAATAGAAATCAGTGGTATTGATACTAATAATCGCGTTTTTGATCAAGGTTTAATTAAACTAAACTAAACCTTACAGCAGTTTTCATCTATTTAAACCAGACTTTGATTACCTTCTTCCTTTGCGCCTTCCTTACTTTGCGCCTTTGCGCGAAACAAAAACCGTGGTTCATTTACCTGAAATTCGCTGTAAATAGTAGGGTGTGTTAGCGACTAGTAACGCACCAGTCAGGTAAAAGGCAAGAAATAAATCTCTATTACCTATTACCTATTACCTATTACCTACTATTTAGTAATGGTTGAGGTTGATACCAGCTTCTTTAGCCATTGCTTCCAAACCTTTAGTTTCTAAGGTTTTAATAGCTTTAGTAGAGAGTTTCAATCTTACCCAACGGTTACCACCTGCCCACCAAATCCGCTTACTTTGGAGATTAACGTGCTGTAAGCGGTTTGTATGACGGTTAGAGTGAGAAACAGAACAAGCATTATTGGCTTTTTTACCAGTTAGTTCGCAACGACGGGACATAATAAATATCTCCTAGAGTTCTATTTTAAGACAACCTTCCCATTATATCCTTTGAAATCCTGATTGACAGCTTATATTCAGATTCCCGACTGCTTACGTCAAGCGGGAATCTGGTTATTTACTTACTTACTTGTTCCGTTAACTTAGTTAGTACATCATTAGAACGTTCTACAAAGGATTTCATTCCGTCTGCATTAAAACCTTTTTGAGACATCAGTGCTAAATCATAAACGTGCTGGCAAATCATTGTCACTAACTGACTCGTCGGCGATACACCATCACTATGAATAATACTACCTTGATTAAGATTAACCAAGTTTTGAATTAATGGGTGGGCAGTATTTACCAGCAAAATATGTTCTTCAGGAAATTCAGCGGTTTGCTGCTGCATCATAGCGGTCATTTCCCGCATCCGACGCAGAAATTCCGGTAATAATACCATTGCTGGTGGTGTTCCTTGGGGGTCGTCGGATTTGAGTGACTCCGTGCGGATGTTCAATTTTGGTTTGTTCAGCGCCTTCTCAAATATTTCTTTAATCACTTCTCCTTTCGTCTTGTTAGTGGTTGGATCAACAATTTCACCAGTTTTGTCCTCTAGAAGAGTATTATCTAAATCCGAGTCCACCCGTGTAAATTTAACATCTCGATATTCTTGTTCGAGGAAGTTAATAAAGTGGGTATCAATGAAGGAGTCCATAAATAGGACTTCTAAACCTTGATTTTTGTGCAGTTCAATATAAGTGAATTGACTAGCTTCATCAGTGCTATAAAATACTTTATTTTCGTGACGCTCTTTGTTTCGCTCTAAGTATTTTTTGAGAGTAGTATATGGTAAATTAATACCATTAGCTGAGGTGATATCTTGCCAAGCATCATCTTCAGCAGTTTTCACCTCAACCGCTGCTGTGGCTTCTAATTTAGCTGTGGTGCGGAAGACAATGATATCTTCTACTTGTTTTTTGAATTTATCATCATTGAGAACACCGAACTTGACGAATGTTCCTAAATCTTTCCAGATTGTTACGTATTGTTCTCTGTCATCACGGTATAATTCTTTGAGTCTATCGCCCACTTTCTTGGCTATATAATCTCCTATTCTCCTAATAGTGCGATCGCCTTGTAAAGCACTTCGAGAAACATTTAAAGGAATATCAGTGCTATCAATCACACCCCGCATCGGCATTAAAAACTGGGGAATAATTTCCTCACAATTGTCACTGACAAACACCTGATTACAGAATAATTTAATTTGTCCCTTGGTAACATCTACATCAGGACGCATTTTCGGAAAGTAGAGAATACCGTTAATTACAAAGGGATAATCTGTATTCAGATGCACCCATAATAAGGGTTCTTCCTGAAAAGGATACAAATAGCGGTAAAATTCTAAATAGTCTTCTTTCGTAAGACTACTAGGAGAATCACGCCATGCAGCCTTTTGTTTATTTAAAATTTCCCCATCCATTTTAATGGGAACCGGCATAAAATCACAATAGGTCTTGACAAGATTCTTAATTCGTGCTGGTTCTAAAAATTCCTCCTCTTCCCCTTCCAAGCTGAGAATAATTGTAGTTCCCCGTGTAGTGCGTGAAGACTCATCTAAAACAAACTTAGGAGAACCATCACAAGTCCAACGCACTGCTTGTGCGCCTTCTTTATATGAAAGAGTATCAATTTGTACTTGCTTTGCGACCATAAAAGAAGAGTAGAAACCCAAACCGAAATGACCGATAATCGGTTGGTCGGCTTTTCCCTCATACTTTTGAATAAACTCCTCAGCGCTAGAGAAAGCAACTTGGTTAATATATTTTTTTACTTCCTCTGCTGTCATTCCGATACCATTATCAGTAATGGAGAGGGTTTTGTTGTCCTTATCAATGCTAATGGAAATTTCTGGTTCACCAATTTCACCATTATATTCACCAGCACGGGACACCATATTTAACTTTTGGATAGCGTCTACCCCGTTGGAAACCAGTTCCCGCAAGAAGATTTGATGATCTGAGTAGAGAGACTTCTTGATAATCGGGAAAATATTATCGGTATGAATACTGATGTTACCTTGTTCTAGCATAGTTATCCGTCAGTTTTGGTTGCTTGCAGATATAGATTCTGAAAATCAATTTTCGGTGATTTTATTTTTTTTGGGGTAAGGAATACCTCTTAATCATGATTCGGATTACACTACCAAAGGATTATTGATGGTTTTAGATATTTATAATAAAAGTTGAGTATATTCAACCATCTTGAGGAATAATTCTATGGACCCCATAACTTTAGCTACTGCCATTACTACCATATTTCTCACGGGAGTGTTACAGAAACAAGGTGAAAATTTTAGTGATATTTTAATGCAAAAGGTGGGAAAAGCACTTGATTTTATTCGTAAACATTCCCCAGACACAGCAGCAGCATTAGCAGCAGGTAATCCAGAAGTATTATCTCTCAATTCAGAAGTTTTAGCACAAATTCCCTCAAATCCGATTTTTGCGGAATTAGTTGCTACTGCTGATGTTGAGAAGAATACCACATTTCAGGAAAAGTATCAAGCAGCGAAAGCAGGAGGCACAATTAATATTATTGGTAAACAGATTAATATTTCACAAGATGGTTCAAACAATACTCAAAATAACAACTTTGGTAACTTCTGAACTTATATGGATAAATATCTGATTGTTTTAGAAAAAACTAAAACAGGATTTTCTGCATACTCCCCTGATATTTGGGGTTGTATTACTACGGGGGAGACATTGGAAACAACGTTAGAGAATATGCGTTCAGCTTTAGTTTTTGATATTCAAAATAGTGAAAGAAATTCAACACCCGTCTGGAACTGAAGTTCCAGGCCAATAGCTAAAGTTTACTAAAGT
Source organism: Dolichospermum circinale AWQC310F (assembly GCF_000426925.1). Taxonomy (GTDB): domain Bacteria; phylum Cyanobacteriota; class Cyanobacteriia; order Cyanobacteriales; family Nostocaceae; genus Dolichospermum; species Dolichospermum circinale. Next base: position 21,931 of record NZ_KE384695.1, on the reverse strand, counting down.
AAACTAACTCAAGTTGCTAGTTATCTAATTGGGGCTGGTGATTATTCTCGTTCCCATACTCTGTATGGGAATGAATTCTAGAAGTCTCTGACTTCAATAATAGCGGAAGCAGAGCCTCAATGATAACATTTCTTATTCCCATACTTTGTATTCTCGTTCCCATACTCTGTATGGGAATGAATTTTAGAAGTCTCTGACTTCAATAATAGCAGAGGCAGAGCCTCAATGATAGCATTCCCAGTCTGAGACTGAGAACGAGATAAACTCCTACATTTATTTACTTCAAATTATCTTATGAACTTTAACAACTTTAACAAACAAATAAATATCCAACAAGACGGAGAAGGTAATGTTATAAATAACCTCTTTTCTAGTACAACACAATATTTAAAAGGAAACCCTTTCAAACCACCTCAACCCCGTGAAGGTGGACTGTTTGGACGGGAAAAAGAATTAAAAAAACTCCATGAATTATTGCAAAGTGGTAAAAACGTTTGTGTTGTTTCTGGAATGGGAGGAATTGGGAAAACTGGACTGGTGCGAAAATATGCAAATCTACCAAAATGTATATCATTATTTCCTGGTGGAGTCTATTATATTGATGTCAGAGATAGGGAAAATATGGCTGGGGAAATTATCGCTTTGACTAAATGGAGATTTAAAGCAGATTTACCAGCAAATTTATCTACTCAACAAATGGTAACGGCTTGTTGGCAACAATGGAAATATCAAACAGAAAATGTATTATTGATTTTTGATGATGTATCTAGTTTAAATAAAGATATCGAATCCTATTTACCACCAAAAGATTTAGTTTCTCTGCGAGTATTGATGACTTCGCGGGAAACACCAAATAAACGCATTGCGGAAAAGTTAGAATTAAAAGTATTGTCAAAAACAGCAGCAGTAGATTTATTAGCTGCAATTATTGGACAAAAAAGAATTGATAAAGAACCAGCAGAGGCTAAAAAACTTTGTCGTGAGTTGGGATATTTGCCTTTAGCTTTAGAATTGGTAGGATATTATTTAGATGATGAAGATTATCAGGATTTATCACTGTTAGCAATGCGTGGTAAATTGCAAGAGAAAATTAAACATTCTACACTGTCACCAGAACAAGTACCGGCAGGAATGGAAGCAAAAAGAGGTTTACAAGCTGCATTTGATTTAAGTTGGGAGGAATTAAAATCAGAAGCACAATATCTCGCTTGTGTTTTAGCTGCTTTTGCACCTTCTCCTATTCGTTGGGATTTGGTTGTTGAAATTTATCAACAGTTGCAAGGTGAATCATTTAATCATGATAATTTAAAAGACCGTTGGTTAAAATCTTTAAGAAAACTGCATTTGGTGATAACTGTTGACAAAGATATTTATAATTTACATCTGTTAATTCACGATTATTTTTATGAACAGTTAAAACAACATTTGAACTTTAGCCAAATTAAACAAGCATTTTGTGATGTTTTTGTTGTAGTTGCTAGTAATATTGATCAATCAACTAATCTAGAAACTTTCAATTTGATTGAACCACATCTTAAAAAGATGATTGCTTGGTGTGAAAATAAAGAAGATATAGAATATGCTCTTAGTTTAGATGGTTTAGCACAATTGTATTATTCTCAAGGACGATACAATGATGCTGAACCTCTTTATTTACAATCTTTAGATATCTGTAAACGCCAACTAGGTGATGATCATCCTCATGTTGCACTAAGTCTTAATAATTTAGCAGTATTGTATGAATCTCAAGGACGATACAATGATGTTGAACCTCTTTATTTACAATCTTTAGATATCTTAAAACGCCAACTGGGTAATGATCATCCTGATGTTGCACAAAGTCTTAATAATTTAGCAAGATTGTATTCTTCTCAAGGAAAATATTTAGAAGCTGAAAATCTAGCTCAACAAGCTTTAGTAATATATCAACAAAAATTAGGGAATGAACACCCTGATACGCAAAATGCAGCACTTACGGTAAAGTCATTATACATAATGAAACTTTTGCAATGTAACAAAGATACATTGTTTGCTATTCTTCAAGCACTTGTAAAACAAGCAAACTTTCCAGAACTAAATACAGAAACAATGTTAGCATTGCTAGAGCAAATAGAAAATAATCCTGATTTATTGTCATCTATTCGGGAATCTTTGCATCAGCAAACAGAAGCATCAGATGACGATACATAAAGAAATGATTGTTGTACAATATGAAAGTTGTCTGAATCAGGATATCCAGGATTATAGGATGTACAGGATTATAAGTGTCAAAATACTTGATAAATTACTAAAATCCTGAATAAGCTCATGCTTGATTTAAATCAATATAGACAAAATAACCCTTTGCTCCTTTGGGTCTTTGCGCGAAAAAAAATCATCAACCAAGAAACCAAAACAATAAAACATTAACAGCCAACACCTTAAAAACATCGCCAAAAAAAGGTAATAAAACCATTGACATCTAATTTAAAATATGTTATGCTAAAGTTGATAAGGAAGAACTACCTCAGAAACAGACAAAATAACTCTCCGCGCCTCTGCGTCTCTGCGAGAGCAAAAAATCATCAATTAATAAACCAAAACAATAAAACATTAACAGCCAACACCTTAAAAACATCGCCGAAAAAAGGTAATAAAACCATTGACATCTAATTTTAGACATGATATCCTGAACTTGACAAGGAAGAACTAT
>NZ_KE384695.1:11645-19050 GCF_000426925.1 Dolichospermum circinale AWQC310F | reverse complement strand
AGCAAAAAATCATCAATTAATAAACCAAAACAATAAAACATTAACAGCCAACACCTTAAAAACATCGCCAAAAAAAGGTAATAAAACCATTGACATCTAATTTTAGACATGATATCCTGAATTTGATAAGGAAGAACTACCTCAGAAACAGACAAAATAACTCTCCGCGCCTCTGCGTCTCTGCGAGAGCAAAAAATCATCAATTAATAAACCAAAGCAATAAAACATTAACAGCCAACACCTTAAAAACATCGCCAAAAAAAGGTAATAAAACCATTGACATCTCATTTAAAATATGATATCCTGAACTGGATAAGGAAGAACTATTTAAAAAATATATCCAAAAGTTCCTTTGTCCCTCCCCAAAAGGAGAGGGTGAGAAAGGTTTTTCCGACTCTGGAACTTCAGGATATCTTACTTAATAAAACTGTAGATGTGTTGAGTCTGCAAGTGATCTTTCAAAGATGACGGTAATACACCATCTGATAAAGTTTGTCTATCTAACTGTACTTGTAAATTACTCAGCGGATCACTACCGTTAGAAATCAGAAATTCCATTTTCTGAACATAGGGTAAAGTGACTATTTCATCTAAAATCAAGCAAATTGCTTGCAGGTAAGGATGACCTTTTTGCTGATACCAATTAGCTTCAGCAATATTAGCTTGGTCGAAACCCAAATGCACTGTTAAAGATGGTTGATCAAACAAAGCAATTCCCAGGGGACGGGCTTCTTCCTGTAATAATAAATGTTGAAGGGTTGATAAATACCGTAACTTTTCCAAACGTTCATAGCGTTTAGTAATTGATTCCGGTTCATCTTGCCAATGTATCGCTACTGTGACAAGATAAGTTTGCAACAACATATGACCCAATTTCTCAGCTTTGGTAGCTAAGTAATAGGTATTGTAATCATTGGACTCAATTAACAGTGGGAGACGGTCTTTAATTTCTAAACCATAACCCTTGAGACCAGCAATTTTTCGGGGATTGTTGGTAATAAGACGTATTTTTTTAATCCCTAAATCCATGAGAATTTGCGCCCCCATACCATAATCACGCAAATCAGCAGGGAATCCTAACCGCTCATTTGCTTCTACTGTATCTAATCCCATATCCTGTAAAGAGTAGGCTTTTAATTTGTTAATTAAGCCTATTCCCCGTCCTTCTTGACGCAGGTAAACAACGACACCTTGACCAGCGTTTTCAATCATTTTTAATGCTGCTTGTAACTGCATTCGACAGTCGCAGCGTAAAGAACCCAAAGCATCACCGGTTAAACATTCTGAGTGCATTCGCACCATGACAGGTTGATCTTGGAAATTTGCTGGATCTCCCTTGACAATGGCGACGTGATCTGTATTATCTACTGTATGACGGTAGCCGTAAATATCAAATTGACCGAACTCGCTGGGTAGTTTGGTAACAATTTCTCGATATATGAGGCGATCATTTTGCAGACGATAACTGATTAAATCAGCAATACTGATAATTTTCAGATGGTGATTTTGGGCATATTGCACTAACTGGTTTAAACGTGCCATTGAACCATCAGGATTTTGAATTTCACAAATTACTCCCGCTGGGTATAGTCCCGCTAGTCTGGCTAGGTCTACAGCGGCTTCTGTATGTCCGGCTCGTTTAAGTACACCCCCTGGTCTAGCCCGCAGGGGGAAAATATGACCAGGACGGCGTAACTCCTCCGGTTTTGTGGCTGGGTTGAGGGTGACTTGGATAGTCCGGGCCCGGTCTTCGGCGGAAATACCTGTGGTTACGCCTAAATGGGGAGCAGCATCAATACTAACGGTAAAAGCGGTTTGGTTAGTATCCGTTAATTTACTGACCATTAATGGTAAGTCTAATTCATCCAAGCGATCGCCTGTCATGGCCAAACAAATCAACCCTCTGGCTTCCACAGCCATAAAGTTAATCATATCAGGCGTAGCAAATTGAGCGGCGCAAATTAAATCTCCTTCATTTTCTCGATTTTCGTCATCTACGACAACGACGACACGACCCGCTTTAAAATCAGATAAAGCGGACTCAATAGAATCGAATTTAAAGGTTTGAGTGGTCTGAGGCTGTGACACAGGAAATTTCCAGCTACCAAGGTAAATTTTTCTAACAATTTCTGATTCTATATTGTAGCTTATTTCTCAGAATTAGAGCTTTTGTGGGATTAGCAAACTGTTACTTGACAATTAAATAGTTCATCTATACTATAGCCAGTTTAGAGTACCATATACATGGAGGATGAAGCTATGGAATTCACGGATATCAGTAAATTACTAGGTAAACCCTACTTTCAATCGTGTAATTGTCTCATTTATAATTTAGATTGTTTAGAGGCAATGGCAATTTTACCAGATCAATTTGTGCGAATATATTCGCCAAACTTTTGCAGTTGAGAATTTTCTGTCACGTCAAAAATATTATAAAAATATAATATTTATCGTTATCAATCATCTACACACTATAAGTGTGATTAGTGATCAAAGATATTTGTGATTATAAGTACCCTAAAAGATACTCCTTGCTATATAATTCAGCCAAAGTTCAATAACAACTCATCAGTAATTAGCTAGTAACTTGACTGCTGATGATTGATAATAGATAACTAAAAGTGGATAAGGATTTAAGATCATGGTAAATTTAAGACGCGTACCAGTGGGAATTGTTGGCGCGTCAGGGTATGGCGGGGTACAATTAGTACGACTACTAATGGATCATCCTGAAGTAGAACTAGTTTATTTAGGTGGTGAAAGCAGTGCGGGTAAATCCTTTGCCGACCTTTACCCACATTTTGGTAATATAGTAGAATTACCTATTGAAGCTGTAGAACCGGACATCATTGCTAGTCGTTGTCAAGTGGTATTTTTATCTTTACCCAATGGACTGGCTTGCCAAATTGCTCCTAAACTTATAGAAAAAGGTTCTAGGGTACTTGATCTGAGCGCCGATTATCGCTTTAGTGATTTGAAAACCTATACTACTTGGTATGGTACAGAAAGAAGCGATCGCACTACAGCAGCAACAGCAGTTTATGGTCTACCAGAATTATATCGCTCGCGTATTGCTGAAGCGAATCTAATCGGCTGTCCTGGTTGCTATCCTACAGCTAGTTTACTAGCGTTGTCTCCCCTGTTAAAACAAGGTTTAATAGTTCCCGAAACAGCCATTATTGATGCTAAATCTGGCACATCCGGGGGCGGAAGACAAGCCAAAGTTAACCTGCTGTTAGCGGAAGCTGATAACTCCCTGGGGGCTTATAACGTCGCTAGACACCGCCACACCCCAGAAATTGAGCAAATTTGTAGCGAATTGGCTAGACATGAGGTGACAATCCAATTTACACCCCATTTAATCCCCATGGTGCGGGGGATTTTAGCCACTGTCTATGCTACCATGCGTGATCCCGGTTTAGTACGTGATGATTTAATTACCATCTATAACGCCTTTTATCGCAATTCTCCCTGGGTAAAAATCTGTAACAGTGGCACTTATCCCCAAACTAAATGGGCGTGTGGAAGTAATTCCTGCTACATTGGCATAGAAGTTGATCCCCGCACCGGCCGAGTGATTGTTATGTCAGCGATTGATAACTTGATTAAAGGTCAAGCCGGACAAGCCATTCAATGTATGAACATCATGCTAGGCTGGGATGAAACCTTGGGACTACCTAAAATTGGGTTTTATCCTTAAAAGGGAACAGGGAACAGGGAACAGGGAACGGAAAGATATTTATTAAACCTCTTACGTTCTTTTTACTGTCACCTGTCACCTGTAACCTGTCACCTATTTTGGTCCTAAACCAATAGTACCAGCATAGATGGCGCGATCGCCCAATTCATGTTCAATCCTTAGTAAGCGATTGTACTTGGCTACCCGTTCACTGCGACACAGAGAACCGGTTTTAATTTGACCAGCGCGAGTAGCTACAGCTAAATCAGCAATAGTTGTATCTTCTGTTTCCCCAGACCGATGGCTAATTACTGAGCGGAAACCGTTGCGAGTCGCTAAATCAATGGTTTCCAAAGTTTCAGTTAGTGAACCGATTTGATTCAATTTAATCAAAATCGAATTACCTGCTTTTTGTTCAATACCCTTTTGTAAGCGGGTTGCATTGGTAACAAATAAATCATCACCGACCAATTGCACTTTTGAGCCTAATTTCTCAGTCAGTAATTGCCAACTTTGCCACTCTTCCTCATGTAAACCATCTTCAATAGATACAATAGGATATTGATCAACTAATTCCGCTAAATAATCAATAAACTCAGTTGGTGCATGGGGTTTACCATCATAAACATACTGGCCATTTTTGTAAAATTCACTAGCAGCCACATCTAAAGCCAAGGCTACTTCTTCACCAGGCTTATAACCAGCTTGTTTAATCGCTGCTACCAACAATTCTAAAGCTACTTGGTTAGATTCTAGATTAGGTGCAAAACCACCTTCATCACCCACACCCGTCAGCAAACCTTGATCATCTAACACCTTGCTAAGGGTAGCAAATACTTCCGCACCCCAACGCAAAGCTTCCTTAAAAGAAGGAGCGCCAATGGGGACAATCATAAACTCTTGAAAGTCTACATTATTAGCTGCGTGCGCTCCACCATTGATCACATTCATTAAAGGGACAGGCAATAAATTCGCCAAAGGTCCACCTAAATAGCGATAGAGAGGAATACCTAAAGACTCTGCACCAGCCTTTGCAGCAGCCAAGGAAATGCCCAAAATTGCATTTGCTCCCAAATTGGCCTTATTGGGTGAACCATCTAGGGAAATCATCAATTTATCTAGGGCTTCTTGGTTGAGAGCATCCAAACCTAGTAACTTAGGGGCTAGTACCTCATTGGCATTCTGGACTGCCTTGAGTACACCTTTACCCCCATAACGGCTTTTATCACCATCACGCAATTCATGAGCCTCAAATGACCCTGTAGAAGCCCCGCTGGGAACTTGTGCCAGTCCGATAGCGCCATTAGCTAAGTGTACCTCGGCTTCGATGGTTGGTCTACCCCGTGAGTCGAGGATTTCGCGGGCGACAATGGCTTCAATAGCAGTATCTAGAAATTTCGTCATTTCTGATTTATCCTTAATTCTCGGTGTGCGCTGGGGGTTTAACCTTTACAGTTTACTAATAACCCAATCGTTAGCTTATGCCGATAACAGAATTTTTTGCCTGAGATTAAAGAAGATTTCCGACTTTGCATGATCTCAGGGGAAATTTGATAAGTTTCTGATCACGTACCGTGGCATTATCCATAACCTGGAGAATGGTAATGAATGTATAAATTACTTGATTTAACTACTTGATTAATTTTTTTTAAGCTTTTAACCGTATAGTTCCATAAGGGGACAGATAGTTGTATTTTATATAAATGTAAAAACTAATATCAAGACTTTTAGCAACAATGCTCTAACGCTGACAATATCCATAGCTAAGTTAATGTTACAGCAAATCTTAGTTGCTGGTAAGCATAAAAACGCAATTACCATCAAATAGCCTATGACTGAAAATGATGAACAGGAATTTAATAAACTACTAGCAAAATCTGATAGTGAGTTGATTAAGGACATTCTTGAATACAATCAAATTTCATCTCTTGTATTATCTGGAGTCCTAACCGTAAACCCAGGCAGTCGTTATGGACATTTTAAATCTGTTCTTGATCATAACGGACGAAAAATAAAATATCCTAATGGTGATCATATTGATTATGTATTTATTTACGATCCTTATGAATTAAAAAAAGATGAACGGTATTATTTTGAGTGTGAATTAGAAAAAAACCTGAAGGAAAGGAGAAACAGGAACAATCCTTATTTATTAAAAACTACTGTTGATAGAGTTCAACAGGGAGAAAAATTAAATAGTCTTGTCAAAGCCATAGAGGAAAAGAATTATGAAATTAACGAACTAAATGAGGCAATTAAATATTGGGAGGAAACAATCGCTCAAAAAATCACCGAAATTTCAAAAAATGAGAGTTTCATATCGGAGTTAAGTGAAAAAATAGAGTTCAATAAAATACAACTTGACAAAATAAAAAATCAAAAAACGGAAATGGAAAACACCATAAAAATTCTCCAGCAAAGGATTAATATTTGCCGAAAATTAGAGTTTTTGAACGAGGAGGATGAAAGACAGTATATTTCACTATTCAGAGAAAAATACGTTATTCCTAGTAATTATTTAAGTTTTGAAAACGAATTAGAAAGTAGTTTTGTAAAATTAGCAGATCATGTACATCAATATTTATTTCATCAGAAAAAGCTGATTTATACAAGATTTCAGATCAGAAATTTTTTGACCCTATTAAGAACAAATGATTTAATTGTTTTGAGTGGTTTGTCAGGTTCGGGTAAAACCCAAATTGTCAAAGCATTTGCGGAAGCATTGGGTGGAGTTGCCAAGATTATACCTGTTAAACCTAATTGGACAAGTTCAGATGATTTGCTGGGATATTATAACCCTATTCAGATGTCTTTTCTGCCCACACCTTTCACAGAAGCAATAGTAGAGGCTATTCACAATCCAGATCAATTATATCTCATTTGCCTAGATGAGATGAATTTAGCAAGAGTTGAATATTACTTTGCAGATTTTCTTTCAAAATTAGAAGAACGCAGTAATGAACCAGAAATTGAATTATATGCCAAACATGAAGAAGAATTATTCATATTTGTGTAAAAACACCGCACACACCCTTTTTAAAAGGTAGTGACGGCAAATATCATGAGTCTCTTTTTAATTTGAAAGATGATTTATGGATAATTAAAAGAGAATGGGAGATAGGACAAAGGGGAATTGGATATCATCATTGTCCTTCTATAAATACAATTGGTCAAATTGAAATTGGCATTTTAGACAATTTTATTTCAATTGATATAAATAGCAATATTCTGGATTTTGACTTTGAACAACTTAAAAATGATTTTGAGGGTGAATTATGGAATTTAATCACCTCCCAAAAATCAAAAATAACTTCTAGTAGATTAGAGTTAAAATACTATGATAAAATATTCCGTTATTCAGAAAGTAAGTCAATTATTGATTTTTTAAAAGCTTATGATGCAATTGAAAAAACTCCTAAATCTGAATTATTAACCTCAAAAGGTATTGCCAAAATAGAGAAAGTAAAACCTATTGCTGAAACTTACAGAAAATTAGTAAGTATTGGTGGTAGTGCTAGGGTTTTACCTTCAAAAACATTTATTGAAAATTACGATATTTATGAAAATCGCTATTTATGTTTGATGTTAAATAGTATATATAAAATTGTTTCAAATAATATTAATTATACTAACAAACAGTTAGAATCTTTGGAATTTAAAATAAATGATAAAAAGGCTAAAATTAAAGTTTTAAATGATCCTAATCCTCAAGTTAATCAGGAAGAA
>NZ_KE384695.1:0-11635 GCF_000426925.1 Dolichospermum circinale AWQC310F | reverse complement strand
GAAGAAATTTTATTACAAGAAAAAAAAGTGCAAAATATGGAGGAAGAATGGCAAAACATTAGTCGTAATATGCCATTTGATAGTCAACAGAAATTTTATACCCTAAGTATATACATTAAATATAAACATAAAAAATCCAATAGTGGTTTCTGGTGCAAAACCGATAAGACACCATTTTGTCTAATCAACTTTCCTTATGCGTGTTTAAATTATTTGGAAGAAGAACAAAAATATACATTTGAATTTTCTTTTATAAAAGATCGTGATATTAGAGTGGATAAAGGAAAGATTTACCCACAGTTCACGATAACGGGAATAAAAAAGATAGAACCCTATTTGATAGAAGTTGAAAAAAATATATTAAATCAACGACTCAATAATAAACAAAAATTAGAATCAAATAATTGGGTTCAAATATTAACACAAAAAGACATAAAAGAAAGAGAAAATCAAGTCAAAACTCTAGAGAATGATATCAAAAAACTTGAAAAGCAAATTAAAGACTTAGATGAATTTGTAAAAGAACAACAAAAATTATTACCATTAATAGAACAAAGAATAAGAAAGACATTTTTTAAAACTATTAAATGGCAAAATATTCAAGGTTTTACATCTTCAATGACTTTTATTCAAAATATAAGTTATCGAAACGCTTTAAATTCATATAAAGAAATATTAAAATCTGAGGGAATAGATTTGGAAGTTTTTGATCTTTATGAAAAAGCTACAACTTATGGTATGAGAGAAATACCTCAAATTTATGAATTATGGTGTTTAGTTTCTATAATTAAGACATTAAAAGAACCATACGGATTTCAATACAAATCACAGGATATTCGTACACTCCTAAAAGTTATTAATCCTGAAAATAATAACTTGAATAATCAGGTAACTATTAATTTTAAAGGAGACTTGAATGGGAGAACAATTACTTTATATTATCAAAAAACACTCCCAAATAATAAAAGACCTGATTTTATCCTGGAAATATCCATTAATGATAGAAAAATTTATCTTGTGCTTGATGCTAAATTTAAAAATTATAATTACAAAAAATCTTTGAATTATGAGATAAAAAATTTAAATGATAAATATAGCGACACGGATTATTATGTTTTTATCTTACACCCCTGTAATGATTTAACTGGTGAAAAGAAACCAGTAAAAATGACAAATCATGGAGGTGATAAAATTTATTTTGGTGAAGAAGAAGATCAAAAACCTACATTTCCATTTCACAAATATGGATATATTACGCACAAACCAAATTTTACAGATAACCTAAAAAAATTAATTGGAATGGCTTTTGAGTATCTTTTAGAAAGTAATAAAAATGCAAACAATGGAACTACAAAAGATCCAAAACCTACTAATGATTTATTTTGTTTGAATTGTGGTAGTACCAGCGTAGATCTTCACCCAAAACAAGATGCAAAAAAATACACAGCAGACTGTAGAACTTGTGGACATCAAACACACATAAACTATTGCTGGAATTGTTCAACAAAATTATTTAAACATGGCTATTATTGGGACTATCATAAAACATCTGTTTGGAGTAGCTTTGATATTCATTGTCCCAATTGCGGTATGGCATTTGCAGATAAACCGTGAAATTTGCAGATAAACAGATTTTTGACATCTGACGCACTCTATTAATGACTGTGTTTTAAGCTACAGAAAAATTTGCAAATTGCCGATATTCAGGACGAATAAACCCTGATATATAACCCTGAAAAATGCTATAATATAAACCAATCCCAAGCTATGTATGAAATATGAAAATAATTCTAGATAACTTAGAACCCAACCTCGTCGAAAATCTCAGATATCAAGCAGAACAACATGGACGGACTCTAGAGACTGAGTTAAAACTAATTTTAACACAAGCTGTTACCAAAAATCTCCAAGAAAACTTTCAGGAACAAACATTAATTCCTCTAGAAATATTAGCAGCACAGGTAAAAGAGTCCTTGCATAATCAAGGATATCATTCCCATAAGCAAATTATTGATTTAGTTCAAGATGTAAAAAGAGAAATAGCTGAAGAACATTTATTAAAAGCACAGCATGACAATGAGTTATGATATCTCTCAACGTCTATTTTGAGACACTAATATTTATATTATTGGTGTGGCTAATCAGAATAGTTATGAAAGAAAAATATTAAAATCAAAATCTGTAAACGGCCGATACTCAGGACGAATAAACCCTAAAACCATATCATCCTTTCCGTACTATCCCATTCAATGTAGATTTTACCATCAAAATTCGCAAATGAAACACCACTGCATGAACCCTACCTGTTTTATCCCAATTTATAGTAAATATATCTATTATACAATCTCTCTAGGAGCAATACATAAGTATTTTTTCGTTTTATACAACCAATATTTAATACATTAAATTATCTATTTACTGATCTCTGTTGTCATTCTGCTTCGTGAATAGTCCTAAAAAAGTAGTAAATTAAAAAGTGCATCTAGTAGCATTAAAATTTTGATTAAATCACCTGTGCGGAAAATCGTTATTGCTGGTAACTGGAAAATGTTTAAAACCCAGGCAGAATCCGCAGCCTTTTTAAGCGGATTTTTGCCTCACCTGGAGGAAACCCCCTTGGTACGAGAAGTGGTATTATGTCCTCCTTTCACCGATTTAAGCTTGCTGTCCAAATTTTTGCATGGTAGCCGTGTAAATTTGGGAGCGCAAAACGTCCACTGGGAAGAAAATGGAGCATATACGGGGGAAATCGCTGCCCCTATGCTCACAGAAATCGGTGTGCGTTATGTCATTATTGGACACAGTGAAAGACGGCAATTCTTTGGGGAAACAGACGTAACTGTCAATCTCCGTCTCAAGGCCGCTCAAAAACATGGACTCACTCCCATTCTCTGTGTTGGAGAAACTAAACAACAACGAGACGCAGGGGAAACAGAATCAATAATTAGCACCCAGTTAGAAAAGGACTTGGTACATATTGATCAAAACAACTTGATTATTGCCTATGAACCAATTTGGGCTATTGGTACTGGTGATACCTGTGAATCCAAGGAAGCAAATCGGGTAATTGGCTTAATTCGTGGTCAATTGACTAATCCCTTAGTTCCTATTCAATATGGCGGTTCAGTCAAACCGAATAATATTGATGAAATTATGGCACAACCGGAAATTGACGGCGCTCTTGTTGGTGGAGCTAGTTTAGAAGCTGATAGTTTTGCCAGAATTGTCAATTATCAATAATGGGGATTGGGGATTGGGGTAATTAACAATTTGGATCATGTATTATGTCTGATCAGTTAAATATCGGAAATCACTGTTTTGTCTGGGGAAGGCGGACTTATATCATGGGGATTTTAAATGTCACCCCTGATAGTTTTAGTGATGGTGGTAAATTTAATACTATCTCCGCCGCTTTCACCCAAGCACAAGCAATGGTTGCCGCTGGTGCTGATATCATTGATATTGGTGGACAATCAACTCGTCCAGGGGCGAAGCAAATATCAATAGATGCAGAACTTGAGCGGGTTCTATCTGTTTTGGAGGTGCTACGTCCAGTAGTTGATGTCCCGATCTCTGTAGATACAACGAGGTCTGAGGTAGCTAAAGCAGCTATCCAGGCAGGAGCAGATTTAGTCAATGATATTTCTGCTGGTACTTATGATCCAGAAATGCTGCCAACTGTGGCTAGTTTCAATGTGCCAATTATCTTAATGCACATCCGTGGAAAACCGGAAAATATGGTCAATTTCACGGATTATCAAGACTTAATAGGTGATATTTACAGCTTTTTATCCCAGAGAATTATTGATGCTATCCGGGCAGGAATTGACCAAAATAAAATCATTATTGATCCTGGTATTGGTTTTGCTAAAAATCATGAGCAGAATTTAGAAATTTTCCGCCGCTTGCGATCGCTAAAAACACTTAATACTCCGATTTTAGTAGGAGCATCTCGCAAGAGTTTTATCGGTAATATCCTCAACCAACCAGATCCAACATTACGGATTTGGGGAACGGCCGCAGCCTGTTGTGCAGCCATTTTTAATGGTGCAGATATTCTGCGAGTTCATGATGTTCAAGAAATGCAAGAAGTAACTCTGGTGACAGATGCCATTTTTCGTCATTCCTACTAATTACAGCAGTTTCCGATGTGATGAGGTACAAATATTAATCATAAAAATCTTGTGGTGCGGGCATCTTGCCCGCTAAAAGTGTACCTCATCTAGATAAAATACACGATATCAATTAGCTCCATTACCATTACCGTTACCAGGGTTTTTAATGTGATTTTCTTGTACCGAATCAGAAATCAACTCTTGGAACATTTCCGTTGAGTTAGCAGGATCTACAAACACAATTTTGGCATTATTGCTGGCACCCAGTTTCTCACTAGCATCTACGTAATCTTGGGCAACAAGATACCGTAAAATATCCTTACTTTCAGGATGAGAACGTAAGGCTTCAGAAATAATCTCTATAGATGTTTTAGTTCCTTTCGCCCTCTTCACCGCCGCTTCTTCCTCCCCTTCTGCGGCTAAAATCGCGGCTCGTTTTTTTATTTGCGCGTTCTGTTGCTCTTCCATTGATTTGCGTACAGTCTCCGGTGGGGTGATACTCTGAATATCTAATCGCGTGATTTCAACTCCCCATGTAACTGTAATTGAATTTAATGCCCCTAATACGGTTCTGTCTATCTTATCTCTAGACATATTAGTATCCTCTAAGGAATTTTGGGCGATATTTTCCCGGAGGGTAGTTGTAGCTATATTTGCTAGAGACTGTTCTAGATCATCAATTGCATAAAAGCTTTTCTCAATATCTTTAATCCGCCAATAAACAATTGCATCTACTTCTAAGTAGATACCATCTTTAGTGATTACATTTTGCGGTTTAATATCTAAAAGCTGCTCTCTGGTTGTGTTTTCCATCACAATCTGATCAATGATGGGAACAATGAAACTCAGTCCAGGGTTAAGTTTACGATGATATCGTCCTAATCGTTCAACTAAAGCAACATTCCCTTGATTTACCATCTTTGCAGAGGCTAAGGCATAACCTACCAGAGCTAAAAATATAATCAAAATTATTGGGTCCATGATCTTCTCCTCTTTCAGCTTTGGGCAGAATTGATTTCAGGGTGATGGTTATACTGTATATTAACTAACTGTAAGTTTAAATGTCTTGAATGTATAGTTTTTGAATAAAAATTGTCAATAATCAACAGCAAAGAATGTTCGATCAAGATTTGATCAGCATTTCTATCCATTAAACTGTTTAAAGTCATGACGGACAAAATTTTCTTTGCTACTACATAAACAAGGTTTACCTATGGTTTGGCTTTAGTCAGGGATAGGTGGACTAAAACAAAATTCAAGTTTTTAACCCACGCATTATCTGGTTTTTGTCCGTTTACAGTCGTTATTGTAACGTGCTAAAAGCATCTTCTAATCGCTGATTTAAGTATAAATCTAGATTGTACAAATCTACTCTAACAATTAATTGCTTTTTTTAATTGTTTTTTTTCGCTCTTTTCTTTTTCTCTGGTTTGAGTAAGGGAGCATTTAACGCTTCATATTGACTAAATAAAAATTCAATTCGATTTAATTCACTGACAAAGGGCTGGGGACGATAACATAAGTCTACGGCTTTATCTAATATTTGATGTGCCTTTACTAAGTCTGGTGGCATTGTCAAGGGATCATACAAATCAGCTAAACTACTATCAGAATATTTTACTCTGGTGTCTAACACTGCTTGCGCGGCTGTTTCTACTTTCTGTTTTTGCTTATCATTGACGTTTTCAGGAAAGGGATAGTTATTATAAACGATGGTATTGGAATAGCGATAATCACTTTTTAATCTTCCACATACATATTTTACCCATGTAATGTGCATTTCTGAAGTGAGAATACCAAATAAATAGAGAGTAGCATTAGGTATTAACAAAACTTGATCATTGCCAATTATATTTTTGCAAATAAAACCTATGGGAATATATTTTCTCCTTTCTGAAGAAACACGAGGTACAAGTAAATAATCTGTATCAGGTTGTGCTATCTGACAAAATAGAGTAGGTGTAGTTGCAAATTTTTGAGTAGATACTGCTTTACTTTCTAAGCGGAACTGTTTAACTTTATTTACTCGTTTTAATACCTCTGGTAAAGCTTTGAGTTCTTTTGGAGAAATATCAACAAGCCAAAGACAATAGCGACTATATCCATTAATAAACTCCTGCGCTCCTGTATAGGGTCTGATCCATTTTTCAGCTTGAGGTTCAATCTTAATAAATTCTTCTTTTTCAGTTTCAGTAAAAATAAGATTACCACCATCTCGTGGCATACTTCCAAAACGCATTAAAGGAATATTAGAAATGGGAAAACTTTTATTAGTGATAATTGTGTCACTTCCATCTACCAGATAAGGATTGATATTTTTAGCTTTTATTGTCAGTGGTTCACTCTGAATATCCTCATAATCAGAAATATATTTTTCGGTAATATCGAAGTTAGCAAAACCAATAATTACACAATGTACAGCAGCATTTCCTTTAGCTTCATTACTCCATTTAAAAGTACGATGAGCAAAATGAATTTTAATCTTATATTTATTAAATAAAATATTCCAAAGTATAGCGACTTGTTCACCTTGTGATATAGAATTTGTGGAGACAAAGCCTACTTTTATTTGGCTATTTTTGATAATTTTTGCTGCTTTTATATACCAAGCACAAACATAATCTAAAACACCTATTCCTTTCTCTCCATGAAAAACATGATCAATATCATTTCTTTGTTGAGCATTCATAATCATTGCACCAACAAATGGGGGATTTCCTAAGATAAAACTTAACTTTTCCTTCTCGACAACCGTTTCCCAGTCAATTCTTAATGAATTACCATGAACAATTTTCGCAGATTTAGTTAAAGGAACTCTAAAAAAATATTGACCAAATTCATGACTAACCTGAATATTCATTTGATGATCAATTAACCACATTGCTA
The DNA here is from genome assembly GCF_000426925.1 of Dolichospermum circinale AWQC310F. GTDB lineage: Bacteria > Cyanobacteriota > Cyanobacteriia > Cyanobacteriales > Nostocaceae > Dolichospermum > Dolichospermum circinale. The sequence goes on along the minus strand of NZ_KE384695.1, from coordinate 4,634 downwards.
CCTCCGCAACACGCACCGCAAATTCATCATATTCAATACCCGCAAATTGATCTACATTAACCTTAATAATATCTTGAATGTTAATAAATTGCTGTCCATTTTTATTCAATGCTTGCAAAATTTTAATTTCTAGATTTCGCAATTCCCGATAGGTGATAATTAGGAAATTACCACAACCACAAGCAGGATCAAGAAAATAAAGATTAGCAATTTTTTGATGTAATTCTTGGAGTTTACCCCGATTACTTTTGACCTTTTCCAATTCTAAATATAAATCATCTAAAAATAGAGGTTTAATCAACTTTTGAATATTTTTTTCCGAGGTATAATGAGCGCCTAAATTTCGTCTTTCTGTGGGATTCATGACCGCTTGAAACATCGAACCAAAAATAGCCGGTGAGATTTTACCCCAGTCAAAACCACAAACTTCTAAAAACATTTCCCGCATTTTGCTATCAAAAGCAGCCGGTTGTAAAACCTCCTCAAATAACTTACCATTCACATAGGGAAACTGAGCCAAATTAGTATCTAAATTTGTTAATCTTTTTTCTGGTGGTGTATTTAATGTATGAAAAATAGAAGCAATGTGCATTGCTAAATCACTACCATCTGATTTAGTATGTAAATCAATATATTCCCAAAAAATACCCTTATCAAAAATGCCTGTATCATCAGCAAATAAACAGAAGAGTAACCGCACTAAATAGACTTCTAAATCATGACCTCGATAACCAACCGCTTCTAGTTTATCATGTAGTTTACCCATTAGTTCAGCCGCTTGGATATTGACCGGATCTTCATCTTTATAGGTGCGTTTTTCATAACCAGCAATAAAACCGAATAAATGAACCTGATTAATAAAATCTTTTAGTTCAAATTCTGTGGTAATATTAGTATCCAAATCGTAGAGTTTAAACTTTTGAAAATCAGAAACCAAAATATATTTTGGTAATTCATGTTCTTTTAAACCAGGGAAATAATCTTTGGCTTGCTGCATAGCTTTATCGAGACTTTTCCCCCTAGATTTATGTTCTACTAAAATTACACCCTTCCAGAGTAAATCAATAAAACCTTGTTTATTATCGGCTTTTTTGACAGATTGTTCAAATGTTGCCACCCGGCGACGAGAAATACCAAAAACATGAAAAAACCCATCCCAAAATGATTTAGCTTCTGCATCTTCTGAGGTTTCATGTTCCCATTCTTGAGAAAATGCGATCGCTCGGCTTTTAATTTCGTTCCAACTTAATGGCATAGTTAATAATTTCTGGGTAAAGAATAGTGGTTTTAAGTTTATATTTTGCAGTTTCTTAATTATAACTGGTAAGTAATTACTGTTCTAGGGAATCATATAGGATATAATACACTATTTTATCACTTGCATTAAATAAATATTCAAACTTTCAGGGGTTTCAGCATGGTCACTAAATATTTTAAGTGCTTGTTCATTACTAATGATAGGACTTGGACTACTATGGTCATTATTAAAAGCAAAACTTAATTTTTCGCTGATAAACAATTTGCTTTTATTAGAGTCTATTAAAATTAATCTTAAAAAGATTAACAAAAACCACATTTCATATTTACCTCTAAAAACTTGATCATGTTCACAATTAGTAAATTCGTCCATTTTATTATTTAAAGTATCTGCTGGAATTTCTGGAGCATTTGGAAACTTTTGTTTAATTTTTTCCAAGTCATAATTTACCGAAACTGAGTCTAAAGTTAAATAAATAAAATCTTTGGGGAATTTACAGCACTTCACGGTGTTATGAGGTACATATTTAGCGGGCAAGATGCCCGCACCACAAGAGTTTCATGATTCAACTTTGTACCTCATCAGATCGGAAACCGCTGTATCATCTAGTTCTACACCTGTTTTTGTTCCTGTAGTGTTTCTAATTTCTATCAAACAAGCATACCAAGCATTAAATAATTATGTCATAAGTTGTCAAATAGCTCTATTCAAAATTTCATTAGCTAAAATGTTTCAGTCTCTCCCCTTTTCTGTAGTAATTGAAAAAACGAATTATGGAAAATAAAAAATCCATAATTCGCTGCAAAAGAGAGAGTCGGTAGTAAGCCGGGTTCTGTTCTCTTGCGAGGGCAGTTATCTATCTGGGATGCTTGTTACCAAACACCTCTAGCGGCTCTTTTTCAGCGGAACCGGTAAAAGACCAACCATAGTTCCTCCGGCCTTGCTCCCAACCGGGGTTTACCGAGCCAGCGCCTCTCGACGCTGCTGGTGCGCTCTTACCGCACCTTTGCACCCTTACCAACCAATAAATTGACTGGCGGTATCTTTCTGTGGCACTATCCTCACGATCACTCGCACTGGACCTTATCCAGCAAGTTTGGTCTTTCGGGAGCCCGGACTTTCCTCAAACTAGTCTGAATGACTAATCTGCAACTGCCTACGCCTACTCTCCCCCTTTCTCTAGTTTACTTTTAATTACATGAAAATCGCAAGACTTAGATCCCTGATTTTTTCAAGCAGTCGGGGGTGTTCCTAGATTACTTTTTATTCCAAGGTAAGGCGTAGGTCCAAGGGAGTTTTTTAATAGTAAAAGGACAATTAATAATTGACACTGGGGGAACATTTATTCCCGGTGCTATACCGACTCTCATTTCTGAAATTCGCAATACAAGTTGTAAGGAAAATTCTAAATTTTTTTTACCATCTAAAAAGTCTTTGTATAACTTTTTATTTCCTTTAACTCCCGCTACATTGATTAACGGTGAAGCTGGTTTATAGACTCCTGATTCTTTATCTCTTTGAAAAACATCTTCGGCGGTGACATTTTCAGAAATTGTCTTTTTAGGGGCGATAATTGTCGGCACTTGGGGTATAGCTAAATCGCGGGTTAAGTCAGGAGATTTGCGAATTACCCGCCGCGACTGCTTGCTATGTTCAACCACAAAAGAACTATTATCCCAGTCAACATATATAGCAATACTGTCTGATTTATTTTCAATACTCATGGATAATTCTTTTAAATCATCTTGCACTTTATCTAAACCATAAGTACCTGTTTTAAAGGAAATACCCACTGTCTCCTGAAGATTTTGTTCTTTTAATTGATTATCAACAGCACCTTTTTGGAAATCAACTTTGACTATATCGTCTATAGATTCAATCATGCGATTAAATGTCCAATAGACGGTAAGTATATAAATCATCAAAATAATCAGATTTTGGTCGCCATTTTGCATTTTTATAACCCTGATCTTCTACCAATTGACAAATGGTAACATAATCTGAACTATGATTTGTCTGATTTCTTTAATTTCTGTGATCAACTTGTGTGATGTGATTGGATATGATTTTCGTATGTGTGACTGTAAATCATGAAAAATATACTTTTCTTTACCCAGGCTTACCCTACCTTATGGCATTACTATCTTAAATCATGATCATCACCAAAAAAATCTGCCCAAATTCTAGTTTAGACAGTTTAAAAGCTAATAAAATCACCTGATCAATTAACTTGCGTGTTCCCAGTCACTGAGTGATTCAGACTGCTGATTTTTTCTTTTTGTTTTACGGAGTGGTACTTGAGGAGTTCCAATATCAACAGGAGAAAAGGACTGCTTCTTTTGAGCAGATTTGCGTTCTTTTGTATTATTCATGACTATTTTCACTTGCTTAAAACTTTCAACTCTATTTAAGTTTTCAATGTTTATTTAGCCACTACCGGACAAAAGATTGAGTTAATTATGAGAAGATTAAGCATTTATCAATCTATCAATCTCTAATATCTTTAAAGATTTTTATATTTAGTAGTTTCTAATACAAATTCTTGCTTTTAACCTCCAATTATCAGATTTTATATCAGGTCTTAATTACCAAAATTTTGAAGCATGGAATATGGTTTCTAAAAACATACAGCAGTTCCCGATCTTATGAAGTACAAATATTAATAATAAAACTCTTGTGGTGCGGGCATCTTGCCCGCACAAGGTGTACCTCACTCAAGCTGAACTTGCTGTAATACTTGAGATACTCCACTTATGAGAATAAGTGGAGTATCTATCTACTAAAATCACATAAATTCCGACCTGGATCTTCGTCTCTGTGCGCCCTCTGCACCTGAACGGTTCATTTCTAACCAATTATTCATATAATGTGGTAATTCCTGTTTAATTCTACTACTAACATTAATACAAACGTGCCTAGTAATTGCCTTAGCAACCATTACCTCATCTACTGTAATTTCGTAAGTAATTTCAAACTTATCTAAACCTATTTTTTCTGGTAACAAACTAATCACTAAATTGTCACCACAAGACATAGGACGTAAAAAATCTACATTAGCATGAACAATAGGAAAAGCTAAAGATGGATTAGTAAAAAATGATTTAATATTAACACTAGAAGCTGCTAATGAAGCCTCATAAGCTTCATGACAAATTCTCAAAACATTAGCGAAATAAACTACTCCAGCCGCATCAGTATCTTGAAATCTTACAGTGTAGTAATATGTAAAAGCCATGTTTAATTTCCTAAAATTCAAGCTGCTATTGTAAACTATAATAAATAATTATAGTCCTAATTAACCACAAGGAACCTGAGTTCGATATAAATAATCATCCTGAAAACTAATTATATCAGACTTTTCTCAATTAGCAATGAT
>NZ_KE384694.1:38406-43514 GCF_000426925.1 Dolichospermum circinale AWQC310F | reverse complement strand
ATAAAACTCTTGTGGTGCGGGCATCTTGCCCGCATAAAATGTACCTCACTCAATCTGAACTTGCTGTATCTCATTACCCGACGACAAAGCCGTCCTAGAAGGACGGGGCTTGTATCCGATTTTTTTCGGTCATTATCAATGGGAGAGCCGCTGATTGTAATGGCTAATAATTTGTGCAGCCACTTCAGAAGCAGTTAAACCATCGGTTTGGACTTCAATAGCATCAGGTGCTTTTTGTAAGGGGGAAACCTTACGAGTGCTGTCTTTTAAGTCCCTTTCCGCAATGTCCCGTTCTAGCTGTTCTAAACTAACTTGGGGTTGATTTTGTTTTTCAAAGTCCTGATAACGACGACGGGCCCGTTCACCCACGGAAGCAGTTAAAAAGATTTTAACTTCTGCATCTGGAAACACATGAGTACCAATGTCTCTACCTTCCGCTACTAAACCCCCCCGTTGTCCCCAACTCTGTTGTTGTTGGACTAATGCTTGTCTAACAGCGCTTTGGGCGGCGATCGCTGATACTTTTGATGTCACCTCAGTTGTGCGAATTTTTTCAGTTACATCTATATCGTTAATCTGGACTTTTACGGGAAATTGCAGACTTTGACCAGGACTAAGTTCAATTTTACACCGCATCGCCAATTCAGCCACAGCACAATCATCATCAATATCAATAGCTTGTTCCAGCACTAGCCAAGTGATGGCTCTGTACATAGCACCCGTATCTAAATATACTAATCCCAATTCCTGTGCTACCTGACGAGCGACTGTAGATTTACCAGCGCCCGCAGGACCATCAATAGCGATAATCGGTTGGCGGATTTGGTCCTTGACATCCCGTAGAATCGTGTTGTCAATTAACCTGGTAGAACCAAGGCGAGCCGCGATCGCCAACATTCCTTCATTCTCAACTTTTTCTAAAAACATCAACGTATTTGGTTCAACTAATTCAATATATTCCAAGCTGATAGTCCTCACCTTGGCAATTTCTTGCCGTACCAATGCTATTAACTCACTACTGTGACGAACGCCAGCTTGAAACGCCGCTTTAGCTTCTTCTAAAGCTTTAAATAACACTGTTGCTTGCTCTTGTTCCGTGGTAGTCAAATATTGATTCCGAGAACTTAAAGCCAAGCCGGACAATTCCCGCATCGTGGGACAAGTAACAATCTCAACGGGCAAATTCAAATCAGCTACTAACCGCTTAATAATTGCCAGTTGTTGACCATCCTTTTGTCCAAAGTAAGCTCGGTCAGGTTGTACCAAGTTGAAGAGTTTAGTCACAATTGTGGCTACACCCGCAAAATGACCCGGCCGAAAATTACCACACAAACTAGACATCATAGCAGATGGGGGGATAACTTGTGTCACCTGAGTTGCTGTGATATTTTCAGCAGGGACACCAATTTCTTCAGGAGTTGGGGCAAAAATCGCATCTACGCCAGCTTGTTCACAAAATTCTCGATCCTGTGCTAAAGTCCGGGGATAGCGTTGATAGTCCTCATTTGGTCCAAATTGCAACGGATTAACAAAAATACTGACAATTACCGTCAAATTTTCCCTTCTAGCTCGGTGAATCAAGCTCAGATGCCCTTGATGTAAACTACCCATAGTTGGCACTAAACCCACCGCAGTGGGATACCAAACAGCTTGATCATCAACTGCCCCATCCTGGGTCGTCCCAAAATGGCAATACCTCCGATGGCCATTCAAATAACACCGTAAAGCTGTAACTGTTGTCAGCAACTGCACAAAAAACCCCCAGTTCCTTTCGATCCTTTCCCCCGTTAGTGTATATCTGATAGCGCGGCGTGGCACAATTGATAATTGGGGGATGAGTAAGATAGATGAACCAGGGGAATTTAATAGTGAAGAGCGAAAAGAGATAAGGAACGAGCAAGGGGATTATCTTCCCAAAATTTCCAGCCTGACTGGAGCAATACCACTACCAATCATACCTAATATACGGGCAGCGCCGGCAGAAAGATCGATAATTCGACCACGGATGTAAGGACCTCTGTCATTGATGCGGACGACGACAGAACGCCCATTTCTGGTATTAGTAACGCGGATTTTTGTCCCCAGGGGTAAACTCCGATGAGCAGCAGTTAAACCTTCGGGATTATATCTTTCCCCACTGGCTGTTTTATTGCCAGAGCCGTCATAACCATACCAAGAAGCTATGCCGCGAAAATTAATATTTACCCCGCCAAAAGCAATTTTTTGTGGTAACTTTAATGTAGAAACTGATTTACCAGCGGGTAGATTGGCGATTTCCTTGATGGGATCTGCGTTGCCCATCAGTCTCCGCAGTCTATTAGTTGCCTCTAAAGCATCTTGAGCCAGATTAGTGGCTGGGCTTTTTCTGTTGCCATTAATATTGGCTGATAGTCGTGTGGTTTTATTGACTTCTACCAGTTCTTGACCGTCAATTGTGATGGTGTAGCGATCACGGAGCGATCCATAGGAATCCCCAGACGGTCTACGAACAGAGCGGCCATTCTTGTAAGCTTTGTTATTACTTGCGGGATTATCCGCTATTTTCCAACTGACGGTAATCTTGCTTGCGTCTACATTGTTTTCAACTAGTTCATTAATTCTAGCTGCTATGACACTAGCTTTCTCAACCGGGTCATTGTCAATGGAGCTAAATTGTTTGTTGATATTGATTGTATTGCCAGTATTGCTAAAACGGGCAAATTTACCTGAGTCAGTAGCAACTTCAGAATCAGAATTTAAACTCTGATTATTGCCAATGACTCCAATTTTGATTTTCTTGTTAGTAACTCGGGTAGAACCGAGAAAGGTGAGAACGGGAGTATCCCGAACATAAAGAGTTGCTGCTTGTAAACCCTGAATACTGTGAGGCTTAATTCTGGCAATCACAGGCTCAACCAGGGGTTGTTCTGTCGGTAATTGGTATTCTCCAACTTTAACCGCATCATTGGCAGATGATTTGGCCAGAGTTGGAGAACTTCCCTCGCTGGCTTGAGTTCTAGCTGCTAAGGGTAGACCCAAAACGGTTAGGGTCAATATTGTTTGGGCTACGACAGTATTCCACAAATGTCTTTGATTCATGCGTCCGATTTTTAAAGCGACTTGAGAACTTAAGTTTTTTTTAGTTGGGTTTTTCACTTGTGATGGTGACAGTACCTGTAAACTCGAACCTGTTCCGCTTCCACTTTGGATTTTGTAACTGCAATAGACTAACATGAATGTTTAAGGTTGGGGATCAGGGTTTTAGCGTAAATTTCAACAGACTGGCAAAATTTCAACTCAGATTTGGGCTGTCAAACTGTTTTCAATTGAGGATTTTAGCTATGTAACGTTTTTTGGAGATATCTATATTTTCTCAGACCAACTTATTATTGACCAATAACTTGATCCCAGAGTTACTACTTAATATTTATCCTCAGTATTTATCAAATATTATGTATTTAAAGAACAATTAGCATCATTTATGTTTAGATGCAATTTTACTGGCAAATAGTTCTATTAACAGAAGTTTAAATCTCGGAAAATATAGTCTACATAAGGGCTAAATTTGAAAAACTACTTGGGATATTTCACTAAATACTTAATTTGTTACCTGCATAATTGATGGGTCAATACTGACAATAATTTAATTAATTAGTGTATTTAAATACTCAACATATTGAGTAATAAAAGTGTTTTTTCTCCAGTAAGTATTTATTCTTATCCTCAGATTAATAATTAATGAGACAATGAAAAAAGGGTAATAAGCGCGTATACATTAATACTCAAGGTCTAAAATCATACATATTTGCTTTTTATTCAGTAATAACCTCAGTAATCAATTTTGTATCAAGCTATCAACCCTATATTTAGTCCAGAAAATTCAGAAATATTACCACCAGCACTTTTAAACATGATTAAGGAATTGTATTTCCAGTATAAATTCCTCAAAGATGGGTAGCAACTAACTATAACTATATTCCCGAATTTGCAAAAATAAATCCCAAATTCCTAAAACCCTAAATCCTTGTAGAAACCTACTTACAACTTCTGCAATAATTCCTGAGTTAATTGCATAAATGCTTTAGAACCGGCTGTATTAGGACTTAGTAAAGAAACTGGCATGAAACTATCAACAGCTTTGGCAACATTCACATCAACTGGTATTTGCGCTTTACAGATTTTATCTACTCCAAAATCTTCAATGACTCGGTGCATTACCTGTTTATAATATTTACTATTCAGGATATTTGCACTGGACATACTAAAGACTATTCCCAAGATTTTAATATCTATTTTTGCTTCTTGTTTGTGACTATCTTTTAATTGGGAAATCCGTCTTTCTAAAAGTTGGATTCCTACTACAGATAAGGGTTCTGGTCTAGCTGGGAGAATATAGAAATCACTACTAGCTAAAGCACTACGAGTCATGAGATTATAACCGGGAGCGCAATCTAAAAGAATAAAATCATATTCATCACGCACAGGTTTTAAGATATCTCTAATTAAGACTCTTTCAAAGCGATTCCAGATAGTTTCAAAGTCCTGTTCACCTAATGCTACTGATTGATTATGCAGCATTTCTGAAACCACAAATTCATCATATAAATCTATATCTCCCGGTAATAAATTTAATCCAGGAAGATTACAAACTTGCGGTTGAATAATGTCATGAATGGTAAATTTTGCCTCTGGTTCGGGGTTGATAATTTGATCTAGCAAATATCTCAATGTCTTTCTTTGTTTACGACGTTTGGCAAATTCTACTGGTGACATTAAACTCAGTGTGGCACTAATTTGACTATCTAAATCTAAAACCAGGACTTTTTTTCCGTAATTTTTCGCTAAACAAGTAGCTATATTGACTGTAATAGTGGTTTTACCAACTCCACCTTTCATGTTTGCTGTTGCGATTATATGTCCCATTTTACTTCCTCTACTGACGCTTTCCCATTTAGATAGCGTTCATATTATCTAATAGATTTTAACTTTGGTGATGTTACTCTTTTAGAGGGATGTGGAAAAGTATCAAATGATTTCTAATAGACATCTCCGACAAAAATAGTAGAAACGTTCCATGGAACGTCTCTACTAGGTTATTTACAGCACTTCCCGATGTTATGAGGTACAAT
>NZ_KE384694.1:21267-38330 GCF_000426925.1 Dolichospermum circinale AWQC310F | reverse complement strand
GGGGGGATTGAGGGGGGTGCGAGGAGGGGGCTTAAGATGTACCTCATAAGAGCGGAAACCCCTGTATTTGGCTAAACTAATGGTAGCTGAATACTTTGTGCTAATAAACTCTGAAGACGTTGTAAGTGCGAACCGTAAACTAAATCACCTTTGCCTAATAAATAAGCTGCTGTTGTTTTTTTTCCACCCAGAATAATACATGAATCTGCTTGGCTGGATGTACGTAAAGCAACCCTTCCAGGTAGGTTAGAACGGATAATTGGAGTGACAATACTCGCTTCTGGACGTTGCGTAGAAATAATTAGATGAATACCTGCGGCTCTTGCCATCGCGCCTAAACGTTTGATACTTTGTTCTAATATGGTGCGGACTTCTTTTTCTGCCATAAAATCGGCATATTCATCAAAAATACAAACAATGCGCGGTAAAATTGGGGAGGAATGTTGATTATAAACTGTTAAATCTGCACATTTAGCTTTTTCAAATTTTTGATAACGAGATTCCATCTCTGCAACTAGTTCTTGCATTAATTCTACAGCGCGATCGCTATCTTTGACAACTGGTGCATATAACCATGACATTTGTTCAAATTCGGGAAATGTTACCCGCTTAGGATCAACTAAAGCAATTTTTAAATGTTGGGGAGAATGACGATAGATTAAACTGAGAAGAAGCGATCGCAAAAATTCACTTTTTCCGCTTCCTGTTGTTCCTCCCACCAAAAAATGACAAGTATTTGGATCTGATAAATCAGCCTCTAACAACTTCCCTTCAATACCTACTCCAATAGCAATTTTTACGGGCACTGTTGGTGGTAAAAATTGCTTTTGAATAAAATCTTCAAATTTAGCAATTTGTCTATCTTGACGCGGTAAATCAACACTAACATAACCAGCTTGAGGTGCAATTAAAGGAGGATATTCTAACCCCAATTGTACTTGTAAATCAGCGGATAATTTCAAAATTGAAGGAACTTTCACACCTAAATGTGGTTTAATTTTCACCCGAATAAATACCGGACTTACATCAGCACCATAATAATCTACATTAACCTTAAAAGATTCTAGAATTGTCACTAAAGATGCGCCAATTTTATCAGCATTAATAGATGTATCTTCCTGACTTTTCACAGTATCTGAAAAACCTCTCTCCTTACAGGAGAGAGGCTTTGAATTCTGGAGGGTTAGGTTTCGTGTTGGATTTTCTTCAACATCAAAAAAAGTTTGACATTTTTGTTGTTGGGGACAAATTTCACATAAATAAGGTTCAGTTGTCGCCGGTGGTGGGTTAGGATTGGGAGATTCCCAGCTTAACCAGTTTTGCATTTGTAATAATTTATAAGGAATTAATTGATGAACCGTATTTTCTAACTGTTCCCACGAATATTTGTACTCTTTAAATTCTGGTAAAACACAATAAACAGCAGAATCAATAGGTGCTTTTTTGTAGTTCGATAACATATAACTATAGAGAGAGACTTGCGCTAATTGTGCTGCTGAATCTACAGGTTGATAGGTTTTAAACTCCACCATACAAAGGCGTTTGAGTTCAAAATTAAAAACCAAACAATCAAATTCACCTCTAATTAATTGTTTTGTGCCATTAGGTAAATCAAAGTAATATTCTAAATTGTGTTCTTCAGAAATAAAAGTATTCTGAATAACTGTTTCTGCACTACAATAACGACCATTGATTACTAACAATTCAGTAAACCTCTTAATTAATCCTTGTAAACCTTGCCAAACTTGTAGTAATACAGGTGCTTTACTCGCGTCTTTTGCAATTACATCTTGTAAATAGGGAAAGAACTTAATTTGATAGAATAATTGTTGAATTTCCAATGTAATTACATCTACATTTAATTGCGTTGCAGATGGATTAAATAAACTTTTAAATCTGGGTTCAATCAGCAGTAAATTAATAAAATCATCTGCTAATTTATGAAAAACATTACCAACACCCCCAAGAGTATCTTTAGGAGAGAATATTGCTTTACCATGAAAATGGTGATTTAGATAAAATAGTCGGGGACATTCAAAAGCTAATCTAACTTTAGTGGGAGTTAAAGAGGAATTTTCAGATTTGTGATTCACCATATTAAATACACGACTGATAACATCAGGATTGGATATTTCAAGTAAGCGACGATGAACAGCAGCTAAATAAACTGTATCCATAGCTGCATAGTTTAACTGTTTTTGAGTCAGGGGACGTTTTCCCCAATCACTGCTTCCTCCTTCTGCGTCTACATGATAAAATTGACAGAGTTCAGCAGCTAGAGTTTTTAGTTTTAAGTTGGTAGTTTGTAAAACTTCTTTGGTAATTTTTTTAGCTATTTTTAAAGTACAAGTCACATTTTGGGCTAGTTCCTTACCTAAATATTTTAAATCAAAACCAGCATTATGAAAAACTTTCTCAATTTGGGAATTAACCATAATTTGGTTAATGAAATATACAGCCAAATCAGGTTTGTCTAAAACATCAAAAATGTAAGCAGATTCACCAGTTAAATCTGTATAATCAGCCAATACCTGAATTAGTGCTAATTTTGGTTTATCAGTATACCAATCAGCAATTTCCGTATCTATCCATAGGGTTTTAGATAGGGACAGTTGGGAAATTTGATTGTAAATTTCAGTAGGTTGGGTCAGGTAGTGCATTGGCTGATCATATTGTCATAAATGAACTTACGGAATTAAACAAATTAATTGTTCTGATAATTTAGCTTCTGGATTGACTGTTTTCACTTTTTTTTCTTGATATAGTTGTTCAATCAGACTGCGAATTTCAGTTTCTTTTACATCAAAAAATTGATTAGAAGCCTGTGAAATCAACGTAGCCACTCCCATATAACCTTGAGTTTTCACGAGATTTAATAGGAAATTTTTAACAGGTCTTAAATCTTTTCCTTCCTTACCATTTGTTTCTGGTTTTCGATTTGATTTAGCAACAATTTCTAAATCCTGTAATAAAGTACATTGATTCAATATCTCAGATTCATTAATTAAAGTTTCTAATCTTTGTAAATTAATCGTTTTCCCACCAATTACTAACTCTTGAGATTTGGCAGAATTTACCAAACTTTGATATGTTGCCAAATAGTGAATAGACTGTAAACTTGGTTTAATATGAACATGATTAGTATCGGTGAAAATCTGTCTATAGAGTTGATTTCCCGCCAGATTTGGTCTTCCTAAATCCCCACCACGAATTAAGTACATAGTTTGACAGAGATTTTTTTGAATGACTGTTTGACAAGCGTTCATTACATGATAAAAGCTATTCATATTTGAGTCTTCTGTCCAAACTATACCCAATTTTTCCTGCTTGGTAGGATGTTGATAACTCAAGGAATAACTAGCATACCTTCCGCTGAAAAGTTTAGACTTAACTCCCTGCATTTTTAAACTAGATATAGACTGTTGCAACATCTGAATTAAATCAGGTGATGACAACAAAGAAATCTTGGTAATTTTCCCATGACTTTTTGTATATTCCTGCTGCCATAATAATTGAAATTCTGCTTGAGTTGTATCTTGATTATCTGGAGGTGGTGGGGGAAGAATAAATATAGGTTTAGAAACCGTTTTTTCATCGGGTATTGTCACCTTTATTTGTATTGTAACTGGTTCGGTCTTTGGTTTTTCATCTAATAATGAACCTTTATATTTTTGATATTCTTCACGACCTAAAACTAATGTATTTCTAGGCATAGTTTTACCACCAGGGGAGGTTTTCTCTAAAATTTGCCGATTTAGAGGAAAAATAGGAGATTCAGGTCTAGGATTTGCTAGTTGATGTAATGGCTGAAGTTGATAAGCCCAAAGTGCTTCCGCCTGTTCTATAGTAATACGTTTTAAATCAATTATTTTATGTATTCCGGCTTTATCTGCTGGGAGAATTCGATCAAAATGCCGTTTCAATGTATCTGTAATAACGCTAATTATCACTAAGAAATTTTTTAAATTATCCCCATGAATTGTGGTGTTGACATTGAAAAAAGGTTGTATGTCCAGGAAACCTTCTGGTAACTGGGGCATAGTATCTAAATTGTCGAAACATAAAACTATTGGTTGGGTTTGTGTGGAAATTCTGCCAAAATTTGCTAAAATATTTTTCGCAGCATCTTCTGTATCAATGCAGGTTTTGACTTTGATTTCTTTCATGGAATCTTCATTTAAGTCATCTCCACGCAGCCATTCACAAGCTAAGTCATATAATTCTGGATTTGCGAGATCATGTAGCACTCCAAAAAACATATCTGGATTATAAATACCTGCTTTTTTATAAGTATCTTTGAGGTGTTTAATGAATCTTTGCCGATTGCTTTGTAATGCTTCCCAAAAATTATCATTAAATATTCGTTGCTTTATACCACTGCTTGTAAAAGCCGATAAACTTTTCAGCCACAACATTAACTGTGATTCTTTTTCTCCTTCGGGAACTTGAATTAAACTATCAACAGTATGACGTAAAATATGCCGCCAGATATTACTACTATCAGCCCAGTTGCAGAGAATATAAGCAAAAAAGGCTTTCGGGTTAAGAGTACGTTTAAGCCGACCTAATAAATAACTTTTGCCAGAACCAGACTCACCAGCTAATAAAACCGTACGGCTACGATGATCTTGACCCACTAAATCTAGTAAACCTTCAATTTCTATGATTGCGTTTTTATGAATTGACTCAACCATGAGTTTTGAATCTTGTTCTTCAGCCCAAAAATTAGTAGGCTTTAAATTGATCACGTCAAAAGGGTTGACCTCGCGTTTAATAATGTCGTTAATGTCTGTCATAGATACACATTTGTGAGAGGAGGAAGTAATGAAAAAATGAAAAATATTGGAAAACCTGTTAATTAACTATGAGAAAGAACAGTTGTCCACCAATATTTTGAGGAATTCCCGCGTCAATTTGTTCTGGTGTATAAGCACTGACTTCTTGTAGGGTACTAAAATCAATTTTGTCACTTTTTTGTAATCTATACAACGCCTGATCTAAATCGTCTCGTAATAAAGGCGGTTGTAACTTTTGCCGTAAATGGAAAATTGGTAAATAATTCTCTGTCCCCAATTCCCGATCTAATTTCTTAATAGTTTCTAAAATTTCTTCATCACTGATATTGCCAGTAATATCAGAATGTGATGCCATATTATCAGAAACTAAAGTAGAAACTTGTTCTGACTTAACCCGCAAATTGTTCCGCAAAAAGCGCAAGTAATTACCCAGCAATTCCAAACTAATAACAGGGTTAGTACCTTTCTGGGGATTATATTCATCCCGCAAAACCTCAATACCTCTTTCTGTTAACCAAACATCAGCGTTACGCATTTTCATCTTAATTTCAGCAGCAATCAAACCTCGTTCACTCAAGGTTTTTAATATTACATCTCGTTCATCTGATTTTAGTCCTGAAACTTTGATTTCACTGGGGGCTATTTTTCCAGAACTTTTATTTATCTTCTCCAGTACCTTGAGTTCTTGATCATCAATAGGTAACTGTGTAGAGTCAAGTTTCAATAGTGCTTGACCAGCAGGTAATATCTTCACCGTAGCAACTTCCTGGGAATAGCCCACATATTCCAATTCTCCCAAATCTCGACAAATTTTGTTTTTTTCACTTTTAAAACTATCAAAAATGCTAGAACTCAAGCCAGTACGATAATTGGGACATCCCAGCAGCTTTAATAGGAACTTTAACTGTTTCGTTTCCATCGGTTACTTAGATTGTATTTGATACCTAACAAGTCTAGTCAGAATTACAAAAAATCAATAAACCTTCTCCAAAATAACACAATGAGTATAATTCGTCTATATTTCTACAATTTTTGCAACACCAAGTGGATATGTTTCCTTAGTTCCCTTATTTCTGATAAAAATCTTATACATATCGTCAATAATTTACACAAAAAGACGAGATTTATATGTATCATCTTTTAGATAACTAGATCATCCAGAAATATTAGCCTATATACCAGGTAAAATCATGAATAATTACAGCCATTGTCCGCGCAATTATCTACTCCAAAAACCAGTAAATAAAGATCAAATCAAACAAAAAGAATTATGTGATTTTTGTTGGAATGAATATTGTTTTTGTTGGTCAGAATACTGTTTAAATGAATGGTACGAACTGCAAATAAAACATGACAATTTAAAAAATAGACATCATACCAAAGACAAAAACTAAAATAAACCTGACTTCTCTCTGCGCCTCCGCGTCTCTGCGAGAGAAAAAAACTTAGGGTAGTCCAAAAACTGACCCTAATCAACAATCTGCTAAAATCAAATTCCACTCATCTTCAGACAAAGGTATCACCTCTATTTCCATAGCAAAACAATCACAAGCTGCGGCTATTAAAGCCTTAATAATTGTTTCTTGATTAATACTTTCAGGAAATTGAAAAGGATGAAAAAACTCCTGATTAAATACTTTTATAAACAAATCCCCATCTGGATTTAATCGTATAGAACCATGTTGAAGAACTGCGTCACCTCTGCGTAATTGGGCGCTACCAATGAGTTTAGAACCATCTGCTAAAACCAAATCTGCACCAGTGGCCGTTCCAAAACAATTAGGATTATGAATATAACCCCGTCCAGCCTGACCATAGTACAACTCTATACCAAGCGATCGCCATCCTTGGATTAAAAACTCACAAATCTTTGCATATATTTCTAAAGTATTTCCTCTGAGACCAGAAGTCACAACAGAGTAAGTTAAATCACCTTGATGTAAAACCGCTCTCCCACCAGTAGGACGACGTACCAAATCCAATTTTTCGCCTTCCCAGATTAGATCTTGCCAAAATTCAGGATATTGACGTTGATGATAACCCAGAGAAATTGCTGGGGGAGACCAAGTATAAAAGCGCAGAATCGGTGGACATTTTCCCAACTCATGCTGTACTAATAACCAACGGTCTATAGCCATCTGGACAGAACCAGAAGCTGCTAAAATCGGAATCAGTCGCCACTGCTCAGGCATTAAAAGTCAACCCCCAGGCTAAAATACTAAAATAGTGACAGCAATAGTTACAGCAGTTTTCATGTATTTAAACCACAAAATCAACCTATTCCTTTGCGGCTTTGCTCCTTTGCGTCTTAGCGCGAAACATAATAAACATAATTTATACCGCAATAGTGCAATACCTACACTTTACAAAACTCAGATTGCAGATATTCATCATTATCATCAGCGATAGTTGCAACGATAGTAATGATCCGAGAAACTTCCCCCGGAGACAACTCTGCTAAAGTGCGTGTAGAAATCACCACTACCTGATTGTCAATAATCCCAAAACGGGCTTCAAAGGTACTCACACAGTTCAATTCTAATAAATAGCGTGTTAATCTGGCCTCATCTTGAACTGGTAGCGTTAGCACAGCAGACCAAACTGTAATTGTATCTTCATCAGTAGTTCCCGTCAACTGTACAAATACTTCTACACTCCCATACTGGAATTTCCACAAATACCCACCCTCGGACGAATGGCTCACCATTGCACTTTGATCTTCCGCTAGAGTATTAATCACATTTTCAATGACTTCTACATGATTTAGCGGTGTGGTTTCTTGCATAACTTGCTCAAGCAACTCTTCTGGAGACTGGGTTTCTAGGTAGCTGGCCATACAGATTTTTTTCCAAAAATATAGTTTCTAGTGTAATCTATTATTCTGCTACCAGAAATGCCAGTATCTACTTTGGTTGTATAGTAGCGAATTATATTCCCCCAATAGTTTTAAAACATCCTCTTAGATATATATTTAATTTGCTTTAATCTTTTTTGATAAATATAAATAAAGTCATAGGTACATAATAGCTTATGCAAAATTCGGTCAATCTGACAATTATTTTTTCCCGGTTTCAGACGTTTACATCCAGAAATATTAGATGTAATTCGTCTTTATCACCATTGGATGTCAACATGAGGAAAGACTCTCCAATTTATTGCTTACTGCGTCTGATTAATTACACACAAAACCATCTATCTTACTTTAATTGCCAAAAATGCCTTTTGTCTGTTACATAAACTACAAACTACTAATTTGGTTGATAAATTCAATTAAATTAATTAAAAACAGTTTATTTGGTACAGCCCAAAAATTACCAGACTTACTTAGTGTTACAAAATGTAAGAATAATAAAAAAGGAACGGAAATATGAGTTAAATTCTGCACTGTTGTATGGAGTTCTCTAAAAACTCGAGTTGACAACTTGGGGTGACATCTGTTAAAGGATTCTGAAATCTCACGGAAAAAAACCCAAAACTTTTAAGAGATTTTTCCGGATTAGCCAAAAAATCTCTGATTATTGTTACACTGATTTTAATAAACACTATGAATATCAAGCTTGATCACAGCACCCCATGTCATTTAACTTCCTTCTTTGCTTTACTCATGAAAGAAGGTATTTCCCCGAATCAAATCGTTCTTGGTATTGTTCAGTTAGCCACTCAAACCCATGAATTAGATGGCATGATGGCATCAACAGACTGTTTACGTTTGCTACTAGTGCTAATGCCAGCAACAACCTGTGCTAAAGGCGTTTCCGAATATATCTCATCTTTAGCAGCAGAAGGTATTACCACCTTGATGCTATTAGATGCTCTTAGTTTAGCTTGCTACCTTTGTGGTCAATTAGATGAAGCTAATTTAGTTCACTTGACTTACAAAAGATTACAAGCAGATGCAATTATTTCCCAAATGCTTCGTGATTAAGAACTAGATTATTAACTTTTGTTACTTTTTTCACAATCCAACCATTTTCAAGTTATTTTGTACTCATACAGTTCAATCTCGGACTGAACAACTCCGTTTGTTTACTAAGCAATCGGTGAAATGCTATATATTCTCTGTCTTCTCTGTGCAATTCTTGGTTAGTTGCTGTTAAGACATGACTCATGGCTATGATTTTAATCTAGCAATGTTTATAGAGTGTTTGACAGCAGCTTATCTATCAATTGTGATTGAGTTTAGAGTTTTTCAGTGCTGGGATCAATCCCTACATCAAAACTGCTCAACTTTCCCACTCACCCTGTTGATATTCCATTAAAACCCGAAACTAAAATTATTGTCTGCCAAATTGCCAAAACGTTAGATCATGAAGGCAACATTTCTGGAATTATAGGTTTTGCAGATAAAGCGAGCATTTTGTTGACGCAGAAATATATTTTTTTAGTTTTTTCGGCGTTGGCTCATGGCAGTATGAATTGGGTTTCGCATAAATACGCAAAAGCGCAAGTTTAGGAATTATCCGACTATTTATTTTTAAATGTGCAGGTGATTATTTGCTACAAGAAAATTTTGCAAATGAAATGAAATTGAAATCAAAAAACGTCCGGGAGTGTTGCCGTGTTTCCACCCCAGACGCTTTTTGAGTTTTCTCCTCACACACAAATATAACTTATCACTATTTCAGTTAAATGGCAAGTACCTTAGACAACAATTTTGGAAATTGTTTTTCAAAGGCAAGAATAAGTAGGTGAACGGAAAAAACCCGACATAAGTAACGAAAAGTAAAGTTGCCCAAAACCTGTTCCCCGTTCCCTGTTCCCTTGTCATAACGACAATTTTTCACGCCAACCTACTTAATGTAAAAAGTGCCGGACACCAGTCATAACCATGAGTAAGCCTAGTTCATTAGCGGCCTTGATAGAATCTTTATCTCGAAGACTTCCCCCCGGCTGGACAATGGCAGTAATGCCAGCACCAGCGGCAGCGCGAATGGTATCATCGAAGGGGAAGAAACCGTCACTGGCTAAAAATGCACCTTGGGCTTTTTCTCCGGCTTGGGCAATAGCGATTTTTGTTGAACCGACGCGGTTCATTTGTCCAGCACCAATACCTAATGTAGTGCGATCGCTTGTAATTACAATAGCATTTGACTTGACGTGCTTACACACCTTCCAAGCAAATAATAATTCACCCAACTCCTGGGGAGTAGGTTGACGTTCAGTGACAACTTGCCATTGAGTAGGATCAGCAATGATATCATCAGCAGACTGGACTAAAAACCCACCGGCGATCGCTTTTACAGTTTCTTTCGGTCCAGTCAACAAGTCTGGTAAAATCAAAAGGCGAACATTGCCCTTTTTAGTTAAAATCTCTTGGGCTGCTGCGTCACAACCAGGAACAACTACGCATTCTAAGAATGTCTTTGTTAACTCCGTTGCCGTTGCCGCATCAAGAGGACGATTTAAAGCCACAATTCCCCCAAAAGCTGAGGTAGAATCGGCGTTAAAAGCCTTTTGATAAGCGTCGAAAATGTTGGTTGCTTCCGCAGTTCCACAGGGGTTAGTATGTTTAATAATTGTCGCTGCGGGACTGTCGGTAAATTCGGCAATTATGCGCCGTGCGGCTTCCAAATCTACCAAATTATTATAGCTGAGTTCCTTCCCTTGCAGTTTAGTGGCCGCTGCCCAACCTGTGGCTTCACTGCCGGTTTTATACCAGGCTGCTGCTTGGTGGGGATTTTCCCCATAGCGTAAAGATTGAATTTGTGTCCCAGAAAGAGTAAATTCTTGTGTTTGCGTACCAGCTAAATAAGATGCTATGGCATGATCATAACTAGCAGTGTGCAAAAATCCCTTTAAAGCGCATTTTTGGCGAAAATCTAAAGAAACTACTTCATTTTGGCGTAATTCTTGTAAATACTCGCCATATTGGGCAGGATCACATAATACCGTTAAATGGGCGTAATTTTTAGCAGCAGCCCTTAACATTGCCGGACCCCCAATATCAATTTGTTCCACAGCGTCAGCTAAGGTAACACCCGGTTTAGCAATGGTTTCCGTAAATGGATAAAGATTAACCACCACCAAATCAATGGGTCGAATTTGGTTATTTTCCAGGTCTATGATATGCTCTTCCATATCCCGCCGTGCTAAAATACCGCCATGAATGCGAGGATGAAGAGTTTTCACCCGACCGCCTAAAATTTCTGGCGAACCTGTATAATCAGAAACCTTAGTAACTGGTATTCCTGCGTCTTTGAGGGTTTTGGCTGTTCCCCCACTACTGATGATATCAAAGCCAAATTCTTCAACCAAACTCCGGGCTAAATCCCCAATACCAGTTTTATTAGATACACTCAGCAGGGCTAAACGCGCCATAATTCCCCAGATTCCTTTGGACTAAATTACAAACAGAAGAGTATTTTACCTAAAGAGTGGTCAGAAATGCGGCCTAGATCAGCGGTATACTGGATAGACGTTGATTCTTGACTCAATTATCCATGACTCCAGTATTAGATTTTATTAGGGTTTCTCCACCAGGGAAACAAACACCAAAAGCCTTAATCGTTACTTTACATGGTTGGGGTGCAAATGCTCAAGATGTGGCATCTTTGATTCCTTATATCAATTTACCAGATTACGAATTTTTACTACCAAATGCTCCCTATCCCTATCCTCATGCTGACACAGGTAGGGCATGGTATGACTTGCGGACAGAAAATATGTATGCTGGATTAGCAGAAAGCAAACAACTACTCATAGATTGGTTGCAATCTTTAGAAACTAATACAGGCATACCTTTATCACGCACAATTTTGAGTGGATTTTCTCAAGGTGGGGCAATGACTTTAGATGTAGGATTAAGCTTACCATTGGCTGGTTTAGTTGTGATGAGTGGATATCCACATCCTAGCGTAGCAACGCTTAATCCAGGCAATTTTCCACCTACGCTAATTATGCACGGAACAAAGGATGAAGTAGTTCCCCTACAAGCGGCCATTAAGTCCAGGGACATGGCAAGATCTCTAGGGGTAGCAGTGGAGTACCATGAATTTGAAATGGGACATGAAATTAATTTACCAATGTTAGAAGCACTAAGAACCTTTGTTGTCAAGACAATTGGTTAACTCTAGTTACAAAAATTTTGCAAATTCTGGAAAAATCAGAAAAATTTTTACAAATTTAATGCTCGTTAATGAGTAAGATAGATCAGGTGGAAGCAACTCCACCCTAAGCTGAATGTAAGTGCTGCAAAAGGGAGGGGCAAGCATTATGAAAACTCTAAGCATTTCCAAAACAGAAATTTCTGCTATGACAGCGACAGAGGTACAAGATTTAGCTACACGTCTGGAATTAGATAATTATAGTAATGCTTTTGAGGGTTTAAATGATTGGCATCTACTGCGAGCAATTGCTTTCCAGCGTCCAGAATTGGTTGAAGCCTATATTCACCTCTTAGATTTAGAACCCTACGACGAAGGCTAAAAATTTTAGATTTTAGATTTTAGATTTTGGATTTTAGATTGGTAGAACGGTTTAAAATCTCAAGTAATTGAGATCCTATCCTAAAATGCCATTATTTTCAAGTCCTAAATCCAAACGAGTCCTCATTGCTGTAGGCGGTGGTATCGCCGCCTATAAAGTTTGTGAGTTGGTTTCTACACTCTTTAAATCTGGGGTGGAATTGCGAATTATTCTCACTAAATCTGCCCAAGAATTTATCACTCCTTTAACTTTAGCCACTTTATCCCGCCATCAAGCTTATACAGATGATAATTTTTGGCAACCAATTTATTCACGTCCGTTACATATTGAATTAGGCCAATGGGCTGATTTAATTGTGATTGCGCCTTTAACTGCTAATACTTTAGCTAAGTTAGCTTATGGAATGGCGGATAATTTATTAACAAATACTATTCTCGCTTCTACTTGTCCCGTATTGTTAGCACCAGCAATGAATACAGATATGTGGGAACAGATGGCAGTACAAAGAAATTGGCGGCAGCTATTGACAGATAGCAGATTTTATGGTATGGAAACTGGTTCTGGGTTGTTGGCTTGCGATCGCATTGGTGCTGGTAGAATGGCAGAAGCCGCAGACATATTTATTTATATTCAATCTTTATTATACACCCAAGGCAAGAGAGATTTAGTGGGGAAAGAGGTTTTAATCAGTGCTGGGGGAACGCGAGAATATTTAGACCCCGTGCGATTTATTGGCAATCCCTCAACTGGTAAAATGGGTTTAGCATTGGCACAAGCCGCACTACACCGAGGTGCAAAAGTAATATTGGTACATTGTCCAGCGAGTTGGGAAGTCCCTTTAGGGGTAGAAGCAATTCCCGTAATTACCTCAGAAGAGATGCAGCAAGTCATGTTAAATCAGTTACTCAATGCAGATATAATTATTATGTCAGCGGCCGTTGCAGATGTCAAACCTAGAGATTATAGTACCGAAAAATTGCCGAAGCGATCGCTGCCAGAAAATTTACCATTGATACCAGTACCAGATATTGTCGCGGAAATCGGCAACCGTAAACAACCCCATCAATACTTAATTGGTTTTGCAGCACAAACGGGGGATATTGTCAAGCCAGCGCGGGAAAAATTGCAAAAAAAGAAATTAGATGCAATTGTAGCGAACCCTATTGATCAAGTTGATAGTGGTTTTGGGAGTGATCATAATCAAGCGGTGTTTTTAGATAAAGAAGGGAGAGAGGTGGAAATTCCCACTTGTTCTAAGTTGGAAATGGCGCATTATTTGTTTGATTTTGTTGTTTAATGGAATCCTATGGTGTATACTAGAGGTGTCCAGTCAATACCACTGGAATATGAACAATTCCAATCCTGATAGAAGTCTTGATATAGAAGAAATATCTCATTATATAGCTAGGGCATCTCAAACGATAGTTAATGAGATGAAAAAACAAGGTGAAAATTATTTGGATTTTGATGAAGCCGTTGAAGCCATGAAAAATGAATCATTAATAGAGCAACAGAAATGTCAGGAGGATTTTAATGCAAGAAGATCTCGAATTAAAAGAAAATTTAATAGAAGAAGATGAGATTTCAAGCTTAAAACATTTTATTTATTTAGATAAAATAAAATTGCATTCTTATTCTTCTCAATTATTTGGGGGTGTAGTGCAACTGAGAAGATTAACAGAGAATGAAGGTACTAAATCTACACAAAGCTCAGGTGAAGAATATACAGAAAAAATTCAAGAGGATGGTAAAGAAGGTGAAATAAGTATTGGTCCAAAAAATTATGCCGGTGGTGCTAGTGGAAAAACACTAGATAAAACAACGCTTAAAGATGGATATAAAAAAGGCGTTAATACTGCATCTGATGAATATTTATCTTCTACTACTGAAGATATTGTTGAACATGACTATGGCTATCTAAAATTTGAAGAAATATTAATAAATAAAGGAATTTTAAAAGAAATAAAGGACATAACAGAATTAGAAAAATATTCATCGTTAATAAAAATAACTGGAGTTTGTAGATTTATTGATTGGGATTCTATTATAGAATTATGTAGTAAAGATAGTGTAATAAATTCTTTTCTATCAAATTCTAAACAAAATACCAACCAAAATACTAATAAGGGTTTTAAGCATAATTCTCAACAAAAGAAAGATGAAGAAAATCAATTTAAAGCTGGATTAGAGCTAATCAAAGCATTTTCAATTGGTTCTGTTACAGTAAATACTAATATAGGCAATTCAAATCTAATAGGAACTATAAATCAAGAACATCTTCGGATAACAAGAGATCAACTTAGATCAGCATATATTTTACCAGGAGATGTAGAAATGACAATAGTTGGATTTATACCAAGAAGAGGAATAGAAAAAATTACTTTTCCCGGTATTTCAGGATTAATAGATATGACAGAAGTATGGAAAGCTTGGACGGGAGAAATTGATCTGGTAATAGAACCAATAGCAATATATACGGAAATTAAATAGAAATCGCGTCTACACAGGCAAAACCCACATTTAATTTTCAACAGATACAGCAGTTCACAGTATTATCAAGTACAGATATTAATAATAAAACTCTTGTGGTGCGGGCATCTTGCCCGCATAAAGTTTACCTCACTCAAGCTAAACTTGCTGTATCTAATGTTCTTTGCAAAAATTTACCCCATTTTGCGGCCAGAGGAACTTCTGTAAAAGGAACACAAATTGACTTATCACTAGTTAATAAAAACTGCAATTCAATTTTTCTACCTTTTCGCGGAGGATTTTCTATATCTACCACATTACCATTCACTAAGAAGCGAATTTCCTTAACATTTAATAAAGAAAAAGTTTCCAATGCAATTGGTCCTTTAGTTGTTGGTTTTCCCCAAGTAATATCATTACCTTTTTGAGCTAATACAGCATAAATATCATATTTAGCTCGTTCAAATTCTTCAGCCCAAATCCGATAAGCTTCAAGTTTCTGATATTCCTGTGAACCTTGCCACGCTAACCAGAAAAATGCTACTAACAAAGGCAACCATAAAAGACCACGTTCCATACTTTGATTTCTGTGATTTGTGTGATTTTTCTTATTATTTAGTCTAGACTATTATTCATGGAATTGATGTCAAACGATTAGTTTTCACCACCCTATGCACCAAAACCAGAAACATTTCACCCCGTTACCTGTCAGCAACTATAGCCTAAATTTTCCCAAAAATACCATAATATGAGTTATCGTAGTGAACAAACTGAAAAGAAGCGGTGATCAGCGGATATGAAAAAACTTATATTATTCTGCTTGTTCTTTGTGGGACTGACTACTGCGGTGTTTGGATTTCTACATTTTCAGGGACTCGCAGTTAAAGGCGAATTTGAGACAATTTTACTGGATTTTCGGGAAGATATAGCAGAAAATCTCATTCAAAAGGATTTACAAGCGATCGCTCAACAATATCATGTTACACCCCAATTGGATAATAAATATTCAGCAGCAGATCATGTATATATTATCAAAGGCGATCGCCAAAGAATCACAGATTTAAAAAAATCCCCATTGGTCAAAGTTACGGAATTTATCGAACCCAATTACATTTACAAAACTGTACCTACAGATAAAACCACCGGCTTAGGGGAAATTCTACCACCAGAAAACGACAAAGAACCAAATTCCTCTTTAATTGGTCCTAATGACCAATATTATAGCAAACAGTGGAATTTACACAAAATCGGTATAGAATCTGCTTGGACACGCAGTAAAGGTAGTGGTATCACTGTTGCTGTCATTGATACTGGTATTACCAAAGTCCGTGATTTACATGAAACCAAATTTGTCAAAGGCTATGATTTTGTCAATGATACAGAACCAGCCCAAGACGACAATGGACATGGAACTCATGTCGCTGGTACAGTTGCCCAGTCTACTAATAACAGTTATGGTGTAGCGGGAGTAGCTTACGAAGCCAATCTTATGCCCCTAAAAGTATTAAATGCTGACGGTGCAGGAACAGTAGCTGATATTGCTGAAGCTATCAAATTTGCCGCTGATAATGGTGCAGATGTAATTAATATGAGCTTAGGTGGTGGTGGAGAAAGCCAACTTATGGCGGAGGCGATTAATTATGCTTATAATAAAGGTGTAACTATTATAGCCGCTGCTGGGAATGAAAACACTAATGGCGTTAGTTATCCTGCCCGTTATCCTCATGTTATCGGTGTTGCGGCTTTTGGTTCTGACGGTGAAAGAGCATCTTATTCTAATTATGGTGCAGGTGTGGACATTTCCGCCCCTGGTGGTAGTGAAACTGGGACAATTCTCCAAGAAACTATTAACGAAGAGGGTGAGGGTCTATTTCTCGGACTACAAGGAACAAGTATGGCTTCTCCCCACGTTGCGGGTGTAGCTGCATTAATTAAAGCTTTGGGAATTAAAGAACCCAATGAAATTTTACAGGTTCTCCAGCAGTCAGCCAGAGTTATTCAAGATGATGGTTTAAACTATTATGGGGCTGGACAACTTAACGCCGAAGCAGCGGTTAAATTAGCTAGTGATGGTATAATTAGCGTTCCTGACTTTTTCCGGTGGTTGCGAGAAAACGGCTATCTAAATCCTGGTTTTTGGATAGATGGCGGTGCGATCGCTTTATTGCCTAAAATACTCATGGTGATAGGTTCTTATCTCCTGGCTTGGTTTTTACGGGTTTATTTTCCCTTCGCTTGGAGTTGGTCTTTATCCAGTGGTTTGATTTTTGGTAGTTCTGGCTTATTTTTCCTCAAAGGAATTTATATCTTTGACCTTCCCCAATGGCCTTTCCGGCTTTTAGGTAGTTCCATTCCCGAACTAGGAAACACTTT
>NZ_KE384694.1:17855-21257 GCF_000426925.1 Dolichospermum circinale AWQC310F | reverse complement strand
CAGGGAACGGACTCATTAAATCCTATTTTTGCCAGTGTCTTAATTCCCTTTGTGCTGATAGCCTTATTTTTAGGACATCCTATTGGGAAATGGTTTGCTATTGGTTCGAGTTTAGGTATAGCAGCTTGTTTAACAGTTACCGCTATTTATAGTCCTACTGTTTGGGGTTTAGCAAATATTCATCTATCACGAATCTTCCTTCTTGTCAATGCCCTACTTTGTTATGGACTAGCCCGGTTAGCTTTGAAGAAGGACGGACAAACTGACAACCTCTTAAAAGTCTAACTCTCAATACAAATATCCCCGATTTTTTGAACAAGTCGGGGACTCTGTGTTTGATTCATTGAATAACAGTAGAATAGTTCTTCCTTATCAAAATAAGGATAACATATTCAAATTTCTTTGTCAATACCAAAAAATAAATTTTTCCGGGGTTTTGAGTTTATTGTTTCTGTTATCACTTCCTATGAATGAGTTAACAATCAATCATCATGAAAACTTATCATAGGATTGCGTATCTTTAACCATCCAATGTGCTAATCTAACATAGGTTTTCGCCGTGGTGCAAGGTATTTGTAAATCCTCGGCTATTACTTATAATGATCTTAACTGGTGAATGATGCAGTTACTTCATAATTTTGACATAGCTTGATGAGACTTTCTTTAATACGCGATCGCACATCCTCCGGTGAAACTACAATACATTCAGAGGAATATTGCATAATTTCCCGAATAAACCAGAATGTATTTGATATTCTTCTAATTACTTTTTTGACCTGTGGTTGATCTGGTATCCATTCCACTATTTTATCCTCTGGTTTAGGTTGATATGCAAACGCTAACTTATTTAATAAGTGCATTTCCACATCTATTTGATCCAAGTCATTAAGCCATTTTTGGGTAATTTCCGTAACTGATGCTTCATTAATTCCGTCTAAACGAAAACACCAGTTATGTTTTAATTCTGGTATATCAAGATTTCCTTCTGTCTCTTCACACCAACAGTCAAGGTATTGGCGTTTTTCATGGGGTCTGATTTTGGCATAACGTACAGTAAAATTAAATACTCGTTCTGACGCATCTTGATAAGCAAGTTGAAAAGGTTGTTGACGTAAGATATAGTGATCTATTTTTAACCGCCAAGATGGACGGCAGTTATTTAAAAAACCTTCTATTTCTTTCCGTAAAGGTACGGATATTTCACTGCGTATTAGTAGTAAATTAGCTATAATTTCCGCCTGTTCATTTTGTCCGATGTCTGTTAATGCACTTATACAACGATGTAAGGCACGGATACGTAAATCTTGCCAGTCATTATTTTTACCAACAATTAATTCATGTTGAGCGATCGCTTTGATCAGTTTGGAGATATTGGGTTCATCTCCCCACTTCATCCCGAATTCAAGAGCGATCGCTTCTAGTTGCGTTTTATCACGCTCTGATACCGACAGGGTAATAGATTGACCTTTTCGACTCATGGAAAGTGTCCGTGTACTCGATACTTGTTTTTACTTGTCAATTTTTATTATGGCTGTTATTATAGATTTTAGCAATGAGTTACGGACATTCACGATCACAGAATATCAAGCAACCATCAATTCACAAGAGTTATTAATTAAGGGTATGTCAGAAAATTATAGTATTCAACTCAAACCTGTTTATTCGCAAACAGTCCCCACACCAGATGGGGTAAAATTACCAGATGGTTGGTCTTTATCTTGGCATCAATTAGAAACATTAAAAGCATTAAGAGATCCAAATATTGACGTAGTTTTGAATACTGCGATGACAGGAGATGGTAAAAGTTTAGCAGGATATTTAGACATTTTACAAAGACATTCTCCTGTTTTGGGGCTATATCCTACAAATGAACTTGCTAGAGATCAAGAAAACCAAATCAAAGGATATATTGATATATTTCAGCCTGAACATGAACCCCGTGTTAATCGTTTAAGTGGACAAGAATTAGAAATTTATGCTGAAGAAGAAAACTTAAAAAAAGGAGTAGCCTTAGAAACTCGCGCTGCACAATCTGAAATTTTACTTACTAACCCTGATATTTTTCACTATCTTCATTATGGTGCATATTTACTTTACAAAGATAACCCTGATAAACTCTGGAATAGAATAGATAAACGTTTTAATGTGATCATATTTGATGAATTTCATGTATTTCAATCCCCACAAATTGCCAGCGTAATTAACACAATGTTGTTAATTCGTCGTACCAATAGGCGTAAAAAGTTTTTATTTCTTTCTGCTACACCTAATTCCCAGTTAATTGAGAGACTTAAATCGGCTGATTTTCGCTGTCATGAAATTAACCCACTAGAAGAGAAAAAATATTACTTTCCCAATAGCATTGATGAATTTCAGCAGCTAAAAAAACAAGATTTACGAAAAGTAGTTGGGGAAATATCATTACAGTTTGTTAGTGTAGAATCTACACCTAAAGCTTCTGAAACTTGGTTCAAAGATCATGCAGAATTGATATTAAATCATTTACAAAAGCATCCAGGTAGCAAAGGTGCAATTATTCTTAATTCCATTGCTGCTGTAAAACGGTTAACAGAGTTTTTCACAACTTTTCTAAAAACCTATAATTTTACAGTTGAAGAAAATACTGGGTTATCTGGTAAGAAAACAAAAGAAAAATCTTTTGATGCTGATTTAGTTTTAGGAACTAGCACTATTGATGTTGGTGTAGATTTCAAAATCAACTTTTTGTTTTTTGAATCAGCAGATGCGGGTAATTTTATCCAGCGTTTAGGTAGACTGGGAAGACATGATAGTTATGAAAGGGATGGAAAGCAGATTAATTTTAATGAATTTACTGCTTATGCACTTGTTCCAGATTTTTTAGTGAAAAGGCTTTTTGAAAAAAATGAAAATGATGAAGCACCACCTTTGAAATTAGGTGAAATTTATGAACGTCCATTTTTTCATGAACAAATTAGAGATAAATACCGCAAAATCAATGATTTTACAGGTTATTATTTTAAGTGGGGAGTTTTTCAATCTATGCGACTGGTGCGACAGTTAGGACATCCCAATATTAAACAACAATATGCAGCAGGTAGTCAGGAAGCACTCAAGAAAGATTGTGAGATAGTTTTTGGCACAGACAAAAGAAAAGCTAATCTAAAAGCAGCATTTGTCTGTAGTAAAAAGTGGGAAAAAAGATGGCATGAACTTTCAAAAACAGATAAAGGAAATCCTATTTTAGAAGAAGCTGTGAGTTTTCGCAGTAAAAGTCCTTTATTGTGCGGAATTTATGATACTACAGAATCAAATGAAACTGATAAATTCAAAACCTACGATTTACCTGGAATTCTTAGCAACTTGGAAATTGAACCAATGACAGCTACAGAATTTGAACGTCGTCGCCAAGAAATTTCAGAA
>NZ_KE384694.1:0-17845 GCF_000426925.1 Dolichospermum circinale AWQC310F | reverse complement strand
CAGATACAGCCATTCCTAATGGTAGATTTAAAGAATGTCTAGGGTTTATGAAATTAATTCGCTATCGTGAAGAAAGACTAAATTGGAAATTTACTTATCCTGGGAATTTAAAACCTTTTGCTGATAATTGGGATGTGCAAGTATTGTTAGATATTCAAGTTTGGCAACCTGCAAATTATTGGATTAGTGAAATTAACAAACAATTGAAAAAACAAGCATTAGTCAGTTATATTTTGCCTTTTCCTGTAGAGAGAGTACGTCAGCAAGGAAGATTACCCATGCACTTTCAGATTTACCCTATTAGCGATCAGTCTAGTGTTTTAGATAATACACCTCCATACTGTATCGCCTTTGGGCAGTCTGCACTATTGCTAGACACCCTGACACATTGGTTTAAGAGTAAAGGGGATGAGATATGGATAGCGCAGTGTTGATATCCCTAATAGGGGTTCGCTGCTTTGTGAGCAGGGTAGAGTCAGCATCAGTGAATGATGAGTCTGTGTTTCAATCCCTATAAAAAGGGATTATTGATTTTAAGACCCTACAAACCAAGGATAGCATAAAAAATCTATTTAGGATTTTTATATGGTTACAGAATCATATTCACTGATATATTGTAATTAAATATTTTTTTGACTAAAATCACTTGTCTAAATAAAAAGACTATGCTAGGCTCTAAGTAATCCTTTAAACCAGGAAAAGCTTAGATGCAAAGCCAAAGCCCCGACCCCTTAGACGAACTCCGTTATTTAATCAATGATCTGATTGATCGCATTAAAGCACAGCAGCAGCACAATCTTATTCAAGACAATCGACTTTCAGCGCATGACAGTCGGATTGAAGAAATAGAGGAATCAATGGACTTATTTTTTAGAAAACTCGGTCAATTTGATTATCTAATTGGCAGAAATCAGGAACTAGAGGAAAAAAATGATTTTTACTTGCGAGATTGAAATATTTTCATTATGAGTAATTCCATTTCTGACGATTACACACATCTACTTATGGAAGTACAACAAAGGATTCGTTCAGCCCAGTATGAAGCATTAAAGGCAGTTAATCGGGAAATGATTAACTTGTATTGGGATATTGGGCAGATGATTGTCATCAAACAACAGGATGCTATTTGGGGTAAATCAGTAGTAGAAAAATTAGCAAAAGACTTACAAACAGAGTTTCCTGGTATTAGTGGTTTTTCTGCTCGCAATATCTGGAATATGCGAAATTTTTACGTCACATATAGCCAAAATGAAAAACTGCAACCAATGGTTGCAGAAATTGGATGGACTCATAATATAGTCATTTTAGAAAAGTGTAAAGATGACTTAGAACGAGAGTTTTATATTAGAATGACTCGAAAATTCGGATGGACAAAAAATGTTTTAATTCACCAAATTGAAAATCAAACTTATGAAAAAACTCTAGTCAATCAAACCAACTTTGATCAAAATATTTCAGTAGAGATACGTAACCAATTAAAACTAGCAGTTAAGGATGAATATACCTTTGATTTTTTAGAATTAGCAGATGAACACAGCGAACGACAGCTAGAAGAGTCAATTTTAGCAAAAATTCAACCATTCTTACAAGAAATGGGTGGCATATTTGCCTTCATTGGTAGTCAATATCGCTTAGAAGTTGATGATGAGGAATATTTCATAGATATTTTGTTATATCATCGGCGTTTAAAGTGTTTAGTAGCAATAGAATTAAAAATTGGTAAATTTTTACCTGAATATGTGGGAAAGATGCAGTTTTATTTAGCTGTTTTAGATGAAACTGTAAAATTACCAGAAGAAAATCCTTCTATTGGGATTATTCTTTGTAAATCTAAACAGAGAACTATAGTTGAGTATGCACTAAAGGAATCTAATAAACCAATTGGTGTAGCAACTTACCAAATAGTTTCTAAATTACCACAAGAACTAAAAAATCAACTTCCAGATCCAGAACAAGTTGCTAAATTATTAGAAGGATTTGAATGAATA
This sequence comes from Dolichospermum circinale AWQC310F, assembly GCF_000426925.1. GTDB lineage: Bacteria > Cyanobacteriota > Cyanobacteriia > Cyanobacteriales > Nostocaceae > Dolichospermum > Dolichospermum circinale. Next base: position 15,857 of record NZ_KE384694.1, on the reverse strand, counting down.
TTGAGTATGTTTGATTAAACAGGAGAATCACAAAATGCAAAATAATACTCCAACAATTGCAGAACTTCAAGAACTATCTTTACAACTTCCTGAAAAAATACCCTACTTAGAAATGTTAGTTCTGTTTGGCTCTAGAGCTACTGGTAACACAAATCTAAAAAGTGACTGGGATTTTGCTGTTTTATGTGATGAAAAACAACGCCATAATTACATAGAAAATAATATTTCTGCTTTGTTTGAAATGCCAATTTTAATTGGTGAAGTTTTAAAAATCAATCCAGACATTATAGATATTGTTGAACTAAATCAATGTTCTTGGTTAATTGCTCATTTTGTGGCTCGTGACGGAATTATTTTATTTGAAAAATGCCCTGGAGAATTTGATAATTTTCGCTCAAATTCCTTAAAAACTGAATCAGAGTTACAAAATTTTCGCCAAGAACAACGCCGAATTATTGAAATAGAATTAAAGAAGTGGGGAGCATGAATAATATAGATTCAGAAATAGTTTTAGCTAGACTAAGGTTAATTACTAAGTATTACAACACCTTAGAAGAATTTTGTTCTATTAGTCTTGAGGAATTTTTAGCTGATTTTCGTCAACAACTTATTGTAGAAAGACTCCTACAATTAATGACCCAAGCAGCAATAGACATTAACGATCATATATTGTCAAAACTCAACCCTGAAAAATCCTACACCAACTTTGAGGCTTTTATTGAACTAGCTAAATATCAAATTATTACACCAGAATTAGCGAAACAAATAGCCCCATCATCAGGATTAAGAAATCGTTTAGTTCATGAATATGATGATATAGATCCAAATCAAGTTTTTATGGCAATTCGTTTTGCTTTAAAGCAATATCCACTTTATGTCAGACAACTTAACTCTTACTTAATTTCCTTGGAATAAAACAATGGCTAAAAAAAGTAAAAAATCAGATGACTATCAACAATTATCACTTTTAGAAATGGAAATAAAAGATAATTCAACCTCTGAATTATCAGATGATGATTGGATGACAGGTGATGACTCTGACTTTGAATACAGATCTAATCTAAAAGTTGAAACAAAAACAGGAGCAATACTCACACTCAAATTATTGCAAAATGCAATTAAATCAGAAAATCATGATGATTTAATCATGCAAGAATTTAGTGAGTACGTTTTACCTAATCTTTTAAAATTAGCAATTGGAGTCACAGCTAAAGGTGGTAAATTTTTTGATTATCTCGATAACAAGAAACAAGAAGAAATAGAAAATTACCATCAAAATAATTTAGGAAAGAATCAAAAATTAAAAGAACCGAAAAAAATTGATCGTAGAAATGCAGGTGATCAATCCTTAAATACTCATCTATTGAATGGGTTGCTACCAGCTAATTTAATAGAACGTCGTCTAAAGAAACTTAATACAACTGTAAAAAGAGTTATTCAAGAACAAGAAAGGCGACTATTAATTGCTGGGTTTATTCTCCATGATTTTGAAAAATTTGATTATCAGCTATTTCTGAAAATGCCAGATAAATATAAAGCAATTTATCAAGATAAAGAACAAGACATTCGTAAATTATCTGTAGATGAACATCGGGAAATTATAGATGTGATGGTTTGTGAATTAGGACTTGATAAATTTGTCAGTCCTGATGAACCATCAGCATGGTTAGAATATCGAGATGATTTGTTATTTATTGCCTATAATGCCCAGCGGAGAAATGATACAAATCTCAATCTTTCTGAGTATGGGTTACAAGCCAAAATTGAGGATTATATTTTGACTTGTCTTGCTGATTTAACTTATTTAGCTGATTTACTTTCTTCAATTATCAAGCATCCTCAAGATGCGGAAAATCAGACATTAAATGGAATTCTTCACAGTCTGAGTGATGGTAAATTAAAATTCACATATCATCACATTGCCGAAAATAGAGGTGTTTTAACCAACGTTGTTAATAATGCTGTAATTGAAGCTCACACTAACTTAAATACTGACGAAAATAGATATTATCAACCTTTGTTATATCTACCCACAGGGGTAATTTATCTAGCGTTGCGTGATGCTCCTCCTATTTCACCAGAAATTTTACCAAATCTGGTAGTTAATAAGATTAAATCCCTTTGTTCTGGTCAATTAAAACTTAGACAAACGGGATTTGGTAGAGATGGAAAAGGAATGAAATATGCTGAATATTACAATCTATTTTTTGATTCTCCCGGTTTAATGCAAGTTGCGTTAGATGCTACTTTACGCATTTTAAATACTGGCAAAACATCTGTTGGTAAAAGTCGCAGTGAAAATTTAGTTAAGTTTCAAAAACAAAATGTTTTATCCATTGATTATGACTTTAATTTTGATGATGATATTCGCATTGATCAAATTGCCGAATTTGGAGATCTAATTACTCGTAAAATTTGGGAAGAAACAGTTGAGAGGATTGAAACCGCACGGAAGAAAGATAAAAAACTTCCAGAACTTCCAAATTTTGATTTAACTCACAAAGTCGCTGAATTTTGGAATTTAACTGAATATCTTTCACAAGTTAGAGAAATTCAACGCATTAATGAAAGTTTGAAAGAACAAAAACTCAAAGGTAATACAGGAGGTGTACCTTATGAATGGTATTATCTAGCGGCTAAATATCTGGAAAAACATCCAGGTATTGAAGATGTCCGCGAAAATTGTCAACAGGTAATTTATTACTTGACAGATTTAATTTCCCCAATTCTGGCACAATATCAATTACCTGATGGTTGGGATGATTTAAGGTTGTGGGTATCAAGAGTTGTGATGCTACCTACTACCAAGCAAGAAACTTCTGTAAAAACTGAAGTTGATAATTTTATCAATGAGTTGAATAATTATAACGCTGCGAAAAAATCAGGCAGGGGTAAACAATTAATTTGCTCAATTTCTCATTCTGCATACACTGTAACTGAGCAAATGGAATCAGCAGTTTTATTTACACCCCAAGTTTATACAAATAAACAAATGTTAGGAGGTTCTAACGCTAAACGCAACATTTCCAGTATTGCAGGTGTGGAAATGATGCTCAGACAAATATTAATGAATCAAACTCAAGCTGTGGGTAAAAGATTTGAAGATGGTAAATATCGCTATCTCTATTTTTATCCAACTTATTACTTCACTCCAGAAACTAATAAGTTTTTACAAAAAGCCTACATGAATATTGCTCAAACTCGTTTTGATACTAGCATTCGCAATCACTTCATCAGTAAAGATTTACAGGTTGATTTGGGTAAAGAAAATTATCAAAGTGTGGATAGTTTCTTAATTGATGAAAATTTAGATAGTGAAAAAGACCGCACATTTAAACTTTCCTATCCTGAAGATCAACCTTTAACATTTTACTTCATGGCCTTACCACCAGGAAGAGACAGCACTGATACAGAATCTTGGGTAATGCCGAGTTGGTTAGCCTTCGCTTTTCCCATGATTTTAGATGTGAAAACTGTGGTTTCCGAGTCTCCTATTCCCCCATTTAATGATGGTGCAGAATTTGAAGAAACCGTTTTTCTTGATAGTGCGCCTCATGCTTTTAGAACTTTAGTAAAAAGAGATAGATTTCGCCTTGATTACATTCTTGAAGGTTGGGAAGAGTACGGTATTCAATATCCGGCACCCTTAAATGTTTTAACTGCTGCTTATGCCATTCATTTAGATGTCAATGCAAAGCAAGGTAAAACTGGCTATGATGCTAATTGGGGGAAATTTACGGAATTAGCAAAGGATTTTGAAACCAGTCCGCTTCATGTCTTTGCTTATCTCAATAAATGGGTGCGTAATCAAAAACTTGATGCTCCAAGCATTAATAAGGTCAAGCTTTATGCTTATCATTTTTACCCCTGTTTTGATCCCTATACAAAATTTGATTCTAATGAGGAGAAATTAATTGTGGAAGAAAAATCAACTTTGAATCATCCGCAAAAATTAACGGAATTATATCGCCGTTTTTATCGAGCTAATAAAAGGTTTAATCCTAAAGCTAATGCTGTTTTAAAACCCATTGATATCGCTGCGGATACTATTCTTAAAGCAGATTCTAGTGTATTTGATGGGGAAACTTTAATTGCTGCTGTATCCGCAAAGATTTTTAAACTTATGGAGCGGGTAGATTCTTCTACTGCTGAAGGACGTTGGGTATTTAAGCGTAATCAGAGAGAAGAAGAAAGACAAGCAATTTTAGAATTTGCTGAGTATTTTGTAGAGGAGGTATTTGAAAAATCATTTGCAAGCGATCGCGCCCGGTTAGCAGGTCGTCAATTGAATCTCATTCGAGATACCTGTGAATTTCTTTATCGTTTAGCAGATGATGAAGAACGTAAAGCACGTCCCCAAGATGAACCTGATGAAATTACCGAGATTGAAACTGAGGAAAACTAGATTATGACTATTCTTGATCCTACTCAGTCTTATACTTTTAGCAAATATTTTGAGATGCACATTTCACCTCAAGATTTTGCTCAAGAATTTGGCTATACATTTACTCGAAAACGTTTGAATTTACCCCAATATCAAGAGAATCTAGACCGATTAAAAGAATTGCAAGAACGACTTGATGAAATTCTTCCATACTTTGATTTAGCCAATGAGACAAGTCGCAGAGAAGTATTAATTTCTCCCATAATTTTAGACTTAGTTCACTATACTAAATCACAGGTGAGAATTGAATATCAAATTAAGGTCAGCGAACAACTACAAGGTTACTTTGATTATCTGATCAAAAATCGCAATAACCTCTTAGTAATCGAAGCTAAAAAAGAGGATTTAGATTATGGGATGACACAGCTTTTTGCAGAATTAATTGCCCTAGATCAATGGCAAGAAAATCAACAACAAACCCACCTTATCGGTTCAGTTACTACTGGTAAAATATGGGAATTTGCCCAACTAGATCGCATTAATAAACATCTGATTCAAGGACTTGATAGCTATCGTGTTCCTGATGACTTAGACCCCTTAATGCGGATTCTTGTTCAAGCTCTCATTTAATTTACTCTCATCGCCATTAAACATTTATTTCCAGGAGAAAATTATGCCACTCTTAAAAACTGTTGACGCTAAATTATTTCAAACAGAAATTCCCTACAAACCAATGGGTAAATATGTCCACTTCCTCACCATTCGCGTTACCGAATCTTATCCATTATTTCAAACAGATAGCGAACTAAATAAAGCAAGAGTTAGAGCAGGAGTCAAAGACAAAAACACCATTAGTCGTCTTTCTATGTTCAAGCGTAAACAGTCTACACCAGAAAGATTAGTAGGTCGGGAATTATTGCGGAAATACGAATTTATGACAGCAGAAGAATGTGAATATAACGTATCTTTTGCAATGGATAATCCTGATTGCATTATTTACGGTTTTGCTATTGGTGATTCTGGTTCAGAAAAATCCAAAGTTGTTGTCGATACCGCATTTTCAATTACTGCTTTTGATGAATCTCATGAAACCTTTACTCTCAATGCTCCTTTTGAAAATGGGACAATGGCTTCTAAAGGAGAAAGTGGTTCTAAAGCTGGTGAAGTTACTAGCAGAATTAATCAACAAGACCACATTAGACCACAGGTATTTTTCCCCAGCATTGTCACATTAAAAGACCCCACAGAAGCTAGTTTCCTGTATGTTTTTAATAACATCCTCCGAACTCGTCACTATGGCGCACAAACAACCCGTACAGGTCGCGTTAGAAATGAATTAGTCGGTGTGATTTTTGCTGATGGAGAAATTACCAGTAACCTGCGGTGGACTCAAGCCATATATGACCAAATGAAAGCAAATAATACTCTCAAATCCCCAGATCCTTTAGATGAAGATGATGTAATTGCTGCTGCTAAAATTGCAATTGAAAATTTAATTGCTGATGAATTTATTGTGCATACGAATTTTATTGGTGAGGATTTTTCACGGTTATTAACTGAAGTCAAAAACCTAACTAATAACGAAGCGGGAATTAAATCAATTTTGCAAAAAGCCGACGATGAAGCTAAGGCTTATGCTAAAAAGCATATTAAAGGTAAATCTGAAGAAGCAAAAGCCGCAAAATCAAAAGCCGGTAAAAAATCTGTAGCAACGGAGTAATAAAAATGGTGTTTATCTACCGTTGTCAATTAGAACTACATGACAGCCTCTATTTTGCCACCCGTGAAATCGGCAGACTTTACGAAACAGAGCCAATAATTCATAATTATGCCCTCTGTTATGCACTCGGTTTAGTTGATAGTCTAATCTACTCAACAACTGTTGCTGATGAAGATTCCTATTGCTATTTCTGCCCCGAACAAGTTCCAAAATATGAAGCACATTTAATCCCTTTAAATGAACAAGGAATCTACATAACTCCGGCTCGTTCTCTGAGACATTCATCTATTCTCAATACATGGAAATATGCCAATAATAACTACCATGTAGAAATGGAGAAAACCCAAAAGAATATTCCCAGCTTTGGACGAGCAAAGGAAATTGCCCCAGAAAGTCAATTTGAGTTTTTTCTAATTGCTCAAAAAGAAATCAAATTACCTAAATGGATTCGTTTAGGTAAATGGATGAGTAAAGCAGAAATTACAGTGAAAAAATTACCACAACCAAAAACAAAAACTGATTTATTCACTTGTACTCATCCTTTAAACCCGTTAGATGTCATGTTTACTAATCAAGTCATTAGTTATGACGTGGTAAATATGCCGCCAGTAAGTCTGATTCAAAATGTGCAAATGCAAGGAGAATATTACTATTTTGATGATGTCAAAAATGTAAAAATTCCTAAAGAAATGCAATACAGATTTAAGGCTTAAATTCTCATCATTTTCACACTTACAAATCCTGTGGGGTGGGCATCTTGCCCGCCCTTAACTTAAAATTTTCAATCATCAATAATATGCCCCATAGTCTCATCCTCAACATCATCCCCCAATCTCCAATTTACCCCAATTTCCTCACCGGAAGACATTACCACGCCTTATTTCTTAATCTAGTCAGTTCTGTTGATAGAAAATTAGGAGACTACTTACACCAATCCAACGCCGATAAAGCCTTTACTCTCTCGCCATTGCAGGTACAAAACAAACATAAAACCCAATCTTATACTTTGCAATATGCCCATCAAAATCCTATTCCTGCTGGTACTTCTTGTTGGTGGCGTATTTCTTTCTTAAATGACAATTTGTTTAATCAGCTTACACCTTTATGGTTAAATATCAACCCCAAACAACCTTGGCACTTAGGTTCAGCTAATCTATATATTACTAGCATTCAAGGTACACCCCAATTTAAACAACCTTGGGCTAATGCTTGTAGTTATTCCCAATTATATCAACAAGCAAGCGAAACAGAACGCAATCTTAATTTCATCTTTTCTACACCTGTAGCTTTTCGTCAAGGTGCATTTGATAATGTTTTACCAACAAGGGAATCTGTATTCAATAGTCTACTAAATCGGTGGCATAAATATAGCGATATTGAATTAACTGATATTTCCTTGGAATCAATTTATGCTAGTGCTTTTAATATCAATACTCAAGTTATCAGCAACTATGAAAACAAATTTATTGGTTGTTTGGGTGAAATTAGTTATCGCATTCTTGGCAATGTAGAAACAACAGCAATTAAACAAATTAACACCTTGGCTGATTTTGCTTTATATGCGGGAATCGGACGTAAAACAACAATGGGAATGGGCATGGTGAGGAGAAGGTGACAGAAAATTGTAGGTTGGGTTGACGCAAGGAAACCCAACATGATCATATTCATTATCAACGCTTTTGTTGGGTTGCGCTATCGCTTAACCCAACCTACAAATTAATCAATTTTTATATCTTATGCTACTTGAAAACATCAATTCTGATGATTACGTTAATATTGCCTCATTAAATCAATATTCCTACTGTCCTCACCGTTGCTGGTTGATTCACTGTGCAGGGGAATTTATTGATAATCAATACACAATTGAAGGTACAAGTTTACATGAACGAGTTCACACAGTTGGAGAACAAAATCGTGAGGAAACTTGGCAGATACGCGCCATTTATTTGAAATCGGAGCAATATCAACTTATCGGTAAATCTGATTTAATTGAATTTGAAAATGGCGAATTTTACCCTATTGAATATAAACGCGGACGTAAAGGAGAATGGGATAATGATGAATTGCAAGTTTGCGCTCAGGCTTTGTGTTTGGAGGAAATGACAGGCAAAAATATCAATACTGGCTATATCTATTACGCTCAAACTCATCAACGCAAATTAGTAGAAATTACCCCAGAATTACGAAGTATTACCATTGCGACTATTGAGGCTATCCAAACCTTACTGTTTACAGGTGCTATGCCAAAAGCTATCAAAACAAAACGCTGTGATGGTTGTAGTCTTTATTCTCGATGTTTGCCACAAGTTGCTGATAAAGTCGGGCGTTATCAAGAAGCAAATTGAGAAATTTATACTTGATGCAAACACCTTTCTAAAACTCCTTTTACTCTCACCTGTCTACTGTCAACTATTTTGAGGATTTAATCATGGGTACTCTTTACATCACACAAGATGATGCTTTTATTGGTAAGGTTGATGAACGAATTCATGTGAAATTTGAAAAGAAAATTCTTCAAGATATTCCTTTTATTCATCTGGAAGGTGTAGTTATTTTAGGACGAGCAACTATTTCCCCAGCGGTTGTTTTTGAGTTAATGGAACGCCATATTCCTCTATCTTTTATTAGTAATATTGGTCATTATTTAGGACGGTTACAGCCAGAAATGACTGGTAATATTTTCATTCGCAAGGCACAATGGCAAGCAGCAGGAGAAACACCTAAATCTATTCATGCTGTTCAAGGTTTTGTGAGGGGAAAATTAAAAAATTATCGTCAAACTTTGATGCGGTATCAGCGTGAATTTAGTGATCTTGATCTATCTAAAGATATTCTTCGCATTGAACAGGTAATTACTGCAATTAATTCAACTGAAAATATCAGTTCTTTGCGTGGTTTGGAAGGTTCTGGTAGTGCTGTTTATTTTGGTTGTTTTGATCGTCTGATTCGTAATTCTCAATTTTCTTTTACTAAGCGTGTCCGTCGTCCACCTACAGATCCAGTAAATTCATTGTTAAGTTTTGGTTATTCTTTATTGCGTCATGATCTGCAAAGTGCTGTGAATATTGTCGGTTTTGATCCATATTTAGGATACCTACATTTTGATCGCTATAATCGTCCTTCTTTAGCTTTGGATTTAATGGAAGAATTTCGCCCTTTAGTGGTAGATGCGGTGGTTTTATCTATTTTGAATAAGCAATTATTAACCCCAGCAGATTTTGTAACTGAACCATTAAGCGGCGCTGTTTCTCTCACTCCAGAAGGACGCAAAACTTTTTTGACTTTGTACGAAAAGAAAAAACTATCGGAGTTTAAACATCCAGTAATGGGACGTAAATGTACTTATCGAGAAGCTTTTGAATTACAAGCAAGATTACTGGCTAAGTATTTAATGGGAACAACTGATAAATATCCCCCTTTAATACTGAAATAAAACCTCTCTAATCAATAAGGTATAACGGAACACACAATTTATGAATGTTGTTATTTCTTACGATATTTCTGAGGATAAACGGCGGACTAAAATCCATAGCATTCTCAAGTCCTATGGTCAATGGGTGCAGTATAGTATTTTTGAATGTGAGTTAACTGATACTCAATATGCTAAGTTAAGATCGCGTCTTAATAAACTCATTAAACCTGAAACCGACAGCATTCGCTTTTACTTCCTTTGTGCTTGCTGTTTTGGTAAAATAGAGAGAATTGGTGGTGAACAACCCCGTGATCAGACAATTTTCTTCGCTTAATAATGCGCGGATGGGTGGGTGTAAAAAATTCAGATGAGGAAAAAATGCCTGAAATCATTTCTACACAAGCTTTTCATGGATTTTATGGAGTTCACCCATCCGCGCACCTTACACAGCAGGAGTTTCAGCTATTTTACCCCTTGACACTTTTTTTGAAATGGATTATTATCAGAATATCCGCGCAACTGAACCTTGAAAACTACATATATATAGGCTTTCAGCATTCCACAATTGCAATTTAACTTACTCCCTATTAGGGATTGAAACACGCCTGTTACGGGGGGGGGTAACAGACCCGTAACAGGATTGCAATTTAACTTACTCCCTATTAGGGATTGAAACCGCCTGATAATGGCATTGGAATTTGATATTGATAATTGCAATTTAACTTACTCCCTATTAGGGATTGAAACGATCCCTGAGATCCATCCTACTCTCTAGCCGCCTTTGATTGCAATTTAACTTACTCCCTATTAGGGATTGAAACTACCCCATGAGCAGCCCAGCACGGCACTAAGTCTTCGGGTATTGCAATTTAACTTACTCCCTATTAGGGATTGAAACGGGCAAGTTTCTTTTCGGCTGATGACAGAAAATGGGCAATTGCAATTTAACTTACTCCCTATTAGGGATTGAAACGCATTTTGACGCAAGCATCAAATTAGACTCAACTATTGCAATTTAACTTACTCCCTATTAGGGATTGAAACATACCAAAGATAGCTGCGGTTGAAAGCGTTGCTACCGGGGCATTGCAATTTAACTTACTCCCTATTAGGGATTGAAACAAAATTCTTGCATCGGGGAAAAAAGCTAAGATCAATTGCAATTTAACTTACTCCCTATTAGGGATTGAAACCCCCTGAACTGGGGATAGACACAACATTAAATGATATTGCAATTTAACTTACTCCCTATTAGGGATTGAAACAAACGATGCCGACAAAACCTTAGCTGGCTTCCGATTGCAATTTAACTTACTCCCTATTAGGGATTGAAACGAAATCTACCTAATAAGGTAATTATGTCCAGAAAGCATTGCAATTTAACTTACTCCCTATTAGGGATTGAAACAATTATGCCCCCAAACTTATCTTGAGATTTGACAAAAATTGCAATTTAACTTACTCCCTATTAGGGATTGAAACAACTGATAGCGATCGCCCATTTGTTTCTGAGAGATTGCAATTTAACTTACTCCCTATTAGGGATTGAAACTTGCAATAATATCCTTCCAGATAAAGCCATAAGCAAAGGATCATTGCAATTTAACTTACTCCCTATTAGGGATTGAAACCAAAAAACTTGGATCTACATCGTGATATTTGCGTGAAATTGCAATTTAACTTACTCCCTATTAGGGATTGAAACAATTTTTCGATTTTTTCTGCAATTTTATTAATCGCTATCGTATTGCAATTTAACTTACTCCCTATTAGGGATTGAAACTCTTTTAATCCGGAAAAATATTAATGATTGAAAAAATCATTGCAATTTAACTTACTCCCTATTAGGGATTGAAACAGAGAATTTACCATATTCGCGCCAGCTTGATAAATTATTGCAATTTAACTTACTCCCTATTAGGGATTGAAACCCCGAGCATATTGTCCAGGGACACTCCAGTATTGAATTGATTGCAATTTAACTTACTCCCTATTAGGGATTGAAACTTCGCCTACTACTCCCCAAGTTTTTAGGGCATTTGATTGCAATTTAACTTACTCCCTATTAGGGATTGAAACGGAGGAAATATTGAGCAAAGATTTATATCGGGATTATTGCAATTTAACTTACTCCCTATTAGGGATTGAAACTAATGAGAGAAATGGCGCAGATGCACATCGCGCATTGCAATTTAACTTACTCCCTATTAGGGATTGAAACGCACCGCCAACGGTCAATCCCGAGATAAATCTTTGCTATTGCAATTTAACTTACTCCCTATTAGGGATTGAAACTTATACGGGAAAAGATATTTCTTCTGAGGAGCAAATTGCAATTTAACTTACTCCCTATTAGGGATTGAAACAGCAAGGAAATGAGAGCGATCGCATCCGCACAAATCTCCATTGCAATTTAACTTACTCCCTATTAGGGATTGAAACGCTGATTGGTTTGGACCCAATCCGCGACCTCCTAACATTGCAATTTAACTTACTCCCTATTAGGGATTGAAACATCAACATTGTTGACGATGCTGCCAGTGTTGACTAATTGCAATTTAACTTACTCCCTATTAGGGATTGAAACTATGAACCACAACACAAATTTCTGTAAATCTGTGGTTATTGCAATTTCACTTAAATCCCTATTAGGGATTGAAACGAAAATTGCGGGAGGCGATCGCAGGTGGTATGATTGCAATTTCACTTAATCCCCAAGATATTGGATTTTGGGCCTTGCTGAATTGGGGTATGAAATTGAAAAATCAAAAAAGTGAAACTCTTACCCTCAAAAGACTCTGCGCCTCTGCGTGAAATAAAATCATACTCTTAATCAGTAACGCCGGATTTTGTTCCTCAACCCAAATTACATAACTTATTTCGTCGGTAATTTTGGATGTTCTTGGGAGTATTTACTGACTAGGTTGGATACTTCTGGGTTATAAAGTCGCAGGTAATTCCAGTAATTACCGAATACTTGACGGACATAATTTTTGGTTTCATCAAAGGGAATTTCTTCCACAAATTCATCAGGATCTGTTTTGGGTATGGTTTGTAACCATTTAGCCACGTTACCCGGACCTGCATTATAACTAGCGATCGCTAACATGGAATTATTGTTATACTGTCGGTGAGTATAATCTAAGTACCAAGTCCCCAACATAATATTATCATTGGCATTTTCCAAATTGATTTTTTTGATATCTGCATTCATTTGTGGGGCTATCCACGCTGCTGTACTGGGCATAACTTGCATTAAACCTGTTGCACCCACCGGAGATTTAATTTTTGTCTGAAACCGAGACTCTTGCCGCATCAAAGCTGTTACTAACAGTGGATTAAGCTGACGAGAAATAGACCATTTTTCAATTTCCTGAAAATAGGGCCAGGGATAACGGGCTTGCCAGTAGATGCTTTTCTGACTTAAAGCTTGATATTCGGCTTTTTCGGCGGGTTTTTCCCGATCTTCTAATTTGGCAATTTTCTCAATCCCAGTCAGGTACTCACCCTTTGTTAATTTCATCAACCCTTCTGTAAATTCTTCAGCGACACTAGGCTGATTTTTACTCTGAAATTCCGTTTCCCATTGTAACCAAGCATCACGGTCTTGTCCTAATAAATACAATTCTTTAAAGGTTTCAGAACCCGCAGGTGGTACAGGACGTTGAGATAGTATAATTTTCGGATTCATCAAGCGCAGGCTGTCAAAATTACCTACATTTAAACCCAAAATACTCGCAGAACGCCAGGCATAATAAGAGTAAGGAAATTCACTAATCACAGACTTATAAGCTGTGACAGCTTCCTCTTGCTTACCTAATATCGTCGCCCATTTACCTACCCAAAATCCGGCTCTGGGTGCTAAAATACTACTCTTGTTATTAATGGTAATTGGTTGCGCCCATTCCCATGCCCCTAAATAGTCATTGTTTTTTGCCTTGGTTTGGGCTGTTTTCCAGCGAAATTCTGCCGCTTCATCACTCGTACTATATTTACCTATTAATAATTTATATGTGCTATCAGCCGATTCATGATCTTTTAAAGTTGTCAATAATGTGGCTTTTTTTACCAATGCTTGCGGTGCTATTTCTGGAAATTTACTAATAATTTCGTCAAAATAGGTAATAGATTCTTGACCTTTGCTAATGTTTGATAATCTTAATAAAGCTATACCTGTTTCTGTCGCAGTGGGAAATTTTTGCAGCAGTTGTTTATAAACCGTAACGGCTTGATCTTGCTGTTTATTTAGTTGTAATCCCCTAGCAATGCGGTAGAGGCTGGTGGCCGTTTTCGGCGCTTGCATATAAGCATCTTTAGCTTTCGTGAATTGATTATGATCCCAGTAAACTGAACCAATTAGTTCCCAGTCTCCAGGTTTGAGTTGGGTTTGTTTCACTAATTGATCTAATACACCCACAATTCCCGGCTCGTCAGCAGCGTATTTAGCTAGGATTAATTGTAAGTTCGGCTGATTTGAGTTATCTTTTAAGCTTTTGCGAATAATTTCCCAGGTCAGAGGATGGGAGGGAAATTGTGCGATCGCTTGATTATATAATTTTGGTTGAGCGATCGCATATATGGCTTTGACTACCGCCGCTTCCTTACTATATTCCTTTACTACCCTTTGGCGCAAATCTGAAGCTTTCCTATCTTCGCCTAAAATATCATGAGCTTGGGCTTGTTTAAGTAAAATATAAGGAGCTAAAACAGGATAGTCTTTTTCCAATCCTACCAATAAACTCAGTGCTTTTTTTCCTTGGGAGGTTTCTACATAATCACTGGCCAATAGATAACGGGCCCGTTCCCGATCTGGTGAACTACCTTTTTCAGCAATTTCTCGGAGCTTTGTTAATCTTTCTGGTACAGATTCAGACAACAGAGAAAATACAACTGACTTGACTTTATCAGCCTCAGATAACCCTTCCGGCTTACTCTGACCCAAGTTCAACCATTGACTTAGGGTTTTGCCAGCTTGGGGGGCTGACACCATTGCCCCAGCTAAAAAGGCACATAGTCCAGCGCCAGCAAGCAGATAAATTTGTCTTTTCTGTAGTTTCTTTAACATTGATACTCGCTGTTTGCCTTGTGTCTCCAAAAGTTGGCGATTAATCTCTTTGCAACTCTAACATTAGGGTAACACCCATGACCAACTTTTACTGCTATGGTGGCAGACTTTCCACTAATTTAGAGCAATTCTTTGGTCTCAACAGGGAATAGGGAATAATGAGTGACTTTTTAAATATCCCCTAATTCGCCCCCCCACACCGGACAAATGGCAATAAATCCTCTAAAATCACCTCATGATAATGTTCTTGGGGGTAATGTCCCACATTATTAAGTTTGATAATTTCACCATTTGCTACAGATTTAACCAAGTTTTCCGCCATATCTACAGATAACCAAGGATCTATCATCCCCCATTGTACTAAAATCGGTTTTTGCCATTCTTTTAACCCATTTTCTATTTCTATCATCCCTTTTTCTAATTGTAAATTGCGAATTGTCCCTAGGAGACTTCTCCCAGACGCAGAACTTTTCAAAAATGGTTTTCTATAAACATCTAAATCTTGATCTTCAATGCGGTAACAACTACCACTTTCTAAGGTTCTATCCACTAATAAGGGGTCTTGGGTGATTATATCCCCAGCTAAAGGTAAACCCATTTGTTTGATTTTCCAAGGGATTTTCACCGACGTAGAAATCGGTGTATTTAAAATCGCTATATTAGCAATCTTCTCAGCATGACGTAAGGCGTATTGTAACCCAACTGAACCTAAAAATCCTTGGACAACTAAGGAAAATCTCTCTAATTTTAGAGCTTCAACAAATCCTTCTAGTGCTTTGATAAATTCATCTGGAGTATAAGCAAAATCCTCCTTCTCTGGTTTACCTGAAAATCCGCAACCAATCCAGTCAGGAGCGATCGCTCTAGTTCCTTGTGCTGCTAAACTGGGAATAATATTCCTCCAACTATAACTTTGAGAAACTAACCCATGTAACAATAACACGGGAATTAAGTCCGTTCTACCCATCGGTTCAGCTTCCCGATAAAACCATTCTAAAGAATCTACTGTAATTTTATGTTCTTGAATTGACACTTTATTTTATTTTCCTATGTGGGAATTCAATAGTACCGCACAGATAGCACAGAACTTTCCTATCATCCTACTAGGTAATAGGCAACCAAATTCCACAAGACAAAAAATAATTTTCAATTTTTTTCGCGTTTTATGAGTTAAGAGTATTGACTCGTGGCAGGGAATTTGCTATACTCAATCCTGATAAGGAAGAACTATCTCGCCATAAAATCACCGAAAATACCATCTTCACAAATTCCTATC
>NZ_KE384693.1:20762-47627 GCF_000426925.1 Dolichospermum circinale AWQC310F | reverse complement strand
AAAGAGCGAATAATAGTAAAAGTTTCGCTCTTTCTTCTGCTAGAATTTAGAAAATGAAAACGCCCTGCTGCTATAGCTGGTAAAACATAGCGCAGGTACATAAAATTATTTTCGCTCTTGGCTGCTAACTGCTGCACAAAAGCGTCGGGAGTGATATGTTTGTTTCTTATCCAAGTTTGTAATCCGGCTTTATGTTCTGGATCATTGTTTAAACAGAAGCGAATATACTCTTGAATATCATGCTGATTTTCTTTCTCATATTTACTATCAGTTAAATCTAAATATTCTTTTTTCGATCTTTCAGTATAGAGTCGTTCTTGAGTTGGTTCATAACGTCGTCTAGTCAAGAAGAAATAAACATGATCTGGTAGAGTTTTTGGTAAATATAAAATATTTTCTCCTCCTCGATCTTGCTTGACTTCATCCAGTGCATCAACGATAATAATTAATTTTTCATTGGTGGTTAGTTTTTCAGTAGCTTTTACCAGTAATGTTGATAAATCATCCTTATCAACATTTGTTAATTGATAGCGGTTAATCAGTTGTTGACGAATGCTTTCCAGAAATAATTCAGGAATATTACGATTTTCTTGTAAGTTGTTGAAATAACAAATTGTTTTATGTTCAAAAACGTATTTTGCAGCGATGGTACTTTTGCCCATTCCCGCATCACCAATAACTGTAAAATAGCCTTTTTCATTGGTGTTAATGAAGTTTTCAAAGGCATCAAATACAAATTTGCGACCGCAGAAGGATTTGATTTTTTCGGTGATTAGTGATTGAAATTCTGGTGGATATGGATATACCATAATATTTGGTTTCTCCTTTAATGACTCTATTAATTGCTCTAATTTTTTAAGAAATACAACTTGTCCAGGATTCATCGTCCGTCTAGCTACTCTGACAAAAACTTCCGAGAATTCTGCAAATTCTTTTACAATATCTATATCTTTCAACTCTCGTATTTTATCACCTAAGGTATTCCAATTTAGAAAATCTTCTACTTTTTTAGGTAAAGTCGAGGGATGATCAGAATTAAAATTATCCCAAAAAAATCCTTGAATTTCTTTTTCTCTAAAAAGTTTAAGAACAGGTTCAGGTTTATTAACGCCATAGTGAACTAAAGCATATTTATAAACTCCATCAAAATCTTTTGGTGGTTGTATCGGATCAAGTTTTAATTCCTGTAAAATTTTTATGACAGTTTCACTCCGTTGTGTTTGCTTAATAGCCAGGGTAGCAGTAGCAGGAGCAATTTTAACGATCGCACTAATTACTGAGTTTATGTCCATTTTAGCGATAATATGACAGAAATTCACACCTATACTCCATTCTAACAGTAGATGGCAAGATTTAGCTAACACAATATTTATTATTTTCAGTAATGCACCTATTTTGAGACACTATTAGCCAAATCTATCTCCAGGGTCGAATGATAATTATCTATCAAAATGATAATTTGATACAGGTTTCCTACTTAAAATAAGAGAATTTTCTCTTATTTTTTTCAAAATGAGAATTACTGGCAATTATTGGATGAGGAGATTAAAATATAGTTAGATAAAGTTGGTTTTTCTCTAGAGGAATAGAAATGATACAGGATAGTGATCGGAAAATTGTTTCAGAGTTTCGCTCTCGACTGGAAGCGATAATTCCCATTTTGGATTTACGGGTATTTGGTTCAAGAGCGCGAGGTGATGCTACAGAAGAATCAGATTTAGATGTGTTTATTAAAATTACTGAATTAGATAGATCACGTCGAGAAAAAATTAGTGATTTGGCATGGGAAGTAGGTTTTAAATATGATCTAGTTATTTCCACCTTTGTAGTTACAGAAGCACAGGTAGAAAGGGGAGCTATGGGAGCTAGTCCCTTACTTTCTAAGGTGTTACAAGAGGGTATTGCTATATGATAAATCAGCAACTAAAGTTATTAATTGAGTACCGTTTATCTGAAAGTGAAGAAACTTTAAGAGAAGCAAAGATTTTACTCAATCAATCAGCTTTTCGTGGTACCATCAATCGCTATTATTATGCAATGTTTTATGCGGCACTGGGTCTTTTAGCAACTAAAGGTTTAGGCAGTTCTAAACATAGTGGAATAGTTAGTTTTTTTGATCGTGAGTTTGTGAAGACGGGAATTTTTTCTAAGGATTTATCACGGAGTTTTCATCGAGCATTTGATGAACGACAAGCAAGTGATTATGGAGAAATGTTAGAAGCAGATATGGGGTCAGCAATGGCTCTATTTGAGAGAGCGCAGAATTTTGTGGATGAAATTACACAGTATTTAAAGTCTTGGATGGAGGTTAACTAACCTTCTGGTAAGCACATTTTCTAGTCTACTAGCGATTGCCTCATTTTCTAGTTGGGGGCGATGTTTAAACAGAAGTGAATATACTCTTGAATATCATTCTGATTTTATACATTAAAATAACGAATTGCCTTATTATCAAAATATCCTTGCTCAGAATACCCTGATGTGATATTATCGCTACAAAATGGCCAAGCTGGTGAACTGCAAAGCTGAATTTTTGATGACAATCACCAGTTTCCAGCCCAGACAATTAAAGTGATCAACTTAGTAATTTTAAGTTAAGATTAATACTCCGCGCTGATTCCTACAACTGCTATGCTAAATCCCAATCTGGATGAAATCCAGTTGACAAAAGACGACTACGAACGCTATTCCCGCCACTTAATTTTACCAGAGGTGGGCATGGAAGGGCAAAAACGCCTCAAAGCTGCCAGTGTATTATGTATCGGTACTGGTGGACTGGGTTCACCACTACTGTTATATCTTGCAGCAGCGGGTATTGGTAGAATTGGTATTGTTGATTTTGATGTGGTTGATACCTCTAACCTCCAACGTCAAGTTATTCACGGGACCTCTTGGGTCGGTAAACCCAAAATCGAATCAGCAAAAAACCGCATTCATGAAATTAACCCCCATTGTCAGGTTGATTTATATGAAACTCGTCTCAGTTCAGAAAATGCTCTCGATATTATTCGTCCTTACGATATCGTTGTAGATGGAACTGATAATTTCCCGACTCGCTATCTGGTCAACGACGCTTGTGTTTTATTAGATAAACCTAACGTTTACGGTTCTATTTTCCGTTTTGAAGGACAAGCAACCGTCTTTAACTATGAAGGTGGTCCCAACTATCGTGACTTATACCCCGAACCACCACCACCAGGAATGGTTCCTTCTTGTGCTGAGGGTGGTGTTCTGGGAATTTTACCAGGAATGATTGGCATTATCCAAGCCACGGAAACAGTGAAAATTATTTTGGGTAATGGTACTACCCTGAGTGGTAGACTGGTGCTTTACAACGCTTTGGATATGAAATTCCGGGAGTTGAAATTGCGTCCTAATCCTATCCGTCCAGTTATTAACAAGCTGATAGATTACGAACAATTTTGTGGTATTCCCCAAGCCAAAGCTGAAGAAGCGAAGCAGCAAATGGAAATTCAAGAAATGACGGTTAAGGAATTAAAGGCGTTATTAGATGGTGGTGCTAAGGACTTTGTACTACTAGATGTGCGTAATCCTAATGAGTATGAAATTGCTAAAATTCCTGGTTCTGTGTTAGTTCCTTTACCAGAAATTGAAAATGGTGATGGTGTGGCTAAGGTACGGGAGTTACTCAACGGACACCGCTTAATTGCTCATTGTAAAATGGGTGGTCGTTCGGCGAAAGCCTTGGCTATTCTCAAAGAAGCAGGAATGACTGGTACAAATGTCAAAGGTGGAATTAATGCTTGGAGTCAAGAAGTAGATCCTTCTGTTCCTCAGTATTGATACTTCCGTGGAGGATTGTTGATATTTAGAAATATTACCATAACCATCCTCAATTCGATGTGAATAATCAGATACCCGATTTTGAGAGGTCGGGTATCTTACTCTTTTTTTGTCTCCAGATTACCGTTCAAAAATTCTATGTCTCAGAATATTCATCTTTGTGTCTCTGAGGGAGAGAAATTCATACTTTAATGTACGTATTCCGTATATTTAATTAATACAAAAAAATCTTTAAAAAATACCAAAATTGTACATTACTTATCATCTTCAAAAAAGAGTAAAATGTCTTTGCATAAACTTGATGGAAAATTTAGTTAAAGCAGTTTCCAGGTGAGAACATAGACTGTATCCATTATCCGAGTCGTAGCATCATCAAATTTAGACACCACATATACTTTCAACCCCGTTGCTACAAGTGACAGGAAATTGAGAGTAGACTCGCTCGCAAAAACACCAGTTAACTAGCATCTATCGCCACAGCCAATTGCCAAAACAATAATATACTGCATTATGGATACGCTTTCCACGACCAATTCCAAGATTTTGATTGTAGATGACGATTCCAGTGTCCGCAACCTCATTCAGCGTTTTTTGAGTCGCAACTATCAAATAGAATCAGCAGCGGATGGTAAAGCTGCTCTTGTTTTATTTGAGCAATTAAATCCTGCTTTAGTGATTTTAGACTGGAATTTACCAGATGCAAATGGATATAAACTTTGTCAAGAAATGCAAAGCCGTACTAATGTTTTAGTCATGATGCTCACCAGTCGCAATGATGAAGCTGATAAAATTAAAGTTCTGGCCGCTGGTGCAGATGATTTTTTGACCAAACCATTTAGTTTAGCAGAGGTAGAAGTCAGGGTAGAAGCCCTATTAAGACGAGTCCGCTATATTCAACCAAGTCCGTCACAACGTCTGACTTTTAACCAGTTGGCTATTAACTCAGAAGCGCGAGAGGTAACACTTAATAACAAACCTTTGGCTTTAACTGCTCTAGAGTTTAACATCTTACATTTTCTGGCTACCCATCCGGGACAAGCATGGAGTCGTAGCCAACTGATTCAAAAGATTTGGGGTTGTGATTATGTGGGAGACGGTCGCGTTGTAGATGTGCATATTGGTCAACTACGCAAGAAAATGGAAGCTGATTCTAGTATGCCGGAGTTTATTAAAACGGTGCGGGGTTATGGTTATAAATTTGACCCACCTGAAAATAGAAAGGCTTAAACTCTGGAAAATATCATTGTAATTGTTGCGATCGCTTAACAACTTGCTTAAATATTACCGAGGCTTGATTGAGATGCTTGATATCATTTATGCGTAGATATTGAAGCTAAAGCCAGGGATTTGTGTCTACTCAAGCCTCATATCAAAGCTTTATTTTTTCCCCTATACCCAAATTCCATTCTTTGAAAACTAACTGCACTTTTATGTTTTTTTGGGTGCGTTAAGAAACGCACTTTTTTATGCAGAAATTTGATTAATTCCTACTTGATAAATTACCTGTTCTCGTACTGAATTTGCAGCAGCTATAGCTATTTCTTCCCAATCACTAGCTAATAATAAAATGCTCAAAAGTGATTTTAATAAATCCCGATTAGATATAAATTCTTCAACATTATATAATTCATCTTGTTTTAAAATTTCTTCCAGTGCTAATAAAGCTACAGGTTGGGGTAATTGTAGTCTTTGAATCAAGCATTTTTGTGCTACTTCTAAGGCTATTTTTTCCCCTATACCCAAATTCCATTCTTTTAGGAGTAACCGCAGTTCTCGGTTGAGTGATACGCGCAACTGTGTCAACCTTCCAAACATTCCCGGATTTTGGAATAAAGCAGGAATTACTAAACCCCAATCTAATCCTGCTGTTGCGTCGCAGTCGGTTTCATCTTCAATTTGAATTGCTTCTTGAAGGGATGTTGGGTTAAAAAGTAAATTAATAGCTTCAGCTACATTTTGGTTATTATTCATAATTACTCCCTGCATCATTTTTGTAGTCGTAACATACCATATTCGAAGTAGGTAAGATTCTCGTATTCTTCATCAATACCAAGATTGAGCATATTTTGGTTTTCATAAAATCGTTCCGCAGTGGGAAGTGAATGCAGTCCAATTCTTCCACCATAACCTAATTCTACACTTCTGAGTCTTGCATATCTCAATAATGCAGTACCTACACCTTTGTATCGTGGTGGACGTTGTATTTCTTTACGATTCCAAGGAGCAGAGGTAATGTACTGGATATATACTAATCTTTTCCCAATTGCAGAGCGTGAACCGTGTAATTGAGTTTCCACCATCATTAACCCTTGAGTATAACCTTCACACTCAAGCGCATAACCTTCTTCATTGTCTTGTTTGCTAATATATCCCAGTTTAAACAACCAGTCCCAAAACTTATCTTCTGCTTGAAAAACTCGTAACTCTTCGCGCCATAAATTTTCATAATCATGGATATGCTTTTGAGATAATTCAACAATATTGGCGTTAACTGGTGAGTTGTCCGTACCTCGATTTAATTGAATTTGTACCTGCACTAATACACCTTGTCTGAATTTTCCTACAAGTTAAGTTTATCGCTGAACGAGGCGATCGCACCAAAATCGGTTCTAATAGTGTTTTCTAATAGTGTTTTAGTTGCACCTATTACTGTGGGTAATGATGTCTACATAGCCGCAATGTCCCTGATGATTCTTTGGTAATTGCACGCAGTTGTCAAGTTGTGAAACCAGGTTGGAAGATGAAAAGTGATAGTTAATCTTTTTTAGGGTGCTTTTATTAACTCACCTTATTTAAGTACAATATACTTCACTTGAATTAAATTTTTTATGAACAAAGATTTAGTGTAAAATCTAGTAAATATAATTTTTGACTTAAAGGTATAATTAATGCACCCATTTGAAAAAGTTTTATCAGTATCGAAAGAAAACATTGAAATTGAATTAAAATATATAAACGAAATTAGTTGGGCTGACTTTTGGTTAAACCCAAGACGTTTAAGAGGCAGTGATTTTTTGATGCGTTGGTCTCAAGGTGTTTGGAGTGAAAAACGCTTAACTGATGCCATTAATCAGACTAATCAGTTTTATGCAATTCCTTATGGACCAAGCGGAACAGCCCCTACAGATGACGTAAGGGCATTTGAACTTTACTTTGAAAGACTGGAAGCTGCTGGACTTGGGAAAATCAAACGTCCTGATTTATTGATTTTTAAAATAGAAGAAAAATCCTATGTTGATGATTTCTTAAAAGATATTGGTGGTAGTGAGGAATTACCGTTTATAGTTGAAAATGAATTGCAACCTCTAATCAGAAAATCACTTATAGCAGTTGAATGTGAAAATTCACTTTGGGTTGCCGAAAAAATGCCTGATTATAATAAAGAGATGAAACCTCAAAAAAGACTTGAAGGTAAAATAGGATTATCTAAAAGTGCTGTTTTACCAACAGTAATTATTAAAGAAGAAGACCGAATTCCATTAAATAGATGGCAAATAGAAAATAATATTCCTATCCACATTTGGCACGTTTTTTTTGATAAAGCTTACGGTTTATCTCTGAATCAAGCTGAACAACTTGTAAAAGAAGGTTTAATTGAGCCAACAATTCAAACTTTTCAAGCTCCAGGTGGAGCAACAACCAAAAAAGCCATTTACAAATTTTATTACCATTATGCTTATCATCTAGGAATTTCTACAGAGAAACCTACTTTATTACCCGATTATATCGAAGATAAAAATGGACATATTTTGCCTTATGTAAAATTTGCAGGAGGATCACTTCAGATTACCCAGGATGCTTTAAAAATACTCAATAACCTTTAATAAATTATGATTCATCAAAAACTACCTACTAATTGGCAAAAACGGGAAAAATTACGTGATAAAGGTCAATTCTGGACACCAGAATGGGTAACAAAAGCAATGGTTTCCTATATAGCAAAAGACACAAATTTAGTGTTTGATCCTGCTGCTGGAAAAGGAGCTTTTTTCAATGCTTTATTACAAATAAATCCCTCTATTAATTATTATGGTATTGATATAGATGAATATGTTTTATTAGATGAAATTTATCAAAAAAATAATTGTTTTGTAGAAATACGTGATTTTATTAAAAATCCTCCACAGCAAAAGTTTAACGCAATTATAGCTAATCCACCTTACATCAGACATCACCGAATTGATGAGAAGATGAAACAATTTCTCAAAGAGCTTTTTATAAATATTACAGGTTTTGCCATTGATGGTAGAGCAGGTTATCATATTTACTTTTTTGTCCAGGCATTAAATTTACTTGATAAAAATGGTAGATTAGCTTTGATCATGCCGGCTGATACTTGTGAAGGAATTTTTGCTCAAAAACTTTGGCAATGGATTACTAAAAATTATTGTCTTGAATGTGTTGTGACATTTGATGAAAATGCCACACCTTTCCCAAAGGTTGATACCAATGCGATTATTTTTTTGATCAAGAAATCTGAACCTGTGCAGAGGATTAAATGGATCAAGGCAAATCAAGCTAATGAGGAACTTTTTCATTTTGTTAAATCAGACTTTCAAGAAATTAATTATACAACCCTGGAAATTAATAATCGAGATTTAAAAGAAGCATTAACAACCGGTTTATCAAGACCTGAACATAATAATTCTAATTGTAAATATCACCTTAATGACTTTGCAAAAGTGATCCGTGGTATTGCCACAGGAGCGAATGATTTCTTTTTTTTAACAACACAGCAAGTAGAAGAACTGGCAATTCCTCAAGAATTTCTTAAACTCGCAATTGGAAGAACAAAAGATGTAACCGGGGATAAATTAACTATTGAAGATATCAAAAAATTACAAGAAAATAATCGGCCAACAATTTTACTTTCAATAAACAGTAATGAGAATATCCCCGAATCAGTTGCTAACTATCTCCAAGAAGGTGAAAAATTAGGTCTTCCTAACCGTCCGCTGATTAAACAACGTAAATTGTGGTATAAAACAGAATATAGACAAGTGCCACCGATATTATTTGCTTATCTTGGTAGACGCAATTCGAGGTTTATTAAAAATGAGGCTGGTGTTGTACCATTAACAAGTTTTTTGTGCATTTATCCTATTTATGATGATGAAATATATATCGTTAATCTTTGGCAAGCATTAAATGATCCTGAGACAATTCAAAATCTTAGACTGGTAGGTAAAAGTTATGGTTCTGGAGCTATCAAAGTTGAGCCTCGTAATCTTGATAAAGTTCCCATTCCAGAACATATAGTAGATAAATATAATTTAAAACGGCAAAAATATAAAACTAAAACTCAGCAACTTGAACTTTTTTAGTAAACAGTAAATAATGTATAATTAAAGAAATTTAATTTTGTATACATTTAACAACAATATACAGATATTCAACAGCAAAGATTCTGTGGTTTATATTGTTTATATTCTTCCTCCTGGACGCGGAATAGCCTTTCCTTCCACATCAAAGCAATCTTTACAAGTTCCAGGAAAAGCATTAATAAAGCGATTTAACATATCAGGATCATCTTTAAATACAGTCATCCAAATCGAGAAAAAACCTTGAGGTACAGCTTGTTCAATAACTGAATCTCGCATTGCTTCTAAAGATTCTTGATCATTACATTTACTAAGTCTTTGTAAAGCCCTTTCTGCTTTATCCCACGCTTCTTTACGGTTAATCCATCGGCGATCTTTCATTTGTGGATCAGACTTAGGTGTTTTATCGAGTCCCACCATTTCAATAGTTGCTTTAGCTACTATTTCTTCTTCCGAAGCTAAAGAAGGATTTACTTTAACAACTCCACCTTTGCTATACTCAAAAGCTCGGAAAGTATTATCTTGATCAATCCAATAAAATTCACTTCTCGCAGCTATTTTAGCAGAGGTTATGTGAAGATGTTTCCATGAACTATCCCACCTTTTTTCCATAGGAGATTTTTTAGTTGAGTTGCAGTTAGTACAAGCTAAACAAAAGTTTTCCCAATTAGTTTCTTCATCGGGAAATTGTGATTGTGGTAATATATGCTCAACATCTAGAGATGAGGGAATACGCATTTCACAATAAGAACAATATTGACCAAGCCGATCAATTAAATCCTTTCGTGCATATTTATAATGTTTGAAAACTTTTGTATTTTTACCTCTAACAACTGGTCTCATTTTTATAATCCTCTTGCCAAACGTTCCATTTTTAAGAAGGCTTGATAAGCTGGATCATCACTATATGGCATAGATAGTTCATCTAATCTATGTTTTAATTTCTCAATCTCTTCTTCAGAAACATTTTCTGCTTGTTCTAAAACCTGGTAATACTCTTGAGCAGCTTCCATCATATTTTTCCATCTTTTACTTTGTTGTGGTAATCCTAACCCTTGAACATCTTCAACAATATCTTCAATGCTTCCATTAACATATTCGCCATCTCTATTATCAAGATTTATGAGTTCATTATCCCTTAATGATTGTATAATAAATGGTGAATGGGTAGTGGCAAAAAATTGAATTTTCGGAAATGTTCTTTTTAAATCTTCAACTACTCGATGTTGCCATTTAGGGTGCAGGTGTAAATCAATTTCATCAATTAAAACAATACCCGGTGTAAGTCGCGCAGCTTCACCGTCAAATTGTGGATTTAAGGTGACACAACGATAGGCAATATCGGCAACCATTCCTATCATATTTTTTACCCCATCACTTAACATATTAAAGGGTAAAGTTCTTCCATCTTGTGCAGTAGCAACCAGTTTATTTTGAACTACATCATACTTGACATCTTGCCAGTCTTCCATACAATTTTTAATAGCCTCTTTAACTCCTGACAAAGTACCTAAAGGTCTTCCCTGTTGTAAAGACGCTAATTCCCATTTTTTAAACCAGAGCATTATTTTTTTCATTTCATTGGATTTAGTCAGACAATTCTTATATCCTAAAAATCGAGAATCAGGTCCTTTAGTATTTTTTATTTCCCTATGTTGAACCCAAAGACGACCTGTACTGTAATATGAAATCACGGGTAAAATAATCTTTTCTCTATCTTGATCTTGAATACGAACTTTTTGCTGTAATTCTCTAGCATATTGTAATATTTCTTTTGCATCTCCACGAGTTGTAGTAGCACTATTAAATTTGAGTTCTCTTTTCCATGATATTTCTTCTACATCTTCAAAACTACCATGACAAGATACAACAACTGGTAAAATAGGTTCTAGTGTTAGCGTTTCTCCTTCTGGCCTGAGAATACGCCGAATGTCATCTTTTTGAATATTCAGTGAGTTAATATTGTCCATTCCTAAAAAGAAGCTTCCAGCACCAATAGCTACTGCATCAAGAATTGCAGTTTTTCCAGTAGCATTATCACCAATAATAACATTAAATTGATCGGAAAACTCAAATGTTTTTTGGTCAAAACATCGAAAATTCTGAAGTTCAAGTTGTCTTATTTTCATATTATCCAATGTAGTTTTATCAGGTAAATTACAGCAGTTTACGATATTATGAGGTACAGATATTAATGATATATTAATGATAAAAATCTTGTGGTGCGGGCAAGATGCCCGCTAAACAAAAGTGTACCTCACCCTTATGGTAATCCGCTGTAATTAACAAATTATTAACAAATTATTAAAATAGAGACACGAGCCGGATAGGATTCTCGTCTCTACACCTTTTAGGCTACTACCCCCCCTTTCACTTTTTGCTGTAATGCAGAATACAATCTATTAAGTGCATTTACGTAAGCCTGAGCCGAGGCCACAATAATATCTGTATTAGCTGCATGACCTGAAAATACACGGGATTCATGGCGCAAACGAATTGTTACCTCCCCTAAAGCATCAATTCCTCCGGTGACTGATTGGACAGAAAACTCAATCAATTCATTTGGGACATTCACCACCCGATTGATAGCTTTATATACCGCATCTACTGGACCTGTACCAATGGCCGCGTCGGTTAATTCTTCCCCGTCGGGAGTGCGGAGTGTCACGGTAGCGGTAGGTTGAGCCTTACTACCACAGGAAACCTGTACCAACTCTACTTTAAATAAATCCGGGGCTTGTTGGATTTCGTCATTAACAATAGCTTCCAAATCCCAATCAGAAATTTCTTTCTTTTTGTCCGCTACTTCTTTAAATCTCACAAAGGCTTTATTCAGGTCATTTTCTGATAGTTCAAAGCCCAATTCTTTCAACCGTGTCCGAAAAGCATTTCTCCCAGAATGTTTACCCAATACTATTTGATTATCAGATAAACCAATTAATTGGGCATCCATAATTTCATAAGTGAGTTTATTTTTCAAAACCCCATCTTGATGAATTCCAGATTCATGGGCAAAAGCATTTGCACCAACAATGGCTTTATTTGGTTGTACCAACATTCCCGTTAAATTGGAAACCAAACGCGAGGTTTTATAGATTTGTTTGGTGTCAATATTTGTTAACGGTGATTCCGAATTTTCAGCCCGTCCCAAAAAGGGATTAAAATATTGTCTACGGACGTGCAAAGCCATAACCAACTCTTCTAAAGCCGCATTTCCGGCTCTTTCCCCAATGCCATTAATGGTACATTCTAATTGCCGAGCGCCGTTTTTCACCGCTTCTAAAAAGTTAGCAACTGCTAAACCTAAATCATTATGGCCGTGAACAGAAATAATGGCTTTGTCAATGTTGGGGACATTTTCAGTAATGCCCTTAATGATTGCCCCAAATTCGCTCGGAGTCGTATAACCTACCGTATCAGGAATATTAACAGTTGTTGCCCCGGCTGCGATCGCTCTTTCCAAGACTTGATACAAAAATTCTGGATCAGATCGTCCCGCATCTTCTGGAGAAAATTCTACATCATCGGTGAAGCTTTTGGCATAGGCTACCATTTCTTCCGCGATCGCAATTACTTCCGGTCTCGTCTTTTTTAACTTATATTGCAAGTGAATATCGGAAGTAGCAATAAAAGTATGAATTCTCCCTTTAGCAGCCGGTTTTATAGCTGCTGCTGCGGCTTTAATATCATCATGTCTAGCTCTGGCCAAACTACAAATTACCGGACCATCTTCTGTTCCTACTGTTTGAGCAATTTTGCTAACCGCTTCAAAATCACCAGGACTAGCAAAAGCGAATCCAGCTTCAATCACATCTACTCCTAGACGCGCTAACTGTTTAGCAATCACTAGCTTTTCGTCTATATTGAGAGTTGCTCCTGGACACTGTTCCCCGTCGCGCAATGTGGTGTCAAAGATGATAATTCTATCGGCTTGTCTGCTCATTAGCTTAACCTCTTTTAATTTTGATAATGGGCTGAATCAAAAAAATAATGGAATTAGAATCAATATTTTGATTTGTTAATTCTGCGGAATTTAAGATCATTTATTGACTGTTAATTCCTATATTCTTTCTTGATAAAATAGCTTGAACTATGAACTTTAGTTTTTAATTTGAGATTTGTAAATAAATACTAAGGTAATTAACCGTCAGTTTTTTCTATTCTGTCTCTAATATCATTCAAGTCTATATATCTATCAGTAGCATTGCGTAGCTCTCTGGCGATCATTCCTTCTGTTGACACTACTGTAATATGCGTATTTTTGGAACGTAATAACTCGATAGCCCTTTCAAAATCACCATCTCCGCTGAATAATACAACTCTGTCATATTGATCTACCGTATTAAACATATCAACGACAATTTCAATATCTAAATTGGCTTTTTGAGAGTAACGACCGGAAGCATCATCATAATACTCCTTGAGGATTTTCGTGCGGACTGTATAACCTAAACTGATAAGTGCATCTCGAAAACCGCGTTGATCTTGGGGGTCTTTTAATCCAGTATACCAGAAAGCATTGATCAATGTTGTGTCAGACTGTTCATACTTGAAATATTCTAAAACACGCCGGGGGTCAAAAAACCAACCATTTTTCTGTTGAGCATAGAACATATTGTTTCCGTCTACAAAAATAGACAGACGATTCATTGGAGAACCCATAAAAATTTACACCTAATAATAGATAAGAATGTTAGAGGTAAGAATAGATTATAGCAATTATCAAGTCGTAATTTTGCTAAGATATCTAATGCACATAATTATATATAGCTATGATCTTACCTCTTTTCCAGCCAAAACTTGGCCCAAATATCCCAGATCAGATCCCAATTATTTAACTTGTTCCACCTCCGGTACTGATTAAGATGTTGTCAAAAGAAGAAGATGTTTGAGAAGTCAGAAAGTATACTACCCCTCTTGTAAATTTTTTCCCCGCAGCAGGAGAGACTGTGACTCTTACTCCTCCAATAACAAAAGTTTTTCCTTTTGTCTCTTCTCGTAGCAGGTAGGGAAGGGATTCAGGTTGGTTTACTGAGGCTTTAATATTACCAAAAATACTTTTAAAACATCCTCTGATCAAAATTTACCAATAAAATTGACCTAGTAACAGCATTCCGAACTAGATAATATTCAATTTTACTACTAAAGGGGTATGATAACTAATTTGGGGTAGAGAATAGACGGATATTCATCAATATATTTTTTCATCAACTGTAGGCATGAGTTGAGAGTATTATCAATACTTCACTTTACTTTAGGAGTTTGATCAAACATCAATTTACAAATTATATGTGTGTAAAGTTACTTTAGCACCACTTGAGAAAAATTTCGATCCACATCAAGGAATATTTACATAACTAACCCAGTACCAGAATATTTTCTCTTCCTCCTCAGTGTCCATTGGTGCGGTAAATTTTCCATTGGGGTAGATCCCTTACTAGGGTAAACCGTCAATTTTTACACTAGTAATTAGCTTTTGCCAAGTAATTGGCGACATTTTTGCCGAAAGATACAAACAAATGTCCAAATTTTTGCCAATATAGAAATATTATTTTATAGAAAATAACTTGGCAAAAATCAGCATGAGTGAAAAAACCATAGAAAATTACGGGAAAAGTTTTCTCGTTCTAATTTTGCCGATATCATTTGTGATTGTTTTACTGGTCAATACCTGGAAAGTTTTACTCGTAATCTTATTGCTGTTAATGCTTTTGACTATTTGGCAGCAATATACATGGGAAAAGTGGTGTAACCAAGTTAACCCACTTTTCTACGAGTTAATTCAGGAAAATCAGGGAAAAATTACACCCATGGATTTGGCAATTAAGGCTAATTTTTCTGGAGAAACAGGAAAACGTTATTTAGATGCTAAGGCCAAGGAATTTGGTGCTAGTGTACTCGAATCGGAAAATGAGGGACAATCCTACTATTTTATCACTGCCAGTATTCTCGGCGATATTCTGGATAGTAGTGAATCTTCGGAAGATATTCCTAAACAACCAGTTACTAAAGTTGCGCGTTCGTTTTTAGCTCCACTGACTTCAATAGCCCAGGAAGAGAAATCTGAATTTGAATCT
Organism: Dolichospermum circinale AWQC310F; assembly: GCF_000426925.1. Lineage (GTDB taxonomy): Bacteria > Cyanobacteriota > Cyanobacteriia > Cyanobacteriales > Nostocaceae > Dolichospermum > Dolichospermum circinale. Next base: position 32,425 of record NZ_KE384693.1, on the reverse strand, counting down.
TTACCCGAACCAACCCCGGAGGAAATCAAAAAACCCCTAGAAAAACAGTTAGTTTTCGGTTCGCTGATTCAATCTGAATTAGCTAAACGACTCAATGTCTATTCTAGTACAGTTTACAAGCGACGCAACGACCCAGATTTCCCTGAGTGGAGTCGTAGCCGTGATCCTGATGGTATTGCTTGGTCCTATTCTCGTAGATCTAAGGATTTTTTCCCGATACAGAGTCAAAAGGAGTAAACTACCATACAATCCAAAATCTAAAATCTAAAATCTAAAATCGAATTAGCTATTACCGACTCCTATCGCTTGACTGATAGATGTCAGTCCCTTTTCTTCCAGTTTGGTTAATAAACCAGCGAGGATAGGACGTACCATCATTGGACCTTCATAAATCCAGCCTGTATAAGTTTGGATCAGACAAGCCCCTGCTGTGATTTTTTCCCAAGCATCCTCAGCGCTAAATATACCACCGACACCAATGATTGGCATCTGTCCTTGGGTTTGTTCGTAAATAAAACGAATTACCTCTGTAGAACGCTCTCTGACTGGTTTTCCGCTAATTCCTCCCCCTTCCTCTTGGGGGGATTTACCTGTTTTTTCAATGATTTGGGTTTTCAGTCCAACACGACTAATAGTGGTGTTCGTAGCGATTAAACCAGCGATTTGGTAAGCTTTAGCTAGATTAATAATATCAGCTATGGCTTCCCATTCTAAATCGGGGGCTATCTTCACAAATATAGGTTTATTTGCCCTATTTTCTCGTTGCAATACATCTATGATTTGACTGAGCATAGCAGCATCCTGGAGCGATCGCAATCCCGGAGTATTAGGAGAAGAAACATTAACTACAAAATAATCACCTAAATCTTTCAGTAATCGAAAACTCTCTAGATAATCCTGGGCTGCTAATTCCAAAGCTGTTATCTTGGATTTACCTAAATTTATACCTATAGGTATAGGTATTGGATAATTCAAGTTTTCTTTCCCCTCCTTCAGTCTTGCGGCCATAGCAACAGCACCAGCATTATTAAAACCCATCCGGTTAAGTGCTGCTTGATCTAAAGGTAAACGAAATAACCGGGGAGGGGGATTTCCTGGTTGCGGGTGATAAGTAACAGTACCCAATTCAGCAAAACCAAACCCAAAATTATGCCACAAAGTAGCGCCAATACCGTCTTTGTCAAATCCAGCAGCCAAACCCAAAGGATTAGGAAATTTCATTCCCAGTATAGTTTGTTCTAGTCGTGGGTCTTGGAGAGATAAAGATTGGTAAAGAAGATGATTTAAACAATTATTAGCCGGATAATAGCTAGTTTTTGCCAGCCAATTGAGACTACTAATAGTTTGTTTGTGTAACCACTCTGGGTCTGTTTTCACCAGAGTAAATAAAAAATGACCAACTAATGCTTTATAAATATCCAATTTAGGTGACAAGTCAGTTAAATTAGGGAATTTCAGAAAATAATTAAGTATTTATAGGGTGGTTTACGGCTTTGCTTAACACACCCTACTTATCTTTCATATCATGTCCACCCAATCACTTACGATATAGTTCATCATTGTATTGCCTTTTCCCAATTACCAATTACCCATTACCAGCTTCAACAGATATGATACAGCACTTCCCAATGTTATGAGGTACAAGAACCCCACCCCCAACCCCCTCCCCGCAAGCTAGGAGGGGGCTTAAGATGTACCTCATAAGAGCGGAAACCCCTGTAATTGTTCAACTGGACATGATATCACAAATCAAATATTAGTCCTTGAGGACTTACGAATAAGGAAAAATTGGAGACGTTATATACAACGTCTCTATTAGGGTTTTAGGTTACGTACATTAGATGTTCACCTTGGTGACTTCGCGCGAGATAACTCTTAAGAAGCCACAGCAGTAGAACGAGTACGTCGTCTTCTTCCGTCAGCAACCTTAACAGGAGGTTCTTCCGGGACTTGCATTAGTAGAGTCAAAGCCGGTTGACATTGCAACTCTCTCCGCATAGAACGAGCTAACTCCCGTTCTAGAGTTTCCTGTAATCCACCCCAGTCCGTATCTGCGGGTTGTCCTCCAGCGGGGGAGAACTCTAACCAACGTACACTAAGAATTTCCTCAATGCGTTGTTGCACCCATTTTTGTAGAAGCGATCGCTCAATACTCGTTACCACACCTTGCATATGTAGTTCTGGTTTAGCCATGAGCTTACCACTCCAGTCAATAGCCGCAGCAATAGTCACCATACCTTCTGAAGCCATGCGTTGCCGTTCTTCTAAGACTTTAGAACTAACCATACCCGAACTAGAAGTATCCACCAATTCAATGCCAGCGGCCACTTGACCAGAAACGCGGATAGAATTTTCTGTCAATTCTATGACATCACCATTTTTGATAATTACGATATTTTCCGCCGGAATGCCCATACTTTGAGCAGTTTCCGAATGTTTAACTAACATCCGATGTTCACCGTGGAATGGGACAAAGAACTTAGGACGAGTTAAAGCAATCATCAGCTTTTGTTCTTCTTGACAGCCGTGGCCGGAAACGTGGATACCTTTATCCCGTCCATAGACCACTTTTGCTCCCTGAATCATCAATTTATCAATGGTATTAACCACTGCAATGGTATTACCGGGAATGGGGTTAGCGGAGAATGCAACTGTATCCCCTGGACGAATCTTAATATGGGGGTGTTCTTTATTAGCAATTCTTGTCATTGCTGCCATTGTCTCACCCTGAGAGCCTGTAGTTAAGATTAATACTCTTTCATCTGGCATTCCTCGGACAGTATGCAGCGGTTGAAATAGACTATCTTCACATTTGATATAACCTAAATTCCGCGCATGGGCGATTAAATTTAACATGGAACGACCTACAACTGTCACCACACGATTATGTTTCTTTGCAAGTTGCAGAATCATGTTAATCCGATGGACACTGGAAGCAAAGGTAGTGACAAATAAACGTCCAGTAGCCTGGTAAAATACTCGGTCAAGGTTGGGAAAAACCGAACGTTCAGAAGGTGTAAATCCTGGAACTTCTGCATTGGTGGAATCACTTAATAAACAGAGTACGCCTTTTTCACCATGTTCAGCTAAACGTTGTAAATCAAAGGTTTCACCATCTACGGGAGTATGATCAATTTTAAAATCTCCCGTGTGGATCACTACACCTAATGGTGTGTGAATAGCAACGGTAAAGCTATCAGCAATGGAGTGAGTATTGCGAATATATTCCACAAAGAAATGTTTACCAATTCGCACTACGTCACGGGGGAGGACTGTTCTTAATTCTGTGCGGTCTCTGACTCCCGCTTCTTCTAGTTTACCTTCCAGCATGGCCAGCGCTAGTCTTGGTCCATGAATCACGGGAATATCAAATTGCTTCAAATGAAAAGCAATACCACCTATATGGTCTTCATGACCATGAGTGACGATCATCCCTTTAATTTTGTGGCGATTTTCCCTGAGATAAGTTGTATCAGGTAATACTATGTTTACGCCGTGCATGGCCTCTGTAGGAAAGGCTAATCCTGCATCTAACAGGATAATTTCGTCCTCATACTCGAAAACACAAGTATTTTTACCTATCTCGTGTAAGCCGCCCAAAGGAATAATTTTTAGAGCGGAATTAGCTTCGGTTTTAACCATTTTCTCCTGGAGATTGTTTTTTGTTGTGAATCAGTTGATAGTTCGGTTTATTGTATAAAAGGAAACTTTACACTTCCGTTTAAATCCAGCTTTTATAGAGTCATATTTGATTTCATTTACATCAAATTGAGTCATTTTTATATTAGATTTTTCGCATAATTGCTTAATTTGTTATTAAGCGCAGGTAAACATCTTGAAGATTTTTTGTTTGCTTGGGGATGACATATATCATGTTTGGACTTTTGCAAAAGGTCTTTTGTCCAGTTATAGCACTGGCGCTTCCATTGTAATTTACTAACGAGTACACATTATTCACACATTTATTAAATAAATCGCTCACTTATTCTTGTTTAGATTAAATTCAGCTTTTGCATCACTGATTCTAACTTATTCAACACATCTGTATCAGCTTCACACAGGGGTGGACGAGTTGAACCTACTTCCCAACCTTGTAGCTTTAGTGCTTCTTTGACAGGAATGGGATTTGTAGTTAAAAATAAAGCTTTAAACAATGGGAACAGTTCTAGATGAATATCGGTAGCAATTTGCATTTTTCCTAGACGAAATGCTCGAATCATCTCCTGTAGTTGATTACCTACTAAGTGAGAAGCCACACTTACCACACCTTCAGCGCCTATTGCTAACATGGGTAGGGTTAAAGAATCGTCTCCAGCATAAATCTGAAATTCTTTTGGTGTCAAGCGGCGAATTTCACTAACTTGATCTAAGTTACCACTAGCTTCTTTAATAGCGACAATGTTATCAATTTCCGCTAACTGTACCACAGTTTCTGGCAACAGGTTTTGACCAGTCCTGCCAGGAATATTATACAACATCATGGGCAGATCGGGACAAGATTCGGCTATTGCCTGAAAATGCTTGTATAATCCCGCTTGTGGTGGTTTGTTGTAATAGGGAACTACTTGTAAAGAACCATGTACTCCTATTTTAGCCGCTTTTTGGGTGGCTGCGATCGCTTCTTTGGTGTAATTAGAACCACACCCAGCTATTACTTTAGCTTTTCCTGATACAGTCTGCAACACCTCCACAAATAATTGGTATTCTTCTTCCCAACTCAGTGCTGGGGATTCCCCTGTTGTTCCACATACCACTAGTGCATCTGTACCGTTATTCACTAGATGGTCTGCTAGTTTTGCGACTACATCATAATTAATGCTACCGTCTGCTTGAAACGGCGTGATCATAGCGGTTACTATTGTCCCAAAATCTCCCACACTCTTTTCTCTCCTAAGTTAGTTGTCCGTTTTCCGTTGTTAATTACCCGTGAGAAATGACTCAATTAAAATTTATAGTCTAGTAGATTTTAGTAAATTCTTCTCTACTAATAATTCTGCTATTTGTACTGCATTTAAAGCTGCACCTTTACGGATTTGATCTCCACACAGCCACAATTCTAAACCACAAGGATGAGAAATATCTTGACGAATTCTGCCTACTAAAACTTCATCTTTCCCACTAGCATCTATAGGCATAGGAAAATAATTTGCTTGCCAATCTTCCACTAATTTAACACCCGGTGATATTCTTAAAATTTCTCTAGCTTCTTCTGGATTAAAAGGAGTGGCAAATTCCAAATTAATGGCTTCCGAGTGAGCGCGGAGGACGGGAACACGGACACAAGTAGCGGTAATTTGGATTTCTTGACTACCAAAGATTTTCCGGGTTTCGTTGACCATTTTCATTTCTTCCTCACAATAGCCCCAAGGTGTTAAGGGGGAATTATGGGTAAATAAATTAAATGCCAATGGGTAAGGTAAGACCTGCGCTAGTGGTTGCTGTCCTTGTAGTATAGCCTCACTTTGGATTTTTACTTCCTCCATGGCTTTAGCTCCAGCGCCACTGGCAGATTGATAGGTAGCTGCTACAATTCTTTTCACTGGTTTGACCTGATGTAATGGCCATACTGCCAGTGACATGAGAATTGTCGTACAATTGGGATTGGCGATAATTCCCTGATGATTAGCTGCCGCTTGGGGATTTACTTCTGGGACTACTAAAGGTACATCAGGGTTCATGCGGAAGGCGCTAGAATTATCAATTACCACTGCTCCCTTTTCTACCGCTACTCCAGCCCAAGTTTTGGAGATGCCACCTCCAGCACTAGCTAATACTATATCCACATTTTCCCAGACATGATCACTTACTGCCTGAATGGGGATATCCTCACCTTTGAATTTTAGTGTTTTTCCCGCGCTGCGTGACGATGCTAATAATTTTAGGTCAGCTAAGGGGAAGTTCCGACTTTCTAATAATTCTAGCAACTCCGTACCTACAGCACCAGTTGCGCCCAAAATAGCGACACGATAGGACTTAGACAAACTTGACTCCTCCTTTAAGAGGTAATTAACATTTTTTTAGCACAATTCAAAAAATTATCTCTAAATTATCTCTTTTCTTCCTCTCACCGGGGGCATTAAATAATAAAATTTGCATATTTTTGGGATATTATCTTATTTTTTGAGGTTTATTGAGGAATTTGAGACTTAACTAGATGGTAGTTGACAACAATTCAGTGATGAAAATCAAATATACGACATGATCGGATAATATAACATTGTACAGCAAAATGCAAGAACAGGAAAATCAAGCCCCTTGATATTTAGGTATTTTTAATCAGCCCTGATTGTTACGTTATGTTACCGGGATTAGGGCTGCTATGTGGAAATAATATCATAAAGTGTTCAATTCTCAACTTTTGGCGATAAAATGGATATCTGCTAAGAGATATCTATCCACCAATAGAAGGGAATGATGCCTGATCAGCACATCCTACGTGAGAACTCAAGATATAATTGCCGAGGCTATCTTAGCTTCTCACTGTAGTGGGCGATCGCGTCTTGTATATGATTCTCAGATCAAAATATCATAAAAACAGAAACAAAGCATGAAAGTTACCCAGGAAAAACTTCCCGCCAGTCAAATTGGCTTAGAAATAGAAATCACATCGGAAATTACCAAGCAAAAATACGAGCAAGTGATCAAAAATCTCACTAAGACCGTAAATATTCCTGGGTTTCGCAAAGGGAAAGTACCCCAGCAAATATTAGTACAACGACTGGGAACGAGTCGTGTTAAGGCAACTGCTCTAGAAGAAATTATTCAAGAAGGTATTGAGCAAGCAATTAAACAAGAGGCTATTAGCGCCATTGGACAACCTCAACTACGCTCATCCTTTGATGATTTAATTAACAACTATGAACCGGGACAACCCTTAATTATTGCTGCTGCCGTAGATGTAGTACCAGAAATTAAGTTGAACAAGTACACTGGTTTAGAGGCCAAAGCAGAGGAAATCAAGTATGACCCCAGCCGCGTAGATACTGTTATTGACGAACAAAGAGATAAATTAGCCACATTAGTACCTGTAGAAGGACGGGCTGCGGAAATCGGTGATATGGCAGTTATTGATTTTAAAGGTGTAATTGCTAAAGCTGAAGGTGATGATCCTGACAGTGAACCCAAACCAATTCCCGGTGGAGAAGGAACGGATTTTCAAGTGGAGTTACAAGAGGATAAGTTTATTCCCGGTTTTGTTTTGGGTATAGTGGGGATGAATCCTGGAGAAACCAAAGAAGTAGCGGCTCAATTCCCAGAACCCTACGGTAACGAAGAATTATCTGGTAAAGCGGCCTTATTTACAATCACACTCAAGGAAATTAAAACCAAAGAACTACCAGAATTGGATGACGATTTTGCTCAAGAAGTCAGCGAATTTGAGACATTAGAGGAATTGCGGGCATCATTAACACAAAGGTATGAAAAAGAAGCGGCTGATAAAACCAAAGACAACCAGCGGGAGGCTTTATTAACCGAACTACTTAATCATGTCGAAATAGACTTACCACAAACCTTCATTGATCAAGAAGTTGATGCTATGCTGACACAAACAGCGATGAAGTTGTCTGAACAGGGAATAGACGTGAAAAAGCTATTTACCCAGGAAATTATTCCTCAATTGCGGGAAAGATCAAAACCCGAAGCTGTGGAACGTATTAAGCGTTCTTTATCTTTACAAGAAATTGGTAAACGGGAATCTATCGCAGTGACCAACGAAGAAGTGGAAGCCAGAGTCACGGAACTGATAGCAGAATACCCTAATGAAGACTTGGATAAAAATAGACTCAGTGGCGTTGTCAAGGAAGAACTTTTAACCAAAAAGATCGTAGACTGGTTACTAGAACGCTCATCTGTGGAATTAGTACCGGAAGGTTCTTTAAGTTCTACAGCAGCAGAAATAGATTCCCAAGTCCAAAGCACGGAAACAGTACAGGCAGAAGAAACTAGTAATCCTGAGTAATGAGTAACGGGTAATGGGTAATGGGTAATGGGTAATGGGTAATTGGTAATTGGTAGTTAGGAAACATCTTTCCCCTACTCCCTACCCCCTGCCTCCCCTACCTTCTGAATTGTGCCCTAGGGCATAATGGTTAACAGTTCACAATTCGATTCCATTTATTGTTAAATATTCTAGTATGCTTGTATCGCAGTCGGGAAATTACCCAATTACCAGTTTGAGTTCTCTAGCCAATAGCCGCAACCTAAGCAGCCCCAGTAACATCGTCCCGATGGTAGTAGAACAGTCTGGTATGGGAGAAAGAGCTTTTGATATCTACTCCCGCTTACTGCGCGAGCGGATTATTTTTTTAGGAACACCCATAGATGATGTGGTGGCTAATTCAATTGTCGCCCAATTACTATTCCTAGATTCTGAAGACGCGGAAAAAGATATCCAATTGTACATTAATTCTCCCGGCGGTTCTGTTTACGCTGGTATGGCAATCTATGATACAATTCAACAAATACGTCCCGATGTGGTAACTATCTGTTTTGGACTAGCCGCGAGCATGGGGGCCTTTTTACTAACATCTGGAACTGCTGGAAAGCGGATGTCTTTACCTGACTCCCGGATTATGATTCACCAGCCTCTGGGTGGCGCTCAAGGACAGGCCATTGACATTGAAATTCAAGCGCGAGAAATTCTTTACATTAAGGGTGAATTAAATCAATTAATGGCCAAACATACTGGTCAACCTTTGGAAAGAATTGAAGCTGATACAGAGCGCGACTTTTTCATGTCAGCAGAAGAGGCGAAGAATTATGGTTTGATCGATCAGGTCATTTCTAGGCAAAATCTTCCCACAGCAGGGTAAAACGTCACTATTCTGAAATAAGAGGCTGATATGTCTAAGTACGACTCCCATTTAAAATGTTCATTTTGTGGTAAGTCTCAAGAGCAAGTACGTAAATTAATCGCAGGTCCGGGAGTCTACATCTGCGACGAATGCGTTGACTTGTGTAATGAAATCCTCGATGAGGAATTGCTGGATACAAGTAATACCGCCTCAGCGGCACCAAAGTCAGAACCACCAGAAAAACGCCGCACCCGTTCGTCTAATCTCTCTTTTAATCAAATCCCGAAACCAAGAGAGATTAAAAAATATTTAGATGAACACGTGATTGGCCAGGATGAAGCTAAAAAAGTCCTGTCGGTGGCTGTTTACAATCACTACAAGCGGTTGGCTGTTCTTCAGTCTAAAGTTAGTGGTAAACCGGGTACTGATGATGCTATAGAACTGCAAAAGTCCAATATTTTACTCATTGGACCGACTGGTTGCGGTAAGACTCTATTAGCACAAACTCTGGCCAAAATCCTGGATGTTCCCTTTGCGGTAGCCGATGCGACAACCCTAACGGAAGCGGGCTATGTGGGGGAAGATGTAGAAAATATCTTGTTACGACTGTTACAAGTGGCAGATTTGGACGTGGAAGAGGCTCAAAGGGGGATTATTTACATTGATGAAATTGATAAAATCGCCCGCAAAAGTGAAAATCCTTCAATTACCAGAGATGTTTCTGGAGAAGGGGTACAGCAAGCTTTGCTGAAAATGCTAGAGGGGACTATTGCTAATGTACCACCCCAGGGCGGACGTAAGCACCCGTACCAAGACTGTATTCAAATTGACACAAGTAATATCTTGTTTGTCTGTGGTGGTGCTTTCGGAGGTTTGGAAAAGGTTGTAGATCAGAGAATTGGCAAAAAGTCAATGGGCTTTGTGCAACCAGGAGAAGTGCAAACTAAGGAAAAACGCGCTGCTGATACCCTGCGTCATCTACAACCGGATGATTTGGTCAAATTTGGGATGATTCCTGAGTTTATCGGGCGCATTCCCATGGTGGCCGTAGTAGATCCTTTGGATGAGGATGCACTGATGGCAATTTTAACAGAACCACGGAGTGCCTTGGTGAAACAGTACCAAAAACTACTGAATATGGATAATGTCCAGTTAGATTTTAAACCAGATGCGTTAAAAGCGATCGCTCAAGAAGCCTATCGGCGGAAAACTGGAGCGCGAGCTTTACGAGGTATTGTGGAAGAATTGATGCTAGATGTTATGTATGAGTTACCTTCCCGTAAGGATGTGACTCGTTGTACTATCACTAAGGAAATGGTCGAAAAACGTTCTACTGCTGAATTACTAGTACATCCTTCTTCTTTACCAAAACCAGAATCAGCATAATTGTCAGTTGTCAATTGTCAATTGTCAATTGTTGCCCATCAGTTGTCAGTTGTCAATTGTCAATTGTTAGTTTTGAATTGTTAAGTAGGTTGGCGTTAAAAGTTGTCGTTATGAAAAGGGAACAGGAAACAGGGAACAGGGAACAGGGAACAGGGAACAGGGAACAGGGAACAGGGAAGAGGTTTTGAGCAACTTTACTTTTCGTTACTTATGTCGGTTTTTTTCCGTTCACCTACTTAGTTTTTAATTGTTAGTTTTTAATTGTTAGTTCTTAACTATTACCATGACTTATATAAATGTTCGGGGTGTTGATCATTATTACGAGTGGGTCAAAAAACCATCAAATATTATTAAACCAGTAATGGTTTTTATGCACGGTTGGGCGGGTTCAGGCAGATATTGGCAAAGTACCGCTAAAGCGTTATTAGATAATTTTGATTGTTTAATTTACGATATGCGCGGGTTTGGGCGTTCTCATGTTCAACCTGATTTAAGTTATGAATTAACAGAATATGCGGAAGATTTAGCGGTGTTATTAAATCAGTTAAATCTGGAGCGCGTTTATATTAATGCTCATTCTATGGGTGCTTCCATAGCGACTTTATTTCTCAACCGCTATCCGCAAAAAGTAGAAAAAGCAATTTTAACCTGTAGCGGTATTTTTGAATATGATGAAAAGGCTTTTGCAGCTTTTTATAAATTTGGAGGATTAGTAGTTAAATTCCGTCCTAAGTGGTTAGGAAAAATCCCCTTAGCCGATAGAATGTTTATGGCTAGATTTCTCCATAGTCCTATTCCTAAATCTGAACGTCAGGCTTTTTTAGAAGATTTTATTAATGCTGATTATCAAGCCGCTTTGGGAACAATTTTCACTTCTGTGAGTAAAGAACAAGCGGAATTGATGCCCCAAGAATTTGCTAAACTAACTGTACCAACCCTTTTAGTAGCGGGGGAATATGATATTATTATTCCTGCTGAATTGAGTAAAAAAGCAGCAGCTTTAAACGATAAAGTTAAATTAACAATTGTTCCTAATACTGCACATTTTCCCATGTTAGAAGATGCAGCAACTTATTTAGCAAGAGTGAGATATTTTTTAAATACAGGCTTTTAATACAAGATAATTGACGATTTTTTGTGGTAAATTACCCCATTGATTTATGATCTTGGTCGTTAATTTATCTAGTAAATCAATTGTTACACAGATTCAATACCTGTCCATTTTTGATTTTAGTCCTAGATTTTTTAGCGGGAAACCTAGAAAACCAACTTATTACCTTTCCTAAGAGGATGTTTTAAAAGTATTGGGCCAATATAATATGGCTTCGCCTCCCGTCAGGGATACTAAGTCCACACCTAAACAGGCGTTGTTACCACCTGGGTTGACTGTAGACGCAATTTCTAATCGCCGATTTTAGCATTAATATCATGTCTGCCCAATCACTGACGATACAGCGGTTTCCGATCTGATGAAGTACAAAG
>NZ_KE384693.1:0-20752 GCF_000426925.1 Dolichospermum circinale AWQC310F | reverse complement strand
TACAAAGTTGAATCATGAAACTCTTGTGGTGCGGGCATCTTGCCCGCTAAATATGTACCTCATAACACCAGTAAGTGCTGTATAGTTCATCATTGTATTGCCTTTTCCCAATTACCAATTACCCATTACCAGCATCAACAGATATGATAAGTGTTCAACCGGACATGATATAATTCAGACTTTACAAACATCCTCTAAATAACCTAAAATCCAGTAGTGAATAGTCTGATAATCCCCAAGATAGTGCCTAGAGGACCAGCTACAGTATTAACTCTATCACCTGTTTTAGCTAAAACGTTGCGATCAACTACGACAACATCATTATTACGCAGGATCGGATTAGTTTCTTCATTAATTCCTTTAGATAAATCCACTTTAATTGGACGTTTAGTAACTGTACCATTGGCATTGAGTCGAATTAGTTCTATACTTCCTTTACTGGCTCTACTATCATTGAAACCACCAGCAGCTAATAATGCCTGATTTAAAGAGCTATTGGGTTGTAATTTTACTGCTCCCGGTCTTTTAACTTCACCCACTACACCCACTTCAATGGTATTTGGCGACAAAGTAGTGGTGGCCAATTGCGTAGCTTCAGCCGCACTAATGTCCATAGCTGTAGGAATGACAATTGTATCTCCATCTTGTACCACAATGTCTTGATTGATATCACCGCTTTGCAGTAATTGCCAGAGGTTGATATCTATAGTTTGTTCCGTACCAATGCGAGTAGGACGGCGTAATTTAATCTTCCGTACATCTGCAAGGGACGTAATTCCTCCAGCTAGTTGTAAACTCCGCATCACAGTGGGTAAACCACCACCAGCACCACCACCCTCTGCTCCACCCGCATTTCCAGCGGTGACAAGATAAGAACCAGGACGGTAAACCTGACCAATTACCACCACTGTGCGGGGTGAAGTTTGACTAGCAGCAAAGTTAGCCGCAAAGAGATTCCGAGCTTCAGCCACATTTAGGCTAGTAGCAGTGGGAACAATAATGGTATCTCCGTCTCGTAAGGTAATTTCCTGGGATATTCGCCCTGTTTGAGTCAATTCCTTTAAATTTAGGGAAACCGTCTGCTCCCCAGCACGCCCTACTTTGCGCCTTAATTGCACTTGAGTCACGTCTGCTGCTAATGTCACACCTTGAGCTATAGTTAGGGCAGCTAATACCGTTGGGTATTGTACACCGGGGTTATTTCCTGCTCCCCCTTGTAAGCTCAGGGTGTAAGCTCCCGGTCTGGTTACCTCTCCAGCTACAAACACATTTATGGGACGAGGTGATAATAAGTTAACGGAAATCAGGGGACGTTTGAGAAAGCGAGAATATCTTTTAGCAATGGTATCAGAGGCCTGTTCAGTGGTTAAGCCAGAAACCGGTACACTACCAATTAAAGGCATATTAATTGCACCACCAGGAGGAATTTGATATTCACCTGTATATTCTGGAACTTCAAATACATTTACACGGATGAGATCACCACCTCCTAATAAGTAATCTGTAACTATACTAGATGTTGATTTTGCTGGCTGCTTCTGTGCCATACTCACAGATGGTAAAGCGATGTTGACCGTTGTTAACAATGCTAAACTCATAGTCGAATGGGTGAGGAATTTACACAAATTTTTATTAAGCATACTTACCTGAGACTTGGAGATAAAGATATTTGCAGTTATTCTGAAACATTTTAACGTTGATTACACTTAAACATCGCGGTGGCTCAACAATTTTATTTTCCCATAAATCTTTAGTTTTCCGGACATAAATAGTTGTAATTTATTACTTTGGGATATGAGTTTTATATTTTCCATGAAGTTAATTACCCTCTCAATTTATTTACACAATTTAATTTTCAATTTCTACAATAATTTTTGATTCTATATTTTTCACTTCTCCCCATAGATTTTTTAGATATCTCTAGACACTTACCTGCGGTTTTACCTGGTTTAACTTTTACCTCAGATGATATTTTCAAAGTCTTCGACAAATATAAATTTAAATATGAATTTAGACTTTTCAAGCATCCTTAAATCTACCGTGTTACAACAGATTAACTTGTTAATATAGCAGTCTTGTCAAAAATAAAATTACCACTTAGGGTTGATTTATCCATGAATATTTGCCAATGTTAGTTATCTTAATCACTAATTTATTCACAATAGTTGATAATCTGATTAAATCAATTATGGGCATGATTTCGGTTTTGAATTTGCTGAATGAAAAACTCTTCTAGAGATTGACGTGATAGGTTCATGCTCATGATTTTTCCTCCCATTAAACTCAAACTAGATAGAAAATCATCATCATCTTTTTGGAGTATACCCTGCCAAGAATCATCCACACCAAATTCTAAACTAGCTATCCATTTTTTCAAGATTTCTCTATCTCCTCCTTGGCCTTTAATATGATATGTGTTATTTTCACCCAAAAGTTGATTGAGAGAACCGGAACAGATTAATTCTCCTTGAGCAAGAATAGCCACACGGTCACAAATTTTTTCCACTTCATTCAACAAATGACTATTAAAAAATATGGTTTTACCAGATGCTTTCAAAAAAAGAATAATTTCTCGCATTTGATAACGTCCCAGGGGATCAAGTCCAGACATAGGTTCATCTAAGAAAACCAAATCAGGATCATTAATTAAAGCTTGTGCCATACCGACACGCTGAAGCATACCTTTAGAATAACGCCGCATTTGCTTTTTACGAGCATCAGCTTGGGATAAACCGACTAATTCCAGTAATTGGGGAATACGTTGACGTTGTAATTTTTGGGGAATTTGAAATAAACCCGCTGATAACTCTAAAAATTCCCAACCACTGAGGTAGTCGTATAAATAGGGATTTTCCGGGAGGTAGCCAATATGTTGTTTAACTTTAACATCACCTATAGGTTGACCTAATAATAATCCCCTTCCAGATGTGGGGCGGATAATTCCCAACAACAATTTTAACAAAGTGGTTTTACCCGCACCATTGGGACCGAGCAAGCCAAAGGTCTCTCCAGGATACACTTGTAAAGAACAGCTTTTAAGGGATACAACTTTTTGATTGAGCCAAAATCCCGTGCGATATACCTTTCGTAATTCACAAGTCAGAACTACAGGTTGTTTCTCTAGGGGATTTTGTCGAAAATCGGGGTTGTCTGCAACAAAATTCATGGACGTGAAATTACCAATTACTGATTATTGAGAAGTATCTGCATATTAACCGATATCGGCCATTATTTTTATAATACACCTTTGGAACTAGGAATGGTTTCTGCTCGACGTGGATCAATTTCCGCTGCTATTCGCATAGCTCTAGCAAAGGCTTTAAAAGTAGCTTCAATAATATGATGGGAATTAATACCATCTAATTGACGAATATGTAAGGTCATTTGGCTATGATTTACCAAGGCCACAAAAAACTCTCGCACCAATTGTGTATCATAGGTCCCCACCCGTTGGGTAGGAATTACTAAACCATAACTGAGATGAGGTCTACCGGAGAAATCTAAGGACACTTGTACCAAGGCTTCATCTAAAGGAGCAGTAAAATTACCGAAACGGACAATTCCTTTTTTATTTCCTAAAGCTTGAAATAAGGCTTGTCCTAGAGTAATTCCCACATCTTCATTAGTGTGATGATCATCAATTTCCCAATCACCTTGAGCTTGAATATCCAGGTCAAATAACCCATGGGAGGCGATTTGATGGAGCATATGATCTAAAAAGGGAATACCTGTAGATACTTTACATATACCTGTACCATCAAGGTTGATAGTCACGTAAATATTAGTTTCACCAGTAGTACGGTGAAGTGAGGCTATACGAGGTGTTTGTTTGTTGTCGGTTGTCATTTGTCGGTTGTCAGTTGTCGGTTGTTATTTGTCAGTGGTCAGTTGTTATTTGTTAGTTGCAATAGGTAATGGGTAATAGGGGCAATAAATATTATCCCTGCCCCTGCTCCTGTTCTTACATTCCCATAATTTCATATCCTGCATCTACATACAGGATTTGTCCAGTAATACCGCTTGCCAAATCACTACACAAAAAAGCGGCTGTATTACCTACTTCCAACTGAGTGACAGTGCGACGGAGCGGGGCTACTTCTTCAACGTGATGAATCATATCTAGGATACCACCGACTGCGGAGGATGCTAAAGTGCGAATAGGACCTGCCGAAATGCCATTAACACGAATATTTTCAGAACCAAATTCGGCTGCTAAATAACGAACACTAGCTTCTAAACCTGCTTTAGCCACACCCATAACATTATAATTAGGAATTGCTCTAACTGCTCCCAAATATGTAAGAGTAATAATACTTCCGCCTTGAGTCATCAAAGGTTTAGCAGCGCCGCTCAACTGTACAAGAGAATAAGTGCTAACTTCTAAAGCCGTATTGAAACCAGAACGGGAAGTTTGGCTAAAACCGCCGGTCAAATCTTCCTTTTTGGCAAAAGCCAAACAATGGACTAGAATATCTAATTTTCCCCATTCTTGCCGGATAGTTGCAAAAGTAGATTGAATTTGCTCGTCATTTTCGACATTGCAGGGCAGAAACAAACTAGGGTTGAGCGGTTCTACCAATTCAGCCACTTTTTTTTCCATTTTACCCTTGTCATCAGGCAAATAGGTAATACCTAAATTAGCCCCCGCTTTGTGCAGTTGCTGGGCAATTCCCCAAGCGATAGAACGGTTATTGGCAATACCTGTAACTAGGGCATTTTTTCCAGACAGATTCAGCATAAACTTTGCTAATATAATTCATCATTAGGAGCATACTAGAATCTGACCCTAGTTTAACTTTGTGCGGCTAGAAATTTTCTAAAATTGGCAAAGAGTAGGCAGTAAGTACCTAGCAAATCATAAGCATATTTGTAAATTTTCTCAAGAAATTTCCCAGCTTTGGGGCAAAACCCAGAGACGATAACTAGCAGAACTACTTATCAATAATTACTAGCTAACCTGAACCAAAATTATGTATCATAATCAACGAAGAACTAGAAAATATGAATTTGGGTATAGGAAAAACAAAAAAAATAACGGTGCTTTATTGATTTTTCAGGTGTATTCTTAGGTAATTAGTTTTTGTTTTTCTGGCATTGGGTAGGGGAAGGGAGATGATCGTGACACAAGACAAAGCCCTAGCAAATGTTTTTCGTCAGATGGCCACTGGGGCTTTTCCCCCGGTTGTCGAGACGTTTGAACGCAATAAGACGATTTTTTTTCCGGGAGATCCTGCTGAACGAGTTTATTTTCTTCTCAAGGGTGCGGTGAAACTGTCGAGGGTGTATGAGGCAGGAGAAGAAATAACGGTGGCTCTGCTGAGGGAAAATAGCGTTTTTGGCGTGCTGTCTCTATTGACGGGTAATAAGTCTGATCGATTCTATCATGCAGTGGCATTTACCACTGTAGAATTGCTTTCAGCGCCAATTGAACAAGTGGAGCAGTCACTCAAGGAAAATCCAGAATTATCAATGTTAATGCTGCGAGGGCTGTCTTCGCGGATTCTCCAGACGGAGATGATGATTGAAACTCTGGCTCACCGCGACATGGGTTCACGGTTAATTAGTTTTTTACTGATTCTTTGTCGTGATTTTGGCGTTCCTTCTGCTGATGGTATTACCATTGATCTGAAGTTATCACATCAGGCGATCGCTGAAGCAATTGGTTCGACTCGCGTTACTGTGACTAGACTCCTGGGAGATTTACGCGAGAAAAAAATGATTTCCATTCATAAAAAGAAGATTACTGTGCATAAACCTGTCGCTTTAAGTAAGCAATTTACTTAAAATTTATAATTTATGGGGTAAGGTCAATAGATTTTGGATTTTGGATTGACGATTTTGGATTGACTCCATCCTCAAGTGTGGAGCTTGAGGATTTTAGATTAGCGAAACATTGGATTAGTTCTGCTCCGAAGGGGCGAGGCTTGTACCGAAAATTCCCAATCTAAAATCTAAAATCTAAAATTTTTTGGTTAGGTAATGGAATTGGTACGGATTTTCAGATATTAGGGGCAACCAATTCCAAAATTACCCCCACAAATTGATTATTTATCCACAGACAATGGTTGAACGTAGTAGGCTAGATTGGTCAGTATTTCACTAGCTAACAATGACCACTGGTTACATCCTAATTGTAGCAATTCTTATCCTGGGAGGCGTAATTGCCACCGTGGGCGATCGCATCGGCACACGGGTTGGTAAGGCACGTCTCTCACTCTTCAATTTGCGTCCCAAAAAAACGGCTGTAATTGTGACTATTTTTACGGGTGGTCTGATTTCTGCCACCACTTTAGCAATTCTATTTGCTGCTGATGAAGGATTACGAAAGGGTTTATTTGAGTTGGAGGATATTCAAAGGGATTTGGGACAGAAGCGGGAACAACTAAAAACCGCAGAAACTCAAAAAGGTCAGGTAGAACGTGAGTTAAATCAAAGCAGACAAGAACGAAGTCAGGTACAACAAGAATTACAAACTATCAATAAATATTTGCGAGCGGCAAATACTAAACAAAAAGCTACACAATCTCAGTTGAATCGTACCCTTAACCAACAAGCTAAAACTCAAGTACGACTTTATGAAACTCAATCTCGTCTCGGTAAAATTGTGGTTCAATATCAACAAGCTAAAACTGAATTACAAACTCTTTACAATCAGCGCCTGACGTTACAAAGTGCAGTGCAAGAATTAAAGTCAGAACGGGAAAGATTGTATGCTCAAAGTAAGCAAGCTATTGATGAGGCAAAGACGGCTATTGAAAAACGCGATCGCAAAATTACTAAATTAGATAAGCTGATTCAAAACCGCAATCTACAAATTAAACAACGAGAAGAAATTATTCTGATAAGAGAATCTCGTTTACAAGAATTGGAAAAACAACAAAAATTTTTAGAACAAGAAGTAGCTAGATTAGAAAAATATTATCAGTCTTACCGTGATCTCCGGTTGGGTAAATTAGGTTTAGTTAGGGGTCAAGTGATAGTGGCAGGGTTAATTACTGTTGATAAACCTATTATGGCAACTCAGGCAATTATCCAAATTTTACAGGAAGCTAACCGCAATGCCAATATTCAATTAACTGAACCTGGCGCTAAATCTACAAATACAGAAATACTGCGTGTGACTAAAAATCAAGTTGATCAATTAATTGCACAAATTAAAGATGGTCGAGAATATGTAGTACGAATCTTTTCGGCAGGTAATTACGTTAGAGGTGAAAAGCAAATCGAATTTTTTGCAGATGCAGCTCGAAATCAATTAGTATTTTCATCAGGTGAGGTACTGGCTACAACTACAGCCGATTTAATTAATATGACATCTGACCAGTTGCGTCAACGTCTAGATTTACTAGTTTCTGCTTCTCAATTTCGCGCTCGAAATGCGGGAATTGTTGAAGCTGTAGAAGTAGAAGGGACTTTTGTTCGCTTTGTTACTCAATTACAGCAAACAGAGCAAGAGGTAGAAGTTAAAGCCGTAGCCGCAGAGGATACTTATACTATTGGTCCATTAAGAATAAAATTAGTGGCTTTATTAAATGGACAAATTCTTTTCACTACGTGAATAATCAAAAATCAATTTAACATAAACCAATAACAAAGCAAAACTTTACACAATTACTAAATTAATTTACAATAACAAATGATTGACTTACAATAGCAAATGATTGACTTACAATAACAAATGATAATAACAAAGAATTAAAAATAATGTATCCAATGACTAATACACAACCTGTAGTTTTAGGATTTGATCCTGGTCGTGATAAATGTGGTATTGCGGTAATGGGATTAGATAGACAACTGTATTATCATCAAGTGATATTAGCAGAAGAGGCGATCGCTAATATTGAAGTACAATTGCAAAAATTTCCTGTATCATTAATAGTAATGGGAGATCAAACAACAGCTAAAAAGTGGAAACAGCAACTTAATCAAGAATTAAATAAACCAACAAATATCATTTTAGTTGATGAACGTTATTCTACCTTAGAAGCACGCGATCGCTATTGGCAGATGTATCCACCCCAAGGTATAATTAAACTATTACCCAAAGGAATGCGTCAACCTCCCAGGGCAATAGATGATATTGTGGCAGTCCTTCTGATTGAAAGATACCTAAACCAATTAACTAATAAATAATTTAAAGTTCAGCCCGAATTGTAAAAGCATAATCTCCCCCAGGTTCTAATTGATAATCTTGTTGTTCTAAAAACCGTCCTAGAGGTTCTTTAATTAAAGCACGACCTTGGGAAGGCTTTACAGAAAGTTCCCCCCGACGAAAATGCCACTGGAAATGCCATTGAAAATTACCAGCGCTGACTTCACCTTCAAGAAAGCCCTGTTGCCAAGATTGGCGGATAATTCTAACATGGGCAGTAGTTTCTGGCAGACGTTTTGCACTCACGCTTATTTAATGTCAGGTATGGGATAAAAGCCAATTATTTATGTAGGCTATTTATTTTACGTACTAAAAATAGCTTAAATCAATAAACTAATAAAGACAACATAAGTTAGTAAAGTCTAGGTTCTTAACTACTGATTTGTAGTTAAATGACGATCAATGCAAGATATTAATGCAATAATTACATTCAGGAATTAATTTTGTTACGAAAATAACAGATAATAAGAAGGACATTGTTTATTACTGTGATCGCCCACTACAAAATATACAAAGTAGTGGGTTTTATCTCAACTTAAGGATTATTAACCATGAAGTCCCGTCATTGACTTGCAGCCAATGTTATATAAAACTATTTGTCAAGACTGTGCTTTTTATATTAAATTACAGTGTACTCACCCTGATGAGTTAGATGTTAATTGTGCTACCGTAAATTTTTGCAGTTCATTTACTCCAGCGGTAGAAATTGATAGTCCTTGTGTGTCTTTTGGTAATGATGATGAAGTAGGTTGGGTTGACCCAAGGAAATCTAACACCAAATAACCATTGAGAGAATTTAAAACTGCTTAGTTCCGCGTTGAAGATTACGAAAATAACCAATTTTCTATTTATAAAAGCCAATGTGCAATTATGATATAATCATTGTGATTGTGAAGTCCTTTAATTATTATAGTACTAACTAAAAATCATACCCCAAAACCTGACAAGCTCAGGAATTACACAAAATATCTCTCCCTAACTCCAATTTATCCATGACCTCGGTGCTTGGAGTGGTTGGTTATTCCGTGACTCGTGCGTAAGTCCTAAATTTATTTAATTTATTTGAGGAGATTTCTAGTAAATGAGAACAACTCAAACTACTACTAATTCAAATCTTTATAATGAAGATTTTTATTTGTGGATAAAGACGACAGCAAAACAATTAAAAGATGGTAACTTTGCCGAAATTGATTTAGCCAATTTGATTGAAGAAATCGAAAGCATGGGAAGAAGTGAAAAAAGAGCATTAAAAAGTAATTTACTAGTGCTATTGATGCACCTTCTCAAATATAAATATCAGTCAGAAAAATGCAGTAATAGTTGGTTATCTACAATTTTTGAACATAGACGCAGATTGAAAGAAGACTTAACTGAAAGTCCTAGTTTAAAAAAATACTTCTTTGAAGTGTTTAACGAATGTTATCAAGATGCAAGAAAACAAGCATCCTTAGAAACAGGATTATCACTTGATACCTTTCCTGTAAATTCTCCAATCACTCCAGATGAAAGTTTAAATCAAGATTTTTTACTAAACATTGATTTTTTCTAATCTTCCTTTCCGTCTTTGCTGTTGTGTGTACTTTGCGCGAAATCAAACCAAATCCATGCAATTACCATTAATTAAATATCCTATTTTTGGGATAATCAATTTCTTATTATTATTTAAGTATGGCTTTAGAATTAAATTCCAATTTGGGTTTTGCCCATTATAATATGGGATTAATCAGGAAAGAGGAGAAAAATTGGGAAAGTGCGATCGCTTCTTTTGCAAAAGCCAAATTAATTAGTCAAAACGCGCCTGAACCAGGTTATCATTTAGGTATCTGTTATTTGCAACAGGAGAAAACTGAGCAAGCGAAGGCAGCTTTTAGTGAAGCAATTAAAATCAATCCTAAATATGCAGAAGCCCATTATAGTATGGGAACAATTTTATTTAATCAGGGTAAATTAAATGAAGCTTTAGCAGCCTTTAGAAAATCCGCTGCGGGGAACTTTAATTATGCTAATGCTTATTATGGTGCGGGGTTGGTTTTTATGGGATTAAAGCAGTACAAAGAAGCTGTCCAAGTCTTGCAATACGCTAGAGACTTATATACAGCACTTCCCGGTGTTATGAGGTACATATTTAGCGGGCAAGATGCCCGCACCACAAGAGTTTCATGATTCAACTTTGTACCTCATCTTCAGCGGAAAAGGCTGTAATATTCAAGGTAATTTACAGTGGGTGAAAAGTTCCGAGGAGTTGTTACGAAAAGCCCAAAATTTAAGTAGGTAAGGTAGGGTTTACACCAAAAAGTTATAGGACTAACTCAGCTTTTAGACAGATGAATAATTCTGGAGGAATAAGTAGAAATTAATTAAACAACTAACGGAGTAAAAAAATGAGTAAAACCAAAACTCAAGAACCCATTAGTAACTTAGAGTATGATTTTATCAGCGTACTGCATAATAAAGCAGTAGCCGTTCAAGCTTATGAAAATTATATCAAAGACGCAAAAGAGGCTAATTCTACACCTTGTGTAGAACTGTTCCAAAAATTACGCCAGTCAGAAATTGAACAAGCACACGAAATTCGCCAGCATCTCCAAGAGGTGATGCAGCAAGGTAAGATGTAGTTAATAGTAGGGGCGGGTTTAAAAAGTTAATCAGTTAAACCCGCCCCTACTCATTAACGAATATACTCTTTTAGTACGCTGTTACGATTAGGGTGACGTAATTTACGGAGTGCTTTAGCTTCGATTTGGCGAATACGTTCGCGGGTGACGTTAAAAATCTGGCCGATTTCTTCTAGGGTTTTCATGCGGCCATCGTCTAAACCATAGCGTAATCGGAGAACGTCCCGTTCACGAGGTCCGAGACTATCTAGGACTTTTTCTAGGTCTTCCCGCAGCAAGTTTTTAGAAACTTGGTCTTCGGGGGTTTCACCTTCTGACTCAATAAAATCACCTAAACGGGAGTCTTCTTCTTTACCTATGGGTGTTTCCAGAGAAATTGGTAACTGGGCAGATTTGGCAATAAACCGCAGTTTTTCGATGGTCATTTCCATGCGAGTGGCAATTTCTTCTTCCGTGGGTTTGCGCCCCATTTCTTGGGACAGGAGTTTGGTAGTCTTCTTAATCCGGGAAATGGTTTCGTAGAGATGAACCGGTAGACGGATAGTGCGGGACTGGTCTGCGATCGCCCTTGTAATTGCTTGACGTATCCACCATGTAGCGTAGGTAGAAAACTTATAGCCTTTTTCGTGATCAAACTTTTCAGCCGCACGAATTAACCCCAAACTACCTTCTTGAATCAAGTCTTGGAAGGACAAGCCGCGGTTCATGTATTTCTTGGCAATGGAAACCACCAGCCGCAGGTTCGATTGTACCATTTTCTCCTTAGCCCTTCTCCCTATGTGGAGTCTAGAGCGCAGGGCTGGTAATGATAATTTTACTTCTCCTGCCCATTCTTCTGGTTCTGGTATCCGTTCTAGTTTTTCATACAAACTCTTGTAAGCATCTTCTAGCACCAGTAGTTCAGCTATTTTCCGCGCCAGTTCAATTTCTTCATCTGCGCGTAATAGACGAATTCTCCCAATCTCTTGCAAGTACAGACGAATGGAATCTTCGGTGTATTGCTTTTTCTTGGTTTGTGCCCGAGGACGCGATTTAGCGGCTTTTCCAGACTTGGTGTCGTCCTCATCAGACTGAGGATCTAAAAAATCATCAATTTCGCCATCATCAGCCAGCAATAAGTCCTCTTCTTCTATTAAGAGTTCTTGTAATTCGATCTCAGGCGGATTTATCATTTCTAGGTCAGGCTGATAAATATTATCGAGTACGTTGTTAGCCTGGTTCATGCCGCGTTCCTCATGCTCCTTGCAGAATCAGTTACTCAAGACATTTTGATTACTTTTGGCATCAAGTAATCTCTGAACCGAAAATTGGGTTTTGGCTGTTCACCCTCAAATATTTTCGGTGTTTGTTGTTTTCCCTGTTTTAATCAGGCTTGTACAGTGGCAATGTCATTTGTAATGTGACTTGCTCACTTTCCCCATGGTCATACATGACGACGCTAGATATCACTTTCGATTAACTGAATCTATCAAACTAGGTTCATCTTTCTTCAAAAAGCTTCCTGATGCGGACACAATTGTATGACCTTTGGCAGATTTAACTGTAAATACCGTTTTGATTGTAGCCTGTTTCACAAAAAATGCGCTTTTTTTGTGCATTATTTATGAACTCCTGAAAGTCAGATCAAGCTACCTTTATCAAAAAGACATTAAAAATGGTAGTAACACCATTAATCTTATCGAAAACTTGTTGGTTTGACAGTGGGATTGTCATTAAATTAAAAGTTAGGAACAATTGCTGTTCTATAAAACCTATGCAAATTGTTCTGATGTAAACAATTTGTGTTTATGTCCTGTTTCAACTAAACCCGATGGCGGGTACTTGTTTACAGGTATTAGTTTTACTTAAACTAATTGTACCACCGTCTGTTAATGACTGTTGTTTGTTTTCAGGTGCTAACCTCTGTATGTGCTATACCAAAAACCTAAACTAAGGAGTTAAGATTCTCGGGTATTTTAGGACTGTGAGAGATGAACTGAGATTCGACTCAATTCAGCCTTATTCACACATTAGCGCAGAGTTGAGATTTCTACCCTGTGCAACTTGACAAACTGTTCTTATTGTATACAACGATATTTTCATCAGATGATACATAATATTGTTACTAAAGTTGCCTAATGATATTTTTAGCTAATTTCAGGTGTGTTAATTATCCTTGTGAATACTTCTGATTTTAAGCAAGTGGCTGTCATCTCTGAACGGAAAAGTCTTGTGTATACTTATCAATTTTTGCTTTGCAGATAATAATATCTAGTCAAGCTATCTAAGCATAGCAAATGCTTTATGCCTTTGTGGGGAAAATTTATAATTTTTCGGGAAAAATTTTGGGGAACAGGGGTAATTACCCATTACCTCTGTTTCGATTCCTTAAATGTCTAAATCTGTCATATTCAGTTTAGATCCATAAGTCTCAATAAACTCCCGTCTAGGCGCGACCCGATCACCCATTAAAATGGTAAAAATTCGATCTGCTTCGGCTGCGTCTTCAATTTCCACTCGTTTGAGAGTGCGGGTTTCTGGGTTCATAGTCGTTGTCCACAGTTGTTCAGGCATCATTTCCCCCAACCCTTTAAACCGCTGAATGGTATAATTAGCATTACTAGGAAGAGTACCTAGATGTTGTTGTAATTCCCGTTCGCTGTAACAATATTGGTAATTTTTACCACGCTCTACTTTATACAGTGGCGGACAAGCAATGTAAATGAAACCTTGTTCAATTAACGCCCGTTGATAGCGGTAAAAGAAAGTTAATAACAGGGTGCGGATGTGCGCCCCATCTACGTCAGCATCAGTCATTAATACTACATGATGATATCGTAATTGTGAGGGGTTAAATTCTTCACCTTTAACTCCTAAACCCAGGGCTGTAATTAAAGCTTGAATTTCATTATTTTTATAGATTTTGGCATCATCAGTTTTTTCGATATTGAGGATTTTACCACGCAGAGGGAGAATTGCTTGGGTGCGGCGATCGCGTCCTTGCTTCGCACTTCCACCCGCTGAATCACCTTCTACGATATATATTTCAGATTCAGCCGGATCACGAGAGCTACAATCTGCTAACTTACCAGGTAGAGGCGAAGATTCTAATACTGATTTCCGACGGACTAATTCCCGTGCGTGTCGAGCAGCTTCAGCAGCTTTAAACGCTTGGATAGCTTTATCGAGAATAGCATCAGCTATAGCGGGGTGAAAATCGAGATACTCCGTGAGGACTTCACCGACAAAAGAATCAACAATACCGCGAACTTCCGTATTTCCCAGTTTAGTTTTAGTTTGTCCTTCAAATTCAGGATCAGGGACTTTCACAGAAATGACAGCAGTTAAACCTTCGCGGACGTGTTCACCACTGAGATTAGATTCATTCTCTTTAATTTTATTGCGTTTGCGAGCGGTAGCATTTAATGTGCGAGTTAAAACTGCCTTTAAACCTTCTAAGTGCGTACCACCATCAATAGTGCGAATATTATTAGCAAAACCCAGGACATTATCCGTATAAGCATCAGTACACCATTGTAAAGACACTTCTACCTGGACATTGTTGCGTTCCCCTTGAACATAGATAATTTCTTCATGGAGAGGCTGCTTATCACGATTCATGTAGGCGATATATTCCTTAATACCACCTCTGTACTCGTAAGTTTCTATTTTAGGGGTATCGCTTTTAATAATTTCTAAGCGATGATCTGTAAAAGTAATTTTTACACCGGCATTAAGATACGCCAACTCACGTAAGCGTCCAGATAAAGTAATGTAATCAAATTCTATGCTAGTAGTAAAAATTTGTGTATCTGGCTTAAAGGTGATAGAAGTTCCCGTTCGATCTTCTTTGTAAGGCTTTGCTACCAATTCAGTAACGGGGAAACTGCGTTCATATCGTTGAGTATGTATCTTGTGATCACGCCAAACCGTGACTTCTACAAACTCAGATAAAGCGTTCACCACAGAGATTCCCACACCGTGTAAACCGCCAGATACTTTGTAGCCACCGCCACCGAACTTACCACCTGCGTGGAGAACAGTTAACACAGTTTCTAAAGCTGATTTCCCTGTTTTTGGGTGAATATCCGTAGGAATACCCCGACCATCATCTGTCACCGTCACAGAACCATCAGCATTGATATCCACTTCAACATGGGTACAGTAACCCGCCAAAGCTTCATCTACAGAGTTGTCAACTACCTCGTAAACTAAATGGTGAAGTCCTCGCGGACCCGTAGTACCGATGTACATCCCTGGTCGTTTGCGGACGGCTTCCAGACCTTCCAGAACCTGAATCTGATCGGCGCTGTAACTGCTCGTCATGAAAATTCTCCTGATGCTTGGGGTTAAAATTGCTAAAATGCGAAAAAAGTCAAATCACCCCAACATTATAACATAAAAGCCTTCCTGCCGTCTGTAGCGCAATTTTATGAGAAGTTTACATAAGGGTTGTAACCCTGATGATAATTGGGGAGAAAATTTCTGATTTTGCGTTTTTCTTCCTACTGACCAGTGACAACGAACACCTAACCAATGACTAATGACTAAATTAATTGTAATTTGTGGGGCTACGGCCACGGGTAAATCTAGTTTAGCCTTGAGTTTAGCACAAAGATTAAATTCTGTAATTCTCAGTGCTGATTCTCGTCAAGTATATCGTGAGTTTGATATTGGTACAGCCAAGCCAAATGTAGTTGAAAAAAAATTAGTTTCTCATTACTTAATAGATATTTGTGAACCAACTGAAATCATGACATTAGCAGATTATCAACAACAAGCACAAGCTTTAATTGCTAGTTTGGGAGTTGAAACACTGTTGTTAGTGGGTGGAACAGGTTTATATATTCGTTCCATTGTTCAAGGAATGAAAATTCCCAGAGTTGCGCCACAGCCGGAATTGCGATCGCAATTAGAACCCCTTGGTCAAATCCAACTTTACCCCATATTACAACAAGTTGACCCCATTGCTGCCCAAAAAATTCACGCTAACGATTTGGTGCGGACTTTAAGAGCTTTGGAAGTTTATTATACAACTGGTATTCCTATTTCTGAACAACAAGGAGAAAATCCACCAGATTATCCAATTTTACAAATTTGTTTAGATGCTGATGCAGAACACTTAGATGTGAGGATTAGTAAACGAACTGAACAAATGATAGCAGATGGTTTAGTTGCTGAAGTTGAATATCTTTGTCAAAAATATGGTATTGATTTACCCTTATTAAATACTTTAGGATATCAAGAAATAAAGCAATATTTAGCTGGTGAAATTTCTTTAGATGCAGCCAAAGAATTAATTATTTTACATACCAGACAATTTGCCAAACGTCAACGGACTTGGTTTAGACAATCTCCTAATCTTGAATATTTTGATATGAATAATTCTAATTTATTGGAAAGTGTTTGGCAAAGAATTAATCAATTTGTATGATGGTGTAGCGTCGCGTAGCCATATCTGATTCAGACAAAAAAAACATCAATAAAAATCAAGAAAATCCAACTCTAAATAAATAAACTAGGAGAAACTTTAAAATATTCTCCCAAGGCTTTTGCTTGTGCTTTACTAATTGAACGTTTACCGTTGACAACCTCTGAAACTACACCGCTGCTAGAACCTAGAATACGTACTAAGTCAGCTTGACGAATGCCGCTAGATTCCATGATATGTAGCAATATTTCATGAGGTGTAGATTCATTCATTGGATAATTTTCTTCCTCATAATCTTCAATTAGTCTGATAATCAATTTATCTAAAGCTCGCTCCTCTGGAGTAAGATTTTTTTTAAAAGTTAGAAATTCTGCAACTTTTAAAAGACGCTCATACTCTTCCTCTGTTTCAATTGGATAATTTTCTTCCTCATAATCTTCAATTAGTCTGACAATCAATTTATCTAAAGCTCGCTCCTCTGGAGTAAGATTTTTTTTAAAAGTTAGAAATTCTGCAACTTTTAAAAGACGCTCATACTCTTCCTCTGTTTCAATTACTTGAGGAGCGATTTCAGCTAGTAATTGACTATAAGTTTTATTGTCAAAATTGCTGTTCATAAATTTGCTGGCAGGCTTTTCTAAGAATAAACATATTCTTTCAAAATGAGAGTTCAATGTCAATAGTCCAGGACTTACGAAAAATCTCTGTAAAACCCTCTTCCCTTCGCGCTCTTCGCTTCTTCGTGGTTCATTTTTCTGTAATTAAAAACTCCACAAAGATAAAAAATCTTTGAGGAGTTTGAGAGAGTGTTCACGGATTTTACCGAGCCATAAAGAATTAAGCCATAACGCACCAAACAGTAAATTTACTAATTATCTGGAAGTTGTTTTTTCAAAGCATTTAATGAAGCCCAACGGCTATCAATGGGTTTTTCAGAAACAGCAGTATTCAAAATACCCGGACAATTAAGGTCACATAATTGACGCTGAGGTAATGCTAAACACATCTGCTGATATAGCCATTCACCGGGATCAAAGTGACCATCAGGTGCTAAAGTTTCCAGTAAATCCTCTACAGCAACTTCCATTTCTAAAGGAAAATCTTCCGTTTGATTAGCGGTTTCATCTAACCAAATGACTTCCTGAGTATCAAGAACCAGACGATGGTTATACTGCTGCAAACAGCGGTTGCAGGTACAAGTAATAATTGTTTCTGCCTGAGATGAAACTTCTAAATAATTACCCTGATGTTTAACTTGGATAATTCCCCGCACGGGTGTTAATGTTTCCAAACCAGGCAGAAACTCTTGAACTTGAATTTCCTCTGTCCGCTCCGGGGCTTTACTTAGCTGCGGAATGAAAATAGCGTCCATAGGATTTGTGAAATACCCTGAAAATTGAGCATGGGTAATAGGTAATGGGTAATGGGTAATAGGTAATGGGTAATGGGTAATGGGTAATTGGTAATAGGTAATGGGTAATATTCTTGTCTGTTCCCTGTTCCCTGTTCCCTGTTCCCTGTTCCCTACTACCTAATTATGGTGTAACTGCTTGACGAACAACTAAATGACGGTGAGGTTCTTTACCACGGCTGAAGGTTTCTAAATCAGGACAATCCTGCAATAATGTGTGAATTTGTCGGCGTTCAGTAGCGCTGAGAGATTGAAGTTCTACTTCTCTTCCTGAAAAGCGGACTTCTGCGGCAGCGGTTTCTGCTAAAGTGCGGATTTCGGCTTCTCGTCTCACACGATAACCATTTAATTCCACGGTGTAAGCGGTATGATTGTCTTCTGGTTGGTTCAAATTAAGAACGGAATTTGCGAGATACTGAATGCTATCTAGCACCGAACCACCAGCACCAATTAAAATCCGAATTTGTTCTGATGTTAAATTGGTTTGATCTATTGTTAACCAGTAGCTTTCTCCTGTGGGTGTATCTTGCTCAGAAGATGGGTTAGTTTCTAAATTAGCCCGTACTTGAGTAGATAAACCCATGAGAAGTAGCAAATTTTGTAACCAGTCTTCACTATTTTGCATAGAAATGTCGCTCATAATCAACCATTAGCCTTTTTCTTAGAACTTTTGGGTTCAAATGGCAACGCTTTTACTTCAATGGTTTGTGCTTCTTTTGCCTGTAAGTCTACGATTTTTTGGATTTCTTCTGGTAAAGGTTCACGGGAGAGGATATAGGTTTGGATAGTTTGGAAAACATTACCAATTACCATATACATAAGTACCCCAGCCGGTAGGGGAAAAAATAAGAACATTCCAGAAAAGATCACAGGAGTAATTTTATTGACTGTATCTTGTTGAGGGTTGCCACCGCTGGAATTTTGTCCAGAGAGCATTTGGCTGACATAAAGACTGATACCAAAGAAGACAATCATGGCCACAATATCCCAATGAACTGTATTATCGGGATCAATAGCGCCCACTCTACCTAAAGCATCAATAAAGAGAAATCCTTTGTCTGCTGCTAGTCCGGGAATTGTGGCTTGAATGGTCACGTCTCCGGGTTCTAGAGCCTCTATATTGCCTTCGGCATCAATTTTCACCCTTTCCGCGCCTTTGGTGACTTTCCAGGTAGGTGTCAACTGAGATTCTGGATGTTCCTTTAAGAGTAAATCAAATGGTTTACCTTCTAAGGTTTGATACTGAATCTTAGTTTTTTCTCCCACTGTTAACTTATCACCCCCCGGTAAGATAGCAGAAATGGGAATATGTTCACCGTCAGCAATGTAGATATTTTGTGGGGGAGTAGCAAATGCTTGGGGTTGAATGCGCTCAATTTGTTCTTGAGGGAAGATTTGCAGGTTAACGGAGTAGTTAACACCAGAAAAAGGTGAACCTCGCAAAGTGGCAAACAATGCTAATAATACTGGCATCTGCAACAATAGAGGTAAACATCCTGCTAAGGGATTACCAAATTCACTTTGGACCTTGAGCATTTCCTCTTGTTGCTTTTGCTGATCATCTTTATAGCGTTCTTTGATTTCTGCCATACGCTTTTGCATCACAGGCTGCACAACTCGCATTCGTCGCATACTGCGAATGGAACCGGCACTCAGGGGATAGAGTGCAAAGCGGATAATCAATGTTAAGGCTACTATTGCCAAGCCATAACTAGGGAAAACACCATAGAAAAGGTCTATGATGGGCAACATCACGTTGTTCGAGAGAAACCCGATACCAAAATCCATTATTCTGAATTAAACCTGCGGTACTTTGACACTCCCACCCCGCGCGGGAGTGGGATGCTTGGTTAAGCCTATCCTCTAAATAGAGTTAAATGGAGGCGGTTTTCTCCCAAGCTTTTGCTCTATATTGTAGAGGTTTTTGTTAAGCATTGCTGCGACTATTCCGCTCTGGAAAAGCTAGGGATAGCCGTACATTATAAAATCATTTTGTAGAAGTCGTGCTAAGTATACAAAGAGGTGAAACTTAGCACGAATGACTTATTTACCGCTGCTATATTGGGGATTTTTAGCTGCAACTTTTTCGTTAACGTAGTCATATACTTCCCGGAAGTTAGGAATAGCCCGCATTTCGATTAGAGTACCATTCTTGAGGGTAATTGCCATATCTCCCCATAGGCCGATAGCACGGGGAACTTTGACAACTTTAACAATTTCTGAGTAAATAACATCAGAGCGATCGCGTCCCATCCAACCACCAGTTACACAAATCCTACGGTCTGTAATGCGAAACCGTAACCATATAGCCCTGACTATTGCCCCCACAGCCAAAGGAATACCCACCACTGTCAGCCCAATGAGTAGGTTAAGAATCAAATCCCCAATGTGGGGACCACCTTCATAATAAACTTCTTCACGAATGCCCATTTAGTACCTCAGTTTGTGCCAATAACTCCTCTAATTCTCGCAGAAATTTATGGGTTTGGGGTTCAGATTCTGCTGTTATTGGTTTGACAATTAATACTAACCGCCATCCTGGGACTAATTTCGGCAACAATTGATATAATGCTGCTGTAATTTGTCTTTTGATTTTGTTGCGAACAACGGCGCGTTTACTAACTTTTGTACTAATGGCAATACCAATTTTCGTGGCAGGAGGGGCAGTATCCCAAGAAGGTTTTAAAGCCCTCAGTGTAAAATGAGAACTATGCCGCCGAATTCCTTCCCGGAAAACCGCCTGAAAATCCTGACGGGATTTGAGACGATATGCTTTAGGTAAAGCCACAGCGGTTATTATTGCTGAATTTACCTTACACGCTCAACCGGTGCCTTCCTTTTCTTCTTCTGGCGCTAATCACATTTCTGCCGTCTGGTGTCCGCATTCTTGCCCGAAATCCAGAGGTTCTTTTTCTCTTGCGGCAAGTGCCTCCCAATGTCCTTTGCATATCTTTCTCCTTTTACCGGATTTTCATAAAAAGTCACAATCTGGTATTTTACCACTTTACAGGCAATAAAAATATATTTCTGGATGGAGTTGTCGGTTGTCGGTTGTCAGTTGTTAGTGGGAAAAGGCAAAGGTTGATTAATTTTTCCCTGTTCCCTGTTCCCTGTTCCCTGTTCCCTGTTCCCTGTTCCCTGTTCCCTGTTCCCTGTTCCCT
>NZ_KE384692.1:47933-49714 GCF_000426925.1 Dolichospermum circinale AWQC310F | reverse complement strand
TATGCCATAAGAAAAGCATAGCATTAGTTAGTATTAGTTGGCAAATATTTAACTAGCTAAACTCCTTCTTCTCTTGCAGCTTGTTGCACCGCAGCAGCAACCGCACTAGCAACTCGTTTATCAAAGACAGAAGGAATAATATGTTGGCGGTTTAAATCGGAAATATTCACCAAAGAAGCGATCGCATTAGCCGCTTCTAAACACATATTAGTAGTAATCCTCCTCGCCCGACAATCTAAAGCTCCACGAAACACCCCTGGAAACGCCAGGACGTTATTAATTTGGTTCGGGTAGTCACTTCTTCCCGTAGCCATGACAGCGACGTTTTTAGGGGCTAATTCTGGCTGGATTTCCGGTATGGGATTGGCCATAGCAAACACAATGGCATCTTTTCTCATTCCTTGCACCATTTCCGGTGTCAAAACTCCCGGCGCACTGACACCAATAAATACATCCGCCCCTTGCACTGCACCAGCTAAAGTTCCTTGGGCTTTAACGGCAAATTCCAGTTTCTCTGGGGTTAAATCGCTGCGATTTGTGGAAATAATACCTTTAGAGTCGCACATCAAAATCGTTTCTGCACCAGCTTTGCGGAGTAACCGAGCAATGGCTACCCCAGCCGCACCAGCGCCATTAATAACAATGCGAACATCTGCAATGGACTTCTGGACAAGTTTCAGAGAATTAAATAAGGCTGCTAAGGTGACAATTGCTGTTCCATGTTGATCATCATGGAATATCGGTATATTTAATTCTGCTTGTAATCTTTGTTCAATTTCAAAACAGCGCGGTGCAGCAATATCCTCCAAATTCACACCACCAAATACAGGAGCGATATTTTTCACAGCTTTGACAATTTCATCAGCATTTTGAGTATCCAAACAGATGGGAAAAGCATCCAGTCCAGCAAATTCTTTAAATAGCATGGCTTTTCCTTCCATAACTGGTAAAGCTGCTTCAGGTCCCAAATTCCCCAAACCTAATACAGCACTACCATCGGTAACGATGGCCACTGTGTTCTGTTTAATAGTTAAATTGTATACTTCCTCTGGATTTTCGGCGATCGCTTTACAAATCCTACCGACTCCTGGAGTATAAGCCATTGCTAAATCAGAAACACTTTTAAGAGCAATTCTGCTGACAATACTGATTTTGCCACCGCGATGTAAATTAAAGGTACGGTCATAAACATCAATTATTTGAATATCTGGTAATTCTTTTACCCCTTGCACAATGGTTTCTGCGTGTTCCGTACTGGCGGCATCAACTGTAACATCACGTATAGATTCTTGACGATTTTGTTCAATTAAATCAATTTGTCCTAGATTACCACCTGTGGAGGCGATCGCTTGGGTAACAGATGCTAACATCCCCACTCGATTAGGAATTTGTAAGCGCAGTGTGACGCTAAAACTAGAATTAGGAGTCAGATTTGTCATGGAGCTAATTTCGATTTTAAATTTTAGATTTTATATTGAATTGCTACGTCAAATTTGATTTTTCATTAAAGCCCACAACCCTTATCAAACTACCCCTAGTCTGTTGTGTCGGAAATTATTACCTTATAAGTGTTGCCCGCCTAAGTCTTATTTTATATTCATTTCTCCCTGTCCTCTGCCCCGGTAACGATAG
Source organism: Dolichospermum circinale AWQC310F (assembly GCF_000426925.1). Classification (GTDB taxonomy): domain Bacteria; phylum Cyanobacteriota; class Cyanobacteriia; order Cyanobacteriales; family Nostocaceae; genus Dolichospermum; species Dolichospermum circinale. The sequence continues at coordinate 48,082 of NZ_KE384692.1, read as the reverse complement.
TATTTCACCCTAAATTGGCCGAAAAACCCACAAAATCAAAACCTAAACACCATTCGGCTGACGCTCATGGGACACCCAAAAAGTTTTTAGGTTTTGGTGTCTTTTAATCCAGGCATTAAAGACCAGTGGGGGATTTATCGAATGTAGAA
>NZ_KE384692.1:47606-47923 GCF_000426925.1 Dolichospermum circinale AWQC310F | reverse complement strand
TCCGATACTTTTTTGCTAACTAATGCTAACAAATACATAAGTTGAGATTTTTTTCTTTCAACCAAGGCGTATCAACCAATGCACGAAGATAAATTCCTCGCGCACTTAATAAGTGTTTGCCGTGCTTGGTTCTCGCACAAAGAAGCAAACTGAATTAAGAGTATTATATTTTCTTGACGCAGTGACTATCTTGATTTACAGAGGAATAGTTTGCCAAGATGGTATTTCTCCAGATACTCTTAATTCTAAATAGCTTACAAGCTATAGGTAAAATATATCATAACATCCAGTGAAATTCGACCGCTTTTCACCAGTGG
>NZ_KE384692.1:10417-47596 GCF_000426925.1 Dolichospermum circinale AWQC310F | reverse complement strand
TATGTATGCCATGGGGAAAGTAGATCGTTAGTTAACGAAAGTTAGCAAATGGTTAACTAGCTAATTTCCTCTCTAGGAATTTCCAGTTCGCTCTTGAGATTTTGCAGTTGCTCTAGAAGAGAATCTATCTCCGCTTGTAAGTTCATAAACTTGACTTGCTGATCGTCTCGATAATAAGCCTTAGTTAACTTCTTAACTAGGTTAACGTGGGATTCGCATTCGGAAACACTGGATGACATAGTAGACATAGTTATTGGTATTACAAACTTAACTCACACCATTAGTTATAAATATTATAATTATAATATGCCAATCATGCTAATCCCCAGCTTTGTTAAAATATTGTTTAGTTTTCATCATATACTCTAATAAATTACAAATGTGGTCATTATCCTCTCCGCTCTTGGTGAAGATGCCCCACAACTAAGATTATGACTTGAAACGTGGAATACTTATACTAAAAGCATTCCAGATCCCAAATCCTTAATTAATAAATTTTGAATCCCGTGACTTTGAGCCTGTCTGCTGCTAAATCTCATTACCAACCTTGGCCAGGGCTAATACAAGCCTATCGTCAGTACTTGCCTGTTAGCGAAAAAACCCCCGTGGTCACTCTCTTGGAAGGTAACACACCTTTGATTCCCGTGCCAGCCATCGCCGAACGTATTGGCAGACAGGTGAAGGTGTATGTCAAATATGATGGTCTTAACCCCACTGGTAGCTTCAAGGACCGGGGAATGACAATGGCAATTTCTAAAGCAGCAGAAGCGGGTGCTAAGGCTGTAATTTGTGCCAGCACTGGTAATACCTCCGCCGCTGCCGCTGCCTATGCTAGAAGAGGTGGGATGCGCCCATTTGTATTAATTCCCGATGGTTACGTGGCTTTGGGAAAGTTGGCACAAGCGTTACTTTATGGGGCTGAGGTGCTAGCAATTCAAGGCAATTTTGACCGCGCTCTGGAAATTGTCCGAGAAATGGCGGATCAATATCCTATTACTTTAGTAAATTCTGTAAATCCGTACCGTTTAGAAGGCCAAAAAACTGGCGCTTTTGAAGTTGTTGATGCTTTGGGTGATGCCCCCGATTGGCTATGTATTCCCGTGGGCAATGCCGGTAATATTACAGCATATTGGATGGGTTTTTGTCAATACCATCAACATGGTAAATGCGATCGCCTCCCGAAAATGATGGGTTTTCAAGCCGCTGGGGCTGCACCCTTGGTCAATGGTCAACCAGTCACACATCCTGAAACTATAGCCACAGCCATTAGAATTGGTAATCCTGCCAGTTGGGATAAGGCCATTGCAGCGCAAACAGCCAGTCAAGGGACTTTCCGCGCTGTGACTGACGAGGAAATTCTCGACGCTTACCGTCTATTAGCATCATCGGAAGGGATTTTCTGTGAACCCGCTAGTGCAGCTTCTGTAGCAGGATTGTTACAGGTAAAAGACGAAGTTCCCACCGCTGCAACTGTGGTTTGTGTCCTCACTGGTAATGGGTTGAAAGACCCAGATACCGCTATTAAACACAGTCATGCCCAATTTAAACAGGGGATTGCAGCAGATGTAAAGGCTGTTGCAGAAGCCATGGGATTTTAAACAAATTTTAGGGTTTGTAACAGGTTTTAAGGATGGAAATAAGCGATTTCCGGCCAGTGCTTCGCTATCGCTTATTCTAAGCTGTTAAGCAGCTAAATTGTACAATCCTAATATGGCTAGATATTGTGGTGCGGGCATCCTGCCCGCTATAATTATACAAATTAAATACAGTACAGATGATTCTAGGATATTCTAGACAAAGGCGATTGTTTTACTTTCATTCAACCCCCGTTCTTAAGCTTTAATTTATGGAACGAGAATATCACTGACCTTAATCTCAATTTCTGGAAATACTGCACTTTTAATCAAATCATCACCTGTATAGATAAATTCTTCATAAAAGCCTTCCACTAAAGATAAAACTGTAATTTTGTTCTGTACAGGGTCAACAATCCAATATTCAGCAATTCCCCTGGCTGCATATTCAGAACGCTTGAAACGATAGTCTCTTACTTCATTTTCAGTACCAGGTGATACCACCTCTATTGCTATTAATGGTGGTGGCATATCATGGGTAATTGTTCCTCGTTTGGTAGTTTCTAAAGCAGCGCGACATTCTTCACCCAAAACTAATAAATCGGGTATTCGTACCTTAGCCCTACGTCCACTTACCTCAATCATAATCTCTTTATATTTTAATAAATAAAGAGGGACTATTTTAGCCAATTCCAACAATAATCGCATTGATACATCGGAGTGAAAAATTGATTCTGGTGGCATTAAAACTAATTCTCCATCCACTAATTCATAGCGATTTCCAGTACCATCATCATAGGCATAGTAATCTGCAAAGGAAAAATAATTGACTGGTGCTTGAGTAATTTGAACCATAACATAAATATAATTCTATTCCCTTAATACATATTACTACAAAAAATGCAGTATAGTTGATCAATTGATCAATAACATCACCTAAAGCCATAGTCAGACTTTTCCGGGCTTGAGCCTGATTTTCTTGCTCAAGTTTGAATTAAATTGGGTACTTTGTCGCTGAATAGCTATAGTCTTGCCACTACCTGCTTCATTATAGATTTTTATAGTATAATCACTGAGGAGGCCTGATAAACTCTGCCAGAACCCCCTTAAATATGTTCAATTTTCATTTTATCAGCTTTTTTCGTCACTTAAAATGGCGCACATTGAAAAAAACTTTTGCGAGGACAATAGAAACAAGACTGTTAGGATTAGCTGCGGAAATAGCCTTTAATACCATGTTATCGCTATTTCCGGCAATTATAGCCTTACTAACAGCAATTGGTTTATTTGCAGAATCTTTGCGAAACACATTTATTCAACTAGCGACAGAACTGAGTAAAATTGTCCCCCAAGAAGCTTGGATATTAATTCGTGATTTTGCTACTCATGAAATTGCTAATTCTAAAAATAGTAGTTTATTTTCTCTGAGCTTTGTAATTACCCTTTGGACAGCTTCTGGGGCAATTAATACCGCTATGACAGCTTTAGATAAAATTCAACAAATTCACCCCAAAAAAATGCGTTCTTTTTGGCAAGCAAAACTGATATCTCTTAGTTTAACAATCGGGACTATATTATTATTAATGCTGGCTTCTTTTTTAGTATTTATTAGTGATTTACTCCTGGGAATTGTCGTAAATAACAATACTTATTTAATCTTTATATCCCATCTTTGGCAATTTTTACGTTGGCCTTTAGCATTGGCTACAGTTGCAACCGCTTTTGCTTTTGTTTATCGCTATGGACCTAGCAAATGTCAAGCAAATACACCACTAATACCAGGAGCAATTTTAGCAGCTATTTTTTGGGCAATAGTTTCTGCAATATTTCGTCTCTATGTTAGGAATTTCGGCAATTATAATAAAGTTTATGGTGCAGTGGGCGCTGTTATTGTCTTAATGTTATGGTTATGGATGAGTGCTTTTGTTCTTTTAGTCGGATACCAATTAAATGTAACTGTCGGTGAAGAAATGAAGAATTAAAAATTGAAAATTAAAACAGAAAAATCTGATTTAAAATTACAGTCGAGCAACAACTATATATTTCTCAAATAAATCTGAAAAATTTCAGTTAGAAAAATGAGATAATAAGCAAATTGATCACTTAGTCAGTAAAAATCATTAATAATGCCTAATTCTCCTGAACACTTTTCTATCACACCTGATGGTTATGCACCTCGATTAAAGCGTTTACGTCAACTTAGTAAAATATTAGATAATATAATTACCATTCCCGGAACACAAGTGGGAATCGGTTTAGATCCAATCATGGGATTAATACCTTTATGTGGTGACGCTCTAGGACTAATATTTTCCTTTTATATTATCATTGAAGCCGCACAATTAGGCCTATCTACAGCCACATTAGGAAGGATGGTCATAAATGTGATTATTGATTCCTTAGTTGGCTCTATTCCTATGTTAGGAGACTTCTTTGATTTTGCCTGGAAAGCTAATAATTATAATATCATTTTATTAGAAGAAGCCCTAAAAGATCCTCACAAAAATAAAAAAGCAAATAACTCCTTTATCCTCCTCTTGATTATCGGCTTATTTCTGATTGCTATTGTCTTAATATCCATCCCCGTGATATTAATAAGAATATTATGGCAAGTTATCACTGGTAGTTAAATTACTCCTACATAAAATTATGAAAGATTGGTGGCAAGATAATTTTCCTCAAGGGCGGCAAAATCTCACTATTACCGATTCTCAAGGTTATCCAATTCAAATAGCCTATGGTGAAAAAGGTCAAGGTAAACCGCTTATTTTATTACATGGTTTAGGCAGTTGGAGTTATAATTGGCGGCTTAGTATTCAGCCATTATCTCAACATTTTCGCGTAATTTGTTGTGATTTTAAAGGTTTTGGTTTTTCGGAAAAGCCTGTATCTCGTCGAGAAGAAAATGGACATCAAATTATTGAATTAAAACGCATTATTCAGGGTTTATGTGATCAACCACCGATAATTGTGGCCGAATCTATAGGGGCATTAATTTCACTGGGATTAGCAGGTGTCAGTCCTCATTTAATCCGACGTTTAGTAGTCATTAATGCTCCTATTTTCACAGAAACATTACCTCACTGGGCTATGGATTTCCTGGCAAAAACACCAATAGAAATCATCCATGCAATTGATTATTTACGTCTAGCATATTGGTTTGCACCTTTAGTTAGAGAAGTTATGGGAACAGAAAGACGCAAGGTATTATATGATCCCTCATTATTAACAGCAGAAGATATTTATTGGATTACTTACCCATTTATTGAAATTCCTGGAACTGTGGTCAAAGTTGCCGAAGAATTACAAATTGCTGCCAAAGAAATCGAGAATTTTCGCACAAATCAGCCTAATATGTTGAGTAATATTCAAAAAAATCTCAAAAACATTGAATGTCCAACCTTAATTTTATGGGGTGATCAAGATAGTTGGTTTCCTGTTAGTCATGGAGAAAAATTACATCAATATCTACCTAATTCTCGCTTACAAATTTTGCAAAATTGTTATCATGATGCCTCCACTGGTGCTGCTGATGTTGTCAATGCAGCAATTTTGCAGTTTTTAAAAGATACTAATTAGTAATTGACAATGAATAACCAACAACTCATCACTATGAATAAAAAGAGAGTGGGAAGAGGCATACCAAAAGCCTGAAATCTCCCACTCTACATTTACTGCTGTAGCGTTCAGGAATATATAAATACTGTCAGTTATTTAGGGGGGTTTGATATAATAAAGACAGTGTTTATAGGGGGTGATTAGATTCCCATCGCAGTAAATGTTAAACCTGATTATTATTATTTTTGAGTCAATAAATGCCAAATTAATTATCTACAAATCATTGTTATTTATGCTAAAAAATGTCACCATAAACTATGGTTTTCTATAAAAAAATCAATATTTAGTAGCCTTTAATAACGACAATATTGAATTTCTTTATCTGGAATCAATGTAACCTATGTGATTAAAACTTGGTTGCCAAGTTGGCACTTTCTCAAAAGTCTGATATTTTCAAGTTTTCAGCACTGTGTTGACATATATTCAACAAGTTAATGGGGGGTATGGAATTTTCTCCGGTGGGAAAATTATAGCGGATTTTTGCTATCAGATGATCAAGAGGAGGAATTTCTAGATTTATGACGTTTTTGAGGGGACAATTTTTGACTGTTGCGAGTGCGTTGAGTGGTTTTTTGTGTCTCTATTGAACTTTGAAGTGAGTAAAAAATTACAAAAGAACCCGCAGCACAACAAACAGCGATCGCTATTACCAACCATGGAGGGATAGAATTACTAGAATCGGAAAATGTGGCAATAGGGGATTTCTGAATCGCCAAAAATGGGGCTTCTTCTTGTGCTTTCTGTGGCACATAGCCAACATAACTCAATTGCTGATATGCAAAAATCGTCATTCCTATAGGAATGAGAAATAAGCTCAAGAACCAGATCCAAGGGTATTTTATCACTATATTTCCTATAGTTTTTATCCATCACCTTAATCTTAATCACACAAATCATAGTCAAAACAAGAGGAAAATAAATATTTCCCCTTGCTAGTCTTTGTTAATTAACTGGAGAATGTCTTTCAATTGCTAGTTGAATCAATTGATCTACTAATTGGGCAAATGGTATACCAGTATTAGCCCAGAGTTGGGGATACATACTTGTGGAGGTAAACCCCGGTAAGGTATTAATTTCATTGATGAAAATTTCTCCCGTAGTTTCCACATAGAAAAAGTCTACTCTAGATAAACCAGCAGCATCAACAGCAGCAAAAGCTTGTAAGGCCATTTCTTGAATTTGCTGTGCTACTAACTCTGGTAAATTTGCGGGAATAAATAAATCCGCTTTTCCCGGTGTATATTTAGTTTCGTAGTCGTAGAAATCACTGTCAAAAGTAATTTCACCTATGACTGACGCTTTCGGGTGATCATTACCTAAAACAGCACATTCAACTTCTCTTGCGACAACTCCAGCTTCGACGATAATGCGTCTATCATAGGTAGCAGCATTATCTAATGCTACCTCTAATTCTTGACGCGATCGCACTTTAGCAATTCCCACTGATGAACCTAGATTAGCAGGTTTGACAAAACAAGGATAGCCTAATGCAGCCTCAATTTCATCACACAATTTAGGAAATACACAAGGATTTGACCAAATTTGCGCTCTTGTGACAGTTTTATATTTGACTTGAGGTAGTCCCGCTTGAGCAAAGGCCATTTTCATGGCAATTTTATCCATCCCAGTTGCTGAACCCAATACCCCAGAACCGACAAAGGGGACTTGTGTTAAGGTTAATAAACCCTGTATTGTTCCGTCTTCTCCATTCGGACCATGAAGAATAGGAAACCAAAGCTCAACTTGTGCGGTTTCGGGTGGGAATTGCCATAAATTAGGGGTTGTAGAGAGGATTTCTTGGGGAACACCAGATTCTAGAACTTGTTGCGCGATCACTCCAGATTGCCAAACTCCATCTTTTTGGATATAAAAAGCCAAAATTTCATATTTATTAGCATTTTCTTCTAATTTTAGACCTTGAGCGATCGCCCTTGCAGAAATTATTGAAACTTCATGTTCCCCGGAACGTCCACCAAATAGCAAACCCACCCGTAGCTTATTCATTTTCTTATATATCTCCAAAACCCGCAATTTCCATTATTACCAAAGAAGAGCAACTGTTAATTAACCCCCGTCATGGATCTCTACTTCATCTATATTATTTATTATAGATAGTTCTTCCTCATCAGCTTAACTTTAACATATTTTAAATCAATTGTCAACTCTCCTAAGCAGGGAAAAAGCAGCTAAATTGTACAATCCTCAGATAACTAAATCTTGTGGTGCGGGCATCCTGCCCGCCATAATTATACAAATGAAATGCAGTCTTTATTCTCTATTGGAGGCAGAGCCTCAAAGTCTAGTTCCCAGACTCCGGCTGGGAACTAGTAAATATAGCTGTGTGACAACTAATAAAAATCTTGACGTTCACAAAAAAATCTAGATTCAGTGGCAAAGTCCATATATTTGTGTTACCCTAGTACAGTTGTCAAAAATTCCGCACATCCAGGAATTCGGGTGTTTCTGAATTTGAGAAATGCACCTGGGTGGAGGTTTAACCCGAATAGGAGTAACAAAATATGCCAGTAGTTTCCTTGGCTCAGTTAATGGAGTCGGGTGTTCACTTCGGTCATCAAACCCGACGTTGGAACCCCAAAATGGACCCTTATATCTACACCTCACGCAATGGTGTACATATCATAGACTTGGTGCAAACAGCCCAGTTGATGGATAACGCCTATAATTATATGCGGACTCAATCAGAGCAAGGTAAAAAATTCCTGTTTGTGGGAACTAAGCGCCAAGCAGCGGGAATTATTGCTCAAGAGGCTCTGCGTTGTGGTTCTCACTATATTAACCAACGTTGGTTGGGGGGAATGCTGACGAATTGGGCAACAATTAAAACCAGAGCAGAACGTCTCAAAGATTTAGAACGGAGAGAAGAAACAGGCGCACTGGATTTATTACCCAAGAAGGAAGCTTCCATGCTGCGTCGGGAAATGACGAAGCTGCAAAAATACCTGGGCGGTATTAAGAATATGCGGAAAGTCCCGGATATTGTGATCATTGTTGACCAAAAACGGGAATATAACGCAGTTCAAGAATGCGAAAAATTGGGTATTCCCATTGTGTCCATGTTGGATACAAACTGTGACCCAGACGTTGTGGATATTCCTATCCCAGCCAATGATGACGCAATTAGATCCATTAAGCTAATTGTTGGTAAATTAGCAGATGCTATTTATGAAGGTCGTCACGGTCAACTAGAAGTAGAAGAAGATTACGAAGATTACGAAGATTACACTGACGAATACGACGAAAGTGATCTTAGTGACTCATCAGACGAAGAATAAACATCTGTAATCAGGATTTAAAGATTCTAAGATGAGTCCTGATCATCTTAGAATCTTAATTAATATTTGTATCTGTCAAGTTAGGAATTGAGGCAACATGGCGGAAATATCTGCAAAACTCGTCCAAGAGCTACGCCAAAAAACCGGTGCTGGCATGATGGACTGCAAAAAGGCGCTGAAGGAAAATGATGGTAATATCGAGGCCGCCACAACCTGGTTACGGCAAAAAGGTATTGCTAAAGCCGACAAAGGTAGTAGTCGTATTGCTGCTGAAGGTCTGGTAGACACCTATATTCAGCCTGGTGGTCAGGTAGGTGTACTCATAGAGGTAAACTGTCAAACGGACTTTGTTGCCCGGAATGAGGCTTTTAAAGCCTTAGTAAAGAACTTGGCTCAACAAGCTGCCACTGCGGATAGTGTTGAGTCTTTATTAGCTCAACCCTATATTGAAAATTCCAGCGTTACTGTTGAGGAATTTATCAAAGAAACAATTGCTACCCTTGGGGAAAATATTCAAGTGCGGCGGTTTGTTAATTTCTCTCTTGCTAATGGCACACCAGGAGTAGCAGACAGCTACATTCACACTGGTGGTCGTGTTGGTGTATTGTTGGAATTAACTACTGAAAGTGATTCAGCAGTTGCTAATGAAGAGTTCCAGGGTTTGGCCAAAAATGCAGCCATGCAAGTTGCCGCTTGTCCCAATGTAGAATATGTTAGCGTGGACAAAATTCCTGCCGAACTTGTCCAAAAGGAAAAAGACATTGAAATGGGTAAGGACGACTTGGCTAACAAACCAGAGAACATTAGGGAAAAGATTGTTCAAGGTAGAATTGAAAAGCGCCTGAAAGAAATGACTTTACTAGATCAACCTTATATTCGTGATCAGAGTATTTTGGTAGAAGATTTGGTAAGGCAAGTAAAATCTAAAATTGGCGAAGAAGTTCAAGTTAGTCGCTTTGTTCGCTATGTCCTGGGTGAAGGCATTGAAAAGAAAGAAATTAGCTTTGCTGAGGAAGTTGCTGCCCAAATGGGTGCTAAGTAATTTTATCATTGGTCATTGGTCAGTTGTTAAGAAGATATACTTAATGGATTGCTGTTGATGATAGACTTTTAGTTCTGACTCATGACTATTTCTATTTACAGGCCAGCGTGTTCTACGTGGCCTGTATTTTATTAAATGATGATTATTTTTTCAGAAGTACCTATATTTGTAGTCAGGGGCAATTGATTGATCATTGACAATGGACAACAGAGAAAGGACTATTACCAGTCTAAAATTATGGCCAGAGCAATTGAACGGATAGAAAAAGACATTATTGCATTAAAAGAGGCTACCAGAGCGATCGCTCAACAACTCAATTTAGCTTATGCTAAATATATAGATACTTTGGGACTGGCTTTACAAAAACAATTGATTTTAGCCAGTTATTACTTGTGTACCCAAGGATATCCCGATCAATTTCTTAACTTATCACTAAATCAACGGCAAAAATTACAACAAGGTATTCGTCAATTAAGTCAACAAGCCGCCCAGGAATTAATTAGTTATATTCAGCCTCCAGAAGTTACCCAAACAGAAGCAGTTTTAGAAACTAAGGAAGAGAACGAACCAGACGAAAAGGAGGAACAAGAAGAAAATCAACAACAGCCTCAAGCTTTAGATCCTTCTAACCCTATAGAACTGGTAGAATGGCAACAATATGTAGAAGAAGGAATTGAAGAAACTTTAAAACAAGTCTCCCAAAGGGCTAATATTCTCATCCAAAAAACAGGGGTTTTACCCAAAAAACTACCAGAAGCGATTTTAGCCGCCGCAACTGCTGCTTCAGAATCTTCTAGTGATATGATGCCCAGCTTTCCCAATATATTAAACTTAGTTATAGAAATTAGTGATCACGAAGATGCGGAAGATTCTATCACTCAGATTATGGCTATTCACTTGCGACTCGAAGAAATAGAATTTGCTGATGTGACACTATTGACAGAGCGCAAAGGAATTCGTAATATTTTAATGCAACTGAGTAAATTAGGACGTGAGTATCAAAAAAGACAAAAAGAACTGAAGATTGCTGAAGCTGAAGCTGCTTGGCGTGCTAGTTGGTTTGAGGATTAGTCAGCCTTTAGAGGAATAAAAATATATGAGCATCTCTATCAAGAAAGTCCGTTTTTCAAAACTCAATCATCTCTTATCTCTTAACAAATAACCAACAAGTAATAACTAATAACCAATGACCAACAACTAATGACCAATGACTAATAAAACACCTGATTGGATAAGATTGCATAAAGCCTTAGCATTTGAAGCGGAAAATGGCTTTATAGATTTAGTAGGTAAGCAACACCGCTTTAGTGAATTTTTGAGTTTGACCTTTGGTAAATTTCCCCTGGGCTTACCTCAAAAAGAACGTTCTCGTTGGCAAGAAATAGCAATGCAATTTGCCAATTATCCAAATTTGGCATTACCAGAAAAAAAAGATTTAGTGGCAGAAGTTAGAAAATATCTGAATCAATTAGAAGAAGAATTAGAAACAAAAACTCCCCCAAAAATTTACGAACTTAAAAATCAAAATTCTAAAAATCAAAATCCCACCACTCCAATTGTTGCCGAAGTCAGTAAAAAACTAGCCCCCAAAATTGATCAAAAACTTAGCGTTTTACCAGAAATCGGTATTAAAAAAGCTGAAAGTTTAGCCCGATTAGATTTACATACCGTCCGTGATTTATTATTTTATTATCCTCGTGATCATATTGATTATGCCCGTCAGGTAAATATTAGTGAATTAACGGGAGGGGAAACAGTAACTATCATAGCGACGGTGAAAAGATTTAATTTCTTTACCAGTCCTAAAAATAAAAAATTATCAATTTTAGAATTAATTCTCAAAGATAATACGGGACAAATTAAAGTTAGCAGATTTTTTGCAGGTGCGCGTTTTACTAGTCGTGGTTGGCAGGAAACTTTAAAACGCAACTATCCTGTAGGTAGTATGTTGGCGGCTTGTGGATTAGTCAAAGGTGGTAAATATGGTTTAACTTTGGATAACCCAGAATTGGAAGTTTTAGCAAATCCTGGAGATCCTATTGATTCCCTCACTATTGGGCGAGTTGTGCCTATTTACAGCTTGACTGAAGGAGTAGTAGCTAATACTGTCAGACAGGCCGTAATGACGGCTTTAACAGCGGCAGTTAATTTAAAAGATCCTTTGCCTAAAGGTTTACGAGAAAAATATGATTTAATGGAATTAAAAGAAGCTATTCCTAATATTCATTTTCCTAAAGATAGTGACTCCTTAAAAATTGCTCGTCGTCGCTTAGTATTTGATGAATTTTTCTATTTACAAGTTGGTTTATTACAACGTCAGAAACAAGCTAAAACAATTCAAACTGGTGCTGTTCTTACACCCAAGGGAAAATTATTAGAAAAATTCCAGAAAATTCTCCCCTTTAAATTTACCGGCGCACAGCAACGAGTTATTAATGAAATTCTCACCGATTTACAAAAACCTACACCCATGAATCGTTTAGTTCAAGGTGATGTTGGTTCAGGTAAAACTGTTGTTGCTGTTATGGCTATTTTAGCCGCAATTCAATCAGGTTATCAAGCAGCGTTAATGGCTCCCACGGAAGTATTAGCAGAACAGCATTATCGTAAGTTAGTTAGTTGGTTTAACCTGCTACATTTGCCTGTGGAATTATTAACAGGTTCGACAAAAATAGCTAAAAGACGAGAAATTCATGCTCAATTAGAAACTGGTGAATTACCTTTATTAGTTGGGACTCATGCCTTAATTCAAGATAAAGTTAATTTCCAAAGATTGGGTTTAGTGGTAATAGATGAACAGCATCGTTTTGGGGTACAACAAAGAGCAAAATTGCAACAAAAAGGCGAACAACCTCATGTTTTAACAATGACTGCAACTCCTATTCCTCGCACTTTGGCATTAACGGTACATGGGGATTTAGATGTTAGTCAAATTGATGAATTACCACCAGGAAGACAACAAATTAAAACCACTTTATTGACTGGTCATCAAAGAACCCAAGCTTATGATTTAATCCGTCGAGAAGTTGTCCAAGGTAGACAGGTTTATGTAGTTTTACCTTTGGTAGAAGAGTCGGAAAAATTAGATTTGCGTTCCGCTGTAGAGGAACATCAAAAATTACAAGAAAGCGTTTTTCCTGATTTTCAAGTTGGGTTATTACATGGACGCATGACTTCAACCGAAAAAGACGAAGCAATTCACAAATTCCGCGATAATGAAACTCAAATTATCGTTTCTACCACTGTGATTGAGGTGGGTGTAGACGTGCCTAATGCTACCGTGATGTTAATTGAAAACGCGGAAAGATTTGGTTTATCACAATTACACCAATTACGGGGGCGTGTAGGACGAGGTGCAGCGCAATCTTACTGTTTATTAATGAGTAGTACAAGAAGTGCAGATGCTCAACAGCGTTTAAAAGTATTGGAACAGTCCCAAGATGGGTTTTTTATCTCTGAAATGGATATGCGGTTTCGTGGTCCGGGGGAAGTGATGGGAACTCGCCAATCTGGTGTAGCAGATTTTACCTTAGCTAGTTTGGTGGAAGATGAGGACATTTTGCTGTTAGCACGACAAGCAGCGGAAAAGGTGATTGATATTGATACAAGTTTAGCGCGTTGGCCATTAATGCAGGATGAGTTAAAGTATAGGTATAGTCGGTTAATGGGTGGCGCGATTTTGACGTAAAATAACTGAGTAATATCTTGGTTAACGGGAATGAAGATAACTTTTACAGACAGGGAAATGCAAAGAGCATGGCGTGACAATTATTTATTCAAGATATTCAGGATAATTCTCATGCTAAGGTAAAATCAGAACGACAATTAACGCCTGATAACATTAACCAGATTTGGCGCTATGGAGGGAAGTTCATCTTAAAAAAAGATAAGAGTGAGAATAAACCGGAAAAAATAACAGACGCAGACATAGAAGAAAAATTGTTAAAAATTGTTGAATTGATTAAAACAGAACTTCAAGGACTATGAAAGATTTTCAATTACTGACTTGGCTTGATATTAGAAGAATTTTTCGCCGCAAAACTAACTATGGGAGTAATTTACCAGAGAACATAGTAAGTATTAGGTGTTTTTCTGATGCTGTAGAAATAAATATTGCTGATGAAAATTTTATAAATAAAGTCAATGACGTATTAAAAGAATGGTTTGGAGATTGGTACGATGAAGAGGAATCTGTTATTCGATTTGATATTGGTGATGCTACATTACCCGTGGAATTTATCTCAGAAGAAGAACCTTATATAACAGATATTGAGATACGTCCTTTTTGGGAAGAAATTGCTTATTTAGAAAGTAATTCAGAAAGTGATTCAGAAACAGAACCTGCTGTCAAAAAAATAGTTAAGCTTCCAGAAGCATATACGGAAAAACCTAGTTTAATAGCGTTTTATTCTTTTAAAGGTGGTGTGGGAAGAACATTAAATTTAACAGCCCATCTTTTTGCTTTGTTAGATAGAGCTAAAGAGTTAAATGAGTCTATAAATGTGTTAGTTATTGATGCTGATTTGGAAGCACCAGGTCTTACCTATTGGAATGCGTTGGCAAAACAACAACCATCCGTTTCTTTTATTAATTTTTTAGAAGTTTACCACTATTCACCAATTGATAGAGAAAAAGCACTTGCTTTATTTGCTAACGAAGTAAAAAAATCAGTGAAACATGAAGGAAATTCACAAGTTTATTTTTTACCTGCATTTCTAAAAGATAATGAATTATTAGATATACCTATTTTACCTGAACATTTAGTCAGAGGTATAGATGGAACATGGGAATATGGTAATGCTATTCATCATTTAGGTGAAATTTTAGGTGTAGATTATGTTTTTATTGATTTGAGAGCAGGTTTAAGTGAAATATCTAGTCCCATAATTTTTGATCCCAGAATCCAGCGTTTTCTTGTGACAACAATTAATGATCAATCTATTCAAGGTACAAGTTTGGTTTTAAAACAAATTGGCAAAGTTGCACCATTAGAAGCAGAAGTTAAAGATAAAGAATACTATGATCCATCAATAGTAATTAGTATGTTAAAAGAAGAATTTAAAAAATTACCAGCATTTAATAATGCCTTATTTGAATTAATATCTGCTTATGTACAATCAGAAGAAGATAAGTTAGATGAGCCAAGATTGGAAATAAAAGAAGCTTATTTTGTAGAGGAATTACTTTATGTAAATGACTGGGAAGATGCACGCTCTAAATTAAATAGAACTTCAATTTCAGTAATGAAAATTGCTCAAGAGTGGGCTGAGGGAGAGTTAATCACTACATCCACTGAGGAATCAAGTTTAAGCCTTAGAGAAGAAACAGATAGACTTACAGAAGTTAACCGACTTAGGGATCTGAGTCAGCGTTATGAATATGCTGAAAATGGAGAAGGGGAAGATTTATTAGTAACAGAACCATTAAAAAATTTAGCGACTAATTACAAAGAACAATTACCTTGTGTTGTATCCATTGGAGCTAAGGGGGCAGGTAAAACTTTTAATTATGTTCAGTTGTCAAGGTTTAAGTATTGGGAATCATTTTTAGATAAAATTGACAATATATCAACATCATCAGAATCACAAACTTATATATTTCCTCTGCTGCAAACAGGCAACCTTCTCGATAAAGCTAAGAACGTAACTAATGAAGCTAGAAATAATGTTAGAAAAGCTCTAAGCGAGAATTTACCTGAATTTTCACCTGATGGTTTCAAGACTAAAATTCAAAAAGCTTTATCGAACATAAATTGGGCAGAACCAGAATGGACAGAATTTTGGATCAATGAAATATCAATAGCTATAGGTATTAATGGTGAAAACGGAAATGTTAATAATCTGAGCATAATAAATCGTGAATTAAAAAAGAAAAATTTACGGATAATCTTTCTTTTTGATGGGTTAGAAAATATTTTTCCTGAGATTTCTTATCAGCCACAACAAGAAAGAGCTTTAAGAGCCTTGATTCAAAATGTACCAGGGCAGTTATCTGAAATACGACAATCTAATATTGGTTTAATAATTTTTCTCCGTCGAGACTTTCTCCGTTATACAATTAAACAAGACTTGAAACAGTTTGAAAATCTTTATCGTCCTTACGATTTATCCTGGGATCAAGAGTCTTTTCTAAGGCTTGTTTATTGGATTTGTAGTAAAGCACAGTTAATAGACGCAAATCAAAATATTATTGGCAGTTTAAGCAAAAAAAATATTATCGAAGAATTACAGAAGTTATGGGGTAAAAAAATTGGTGCAGATAACTCGAATGAAGCCTACACACATTCTTGGATATTTGCTGCATTAACAGATTTTAATAACAGACTGCAAGCAAGAGATGTTGTCCGTCTTTTATACCATGCGGCTGATATAACAATAGAGAATTATCAAGAATCACAATTTGTAAAGTGGTTCGCAAATAGACTTTTACCCCCTCAAGCTATCCGTCGAGCAATTGAGCCATGTAGTAGAAAAAAAGTAGATGAAGCCAAAGAAGAATATCCCACATTTGGAAAATGGGTTGATGAAACTCTTTATCAGTTTACGCCAGAACAAAAGAAAATTCCTTTTGCTGTCGAAGAGTTAGGTATGGATCAGCCAACAGTGAGGATGTTAGAAGAAATGGGGGTGATTTACGAAGATACAGGAAAACAAGATACTGCACGTTTTTATATGCCTGAAATATTCCGTGAAGGTCTAGGATTTTCTCTAGCTCGTGGAGCGCGTCCTCGTGTAATGGTACTAAAACGTCAAGCACTAGAGAAAGGAATTATGTAATTTTTTGAATTTCGCTAATCTTGATTTAACTCAACTGATTCCGAAACTTACTCACACTAATACTCAACAACACCACAGCAAAACCAAGTAATGCTAAAACATGAATCCACAACACATCTAAACCAACTCCCTTAAGTAAAATACCTCGCACAATTGTGATGTAATGACGTAAAGGATTTAGTAAAGATAGAACTTGGAAAAAAGTAGGCATAGCTTCAATAGGAGAAACTGCCCCAGATGTCTGCACAATTGGTAAATTAATAAAGAAAGATGTGAGTAATACCTGCTGTTGAGAACGACAAACAGTCGCTAACATAATTCCTAAACTAATTCCCACAAATACATACATACCTGATAAGGAAATAAATAATAAAAAACTGCCCCGAAATGGCAAATTAAATACCACAATTCCTAAGGTTAAAGCTAACATGACATCCCCCATGAGTAAAAAAACCAAAGGGACAATTTTTGATAACAAGATTTGCCAATTGGCCGCTGGAGTCATTAACAATTGTTCCAAAGTTCCCGTATCTTTCTCGCGTACAACAGTGACTGCGGAAACTAATGTACCGATTAATGTTAACACTAAACCCATGACTCCCGGTACAAAAAACCAACTACTTATAAGTCCAGGATTATATAGAAATACGACTTGAGATGATACGGGAGGACTGCGTTTACCTTGTTCCAAACTCAGATTGTATTGTTGAACAATTTGATTCATATAATTAGCAGCAATACCCGCTGTATTGGCATTTACAGCATCAATAAAAACTTGAATTTCTGCCGATTTCTGTGCTAATTTACGTGGAAACTCAGGAGGAATTATCACCCCTACATCTAACTTTCCTTTTTCTACTTGTTGACTTAAATCTTTTTCGCTATTTGGTACAGATTCTAAAGTAAAAATTCGATTGGAAGTCATGGCTGAAATTAGTTCCCGACTATCAGCAACATGAGCATAATCAATCACACCTAATTTCAAATTTTGGACATCAGGATTAAGTGCAAATCCATAAAGTAATAATTGCACTGTTGGCGGGACTATCAACAAAACAATCAATTGTCTATTGCGTAAAATTTGATTAATTTCTTTTCGCACTAACGCCCAAAATGGATTATCAAAGAATTGAAGAATAAATTTCATCAAATAGGTAATAGGTAATAGGTAACAGGTAATAGGTAATAGTCGAACAACTGACAACTGACTAATTACTAATTTGCATCTTACTTAAAATTCGACGGGAGAGATTAAAAAATATCAAACCTAAAACTGTTAACATGAGAAAATCAAACCAAACTCCTGGCCAACCTGTACCACGCAGAAAAGCATCACGAGTAATATTAATATAATAACGAGCGGGAACTACATTAGTGACAAGTGAAAGGGGAAAAGGAATATTATTGAGAGGATAGATAAAACCAGACAATAATAAAGAGCTAATAAACCCGACTAAAGAAATAATTTGAACAGCGGAATTTTGGTTATTACTACGTACCCCCACAAGTAAGCCAAACATCACACTATCTATCAGAAATATCAGAGTTCCTAATAATAAAGTGATTGGGTTATTAACCACGCTTAATTTAAAAATAATTCCTCCTAATCCTATCACAACTAATGCCTCAGTTATGGCAATTAATAGATAAGCCATACCTTTACCTAATAACAATTCTGTGGCACTAATACTAGAAGCATAAACTTGTAAAATTGTCCCTTTTTCTTTTTCTCTTACCATAGCAATTGCTGTTAGTAAAGATGGAAAAATCCACAGTATTACGGCATATACTCCGGGAACAATATATAATGATTCTAATCTACCAGGATTAAACCATAAACGGATTCTAGCGGTAATTATTTTAGTAGCAGGTAAAAGTTTTTCTTCCTGCATAAAGAAATTGGTAACTCTTTGAATACTTCCTCTAATTACACGGGCATTATTAACATCTGTGGCATCAATTAAAACTTGCACTGTAGTAGGTTTATTAGCTTTAATATCTCTACTAAATTGGGAAGGAATAATTACCGCTACTTTAGCAATACCTTTATCAATAGCATCTCGCGCTGGGTCTCCTCCTGACCATTCTTTGGGAATAAATTGATTGGTAGCATATAATTTTTCAATATAGCTATTGCTTAGGTTTGTATGGTCAAAATCCTGGACAACTAAGGGAATATTTTGACTTTCTAATCTGGTAGCAAAACCGAATATTAACAATGTCATGAATGGTAATAAAAATGCTAGTGCTAATGTCAATTTATCACGTTTAAATTGAGATAGCTCTTTAATACATTGGGAAATAATTATTTTCATAATTTTGGGGCTTAAAAAGAGTAGGTTGGGTAGAAAGAAGTCAAACCCAGAATTTTATAACAAAATCTTATAACAAAATTTTATAAATTGTGTTAGTTTTTTACTTGTTAGCTATTTTCTACTCTTTGTACTATACCAATAAAGGCATCTTCTAGAGAAAAAGGAATAGGACGAAGAGATTCAATTATAAGGTTTGCGGATTTTAAAAGCTGTATTACTTGGGGAATTTCTATTTCTGGGTTGTCAAGAACAATATGTAAACTATTAGCAAAGATTGAAACTCTCCAAGCACCAAATTTCTGTTTTAATAGTTTGGAAGCAGCTTGATTTTGATTCACAATTATTTCTATCAGTTTTCCTGGTTGGGAAGTTTTGATAAAACTGGGTGAACCTTCCGCAGCGATTTCTCCAGCTACCATAAAACTCATGCGGTTACATTGTTCTGCTTCTTCTAAATAATGGGTTGTAACTAAAATTGCTGTCCCATTTCGCGCAAAATCATTTATTAGTTTCCAAAATTGACGACGCGCTAAAGGGTCTACTCCAGATGTTGGTTCATCTAAAAATAAAATATCAGGTTCGTGCATGACTGAAGCACCAAAAGCAACCCTTTGTTTCCAACCTCCTGGTAATTGTCCCGTTAACATATTTTCTCGTCCTTCTAACCCGCAGGTAGATATTACCCAATCAATTTTTTCTCTTCTATGTTTGCGGGGAACGCTATAAACACCACTATAAAATTCTAGGTTTTGTAGAATTGTTAAATCGTCATAAATGGTGAATTTTTGACTCATATAACCAATACGTTTTCTTAATTCTGGACTTCGTAAATTTCCAGTTTCTCCACCTAAAGAAATTTCTCCACCACTAGGTTCTAATAATCCACATAACATTTTAATTGTGGTAGTTTTTCCTGCGCCATTTGCTCCTAAAAGTCCGAATATTTCCCCATAACGCACTTCAATATTCACACTTTTAACTGCTTGAAATTTACCAAATACACGGTTAAGATTATTCGCATAAATAGCAATTTGAAAATCAGAATTTTTAATTTTTAATTCTTCTCTATTTCCACCACGATAACGGGGAAATTCTAAAAATTTGGGTACAGAACCCTGTTGTCGCAGACGAGTAACAAAGACATTTTCTAAAGTAGGTTCATTAGGTTCAATATGGGGATGATATGGTTTTAGTAATTCATTAACTTGATTTTCACCCATAGTTACATCTTCAACTAAAACATCTAAGCGATCGCCAAAAGTTTGAATATCAACTATATTTTTATATAGTATATTTGTGTCTAAATTCTGGAAAAGAATTTTCTCGCTGACTTCCAAATTAGTAGTTTTTACCTGCAAACGATGTAAACCTAAATTGGTTCTTAAAGCCGCTGGAGTGCCAATTTCATGGATTTGACCATTATACATTAAAGCCACACGATGACAGCGTTCAGCCTCATCCAGATAGGGCGTGGCTACCACAATTGTCATCCCCTGGGCGGATAATTCTGCTAACACATCCCAAAATTCTCGTCGAGAAACTGGGTCAACTCCCGTAGTCGGTTCATCTAATAATAAAACCTGCGGTTGAGACACCAAAGCACAACATAAGGCCAGCTTTTGTTTCATACCTCCTGATAATTCACCAGCCAAGCGATCGCCAAATTGTTCTAAACTCATTAATGTCAGATATTTATGGCTGCGTTCCCATAATAAATCATCATCAACCTGTCGCAACCCCCCCGCATAACGCAAATTTTCATCAATACTCAAATCCAAATATAAAGAAAATTGTTGTGTTAGATATCCCGTCATTAACCGCGAATTTCGTGCCGGTTTACCAAATACCAAAACTTCCCCCGCAGTCGCTTCCATTACACCACCTAAAATGTGGAAAGTCGTAGTTTTACCCGCACCGTCAGGACCAATTAAACCAAACATTTCCCCCTGATTAACAGTGAAACTAATTCCTTTAATTGCGGCTAATTTCCCATAATGTTTATGTAAATTACTAACCCGAATAGCTTCTATTTGGTAATTGGTAATTGGTAATTGGTGATTGATAATTGGTAATGGGTAATTAGTCATAATGAATTTTCCCTTTTATTTTCTTCCTTCTTTTCTTCCTTCGCGTCCTTCGCTTCTTCGTGGTTCATTTCTCTTCCCAAAACTTAACTTTTACCTATTTCCTGTAACCTAATTTCCGCATCTGCTGGCATACCAATCTTAGCACAGGGTAAATCTGATTCTTTGTAAGGATTTTCGGGATTAAAACAGCCTTGAGGATTTTCGACTTGAATGCGAACTCCTATTACTTGTCTTACCCGATCTTTTTGAAAGTAAATATTTTCTGGAGTAAAAGAAGCTTGAGGGTCAATAGCAATAACTTTACCATTTAGGGGTTTTTCCGGTGTAGAATCAAGGAATATCTTAGTGGTTTGTCCTAATCGGACTTTACCAATATCACCTTCAGGAATAAAACCCCGTAGATATATATTTTGGGGATCAACTATTGTTAAAATTTTAGTCTGATTACTAACTATTGCACCCGGTTCAACACTGCGAGCAGTTATAACTCCATCTAAAGGACTAATCACATTCAAATCTCTTTGAGAATCTGCTATTTGAGTGAGGATTTGCTGTTTTGATGCTAAGGCATCTTTGACCTTACCATGAGCCGATCTAACTTTAGCCTGAGCAGATTGTACTTGAGCAAAAATCTGGTCTTTTTTTCTGTTTAATGCTGTTAACTGGGCGTTGCGAATATCGGGATTTAAGCCTGTAGTTTTTGTTTGGATTAATGCCCCTTGAACTGCACTTAATTGTTCTTTTGCCGCATTGACGGACGCTTGTCTGGCCTCTAGAGTAGCCATGGCTGTATCTAATGTAGTTTGTGATTGATCAAATTGTTGGCGATTAATAGCACCTTCTTTTATAAGCTGTTTATAGCGATCGCTGTTCATTCTCGCTAATTTTACTTCTGCTGCTGCTTGTCTTGCCTGAGCTTGTACTTGTAGTAATTGAGCTTTAGCCGCTGATACATTAGCTTGTGCCTGTTCAATTCTTCCAATCGTATCCCCTTGAGATTGCTGTAAATTTAGCTTTGCTTCGCTAATTTGACTATCAATCTGTTCAAATTCACTGCGGATCATCCTCAAATCTGCCATTACCTGTTGTTCATCAGATTGTGCAGATATTATCCGTGCTTCCGTCCCTCGTAATTGTTCTCGTAACAATTGATCGTTACTATCATCTAACTTAATTAATACTTGTCCTTTTTTGACATAAGCCCCTTCTCGCACCGTAATTGACTCAATTCTACCAGAACGCTTAATCCCAATTTCAGTTTCATAACCTTCAATTCTGCCGCTTAATTTAAGTATATTAACTGACTTATTTAGTGTATTAAACCACAGTTTATAACTAATACCACTCCCGAACACCAGTAACCCTAAAAACAAAGGAATTAGTTTTTTACCCTTTTGCTGTTTAGATGGTGGTATAGAAACATTAGTAAAACCCTCTGGAGGCGTTGGCGCAGTTTGAGACATAGTAGCACCCTAAATGATGAATCTGTTTTCATATCTAAAATCTAGACTAGACGGTCTACTATGATATAGCAAGAAGTATGCAAAAAATTACTTTTATCCGACTGGACAAAGTTTTTAGCCCACTTTCACTTTAGTTAACTTTGGATTATTAGCCTGAAAATTCATTTCCAGGGGGCTGGGGAGGCTAATTTAAAATGGTAGACTTGTTGTATAATTTGGGCAAATGCCTATTTTTCATATTATTTGCTATTTACGACTATTTATAGTTCTTAATCATTTTTTTATTTCTTGTGTTTTATTTCTTGGCGAAAAATTGGGGTATAATATTCGTGTCAAGATCACGGATGAATGTGTAATACTAAGGAAAAACAATGACTACTAACAACCTTCCTGATCCTATTGTTACTAATCCTATTTTAAACGTAGTTGTCAATATTAATGCACCAGATACCACCCTAAATTTAAGTAATTACTTTGATGATCCTTTGACAACGGGGAAAGTTGCTCGTTTTAACCTAGCCAATACATCAACGGGAACCATTGGCAACGGAATCATTAATGTTGTACTATTTGACCAAACTGGAACTGGCGCACCATTGACCGTGCAAAATTTCCAAAGTTATGTTAATACTGGCAGTTATACTAACTCTTTTATTCACCGTTCTATTCCCAGTTTTATCGTCCAAGGTGGGGGGTATACTTATAATAATTCCACATTAACAACGATTCCATCTAATGCGCCTGTACAGAATGAGTTTAGTGCACAACGCTCAAATTTGCGGGGAACGATCGCTATGGCAAAATTAGGTAATAATCCTAATAGTGCCACAAATCAATGGTTTTTTAACCTAGCGGATAATTCCAGCAATCTCAATAATCAAAATGCTGGTTTCACAGTTTTTGGTCAAGCTCTTGGTGCTAGTGATTTAACCACAATAGATGCGATCGCTGCCGTTAGGACTTATAATGCTGGTGGGGCGTTTACTAATCTTCCCCTGACGCAAGCTGCAATTAGTGATGCAAATTTTATCCGTTTCAGTAGTATTACAGTTACTCAAGAAGATGAACTGAGATTTTCTATAGTTAACAACTCTAAACCTACCTTAGTCACTCCCAGTATTAGTAATAAACAACTGTTTTTGGATTATCTTCCTAACCAAACCGGTAGTTCACAGATTACAGTTAGGGCTACAAATCTATTTGGTGAGTTTATAGATTATCAGTTTACTGCCACAGTTTTACCAACAATTACCCTAGCTTTATCTGCCACTAGCGTCTCTGAAGACGGGACAAATAACCTTATTTACAGATTTAGTCGCAATGGTGACTTAAGTGCCGCCCTCACAGCCAACTATAACGTTGCTGGTACAGCTACCTTCAATACAGATTATACCAGAATAGGTACAGGAAATTTTACTGCCACATCGGGAACTATTACCTTTGCGGCCGGTGCAAGTACGGCTACTTTAACTATTGACCCCACAGCCGATACAATCGTTGAAAATGATGAAACTGTGGCCCTAACCTTAGCTGCGGGAACAGGTTACACCATTGGCACAACTACAGCTGTCACGGGAACTATCGTTAATGATGATGTACCTGTGATTAACCTCAGTGCTAATCAAACCATTGTTGAAGGTAACAGCAACCCTCAAAACGTCACTTACACTGTTACTCTCTCCAGATCCGATACCAGAGTTATTACAGTCAACTATACCACTGTTAACGGTACAGCTACAGCGGGTTTAGACTATACCACCACCACAGGGACTTTGACTTTTAATAGCGGTGTTACCAGTCAATCAATTAACATACCCATTCTGAACGATTCTATCAATGAAGTAAATGAAACTTTTACCCTCACCCTTACATCTCCCACAAATGCCAACTTGGGGACTCGAACCAGCGTCACTACAACTATCAGCGATACCCTCACAGCCTCTGTCACCACTACCCTACCGACCAACGTTGAAAACCTCACCTTAACAGGAACAACGACTATAAACGGTACGGGTAATGCAGGTAATAACATCCTCCAAGGTAATAGTGGCAATAACATCCTGTCAGGACTCAATGGTAATGATACACTTTGGGGACAAGATGGTAATGATACCCTGATTGGAGGAGTTGGTAATGATAAATATCTATTTCAAAGCAGTGGTGTCTTTAGTAGTGCTTTAGGTACTGACTATATTACCCAGTTTGAAGCCAGACAAGATCAGATTGTATTAAGTAAAACCACATTTTCTGCCATTACTAATGCTGTGGGGCAAGCTTTCACTGGCTTTGCCGTTGTCCCCAATGATGCCTCAGTAGATGCTAGTAATGCTCCTATTGTCTTTAGTCAAGGGACTAGAAGTATATTCTATAACCGAAATGGCAACCTGATCAGTTCAACAGAAGTGTTTAAGTTTGCTTATTTAGGTAATTCGGAGATCACCCTCAGTAGTAGCGATTTCATTTTGGTTAGCTAGTTTTTGAGATTTGTACTTGGGGTTGTTTTTGTCACAAAAGTGACTTTGAACTTCATGGTTATGCAGCGGTAATTTATTAATTAATTACCGCTACTTTCCTTAACTATTCTCTACTAGTATGTGAACTTAATTTGTGATTGCTAGGAGTAGGAGAAACTTCACCGTGGGCTGTTCTTAACTTGGGTTTAGGACTACTGCCACCGTTACTACGTCTTTCATCGTTACCTTTACCTTCTTTTGACCAAGAAGAACGGCCTCTTCCGCCTCCAGAACCACGTAAGCCACCACCACGTTCGCTTTCCCGTTCTGAACCATCACCGACATCTATCCGGCGTTTGTTAATTCTGGGTTTGGGAGTTGGGCTTTCTTCTACAGGTAAATCCACTCCTGATAGCAGCCAAGCGGGACGGGTTTGATCATAAGCGATTTGTAAAGCAGCCGCAGCGATCGCATGAGTATCATATTCTGCAATCATTTCGCTGATAATGGGCAAGAATGAAGCTAACCGTTCACCTGTTAAAGCTTCAGCTACTTGTCCTCTTAACTTCTGAATATGCTGGGCTTCAATCTGCGCTTTAGTAGGAATAGACAGAATTTGCCAAGTTTGGCGGTTATGGCGTTCAAAAGCCTGTTGTTTACGGCGTTCAAAAGCCTGAACCAAAGAAATGGCTGTTCCTTCTTTTCCAGCGCGACCCGTACGACCAATGCGGTGAACATAGGTTTCCACACTATCAGGTAAATCAAAGTTAATCACATGAGAAAGTTGATCAACATCTAAACCCCTAGCTGCAATATCAGTAGCTACTACCCAACGCACTTGACGGTTACGGAAGCGAATTAATAGACGTTCCCGCGCTTGTTGGGACAAATCACCATGATATTCATCGACACTATGACCAGCAGATTGCAACTGACTGGTTAATTCTGCGGCTGTGCGCCGGGTGCGAACAAAGATTAAAGCTGTTTCTGGGTCTTCCATTTCCAGAATTGGTTGTAAAGCCTTGGCTTTTGTCCAGTGACGGGGAATAATGTAAGCTACTTGATTGATTTTATTTGGTGCGGCCTTGGGTTGTTCAACGGTGACAGTTACCGGTGAGTTCAAAAATTTATTTACCAACATCCGAATTGATGGTGGCATTGTTGCAGAAAATAAGGCTGTTTGTCTTTCTTCTGGTGCTTGGGAAAGAATTCTTTCCACATCATCAATGAAGCCCATGCTTAACATTTCATCAGCTTCATCTAACACAAACCACCGTACTTGATCTAACCTCAAGCTACCACGATCTAATAAATCTATCACCCGTCCTGGTGTACCGACAACGATTTGCGCCCCCCGTCTCAGTTGCATAATTTGTCGGTCAATTGATTGACCACCATAAATGGCTGCTGCTTTCAAATAACTATTACCAATAAATTGGGAAATAGCCGCATGAACTTGAATGGCTAACTCACGAGTTGGGGTTAAAACTATTGCTTGTACAGCTTTTTGATCAGGATCTAGCCGTTCTAAAATTGGTAAAGAAAAAGCTGCGGTTTTACCTGTTCCTGTTTGGGATTGACCGACTACATCCCGACCATTTAATAATTGAGGAATTGCTTGGGTTTGAATATTAGTAGGTGCAGAAAAACCAATGTTTTCTAACAGTTCAGCACGTTCTTGGGAAATGCCTAATTCTTGAAATGATAAGTTCATTAACTCTCCTAGATTTTATTGTGAATTTTTGATTTGTAAACCGATACTTATTTGTAAATTCAGTCTTATGCAACAGTAGATAGAGAACGAGATAATAATCTATCGCTATTGACAACTTGACCATAAAGGTCATAGGCATCGGCGCTTTGAATCGCTACTTTGACGATAGTTCCTAGCCTAGCCTCTCCTTTCACATAGACTTGACCATCAACTTCGGGAGAAAATCTACCAGAACGACCAATTAGTTCGCCCGTTTCTGAATTTTCTTGCTCAATGAGGACATCAACAATTTTGCCGATTTCCTGTTGATTTTTCTGCAAAGAAATTGGCTGTTGTAATGCCATTAGTTGATCACGGCGTGCTGCCATTATTTCTGCTGGAATTTGATTAGGTAGACTGTAGGCTGGAGTTCCTTCTTCCGGTGAAAAAGTAAAGACACCAACATGATCAAATTTATGCCGTTGGGTAAACTCTAATAAATGTTGAAAATGCTCCTCGGTTTCTCCCGGAAAACCAACTATAAATGTGGTTCTTAGCACTGCTGATGGTAGGGACATTTTAATCCTTTCCATAATCTCATCATTGATCTGTCCTTGCCAAGGACGATTCATCGCCCGGAGAATTTCTGGGTGGGAATGTTGCAGGGGTAAATCCAAATATGGTAAACAGTTGGGAGTTTCTTGCATGGCCGCTATCACATCTGGTGTTAATCCGGTGGGATAGGCGTAGTGCATTCTCACCCAAGGTATATCTACTTTCCCTAAAGCCCGCAGCAGTTCGGCTAATTTGGGTTTTCCGTAAATATCTAGGCCGTAATTGGTGGTGATTTGAGAAATGAGAATTATTTCTTTCACACCTTGATCTGCCAGTTGTTGGGCTTCGGCTACTATTGATTCAATGGTACGCGATCGTTGGTTTCCTCGCAAATGGGGAATAATGCAAAATGCACACCGATAATCACAGCCTTCAGCCACTCGCAGGTAAGCTACTCCTTCGGTTGTTGTCCGATAACGCGGTGTGGTTTCATCAGCGATATAAGTAGGTTCGGCGGTAATTTCTTTAACTCTCTCCCCTTGTTCTACTCGCTCGATCACATCCACTATTTTGTGATAATCCCCTGTTCCCACTACCGCCACTGCTTCTGGCAATTCTTCCAATAATTGTTCTTGAAAGTGTTGGGCCATGCAGCCTGTAATGACGATTTTCTTATTAGCCTCCGCTAGTTCTACTAGGGTTTTTACTGATTCCTGTCGTGCTGCTTCAATAAAACTACAGGTATTAACAATTACGTAATCTGCTAATTCTTCGTTGCTATCTACACTATAGCCTGCATTTACTAGCAGCCCTAACATATGTTCTGTATCAATGCGATTCTTCTCGCAGCCCAGGTGAGAAATGGCAACTGTTGGCTTTTCACCCATCATGTTCAATAAATGTTCCGTTTTTCTTTGCTAATTAACGTTCAAATTGGGTCGGGATATATAGATAAATAACTCCTACCCAACTACCCGTTACTAATTACCAGATTTTACCTGTATAATTAGCTACTTTAATTAGTAAATACAATCCCCCAACCTCTTCTATTTTACATATAGAGGCGGTGTCATGATCCTTCTACTAATTTGTTTCCCAGGGTAATCTTGAGCATCTTTGGGTAAGTCTGACACTCGTAATATTTTTTAACAATTCGCTTATTGGTATTTTAAATTACCGCAGCGTGGGCTTTGTTAATTTACCCATTGGGAAGCCGACCTAGAGGTCTGTTTTGAGAAGCCGCTACCCAACCGGGAAATCGCACTGGCGACCACGCCCATCAAGCAGTAATGCTACTCCGGCATTTACAATCAAATGACGGGAAGCTGCCTTGCATCTTGTGAGTGGCAAACTTCTCTTCTATCAGATTTTATCTTAACATATCTTAGGGAAGGTTGAAAGTTAATTTCCATCTTGAGGAGGAGGTTACAACCTGACCATGAAAAAACCGCTTAGGACTCACATACTATAGCAGGGAACAGGGAACAGAAAAACCGACGTTGCATAATGTCAGTATGAATTATGTTTCGCGCCAAGGCGCAAAGAGTAAGAGTTTGAGAATGTGCGAAGTAAATTAAAAACGTGGACTTATATCAGTTATTTAAAACCCGAACCCCAATTATTGGCGTAGTGCATTTGCTACCCTTACCTACTTCAGCCCGTTGGGGAGGTAGTCTCAAAGCAGTGATTGACCGCGCTGAACAAGAAGCCACAGCCCTTGCTAGTGGAGGGGTTGATGGGATTATTGTTGAGAATTTTTTTGATGCCCCATTTACCAAAAATCAAGTTGACCCGGCTGTTGTCAGTGCCATGACTGTGGTTGTACAACGTATACAGAACTTGGTTACTGTGCCTGTGGGATTAAATGTGTTACGCAATGATGGCAGGAGTGCGATCGCTATTGCTAGTTGCGTTAAGGCACAATTTGTTCGCATTAATGTTCTTACAGGTGTAATGGCAACTGATCAAGGATTAATTGAAGGGGAAGCCCATCAATTACTACGGTATCGTCGAGAATTAGGATCTGACGTGAAAATTTTTGCTGATGTTTTAGTAAAACACGCCCGTCCGTTGAGTTCTCCTCATCTGACGGTTGCGATAAAAGATACTATTGAAAGGGGTTTGGCTGATGCGGTAATTTTATCTGGTTGGGCTACTGGTAGTCCTCCTGATCAAGAAGATTTAGAACTAGCTAGTGCTGCGGCTGCTGGAACTCCCGTTTTTATTGGTAGTGGCGCAAGTTGGGAAAATGTTAGCACTCTCCTACAAGCAGCAGATGGGGTGATTGTTTCTAGTTCTCTCAAACGTCATGGTCAAATTCAGCAACCCATAGACCCCATTCGTGTCAGTCAATTTGTGGAAGCCGCCCGCAGACCTCTATTGTCTGAACTATGATGCTTTTGATTTGCTTGATTTAGATGATTAGAAGATTTCTAAACTAATTACCAATTACCAATCACTAATATTATGATTCGTCGTCGCTCTACTCCTAGTATTTATAAATGGTCGCGTCCAGCCATTGGAGCGATCTCCGGTTTTGGTATCCTGAATACAGGTTATCTCACTTTTGAAAAGCTCAACGGCAGCGCCCCGGTTTGCACTACACTAGAAAATGTTAAGGGTTGTGTAGATGTCCTCTCTAGTCCTTGGGCTACGGTTTTGGGTCAACCATTACCTATATTTGGTTTATTGGCATACATTGGGATGTTCATATTCGCTTTAGCTCCTTTGGCATTGAACTCAGGGGAAAATAACAAAAGTCGGAAACAACTAGAAAATGTGACTTGGTGGTTGCTGTTTATAGGAGCGATCTCTATGTCTGTTTTTAGTGGATACTTAATGTATGTACTAGCATTTGAACTCAAAGCTATTTGTCTTTACTGTATTGCTTCTGCCTTGTTTGCATTAACTATGTTAGTGTTAACCGTCATGGGTAGAGACTGGGAAGACATCGGACAACTTTTATTTACGGCTGTGATTGTGGCAATGGTGACGCTAATTGGAACTTTAGGAATTTATTCTCAAATAAATCCATCAGGTAGTATTACTGAATCAACTGATGGTAAACCTACAGCAATTACCTTTACGCCTAAAGAACAACCAAATCCTCAATTTGGCTGGGAAATTACCACTAAATCTGGAGAAGCCGAAATAGCCCTAGCCCAACATCTGGTTAAATCTGGTGCTAAGGAATATGTAGCCTATTGGTGTCCCCACTGTCACGAACAAAAGCTACTTTTCGGGAAAGAAGCTTATCAAATCATTAATGATAATTCTAAGGTAGAGTGCGCCAGCGATAGTCCCAAAGGAAAACCAGAATTATGTAAAGCCGCAAAAATTGAAAGTTTCCCAACTTGGATTATTAATGGTAAAAGCTATGGTGGAGTACAAAATCTAGAGGAATTAGCAAATATCACAGGTTATACAGGTCCGAAAAACTTTAAATATTTTCGCTAATGCAACTATTTATTGGGCATTGAACATTGGCAATTGTCCATGGGGAATAGGTAACAAGAACAGTTAATTAATTTTCTGCTGCTTCTTCTGTTTCCCTTGGCTGTTACCTCCGAAAATAATGATATTCTTTAGTAGCGATTGCTTACTAAAAGAGAAAGGAATAGTAAAATGGAGCTATAAATCAAAGAAATTAGCTCATCTTTACAAGAGAAATTAAATTGATTGGTAACCTAGTGTTATACTTCCCATGCACGTGCATTAATGATGAGTCTAAGTGTGATGTTGATAGTGATACTCCAAATTTTTTGGCCGCTTTTACTGCGATGATAAAAAAGATTGTATCCAATCCTTTTATAAATAATTTATCCATGACTCTGTCTAGTTTGTCGTCGTTGAGATATTCTGGTTTTACTCCTGCTCCTATTTATTAGATGTTCACAAGCGATAGTTTGAAAATATTCGGGAAACATATATAACGGTTTAGAGACAAATCCTAACCCATTGATTATCATGGCTTTTACTACTTGACCTGCATTTACTTTTTCGCCTTTTTGGACTCCTATTAATTCATTTATTATTTCTACTATTCCTATTAAATCTATTATTCCTGCTACTATCCCTAGATTGTCTATGTTTTGAATTTCTATTTCTTGGGGTTTTATTTTCACAACAGTTTCCTCTACTATTTCTGTTGTCATTATTTCTTATTTCGTTATCAATTCATTTTTTTCTTTTGTTTTTGTTACCAAGTTTCACTTTCTCACACCATTTCCCTTTTCATGCTACTTATTCTCATTAAACTTCTTTCTCTTTAATTTATCTTTAGTTTTTATGTACTACTTTAAGGGCTTTTTTGATCTGTGACAGTTGAGGGTGCAGAATGTGGGTTTTATTGATTATACTCGGAAAGTGACAGAAGAGGGATACAGCCTTTTCCGCTTTGATGAGGTACAAAGTTGAATCATGAAACTCTTGTGGTGCGGGCATCTTGCCCGCTAGATATGTACCTCATAACACCGGGAAGTGCTGTAAAATCCGCAGTGGGGTAGATGTCAAAGTGCATCTTGGGGACATTTTTTGATGACGGCTTTATTAAACCTCTGGTTGGTCAGGAATTGCATCAGGTAGTTCATGTTCTACGCAGCGTAAACGCGGATATAAGTAGGCAATTAAGGTTGCGACTAGAGAAAACAGACCCATAATGATAAACATTAAACCCATGCCGCGACCATGACCAACCCCAATAATCTGGCCAATGCTATTGGCTAAAGCTCCATCTTGCACCATGATTGGTTCAAAAAATTGATCAGCTAATGCTCCGCAGGTCAGGTAGGAAAGCGGTAAAAACCCCTGCACAGCCGCACTACGAAAAGCAAAAACCCTTCCCTGGACTTCTGGGGCTACTTTTTTTTGATAGATGACTTGAATTGACCCATTAATAATGGGAAACATCATAAATATCAAGAAATTGGCGATCGTAAATATAACTGTGGAAGCCTTCAACCCAGCTAATACATATAAAATGCCCAAAAATGCCATTGATACAAATATAGTATTGATCTGGCGTTCTAGCCTGCCCCAAATGCTGATCACCGCACTGCCTAGCAATAGTCCAAAACTAGAAATAGAATAGATAGTCCCTAGCGATTGAGCGGAAGCAAAGGAAAGCACTAAGGGTGTAGTGAGAGCTTCTGCGCTACCAACGAGAAAGTTGATAATGGCAATGAACATGACTAATCCGAGTAGTCCAGGACGTGCCACTAAATATTTCCAGCCAAAGGTGATTTCTTGCCAAAATGAATTGGTTTCGGCATCGGGATTTTCTGTAAAGGAAATTTCGGGAAATTTAACTACAAGTAAACAGATTAAGGCCAAGGCTAATGTGGATAAATCAATGATGACAATTCCTGACAATTGTACAGTTGCTAATAAAGCTGCTGCTAATACAGGGGAGAGAATTTCGGCGATCGCTAATCTGATCTGTGTCATCGAACTGGCACGACCAAGTTGTTCTTTTGGCACAAGTAATGTAGTCGCCGAGGAATAGGCTAGTCCCTGAAAAGCACTGAAAGTGGAACTAATCCCACTGATTAGACACAGACTCCAAACTTCTAAATGATTACTGATAAATAACCAAGCAATTAGTAATGTACATAAACCAGCACAAAAATCACTAATAATCATGATCCAGCGCCGAGGAAAGCGATCGACAATCACCCCAGCAATGGGAGAGATCAAAATTGTCGGTAGGGTTGTGGAGAGAATCAGCAGTGTAAATTGAGTCGTGGAATTCGTATGTTGATAAACCCAAATACTAAGCGCAAAAGCGGTTGTCCGCGAGCCAACCAAAGACAACACTTGACCAAACCAGATCAAGATAAACACGCTCATGCTTTGAGTTATCTCTCCTGACTGACTGGAAAAATACTCAGTCCACCTCGATAAAGATGATCCAAATGTGGGTTGTTGTTTCAACTCTGGTGGGCTGTTTTCTAACATGGCAATAGTGAGTATTCGTGAATGTGTGGCAAAGCCTCATAATTTAATGTAACATTTATTTCTCGTCTTTCCGTTACATAGCAGTCAGTGTAAGTAGTCGAATAATATCCCCGACTTCTTTAAGAAGTCGGGGATCTGACTCTTGCAATGTTCACCAATCAAAAAATTCACAAACTTGACTAGTGGGATCTTGGACAAGCTGCTGAAGAATTTGCTGGTAATAGCCGAACAAAACCTCGATGGTTTGATTTGTAAATAACTCCGTGCTGTAGAAAACCTTAATTTCCATGGTGGGATTATTTACTGAAGGTGAAGAAACATAAATTTCTAAAGGAATTTCTCCATCCCACAAGTCGAGATCGCGCTTAATTGTGACAAAATCTACATCTAATATCCAGTTATGCCAATTTTGTGGAGGTAACATAGTTAGGGATGCCGAGATATTCAATCGTTGTTTACTGGTGATAGTCTCAATGACTGTGTGACAAGCAATTTCTTTATTATTAATGGCTTCTGTGAGAGTTTCTTGAGCTTGTTCTAAAAGAATTTGTCCAGTTTGTTCAGAGGAAAGATGCGATAGCGAAGCGCTGCTGCGAAGCGCAGATCGCAAAATGACATCATTGATGAAGCAACCGAGCATTTTTTCAGTTTCTACCGCACTCCGATTACCAATAGTTGTGACGACTAAAATATCGTTCTTACTACTATATTTGAACAAAAGTATATTTAGAGCAGTGAGAATGATCACAAAGATACTGACCTTTTGAGAACGGCAGAGAGCTTCGATTGATGTCACAATACTTGCTGACAAAACCACAGAATAAATAGCCGCGCTGGTATTTTCGTTACTCAACTGTAGCTGATTGCTAGATATCTCATCAGATTCTAGTGAAGTATTAGTTAGCTTTTGTAGCCAGTAAGCCAATTGCTTTTCTATGGCCTTTTCATTAAAGTATTGCCGTTGCCAGAGGGTAAAATCTGCGTAATGAACAGGTAATTCCGGTAGGGGTGAAGGTAAACCATTCACAAAAGCTGCATAGAGGATTCCTAACTCCTCCAACAACAGACCAAATGACCAGCCATCTGTGATGATATGGTGCATATTGATTGTCAACCAATGTTCTTCTGGAGTTAGTCGCAATAAACTTGTTTTGATGAGAGGGACTAAAGCCAGATCAAAATGGTGATTATATTGCAGCGCAGCTAGTCTTTCTGCTTCAGACGTTCGCTCTATTAAAGGTAGGTTTTGTAAGTCTATAATCTCTAATGGGATAGTCAGAAATGGGGTAATTACTTGTACAGGTTGACCTTCTACTATAGTAAAAGCCGTGCGTAATATTTCATGACGACGAATGATTTCATTGAAACTGGACTCCAACGCAATTGCAGAAAGAGAGCCAGTGAACCGTAAAATAAAAAAGCTGTTGTAGGCGCAACTTTCAGGAGCTAATTGTTGTAAATACCAGATAGACTCTTGGGCAAAAGACAGGGGGATACAAGTGTCTCGTGCTTGAGGGACAAGGGGTGGTAAGGTATCAACTTTTATGGCATCCAGTTGATGTGCAATTATTACTTGACTAAGTTCAGCAATAGTCGGGGCTGTAAATAAAGAACGCAAAGGCAGAACGATGGAAAAATGTTCTTGAATGCGAGATATTACAGATGTAATCAGGAGAGAGTGTCCCCCCAATTCAAAGAAGTTATCATAGATGCCTACCTGCTCCCGATGTAATACCGTACACCAGATTTCGGCTAATTTTGCTTCTAGCACAGTCCCAGGGGCAACAAAAGCCGTTTCTAGCTCTGAATTGGTTGTTTCTGGCTTTGGTAAAACCAGCCTGTCAACTTTACCATTAGGAGTCAAAGGTAAGGCTTTGAGCATGACAAAAGCCGCAGGTATCATATATTCAGGTAGATTTCCTTTCAGAAATTGACGTAATTCGCTAGTAGTCAATGTTTCTGTTGCGCTAACAATATAAGCTGTTAAATACTTGTTACCTGGATGATCTTCTCTAACAATGACTACTACCTGCTGAACTTGAGGATGTTGTGTTAATACTGTCTCGATTTCTCCTAGTTCAATCCGAAAACCTCGAATTTTGACTTGGTGATCAATGCGTCCCAGAAATTCAATATTTCCGTCTGGTAAATAGCGTCCTAAGTCTCCAGTTTTATAAAGTCGCTCATTTGCCACAAAAGGATTAGCAATAAATCGCTCAGATGTTAAGTCAGGACGATTCAAGTACCCTCTAGCTAAACTTAGTCCACCAATGTAGATTTCTCCATAAACGCCAATAGGTAGGGGTTGAAGATAGGGATCAAGAATGTAAACTTGAGTATTGGCAATAGGACGACCTATAGGTGGAAATTTACTATCGGATGCTGCTGGTAAAATTTGCCTAGAAGTTGTAACTACTGTATTTTCGGTGGGACCATAGTTATTAAAAAACTTAAATGGTAACTTATTTGATGGATAAAAATTAAGTCTATCTCCACCAGTTAACATAGTTCGCAAAGTTGTATTTTCTGTCCAGGATAAAAGACATAATTGTTCTGCCAAGGGTGTAGGAATAAAACTAATAGTAATATTATGTGATAGCAACTTCTCTTGAAGTGTTTTTGCTGACAGCAGAAATTCTGATTTAATTAAATATATACTCGCTCCAACTACTAAATAAGGCCATAATTCCCAAACAGCAGCATCAAAGGCTGTTCCGGCTAAGTGTGTAGCTCGATCTGATGATTTTACTTCAAAATTATTTAAGTGCCAGAACACTAAATTTAATAGTGCTGAATGTTGAATTAGTACACCTTTAGGTCGCCCTGTAGAACCAGAAGTATAGATGACATAAGCTAAATTTTCCGAGGTGAAATTATTAATAGGATTATGATAACTCTGACTGGCAATTTCAATTTCAAAATCTTTATCCCAACAAATAATTTTAGTTTGCGCTTGCTCTAGGGTTAATGATAAATGTGGAAGTAAGGAAGAATGAGTCAAGATAATGGACATTTGTGAATCTGCCACCATATAATTGAGGCGTTCTGGGGGATAGTTAGGATCGAGTGGCACATAAGCACCACCTGCTTTGAAAATTCCCAAATATCCTACTATCATTTCCAGAGAACGTTCTAAATAAACACCTACTAATATTTCTGGTTCTACACCCATAAATTGCAAATAATGAGCTAGTTTGTTAGCTTGTAAATTTAATTGTTTGTAGGTTAATTGTTGATCTTCAAATACTAATGCTACTGCATCAGGTGTTTTTTCTACTTGCTCCTCAAATAATTGATGAATGGATTTTTGGGGATAATCAGTTCCCCTATGATTCCATTCAACTAATAACTGATGTTTTTGGGATGCTGTTAATAAAGGTAATGTCCTAATCCGCTCTTGAGGATCTGCCACAATTGCCTCAACTAAGCTGTGAAAACTTTCCACCATCCTGGCAATAGTATCAGCATTAAACAAATTAGCATTATATTCAAATGCGCCTATTAATTCACTTCCCGATGCTGAATCTTTTTCCTGCATTGATAAAGTTAAATCAAAAGTTGCACCCGCTGTCGCTCTTGCTAATTCTATTTGTGTAACTTGCAAATCTCCTAATTCCAGTTTTGACACCGGAGAATTTTGCAATACAAACATGACTTGAAATAAAGGACTATGACTGAGGTGGCGCTGAGGTTGGAGGGTTTCTACAAGTTGATCAAAGGGGAGATCTTGGTGAGCATAAGCATCAAGTGCCATCTGTCGCACCTGTTGGAGTAATTCTATAAATGTGGGATTTCCTTCGAGACGAGTTCGTAAAACTAAGGTATTCACAAAAAAGCCAATTAATGGTTCTAATGCCACGCGATTGCGATTACTAATGGGAGAACCAATAACAATATCTTCTTGACCACTGTAGCGGGAAAGTAAGATCACAAAAGCGGTGAGCAGTGTCATAAATAGGGAAGAACCCGATTTTTGACTGAGGTTTTTCAGTTTGTGAGTGAGTTGGGAATCAAATTGAAATTTTTGGAGATCAATGCTAAAGGTTTGCATTGCTGTTCGTGATCGATCAGTAGGTAATTCAATTACTGCGGGAATATCTGCTAATTGTTGTTTCCAGTAATCAAGCGCGGGTTGATTTTCCAGCCATTGCCGTTGCCAATAAGCGTAGTCTGCATACTGAATTGATAATTCAGTTAAGGGAGAAGGTAAACCCGCTGTTAAGGCTGAATAAATAACCGATAATTCTTGGAGAAAATTCCCCACTGACCAAGCATCAGAAATGATGTGGTGCATGATTATTAATAACTGATGGGATTTTTCTCCTAATCGCATCAATGTCACCCGCAATAGAGAT
>NZ_KE384692.1:3594-10407 GCF_000426925.1 Dolichospermum circinale AWQC310F | reverse complement strand
CATTTAACTCAAAAGGGCGAAGATATTCATTAGTAATTAATTTTTGTGCGCCCGCCGTTTTGTGATCTTCTGCTAATTCTTGTAAATCTATTACAGGTAAGGTAAATTCTAATTTACCAGCAATAATTTGGATGGGTTTACCATCAGCAATCCCAAAACTTGTCCGCAGGGTTTCATGACGATTAATAATTGTAGCGATCGCCTCCTCAAGTGCTGTAAAGTTAAGTGATCCTTGTAGATTCAAGACTCTGACAATATTGTACGCAGAATTTGCCCCTTCCATTTGATCAAGAAACCAAAAACGCTGCTGGGTTAATGAAAGAGGTAATTCAATATTTCGAGCAACTGGTTCTAAGTTTGGCAGTAAATTATGGGCAGAAGATCCAATTTTTTCACTAAATGTGGCAATTGTTGGCGCAGCAAATAAACTAGCAATTGATATTTCTATTGATAGTGCTTCACGCAATCTTGATATAACTAAACTTGCTAATAGGGAATGTCCACCCAATTCTAAAAAGTTATCATGAATACCAACTTTTTCAATTCCTAAAACTTCAGACCAAATGTTAGCAATGATTTCCTGTGTAGGTGTTTGTGGAGGGACAAATTTACTTTGAATTGCTGATAGATCAGGTTCGGGTAAACTGTTCCGGTCTAATTTACCATTGGGTAAAACTGGTAATTTCTCCATCACCATTAAGGTATGGGGAATCATATAATCTGGTAATTTACTGGACAGAAAATTGCGTAATTCTTCCGAATTAAAATCTTGGTTATTGACTACGATATAAGCAACTAGCCGCTTACCACCAGAGACATCTTCCCTAGCAGAAACCACAGCTTCTTGAATACTGGGATGAAGTTTAATTACTGCTTCAATTTCTTCCAATTCAACCCGCATTCCTCGGATATTTACCTGAAAATCAATGCGACCAAGAATTTCTAGATTTTGATTACTTGAATAACGGGCAACATCTCCGGTTTTAAAAAGTCGTTGTTGAGGATTAAAAGGATTAATAATAAATTTTTCCCCATTTGCTTCGGTGCGATTTAGATAGCCCCGCGCCAGGGTAGAACCCGCAATATGGACTTCTCCAGACTCACCAATTTTTACTGGTTCAAGTTGGGAATTGAGTACATAAACTTGCTGAATATCTGGCAGAGGATAACCAACTGGTACATAGCCATCTTCAAGGTTGCAGTCGTCGGGAATGGGATAAAAACCATGGCCAATACTTTCCGTTTGACCGAGAATATTAAAAAACTGGGGTGGTGTTTTAAACAGGTTGCGTAACTTTTTAATTAGTTGATAGGGTAATAATTCGCCACCAAATACTATTAATCTTAATTTTGATGCGCCCAGGGCTTTTGTATATTTTTGCTCTAAACTTTCTAAAGCAATTAGTCCATAACGCCATACAGAAGGTACACCGTCAGAAATGGTAACACCACGTTTTTGAATTAATTCAAATAGGCTTAAAGGAGTTCTTGTTTGTTCACGAGTAGCAAGAATACTGGTTGCACCTTGGGATAAAGGTAAAAATAATTGTCTGACTGAAGCAGTAAAAGAGAAAGATGCTGTATGGAGATAAATATCTTGATGATTAACTGGTAATATTTTAGCGATCGCTTGTAAATAAGCGGTTACACTTGAATGGGGCATTTGTACACCTTTCGGCTTACCAGTAGAACCGGAGGTATAGATTAAATAAGCGAGATTTTCGGCTGTAACTCCACTAACTGGATCATGGGAACTTTGACAATCAATTTTCTGCCAATCTCTATCTAAGCAAATTGCTGCGGAGTTTTCCGTTAAAGATACTAACCATTGTTGTTGTGTCACCACAAATTGCAACTCCGTATCTTCTAGCATGAATGCTATGCGTTCTTGGGGATAGGCCGGATCTATAGGTACATAAGCACCTCCAGCTTTAAGAATACCAAGAATACCGATGATCAGATCAAGCGATCTCTCTAAACATAAGCCTACCATCACCTCAGCACCTACACCAATACTCTGTAAATAATGTGCTAACTGATTGGCTTTAGCATTCAATTCTTGGTAAGTAAGTTGCTGGTTTTCAAATATTGTTGCTACTGAATTTGGTGCTAACTTTACCTGAATTGCAAATAAATCATGGATACAAACACCATTTTCTGGTAAATCATTGATGATTGTAGTCAAATTCGACAAATCTGAATTTAAATCTAACTTCACGTTATTCATAACTATATTTTTGAATTAATTTGCTTTTTAGATGTCTGTTGGTCATATTTTTGCCAAATAGATTTAAATGGCTGTACTAATAAATTAATCGGATTATTAAATAAACTTGATTCCCCATCTAATAGACCAAAATCAAGCTTTTCATAACTTTGCGGTACGTATAAAGTCCCAAATATCCAATCCCAAAAAGACAAAATGTAACCAAAGTTTTTATCATAATGCTTTGGCTCAACACTATGATGAATATGATGTTGGGCAGGACTCATCAACACATGACTAACCCCATGAGGGTAGTTCAACCAAATATGAGAATGTCGTAAGTTGGCAACAGTTAGATAAAATAGAAATATTTCCCAGTTAACTCCATAAATAGATAAATAGGAGACTTGATTTCCAAATAAATAAACCCAGATGCCTGTAGCAAAACCCAGCATTACCGTTCCTATGCTCATACTTAAAAGCAAATCAAGGGGATGGGAACGATAAACAGTCATCGGAGT
Organism: Dolichospermum circinale AWQC310F; assembly: GCF_000426925.1. Taxonomy (GTDB): domain Bacteria; phylum Cyanobacteriota; class Cyanobacteriia; order Cyanobacteriales; family Nostocaceae; genus Dolichospermum; species Dolichospermum circinale. The sequence goes on along the minus strand of NZ_KE384692.1, from coordinate 7,680 downwards.
TAATACATCCGCAGAATGATGGACTTTATGAAATTCCCAAAAGAATGAATTTCTATGAGCTAAATAATGGTAACAATAATAGGCAAAATCCCCCACTAAGGCCACAACAATACTTAATGTGACATAATGATACCACTGAGGATGGGTAATTAAAAAAGGCGTTGTTAGGTGCGTAATTTCTGTTAAATAATCACAAATGATATTGGCTAGATTTGGTAGAGATAATATAATTGGTAATATTACAGATATTTCTAAAAGGGAAGATAAAAAATAATACTTGTATTCAGCGATCGCTGAAGGATGTAAATAAACCTCTTTGGGAAAAAGATATTGCCTTAAATTTATTTGTTTGTCTTGTTGAGATAACCCCAGCTTATATATAGTTAAAGCTATTAACAAAGCCGAAAGTATATATAACCAATAAATCGGAGATGAACTTGTCAATGGCACTAAAAATGGATAAAGAATCCGCAGATTTTGTATTTGTATCATTATCTTAGATATTGGAAAAATAGAAATTTAGTAGGTAAGCTGTTACGCAGCTAAATTTGATAACCACAATTTACTTGAACTTTGTGGTGCGGGCATCTTGCCCGCTATAATTATACAAACTAAATGCAGTACAGCTTACTTGGGATATAACCCATCTTCCGCCAGCTATATCAGCTATTACCCATTACCCATTCCTGATTTTTCACCAGAGTATGCACTTGCCAATTAGGATCAGTTTGCGGATAATCTAAACGATAATGTCCACCACGGCTTTCAGTTCTAAAAACAGCACTTTTGAGAATTAATTCTGCCACATCTAATAAATTACGAGTTTCTGCCCAAAGCCGCAATTCTTTTTCAATTTTCGGTTGTTGAAAATTAACTGATTGTCCAGGCTGTAAACTTAATAATAATTGACTTAAAGGTAAAGCAGCAAAGTCTTCTTGCCAAGATAAAATTTGCAAAATGGCATTTTCTAAACTTGATTTTTCTCGACAAATACCCGCACTTTTCCAGACTAGACGGGGTAAATTTTGGCGAATTTCTGCTAATTGTCCTGGTTGATTTTCCCAATCAATTGCAGACGGGTTAACTGTAAAATTTCCATTTTTAATAAAGTTAACAGATTTCTGTTTTTGAATTATCAATTTTTCATGATCAAGATTAGCCATTTGCGCCCCAAAGACAATACATTCTAAAAGAGAATTACTGGCTAAACGATTTGCACCATGTACCCCCGTACTAGCGGTTTCCCCAACAGCATATAAACCGGGAATATTGGTCGAATTAGTCACATCTGTGATAATGCCACCCATCCAATAATGGGCAGCAGGAGAAACGGGAATGGGTTGATTAAAGACATCAATACCCCAACGTTGACAAACGGCGATGATATTGGGGAAACGATGACGAATTTTCTCAGGGGGAATAGGACGCATATCTAACCAGACATTGGCTGTAGCCGGGTCAGAGGCGGTATTTTGTAAATGACTAAAAATTGCTCGACTGACCACATCTCGCGGTGCTAATTCCCCTGCTGGGTGGTAATCAAAAGCAAAACGTCGCCCGGTATCATCCACAAGGTGCGCCCCTTCACCACGTACGGCTTCACTAATGAGAAAACGTCCTGGTTTACTCAAGGCTGTAGGATGAAACTGCACAAATTCTAAATCACGAAGAATCGCCCCCGCCCGCCAAGCAATGGCCACACCATCACCTGTACTTACTTCTGGGTTAGTAGTTTGAGCAAATACTTGACCACCACCACCCGTAGCTAAAATTACTGCTCCGGCTCTCACCCAGGTAATTTTACCTTGATAAAATAGGCTAATTCCCAAACATTGACCGGTTTGGGGTTCTATCCACAAACTCAAAGCCAAAGCTTGCTGAATTACTTTGATATTCTGACGACGCAGAACTTGATTTTTCAGGGTAGTTGTAACTTCCCTACCAGTGGTATCAGCCGCATGGAGAACACGAGGACGAGAATGGGCTGCTTCTAAGGTTAAGGCTAAGTTACTGTCATGACGATCAAAAGCGACTCCTAAATTAACTAGGGATTGAATACAACTGGGAGCTTGTTCAGCTAAGAATTTTACAGCATCCAGATCACATAAACCCGCCCCGGCTTTTAAGGTGTCTTCAATATGCAGTTTGGGCGAATCTTCTGGGGATACGGCTGCGGCTATGCCACCTTGCGCCCAATCACTGGCAGACAGGGAAACCGTTTCTTTAGTAATTAAGCCGACTTCTAAGGATACCGGTAAACATAGGGCTGTATATAGTCCCGCTGCACCAGCACCGACTACTAAAACATCAAATTGGTTAGGAATATCTATATCAGACAAGGTGAGGTAATAGGTAATAGGTAATGGGTCATGGGTAATGGGTAATGGGTCATGGGTCATGGGTCATGGGTCATGGGGAAATCTATGAAACTTCTGGCCTCTTACCTCTACCAATCACCAATTACCAATTACCAACTAGGGTTATCTGTAGATACCGTTGTTAATGCGATCATCACCTTCGTTGAAGTTAGGCTCAAATTCTGTCACGGTGAAATTATCCAAGTTGGCTTGCAAAAGTGCTTTTTGTTTATCGCTCAATTCTGGGATATTTAATACATCCTCTACTTTTTTGTAGGGAGCATTTTTGATAATTTTACTGCCCAAGGTGGGATATAGTCCTCGATACTTTTGGAAAGCAGCGATATTGGTATTATTCAAATCAATTTTTTTACCAAAGTCCGTTCCCAGTTTCTGATCTGCTTTGTTTTGGCGGGCAACTGCTAAAACAGGAACTTGATTACCCACAAAGCTATTGAAACTAAAAGCTTGGGCTGTTTGGGTAGTTCCCAATATTCCCCAACAACCTAGCAACAATGTAAATACAGTGAATAAACGCACCAATCCTTTCACGATTTTTTACCTCTTTCTATCAAACAGCAATTAAATTGTTGATTATTTGCAGCCACAAGCCATAAACCGTAGGGCATAAGCCAGAATTTTCGGGTTGTTAGAGCAGTTTCTATTCTAACTTGATCCTGATTTTCTCATGATTTAGCTTCTTCGTTTTAGCTTGGGATCTTGCACAACAGTCACCAAGAACTAATATACAGCGTATCAATATCCACAATATTCACTACTATTTGGTTGACTTTGACTTTTGCCAAAAATTTTTCCTCATAGCACTTACGCGCCTATTTTTGGGTGTTTTTCCCATTGATGGGAATTTCACGCTAGAACCGCTGCTATTAAGAATAGACTGTCTACTAGAATTGTACTCAAAATTGCCCCCCCAAAGGCATACCAATGGCATTGTTTATTCAGTAAAGAGACTGTTCCCACTGTCATCAGTATCAGCGCAAGAATAACCGCCCAGCCTTCTCCCCAGGGTGTTTCGACTTGTTCTAAGGCATTTTGTAAGATTTGTGAAGCTCCTGCCGGGGATGTTCTCATAATTTGTCGCCAATAGGGCATCAAATCTACTAAATAAAAATAAATATCGGTTAAAACTGTCCCCAGCAAAGAACCTAAATAGAACCAATTGCCAATTTTACCCCAATTTTTGCGTAAACACCACAAAGCAAAGGGTAATCCTAGTGATTCTATGGGTATATGCCAGATTGGTTCATATCTTAACCAACCCCAATAAATTGCTCCTGTCAACCAAGTCCAGCTAAACCCAAAGAGTAAATCTCCCCATAAATAGGTTCGTGAACTTGACATTAATCTCATACTGATCCAGAGTAAAAAGCCTGTTAAAAATACACTTAGCGCGGGAAATGATCTTACTAATGGTGCTTCCACAAACACTGGTACTGATACTAAAAATACTGATGCTGCAAATACTAACCAATTTTGTCGGGAAGATATCAAGTTTACTAAAGACGTTTTTTTAACGCCATCATCAATATCTAGTGTAGGGTTAGTAGCTGTATAGGAGAAGAATGTATGATTAATCAAAGTTTCTAATATTTGTTACTAAACTTTACTTATTCCACAATATCATAATTGATAATCCCCCCTGGGGGCATCTTGATTATACACGAAATTTATTGATAGGACTATGCACTCAAGTAAAGAATGAAAAAAT
>NZ_KE384692.1:0-3202 GCF_000426925.1 Dolichospermum circinale AWQC310F | reverse complement strand
AGGGAAATATTAACCGCAACTTCTGGAAATACAAGATTGATTAAATAATTTGGATATTTCGTTGTAGGGATATAAGTTATTTATATAAGACTTTGAAAAAAAAGATTTTTCTCAATAAACAGGGGTCTATTCTCATGATTATTGAGAATTTTATCAATAATTTCACGAGTTTTGGTAATTTCAGCCGGAGGGCTTGACAGTGGTTCGAGTTTCGGGTATGATGATGTTATTGGTGGGAAATAGTGCGCCCATATATATAGAGTTTCGAATTACTAAGATTATTATTTCCAAAATAAATCTCCGCAACTCTGAATTTGTTTTATGAAAATTATTTAATAATAATGATGCGTTACGTTGGGTATTTAAACATGGGGATTTTATGATCTTGGGTTTTCTGGCGTTAACTCAACCTACCTTGCTGATAAGATTTTGTCTAACAAGACTGACCACAACCAGGTAAAGTTGGATAATTTGCTAGAATTACGCATTGATTTTAGGAGTCTGGTTAATGACAACAATCTTAGAAACAAGTAGTATAAATATAATTTTGCTACAAATATCACAAATAACATCACCTAGTGAAGCAGTCAGTAGTCAAGTTGATTTAGTTCAAGGAATCATACAGGCATTTATTTTAGGCATTGTCCAAGGAATTACAGAGTTTTTACCAATTAGTAGTACAGCACATTTAATAATTTTTACGAAAGTATTTGCTTGGAAAGAACTTGGTGATAAAGATTTTGTTGATGCTATTCAATTTGGTAGTGTAATTGCCATTTTATGGTATTTTTGGCCTGTGATTTCTAGTTTAGTTAAAGGTGCAATTAAAGCTTTTAAAAACAAAGACTGGGAAAGGGAAGATTGGAAAATTGTTGTGGGAATTGCTGCGGGGACAATTCCAGCTTTAACAATTGGTTTTGTTTTCAAAGATGTAATTCCAGAAAGTTCCTTAATTATTGCGATAATGTCAATTATTATGGCATTTTTACTGGGTTTAGCCGAAAAAATTGGGACTCGGAAACGGGGTTTTGATGCTTTGGAAATTCGAGATGGGATTTTAGTAGGGTTGGGACAAACTTTAGCTTTAGTTCCGGGCGTTTCCCGTTCTGGTTCAACCTTAACCACAAGCTTATTTTTAGGGTTAAAAAGAGAAGCAGCAGCGAAATTTTCATTTTTATTAGGATTTCCAACTTTGACAATTGCGACTTTGTACAAAAGTTTGAAAATCTTGAAAATGTTTCAAGCTCATGAGTTACCAGATAATATTGTGATTTTGTTGATTGTTGGTATCATTTCTACCTTTATTTTCTCTTATTTATCAATTGCCTTTTTAATCAAATACTTGCAGACTAAAAATACCTTAGTTTTTGTTTGGTATAGATTGGCTTTTGGTATTTCCATCTTATTAGCCATTGCCGCAGGTTGGCCAGGATAACTCTGTTATAATATTGACGGTAGTTGGGAATTGGGTATTAAATTTTAGATTTTACTTGTCTTAAATTAATTTCTACTCCCCTACTATCAGAATCATATAGATTTAGTCAATTGACAACTGACAACTGACAACTGACAACTGACAACTAACCACTGACCACTGACAACGAACCACTAACCACTAACCACTAACTACTGACCACTGACAACGAACCACTGACAACTGACAACTGACAACTGACAACTAACCACTGACAACTGACCACTGACTCATGACTACTATTCAACCTGCTAAAATTACTAAGGTGCTTCCTGACTCAATTGCTGAAGAAATTGGCTTTGAGGTTGGTGATATGATTGTTAGTATTAATGGCACAAAACCCCGTGATTTAATTGATTATCAGTTTTTGTGCGCTGAGGAAATTCTGGAATTAGAAGTTTTAGATACGACAGGGAAAACCCATCATGTGGAAATTGAAAAAGATTATGATGATGATTTAGGTGTAGAATTTGCCACAGCTTTATTTGATAGTTTAATTCAGTGTAATAACCGTTGTCCTTTTTGCTTTATTGATCAACAACCACCGGGTAAACGCACCAGCTTATATTTAAAAGATGATGATTATAGATTAAGCTTTCTCTATGGTTCTTATCTGACTTTAACGAATTTAACCGCTAAAGAATGGCAAAGAATTGAACAAATGCGATTATCACCTCTATATGTTTCTGTACATTCCACAGAACCAGAGGTAAGAATTAGACTTTTAAAAAATCACCGCGCTGGTGAAATTTTATCACAAATTCGCTGGTTTCAAGAACGAAGATTACAAATTCATGCCCAAGTCGTTGTTTGTCCGGGTATAAATGACGGTGAACATCTCGAAAAGACCTTAAAAGACCTCACATCTTTTTATACTGGAGAATTACCCACTGTAGCATCAGTAGCAGTTGTTCCCGTGGGTTTAACGCGGTTTCGTCCCCAAGAAGATGAATTAATCCCTGTAACGCGGGAAAAAGCGCGGGAGGTAATTTGTCAAGTTAAATTACTAGCTGCGGAATTTCGCCAAAAATATGCTTCTAGTGTGGTATGGTTAGCTGATGAATGGTTTTTAATTGCGGGAGAAGAATTACCTACCGAAGCTGAATATGAAGAATACCCCCAAATTGATAATGGTGTGGGTTCAATTCGCTTATTTATTAAACAATTTACCCAAACTGCAAAAATACTATTACCACCGAAAATTACACACCGACGTAGATTAACTTGGGTGGTCGGTAATGCGGTGGAAACAGCATTTAAACCCCTTGTAGAACAGTTAAACACTGTAGAAGGTTTAGAGGTAAATATGCAGCCTTTGTGTAGTGATTATTGGGGTCAAAGTATAAGTGTAACTGGTTTATTAACAGGACATGATTTACTTTTAAACCTCAAAGGACAAGATTTAGGAGAGGGAATTTTATTACCTAGTGTTATGCTTAAACACGGGGAACTAGTATTTTTAGATGATATGACGGTTGAAGAAGTATCTCAACAATTAAATGTCAGCATTTTCCCTGTATCAGGAGTGGAGGAATTAATTAAAACTTGTATTCGTCGGTAATAAATTTGGACTTTTCAATAAATTAGACATCTGGTGAAAATTAAAATTAAATATGCTGAATAAATATAAGTTTCTACAATCTCTACTCTATCTCCTAGAGCTATTTAATTCTTATTTAACCCGCCTCAGAATGAATTCTGAGTCTAATAGCAAAAGCTATTTAATTC
>NZ_KE384691.1:24255-50147 GCF_000426925.1 Dolichospermum circinale AWQC310F | reverse complement strand
AAAGATCACTATTCTTTTCTTCTTTACCTCGGAGAATGAAAACCCCCTGCTTCCCTAGCAGGGCGTTTTAAAGCCTCTCTCCTTGTAGGGCAGAGGTTTGGAGAGGCGTAAATTTATATATTAAAAAATTTTAAAACATCCTCTTAGGTACAACAATTAAGGGAATAAATTGAAAAATCAATATCAAACCTGCCCCTATTTGTCGCGCAAAGTGCTGTAATAGGAGGTGAATGGAAAAAGACGTGAGACAGAAAGCTTAGTTAGCGAGTCATGTTTTGCGAACGATATCTGCCCAGTCACCAATTACCAATCACCAATCACCAAAAATCATGTTTACCATTGACATTCAACAAAGACAATACAAAACTTACATCTTGTCGGATAAAACCGCTGGTACACAAATAGAAGTTGTTCCAGAAAGAGGCGGTATCATTACTAGTTGGCTGGTTCAAGGCCAAGAAATTTTCTATATGGACGCTGAACGCTTTACTCATCCTGATTTGAGCGTTAGAGGTGGTAATCCCATTTTGTTTCCTCTTTGCGGTAATTTACCAGATAATACTTATAATGTTGATGGAAACCCGTATACCATTAAACAACATGGTTTTGCACGGGAATTGCTTTGGACAGCAACGGAGCAAAATACACAAGACAAAGCCAGTGTTACCGTAGTTCTCAATAGCAATGAAGAAACAAAGGCCGTTTATCCTTTTGATTTTCAATTGGCTTTTACTTACGAACTCCAAGGTAATACTTTAGCAGTCCGTCAGGAATACAAAAATCTGTCATCTACACCCATGCCATTTTCCGCTGGTTTTCACCCTTATTTTCTCTGTGGTGACAAAAATCAGCTAGAGGTGGAACTTCCCTCTGGAGAATATCAAGACAACAAAACCAAGGAATTTCACGCCTTTAATGGCAAATTTGACTTTAGTCAAGATGAAATTGATTTTGCTTTTGGTGGACTAACCGCTAAATCTGCCGCTGTCACAGATAATAGTCGCAAATTCAAGCTCACCCTCAATTATGATGATTTTACCACCTGGTTGGTGTTTTGGACTGTGAAGGGTAAAGATTTCTATTGTCTAGAGCCTTGGAGCGCCACCCGCAATGCTTTTAACACGGGTGATAACTTGACTGTTTTAGCGCCAGGAGCTAGTTGTACTGCGGCTTTCCAATTAACAGCAAATTTTTTCTAAAAACCCCTTGACAAAACCATGGCTATTTATGGTATATTTATAAAGTTGGAAAAACAGCAAAAGGGTCGCTAACTCAACGGTAGAGTACTCGGCTTTTAACCGATTAGTTCCGGGTTCGAATCCCGGGCGACCCATTTTTGGGTTTAAAGTATAATTTCATTAATTTTATTTTTTTAAATACATATTTAATCAAATATTTTTAACTATTATCAATAATAATTCTTGAAAATGCTCATACTAGACTATCAACTACGGAATGTGGGAACAATATAAATAAAATGCCACAGTGTGATGTGGTAATAGTTTTCTTAAAAACTACTGAAAATCAATAAAAGTCACTGAATAATGAACCACGAATAAAAGAGTCTCTCCAGATATTTTGCAGAAATCCTATAATTACTAAGCTAAATTGATCCCCTTTTGTAGTATAGTCGCCTGTAACAGTACCTTGGCGTGAGTTTTTCAGGAGTTAAAGAATGTCCATACCAGCAGACCCAGTTAAATTGATGAAGCAAGAAGTTGGCAAGGCCGCCGCCAATTTGGTAAAATCAGGTTCGATAGTCGGTTTGGGTACAGGTTCAACCACAGCTTACACAATTCAGTATTTAGGAGAACGGCTCAAATCTGGAGAACTTGAGGATATTGTCGGTATTCCCACCTCATTTCAGTCAGAAGTTTTAGCAAAAGAGTATGGCGTTCCCCTCACTACTTTAGACGCTGTGGACCATATTGATATTGCTATAGATGGTGCGGATGAAGTAGATACCCATAAAAACTTAATTAAAGGTGGTGGTGCGGCACATACCCGCGAAAAAGTTGTAGATTACTTGGCAAAACAGTTTATTGTGGTGGTTGATAGTGGTAAACTAGTAGATAAACTGGGTTCTGTGTTTGCTGTACCCGTAGAAGTCATTCCTATGGCGCTTACTCCTGTCACTAATGCTATTAAAGCGCTTGGTGGTAAGCCAATACTGCGTATGGGTGTAAAAAAAGCAGGACCTGTTATCACTGACCAAGGTAATATGGTTTTAGATGTGACATTTGATAGCATTGATGACCCTGTAAATTTAGAAAAAACCCTGAATAATATTCCTGGTGTTCTGGAAAATGGTATTTTCGTCAATTGTGCAGATATCGTTCTTGTCGGTGAGGTTATTGACGGTAAACCTGTTGTTAGACGGCTTTAATTTTTTGATGTAATGGTGTAAGTTGATGGTTAGAAAAAAGGAAGAAAATTGTTTTTTAGTACCCTTTTTTCTAACTGAAAATCAATAAATTATCTATTGGGTCTGGTATCAGTGAACGGGATTTTTTTGTCTCACGCAGAGGCGCAGAGGTCGCAGAGGAAGAGAGAAGTACCTGAACATATTTGATTATTTATATTTATTGTTTCTATAGTTGATCAGATTAGCTAAGTAATATCAAATCTACATTTTCACCAATGTCAAAACAACTGAAATTACCTCTAAACTTCCTAAGTGATAAAAAACAATTCACTTTTATTGATCTCTTTGCTGGTATTGGTGGATTTAGAATTGCTTTAGATAAATTAGGTGGTCAATGTTTAGGCTATTCTGAAATAGACAAACAAGCAATTAAAGTTTATCAGCAAAATTTCATTAGCTACTTTAATAAACATGAAATTGAATTAGGAGATATCACAAAAATTACTGAACTTCCAGCTAATGTTGACATCATTGTTGGTGGTGTTCCCTGTCAACCTTGGTCTGTTGCTGGTTGTTTAAGGGGATTTGAAGACAAAAGAGGAAAATTATGGTTTGATGTCATTCGACTAGTAAATAAAAATCAACCTAAAGGATTTATATTTGAAAATGTTAGTGGATTAGCAAGTCCTAAAAATCGGGATAATTTGGAACTAATTCTCAATCAATTAGCAAATATAGGATATTGTGTGAAATGGAAAGTTCTGAATGCTTACGATTTTGGTTTACCTCAAAATAGAGATAGAGTTTTTATTGTTGGGATTAGAGGGGATATGGAAAGATGTCAGGAGTATAAATTCCCTAAATCTTTGAATATTCACCCAAAAGTTTTAGATGTTTTGGATGAATTTAAAAATATTAATTTTGTTGAAAAAGTTAAACTAGATGCAAATACTTTATTTAAAGGTGTAATTCCACCATCAAGAACGAGATTTCAAAAAGATGATGAGTTAAATGATTTTTTTATTTTTTCTGATTTAAGAAATGGACATACAACAATTCACTCTTGGGATATTATCAAAACCAGTGATAGAGAAAAAATGATTTGCTTAACACTTCTTAAATATAGAAGAAGTAAAAAATATGGAGATAAAGATGGTAATCCTTTATCTTTTGAAAATTTCCGAGAAATCATCACGGATATAAAAATAAGTGAGTTAAATAAACTGCTGGAAAAAGGAATATTCCGTTTAACTGCTGATGATAAGTATGAATTTGTAAATTCTAAAAATATGACAGGTATTAATAATATTTATAGAATTATTTTACCGACTGCTGAGATTTTCCCAACTTTAACTGCTACTGGTTCTAAAGACTATATCGCAACTGTATCTATTCATGCTACTCATCCCCAGGAATATAAAAATCTTTTCTTAGAAAAAATTTATCAACTTCATAAATATATACCAATTAATGCAAAACACGCTTGTAAATTACAGGGATTTCCTACAGATTTTGAATACCATACAAAAGATGAAGTCGCTAAAAAGCAGTTTGGTAATGCTGTTGCTGTACCTGTGGTTGAGTATGTAGCTAAAGAATTACTAAGAATTATTGACATCTAAACTAATTTGGATAAAAAATATCATGAAATTCTTTTGTAAAGTTTTCTTGTCCTAATTGAATAAAAAGTGATTGTAACTCCTCAAATGTATTTTCCTTTCCAGAACAAAAATCCCAAAATTCATTTTCAATCCATATATCTTGGGTAATATCTAGAGGAGAACTAGATAACATACTTTTTTGCTTTTCATACCAAGATTTTTTAAAAGGATTAAAAGGAATAGCAATACGCGCTTCTAGGTTAGCATCAGGATTTTTAGCAAATCTGTCAGCATACCATTCTAGAATTTGTTTGTTAAATCCTTTAAACCCACTTTGATTTGGTTGTGTAGTTTTAAGATCAAAAACATATTCAATACAATTTTGAGAAATGGGATTTTCTTTGATGATTTGTTTAATATAGTCATCCATATTTAATTATTCCCAGTCATTACACTCGTCTATATAACTAAAAATCACGCTAAATAGATAATTTCTAGTTTATCACCAATTACCAATTATCAATTACCAATTACCCATTACCCATTAGCCATTATTCATTCTTCTGGGTACAACTAATACTTTATCAACCCGATTTCCGTCCATATCCATAACTTCAAACCGCATATTATCCCATTCAAAATGATCTGCTGCTGCGGGAATACGTCCTAAATGGGTGATCACAAAACCTCCTAATGTTTGATAATTTCCTCTTTCTTCAGTTTCTAATTCTTCGAGATCAAATAGTTCTAAAAACTCTTCTATTCCTAACATTCCATCTACTAACCAAGAACCATCTTCCCTTTGTACTGCTTGGGGTTCTTCTTGTCCTGGTCCTGCGGGAACATCACCGACTATTTCACTCATGATATCATTTAGGGTAACTAATCCTTGAATGACTCCATATTCATCTACGACTAAGGCCATGTGAGTCGCGGTTTGCTTAAATAGTTCTAAAACTTTTAATCCCCGTGTACTTTCGGGAACAAATACGGGTTGACGTAATCCTAGGGTTAGATCTAAGGGTTCATTACGTAAACTTCTGGCTAGTAAGTCGGTGACAGGAATTATACCGAGAACTGTATCCAATCCCCCTTGACAAACTGGATAGCGAGAGTAGGCGCTTTCGGTCATTTTTTGGCGGTTTTCTTCAGCAGGATCTTCCAAGTCTAACCAGACTATATCAGGTCTGGGTGTCATAAAGGAGGTAACGGGGCGATCGCCTAATCGGAAAACCCTTTCTACCATGTCTTGTTCGGCTTCTTCAAAGGTCCCTGCTTCCGTACCTTGTTCGATTAAAATTTTAATTTCTTCTTCTGTGACTTGGGGTTCTTCTGAGGGTGTAATTCCTAAAATTCGCAATACTAGGTCTGTAGATGCACTCAAAAGATAAACTACAGGTGAGGCGATTCTTGCTAAAGCCCGCATAGGTATAGCTACAAAGGCGGCGATTTTTTCGGGGTTATTTAAAGCGAGACGTTTGGGTACAAGTTCACCGACAATTAGGGAAAAATAGGTAATGAGTAAAACCACTATCCCAAAGGCGATCGCATTACTATAATTGGCTAAAATGGGGACTAGCTTAATATAGTCTTCTAGTCTTTTGGCAATAGTAGCACCCCCGAACACACCATTAAGAATATTAATCAGTGTAATCCCCACTTGGACAATAGACAAAAAATGATTGGGAGATTCTGCTAATTTTAATGCGGCCCTAGCATTAATATCCCCTTGGTTAACTAACTGCTGTAGTCTAACTTTCCGGGACGAGACTACGGCCATTTCCGACATGGAAAACACACCGTTAGCGAAAATTAGCACCAAAATTGTGAAAAGTTCAAAAGAGAGGGAAGACATTTTTAAAATTGCTGGTATAAAGAGTAAAATTATACAGAGTTCCCAAGTTTGGGCTAATGTTAATTAAATCTGACTTATTTTAGTATCCATTATTTTAGGTGATTCTCTTAAATACTTTGACTATAAACAAAGTAATAGTCAGATTTCTTCTATCTATTAGCAGTTAAGAGTCTAATTATCAAGTGAATAATAGGGTGTGTTACGGCCATACAATAGACATCTGGAGGTAAAAATTGTAGAAACGTTCCATGGAATGTCTCTACAAGGGCTTCAAAGGACGTACATTTAATTTTCATAAGAGTCTCATCACTTGGGAGTTTGAGAGATGAAGGATTAGTCTTAAATGCACCATAAAATTTTATTGTGTTACGCTGACAGTAACACGCTTACTTGTAGCTGTTACTAGAGTTATACAAATTAAATCCAGTACGTTTGATCTAAGGTTCACTTGATAAATCATTTCTAGGCTAGATTTTTCCCCCTTCACTGTCAAGAGAGCGATTAAAACTTTTAAAATAGTTGATCTCAAAGGCTTCTAGATTTTCACATCGGTAACGACTTCCAATTTAGCGTAAAACTTATGCCATTTTCTTCTATTGTCCGTGCTTTGTCCCGATCTTTGCTGACCGCAGAACTAATTACTAAACTCAACAAACAACAGGAATTGCGGTTAAATGGGATTTCCCGTCTCCCCAAGGGACTAGTAGCTTCAGCATTAGCAAATTATGAAGATCATAATTTGTGTGTGGTCTGTGCTACTTTGGAGGAAGCTGGGCGGGTTTTCGCCCAAATGGAAGCAATGGGCTGGAAAACTGTCCATTTTTACCCTACTTCGGAGGCTTCTCCCTACGAACCCTTTGACCCTGAAAATGAGTTAAGTTGGGGACAAATGCAGGTTTTAGCTGATTTGGTTAATGGTCAGTTGCAAAAGCAAAAAACGGCTATTATTGCTACTGTGGGGGCGTTACAGCCTCATTTACCACCACCGGAAGCGTTTAAATCATTTTGTGTCACTTTAGAAAAAGGAATGGAATTTGATTTAGATGGGTTTGGGGAAAAAATCACGGTTTTGGGATACGAACGAGTTCCCTTGGTGGAAACTGAAGGACAATGGAGTAGACGGGGGGATATTGTAGATGTGTTTCCCGTGTCTTCTGAGTTACCTGTGCGCTTGGAATGGTTTGGCGACGAAATTGAACAAATTCGGGAATTTGACCCTTCTACCCAGCGTTCAGCTTTGGATAAGATAGAAAAAATCACTCTCACTCCCACAAGTTTCGCACCGATAATTTTCAACGGACTGAAAAATTTACCAAATGTAGAGACGTTCCATGGAACGTCTCTACAAGAATTAGGAACATTAGAGGGGAGTCGGCGGTTTTTAGGGTTGGCTTTTACAAGACCCGCTTCATTACTTGACTATTTACCTAAAAATACTTTTGTGGTTATTGATGAGCCAGAACAATGTTATGCTCATAGCGATCGCTGGGTGGAAAATGCTCAAAGTCAGTGGTCAGTAGTCAGTGGTCAGTTATCTGTTGAATTACCTAAAATTCATCGTAATTTTGATGATTGTATAGCAGAAATTAGTAATTTTAAAAAGTTATATTTATCGGAATTATTAGAAGAAAATAGTGGTTTGAATTTAGGGAGTAGACCTTTACCCGTGACTCCTCACCAATTTGCTAAATTAGCGGAGACAATTAGGAAAGAACGCGATCGTAATTTTGGAATTTGGATACTTTCGGCTCAACCTTCCCGTTCGGTTTCGCTACTACAAGAACACGATTGTCCCGCGCAGTTTATTCCCAATCCTCGTGATTATCAAGCCATTGATAAACTACAAATTAATCATACACCAATTGCTCTAAAATATTCCGGTTTAGCAGAATTAGAAGGTTTTATTTTACCCTCTTATCGCTTAGTTATTGTCACCGATAGAGAATTTTATGGACAACATTCCCTAGCTAATTTTGGCTATGTCCGTAAACGTCGTCAAGCAACATCTAAACAAGTTGATCCTAATAAATTACGTCCAGGGGATTTTGTTGTTCATCGTAGTCATGGAATTGGCAAATTTGTGAAATTAGAAAGTCTGACAATTAACGAGGAAACCCGTGATTATTTAGTTGTGCAATATGCAGATGGTTTATTAAGAGTTGCTGCTGATCAAGTTGGTTCTTTATCTCGATTTAGAACTAATGCAGATAAACCTCCAGAACTACATAAAATGACTGGAAAAGCTTGGGATAATACTAAGAATAAAGTCAGAAAAGCGATTAAGAAATTAGCAGTAGATTTGTTAAAATTGTATGCAGCGCGATCGCAACAACATGGTTTTTCCTATCCCCCAGATATGCCTTGGCAAGAAGAAATGGAAGATTCTTTCCCTTATCATCCTACCACAGATCAACTAAAAGCGGTACAAGACGTGAAACGGGATATGGAAAGTGAAAGACCCATGGACAGGTTAGTATGTGGAGATGTCGGTTTTGGTAAAACGGAAGTAGCAATTAGGGCAATTTTTAAAGCTGTCACCGCAGGAAAGCAAGTGGCACTTTTAGCACCAACGACAATTTTAACTCAACAACATTATCACACAATTAAAGAACGTTTTGCACCTTATCCAATTAATGTAGGTTTACTCAATCGCTTTCGTAGTGCGGAAGAAAAACGGACTATTCAAAAACGTCTGGCAACTGGGGAATTAGATATAGTAATTGGTACACATCAATTATTAGGAAAAAGTGTACAATTTAAAGATTTAGGACTTTTAGTAATTGACGAAGAACAAAGATTTGGAGTTAATCAAAAAGAAAAAATCAAAAGCTTGAAAACAGAAGTTGATGTTTTAACTCTTTCCGCTACCCCTATTCCCAGAACCTTGTATATGTCATTATCAGGAATTAGGGAAATGAGTTTAATTACCACTCCACCCCCTACTAGAAGACCAATTCAAACCCACCTCGCACCCCTAAAACCGGAAATTGTCAGAAGTGCAATTCGTCAAGAATTAGATCGAGGTGGCCAGGTATTTTATGTAGTTCCGCGAGTGGACGGAATTGAAGAAACCACTGCAAATTTGCGAGAAATGGTTCCTGGAGGAAGATTTGCGATCGCTCATGGTCAAATGGACGAAAGTGAGTTAGAATCAACCATGCTGACTTTCGGAAATAATGATGCGGATATTCTTGTTTGTACGACAATTATCGAATCTGGTTTAGATATTCCGCGAGTTAACACAATTTTAATTGAAGATGCTCACCGTTTTGGTTTATCTCAATTATATCAATTGCGGGGTCGGGTCGGTCGTGCGGGAATTCAAGCTCACGCATGGTTATTTTACCCCAAACAAAGAGAATTATCCGATGCTGCTAGACAAAGATTAAGAGCAATTCAAGAATTTACTCAACTCGGTTCTGGATATCAATTAGCAATGCGAGATATGGAAATTCGTGGGGTGGGTAACTTGCTAGGTGCAGAACAATCTGGTCAAATGGATGCAATTGGCTTTGATTTGTATATGGAAATGTTAGAGGAAGCAATTCGAGAAATTAGAGGTCAGGAAATACCCAAAGTTGAAGATACGCAAATTGATCTTAACCTCACTGCATTTATTCCTTCCAATTACATTACTGATCTTGATCAAAAAATGAGTGCTTATCGCGCTGTAGCCACGGTAAAATCAAAATATGAATTAAAACAAATCGCTGCTGAATGGACTGATAGATATGGTACTATACCCCTACCAGCAAATCAACTATTGCGAGTTATGGAATTAAAACAATTGGCTAAAAATTTGGGATTTAGTCGCATTAAACCAGAGAATAAACAGCATATTGTTTTAGAAACACCAATGGAAGAACCAGCTTGGAATCTATTAGCAGAAAAGTTAACTTCAAATATGAAATCTCGGTTTGTTTATTCTCCAGGAAAAGTGACAGCAAGAGGTTTAGGAGTTTTTAAAGCAGATCAACAATTGCAGACCTTAATTGATACTTTCATGAAAATGCAAGGTGCAATTTCTGAAACTCCTTGAGTTTGATTTTGTAGATTTTGTAGTAGATTTTGTAGGTTGGGTTAAGCGACAGCGCAACCCAACAACAGTATTAATTATCTTGGGTTTCTTTTAATCATATTGCTGATTTTCTGCACTTCATTTTGTTTGTAATACGCAAATATTACCCTGATTTTATTTTTTTGATGTGTGTAAAAAACATATTTCATCAATTACCTCAAAAAAAGCCATTATCTATAATGGAGGAAGTGATAGTATAGACTAATGGTTAATAGTGAAAGAAATAGGACAATGAAAATTAAAGTCAAAAATCTTGGTACTTTACGAGAAGCAGAATTTACTCTTGGTGACTTGACGATCATTTGTGGTGGTAACAATACCGGAAAAACCTACGCAACTTATGCTTTATTTGGCTTTTTATATACTTGGCGGCAAATGCTTTCAATTCAAATCAACGATGATAAAATTGAAGAACTTCTTGCTGACGGTGTAATTCGTATTGATATCCAAGAGTATGTTAAAAAATCTGAGCAGATTATCATTAAATCCTGTGATAGATATACCCAGGAATTACCGAAAATTTTTGCAGCACCAGTTGACAGATTTAAAAATACAGAATTTAACATCAGTCTAGAAATAAAAACTGAAGATATTAAATTAAAAAACAAATTTGATCAGAAAATGGGATCGGCTAATGCAGAACTTTTCTCAATTACTAAAAGTGAAGAAAGTACAGAATTAGTTGTGACTATTCTTGTTGAAAAAGATAAGGTAAAAATACCTCCTGGAATTATTAAGATTCTCATTGCTAATGCTATAAAAGATATTATTTTTGCTCAGTTTTTCCCTCGTCCTTTTATTGCTAGTGCTGAACGAACTGGCGCGGCCATTTTTCGCAAAGAGTTGAATTTTGCTAAAAATCGTTTACTAGAAGAAATTGGTCAAGCTGACGAAAATATTGATACAATGGAACTTTTACTGAAAGAGTATGATGATTATGCTCTACCGATAAAAACGAATGTGGAGTTTACTCGTAAACTTGAAACCATTGTTAAAAAAAATAGTTTCATTACCGATGAATATCCTGATCTATTAGCTGATTTTACTGATATTATTGGTGGTGAGTATACTGTCACCCGCAACGATGAGCTTTATTATGTACCTAAGGGTAAAAAAGTTAAGCTTTCTATGGATGAAAGTTCTAGTGCTGTGCGTTCTTTATTAGACATTGGCTTTTATCTGAAACACGAAGCTGAACATGGTGATTTATTGATGGTAGATGAACCAGAATTAAATCTACACCCTGAAAATCAACGCCGAGTAGCCAGACTTTTTGCTCGACTGGTTAACGTGGGTATTAAGGTTTTTATCACTACCCACAGCGATTACATCGTTAAAGAACTGAATACTCTAATCATGCTTAATCATGATAAACCCCATCTCCAGCGAATTGCCCAACAGGAAGGTTATCGGCCAGAAGAACTGATTACTGCTCAAAAAATTAAAGTTTACATTGCGGAAGAAGCAAATATGAAACTAGAGGGAAATACAAAAAAAACTAAATGTCAAACTCTTATACCTGCGGATATCGACCCAGAATTGGGTATTGAAGCTCGGAGTTTTGACACAACAATTGAAACCATGAATCGGATTCAGGAAGCAATTTATTGGAGTGAAGAATAATGTCTGATATTGCTATCCTCAAAGAAATGATTCAGGAAAAAAAAGACGCTATAGTTGCATTAAATGAGCGACGAGAGAAAACACACTTAAAATACTCAGTTTTACTCACAGAACTTCAGGATAGTTATTCTGTAACAATTGATGGAATGCCGAAACCTGATGAAGTAATCATCATCCATGTAGATAAGTTTAAATTAGCCGGAGAATTTTGTAATGGATCAAAAGGTGAGTGCAAACGCGCAGATTTTGTCATTATTACGGATACTGCTACAGAAAAAATCATCCTTTGTATTGAGATGAAGAAAAGGAAAGACTCGAATAAAACAATTATTCAACAGCTAAAAGGTGCAAAATGCTTTGTTTATTATTGTCAAGAAATCGGGAAGGAATTTTGGAATCAGTATAACTTTCTTAAAGATTATCAATATCGTTTTGTCAGTATTTGTCACATTCCCATTTCCAAAACAAAAACAAGGTCTGATTGGAAGACAATAAACCCAAATGAAACTCATAATTCTCCAGAAAGAATGCTAAAAATTAGTGGTAAAAATCACATTCAATTTAACTCTTTACTCTAAGGAATGTGAAGTGCTGAATAAAGACTTCTCTAATTTCTCTCGTACTAAAGTAATGAATGATTTATTGACAAAGCAAAAACATCATACTACAGCAAAGCGCCAGTAAACTTACAATTGTGACTCAATTTACCCACCATAGTTAAAATCCAAATAGAGGTGACAATGGTTTTACAACTAATCAGACATCAATTTACAGTTAAACAATTTCACAAAATGGCTGAATCTGGTATTCTGTCAGAAAATGAGCGAGTAGAATTAATTCGGGGGGAAATGATTGATATGTCACCTATTGGAAGAAGACACGCTGGTTGTGTAAATAGATTAGTTAATCTGCTAATTCAGCTTTTAGGAAAACGGATCATTCTTGCACCTCAAAACCCAGTAGTTTTAAATGAAACTTCTGAACCCCAACCAGACATAGCATTATTAAAACCACGTCCAGATTTTTATAGAAATTCACACCCCCAACCAGAAGATATATTTTTGTTAATAGAAGTGGCTGACACAACTGTAAAATATGACCGGGAGGTGAAAATTCCTTTATATGCGGAAGCAAATATTCCTGAAGTTTGGTTAGTAGATGTTAATCAGGAAATTATCGAAGTATATCGAAATTCTCTTGAGGGAATTTATCAAGATGTACAGAAGTTAACAAAAAATCAAAGTTTATCAATTTTAGCTTTTCCTGATGTGAGTATTCATCTGAGTGAACTATTTTAGTTAAATTTTTAGTTAGATTTTATGCTCTCCTGGCGGTTAGAAACCGCTTCTACAACAGCCAAAACTGAAACTCCTTGAGTTTGATTTTGGAGGTTGGGTTAAGCGACAATGAATTTCCCAATTGGGATTAATTAGGTATCCAGCAAAAAAGAATGTAGAGACGTTCTATGAAACATCTCTACAACAATTTTAGAAACCGCACATTTAATCAATTGGATCAATACCCAATGCGCGTAACTGTTCTGCTAACCTTTTAGCCCGTTGACGTTCCTGTTCAGCCCGTTGGCTTTCCTGTTCAGCCCGTTGGCTTTCCTGTTCAGCCCGTTGACGTTCTTGTTCAGCCCGTTGACGTTCCTGTTCAGCCCGTTGGCTTTCCTGTTCAGCCCGTTGACGTTCCTGTTCAGTTCGTTGCTGTTCTTGTTCTAGCTTTTCTACAGCCCATGGCAACAGATTACCTGCTTGATCCCACCACCGTAGCCAGTAACCTATGCGACCTTCCTTTTCTCCTTCCCACAATCCCAAAAATAATCCCATATCTGTAATCCAGTAACGATTATTTTCGTCTTTTGGCTGTAATTTATACTGTCCTGATTCGATTTGATGAACTTCTAATGTAGCTGTCAGAGGATCAAAAATTACATAAGTAGGAACTTGGAGAATTTGTTCATAAAAAAACCATTTTCCGGGGGGGAAAGTGCGTCTAGCTGAGTATTCTTTTCCGTCAGTATCTGAGCAAAATTCCATGACAATACTGGGAATTTCCCCTTCTAGGTGGGGTGTATAGCTGCGTCTATCTGTCACCCCAGATAGGGGTAAAACTGTCCGCACAAAAAACCAATCTGGAGCTTTGACAACAAGTTTACCATCCATGGTGGCACAGATGCCCAAATTTGCCGCTATAAGCATAGTTGGTTGAATATATCCACTTAATTCTAGACTTTCTCGTAATGCTCCAGCAATTAATGGTTGTGCGGTGTTTTCCACAGGTTCTTCTTCTAAGATAAAATCTTCGGGTAATGCTTCCCAAGAAATTGTCACTTTTGATAGTTCGGCAACGGTCGGTATTGGAGTAGCAACCATAACTCTAACTCCCTGGGTATTTTGGGGATTTTTGGTAATTTAAGATTTAGATTGTCTTATTATAGCTGAATATTTACCAGGTTCAGATCCCCGGCTTTTTAGGAAGTAGGGGATCTTTGTTAGTTATACACTATACAAACTCTTCACCCATTCCCATTCCTGGGTTAAGCCATTTCTTAAAGATACTTGGGGTTGATAATTCAGGATTTTCCGGGCTTTGGATACGTCAGCAGCGGTGTGACGGGCATCTCCCATGGCTTTTTCGATATAATGGCGTTTGATGGGTTTAGCGACTATTTCCGCCATGGTATCTAAAACTTCTGATAAAATGACTCTACTGCCGCCGCCAATATTGAAAATTTGCCCTACTGCTTCTGGTACAATAGTAGCAGCTAAGTTAGCAGCGATCGCATCACTGACAAAAGTAAAATCTCTGGTCTGGTTTCCGTCACCATAAACGGGAATTGCTTCGTCCTGCAACACTGCTTTAAAAAACTTATGAAATGCCATATCTGGCCGTTGTCTTGGTCCATAGACCGTAAAATAACGTAAGGATACAAACGGGACACCAAAGTTTTTATGATACAACATTCCCAACTGTTCAGCCGCTAATTTAGTAATACCATAAGGTGACACAGGTAAAGGTTTAATTTCTTCATGGGTTGGTAATGTTTCCGCGTCACCATATATGCTAGATGTAGATGCAAACACTAATCTTTTTAAATTTTCAGCATCTTTAACAGCTTCTAATAAAACTTGTGTAGCGTTAATATTCCGTTCAGTATAAGCTCGAAAACCCTTCCCCCAACTGGCTCTAACTCCAGCTTGGGCCGCTTGATGATAAACTAATTGGACATCTAAAAGCAGTTTTTGCCAATCTAAAAATTGTATATCCCCTTCTACTAAAGTAAAATTGGGGTAATGTTGAAAATTGGCGATATTTTTCCACTTCAACAGGGGATCATAATAATCATTAAATTCATCAATACCAATTACCTCTTCTCCCTGTTTTAATAATGTTTCAGCTAAGTGAGAACCAATAAAACCTGCAACTCCAGTGACAATAATCTTAGTCATTTTATATTTTGTGATTTGGCTGTAATTTTGTTTAACAGCCTAATATTAATTATTTATAACTTAGTCTAACTAAGGATATAATTTTTCCATAGATATTCAATAATTTACTGAAAAAATATAAATCTTTACAAAATCAACAAATACGGAGATACCCGACTTGTTGCAGAAGTCGGGTATCTATTTTCTCCGCAGATTCTACCTATAATCCTGTCTTTGAATATCCCGTAATCTAGCAGCATCACGCATATTATAATCACTACGAGTAAAGCGATTTAACTGCATTTCAAAAAATTCTCGATTTGCTTGTAAATGCTGGGGATTTTCATCATCTAAAGGATATAAAAGAGCAGTTCTTAAAGCTTGAATTACCGCAGATGTTACATTGTACATGGAACGTTGAAAAGTAATTCCCAATTGAATTAAAATATCCTCTTCTCCTCGACAATATTGTTGATAATAATCAACAAGATATTGAGGCAAAAAATGCAACATATCTTGCATTAATAATGTCGGAGGAATACCTGCTGTACCGACGGGAAATACATCAGCATAAAGAATACCATAATGGAAGTCTTTTTGGTCTTCTGGAACTTCCCCTGCTTGGGCATTATATGACTTTGTGCCTCTAAATGGTGCGGTGCGATAAAAAACGGCTTCCACATAGGGTAAAGCGGCTTCATATAACCAGGTAAACGCTTTTGATTTGGGGATAATTTCATAACATTCACCGTCAATATAAACATGATGGTAAATGGGGCGACCTGCAATAGCAAATATACCATTTATGAGAAAGTTCATAGCGTCAGGTACACTTTGGAAACCACCTTCATCATAAATATCTGACATTTCAAAAAACACCGGTGCCATGACTTCCCAGAAAAGTCCTAAATTAGAATAATAGGACATCATGCGGCACTGTTCCAAAAACATATCAGGAAACAGTTTATAAAGTCCCAACATTAGAGGATTTTTCCGAAAATAAGCTTTAATTGCTTTATCTGCATTGGCTTGATATTCGGCTGAATCTAAATAAGCATCAAATTGGTTTACTGGTGCATACATTTTGCGGTGCCAAAGCATAGCCTGCATACAAGCTTCCGCAAATTCCATGTTGATTCTATCATGGAATAAATGATGGAATATTTTCGGCATTTTGATGGTTTCACCTTTTTCCATAAATGCCAAAAGTTCTGGGTGTGCAGTAGCTTCACCGCGCCAAATTCTTAAATCAGCATCATCACCTGCATAGTGATTATGGAGGTCTAAATATTCTTGTGGTAAGAAGTATTTAAAAGCTGGTAAAGGATCTAAAAATACCCTTTCAGCAATATATAATAAATCTCGCCAATAAAAATCCATCGGTACAGCATAAGCTTTATAAATACCGATAATTTGCATTAAATTTTCTGGGGTATCTGGTAACATTGAACCACCAGCTTCTAAGCGATGAATAATTTCTGCAAATTCGTGTTTTGAAGGAGGAATTTTGGCTTTTGGTTTTTCTGAAGTTTGTACCATATTATTTTTTGTGTTTGTTAAAACAATAGTGTATCTGTTAGTTTTCAAACCCTCCCGGAAATGAATTTCCGGGCTAATAATCAAAGTAAACTTTAGTTTACTAAAAAATTTTCGGGTTATTTAGTCATCTTGAGATGATTTTTGCTATGAGCCTGGGAATTTATTCCCAGGCTATATCATTTTAAGGCAATTACGGATTTTTCGGTGGGGGAAATTGCGGCTACCATAGCGGTAGTTGTGGTTTCACTCCAACGCACTAACCAGGTGGGTTGTACTCCCAAAAAGATGATTAACAATGCTAAAATTAGTGCAGGAACTTTTTCTGCCCAGATGACTCTAGGGTAGTAAGCTAGGTTATTTTGCAATTTACCAAAACAGGTACGGTTAAGAAGAATGACAAAATAAACTGCGGTTAAACCAGAGGCAACTACACATAAAATTGTGGGAACTGGAAAGCTGGAAAAACTGCCTTGAAAGGAAATAAATTCAGCAATGAAACCTGTTAAACCGGGAATACCAGAACTAGCCATACCACCTAAAACTAGCAAGGCACTAATTAATGGTAAACCGCGAATAGGACTCATTAAACCATTGAGTTTATCTAATTCTCTTGTACCAACTTTAGTTTCAATAATTCCCACTAAATGAAAGAGAATAGCGAGAATAATTCCATGACTAAACATTTGGGCTACTGCACCAACTAATGCTAAAGGTGTGGCTGCGGCTGCTGCTAGTAAAATATAGCCCATGTGGCCGATAGAACTATATGCTACCATGCGTTTGATGTCTTTTTGGGCAATGGCTACAACCGCCCCATAAATCGCGCTAATTGCTCCCCAAATTGCCAATGTTGGGGCGATAATATGCCAAGCTTGGGGAAACATTCCTAAACCAAATCTTAATAGGCCATAAGTTCCTAATTTGGCTAATATTCCACCCAATAAAATAGCGATAGGTGCGGAAGCTTCTACGTAAGCATCTGGTAGCCAGGTATGGAAGGGAATTAAGGGAATTTTGATACCAAAACCTAGAACTATTCCTGCTAATAATATTAATTGCATTCCCGCAGAAATCTTTTCAGTGGCAACAGCATCAAAAGCAAAACTGTGAGAACCTGTTAACCATACCATTCCTAAAAATGTGGCTAAAATTAAAGCTCCGGAAATGGCTGTATAAATCAGAAATTTCATGCCGGCATAAGCTCGTTTTTCTCCGCCCCAAATGGAAATTAGTAAATAAAATGGGATTAATTCCAATTCATAAAACAGGAAAAACAGAAGCAAATTTTGTGATAAGAAAGCGCCAGCAACCCCACCACTAACAAACAAAATCAGGGCATAAAATAACCGAGGACGTTCTGTATCTCTACTGCTGCTGTAAATAGCAATCCAAGTGAGGAAGCTATTTAATACTAACATTAGTATTGATAATCCATCTACTCCTAATTGATAACTCAACCCCAGGGTTTCATTCCAGGGTAAATATTCGGTAAATTGCGTCCCCGAATTGCTGATATCAAATTTGAACAAAATCAAAATATTCCACAGCAAAACTAACCCTGTAATGATTAAAGATGCTAAACGAATTTGATTTGCGGGAATATCTTTTCTTGGATAAAAACCGATGATTATAGCGGCTATAATTGGCAGCCAAATTAAAACACTCAACATATTTCTGATCTGGGAATTGGTAATTGGTAATGCTATAAGTTAGGTGCAAATTAAAAAATTAATTTCATAAACTGCACACCCCAAAAAGGCCATGACAACCAAGCGCCTAAAACACCTACTCCTAAAAGCACTGTCAGGGCATAGGTTTGAGTTTGTCCATTGTTACTATATTTCAATCCTTCACCACCTAAAAGAGAGAATAAACCCACAAAGTTGACAATACCATCTACTACGAATCTATCTAGGATATCGGCAAATTTAGAAAGTTGGGCAACGCCGAAAATAATGGTGATTTTGTACAGTTTGGGAGTGTAAAAGTCATAAGCAAATAAATTTTGTAAACCTTGCCAGGGTAAACGAATTGGTTTA
The DNA here is from genome assembly GCF_000426925.1 of Dolichospermum circinale AWQC310F. Classification (GTDB taxonomy): domain Bacteria; phylum Cyanobacteriota; class Cyanobacteriia; order Cyanobacteriales; family Nostocaceae; genus Dolichospermum; species Dolichospermum circinale. The sequence goes on along the minus strand of NZ_KE384691.1, from coordinate 31,613 downwards.
GGAATGTTGCCTAAATAGATGATGCTGCTAATACTGAAACCGAATATACTTGACCAAATTAATAGTAGGGCGACATCTTTATTTAATGTTGCCCATTGAGGAAGTAATGACAAGCTTTGTAATACTAAAGGCAGGTGTAAAACAAAACCCGATAAAATCATCATTGGTAAAACCATTAACCAAATAGCTTCGGGGGAACGTTCACTCATTTGTTTGGGTTTCCCAGCAAAAATTAAACCAAATTCCCTAGTTAAACTAAATGTGGTTAAGGCATTGACAATAATAATTATTCCTACTAAAGTCGGATGTGTTGCCCATAAACCATCGGCTAGTTTAAACAATGCCCAAAAACTACCTAAAGGGGGAAAACCTATTAAACCCAATGTACCAATAATAAATGCTAAACCGGACATGGGACGACGTGACCATAATCCACCTAATTGGGTAACATCTTGGGTGACACTATTCCAAACAATTCCTCCTGTACTCATGACTAGTAATGCAGAGGATAAAGTATGGGTGAGGACTAATAGCAGCGCGGCTTCATTTTGTTGTGTGCCTACGGCAATAAATACCAAGCCCATGTAAACACTAACAGAATAGGATAAACAGCGTTTAATGTCAATTTGAGCGATCGCAATTAACGCCCCACCAATGGCTGTTACTGTACCAATAGCCACCATTACAGAAGCTGCGACAGGAGATAAACTAAATATAGGTTGTAATTTAATTAACACCCATGCCCCACTGGCGACGACCACCGAATTTCGTAAAATTGTACTAGGAACAGGTCCCTCCATTGCTTCATCTAACCACAAATGTAGGGGAAATTGGGCGCATTTACCCATCGGACCTGCAATTAAGCCCAAACATACTAAGGTAATAATTGTGGGGTCAACATTTGCAGTAGCCGCCCAAGCAGTCAACTCTGTATAATTCCAAGTCCCTGAAAGTGTCCAAAGTCCTAAGACACCCATTAACAAAAACAAGTCTCCTACCCGTTTGGTTAAAAAAGCATCTCGCGCCCCAGTCACTACCAAAGGCTGACTAAACCACAAACCTACTAATAAGTAAGTTCCCAAGGTAAGGACTTCCAGAATTACATAACTAAAAAATAAATCATTACACAAGACTAAAGCACAAAGACCGGCTTCAAATAATCCTAATAAGGAAAAGAAACGTCCCCAACCCCAGTCCATTTCCATGTAACCAATAGCGTATATCTGCGCCAGCAAATTTAAGCCGGTAATAATAATTAACGCCCCCAGACTAACAGCAGAAATTTCTAAATTAATGGTGAGATTTAAACCTGCTGTCGACAACCAAGGAATAAATACCTCTTGGGCTGGATGATTTCCAATCACAAAGAAAGCAAGAACAGCATGAACAAATGAGCAAAAGGTCATAACTGCGTTTACGTATCCCGCCGGTCGAGGACCTGTTTTGCGAATTATTCCCGGTGACCAAGGTATGGCTAAAAGCCCACCTATCAAAGCATAAACCGGGATTAGCCAAATAGTATCTAGTAAATACTGACCCATTCAATTACCTCTACAGTTTGCAGCAAAACTTAAAGAAAACACAGCAAATACCGTTGATCCCTATCAATCTAGTGATCATTGATGATCGCATTTTATTTTAATTTAAAATTATTATGAATAGCTTACCCTTATCTGTACCAAAAAGAAATTATTTAAGTAGATGAATTTGCAATGATTTCTGTAAGTGATTCTTATATTTCCGTACATTTGATTATTCAATAGTAACCATCATGTTTAATCTATAAATTAACTTTTCAAGGAGTATTTATAACCCAGGGGCAGTATTTACCACCCCATTTTTTTATACTTTAATAGGTATCTCACATAGGGAATCAGGTAAATTACTGACTGTAATAACTACTTGTGGGCTGAGTTGACTAATAGGGGCTGGTTTCATATCCCGATAATCAATAATTTGGACAACAATGAGATAAGCAATAGCCAGAAGTATAGAAATTATCCCTGTAATAATCGCAACTATCTGAGAACGGTTCATAAGTGTTTCCTGTAAATTAAGTAAATACTGCAAATTTAAGTAAATAATGATTTTAGAGACTTTTCATGGCTGAATATGCCTACTTCACCTCGGCTATCGGCAACTTTAAAGATAGTATAGTATTAATATTAAGACTTATGCAAGATGTGGCTAAAAACCTTATTTTTGTGTAACAGAACTTTTCTGAAATTAAGCTTTATGTCACTAACTGAAGAAATTCTCTCTCAACTCCCAGGGGATATTTTAGGCGGCTTGCGTCGTGCAGATACCATTTTAACATCTTTAAGAGATAATAACTCACCCATACCAAATGTAGTTCAAGAAAATCCCGAAAATTTAGAATCCTTACAATTTGATGTCATTATTTGCGGTGGAACTTTGGGAATTTTAATTGGTTGCGCTTTAGCTGTGCGGGGTGTGCGCGTAGCCTTATTAGAAAGGGGAATTTTGCGGGGAAGAGAACAGGAATGGAATATTTCTCGCCAAGAGTTAAAAGTATTTCGAGAATTGGAATTACTAACGGAAACGGAATTAAACCAGGCTATTGTTACTGAATATAATCCCGCACGAGTTAGCTTTTCAGGAGGTACAGAAGTTTGGGTAGAAGATGTTCTTAATATTGGCATAAGTCCTATTTATTTACTTGAAACATTAAAAAACCGATTTCTGAATGCTGGAGGAAAACTATTTGAAAATACACCATTTAGTAATGTAGTAATTCACAAAAATGGAGTTATTATCAATAACCAATTTACTGGAAAATTGTTATTAGATGTCATGGGAAATCTATCACCAATTAGCCAACAAGCACGTCAAGGAAAAAAACCAGATGCACTTTGTTTAGTTGTGGGAACTTGTGCTACAGGATTTCCTGAGAATAAAACTGGTGATTTATTATTATCTTTTACAGCATTGGAAAATCAATGTCAATATTTTTGGGAAGCATTTCCCGCCAAAGACGGGAGAACAACTTATCTGTTCACTTATTTAGATTCAGCACCAGAAAGATTGAGTTTAGAAACTTTATTTGATGAATATTTTCGTCTATTACCAGAATATCAAGGTGTGGAAATTAATCACCTGAATTTTCAACGGGCTTTGTTTGGTTTCTTTCCTAGTTATCGTCAAAGTCCTTTACAAACTCCTTGGAATCGGATTTTATTTGTAGGAGATAGTAGCGGAAATCAATCACCTTTAAGTTTTGGTGGTTTTGGGGCTATGGTGCGTCATTTACAAAGGTTAACTTTGGGAATTGCAGAAGCATTGAAAACCGATCAATTATCTGCCAAATCTTTAGCAATTCTCCAACCATATCAACCGAGTTTAAGTGTAACTTGGTTATTTCAAAAAGCCATGAGTGTAGGAGTAAATCAACAAATTAACCCCAATCAAATTAACCAATTACTCGCGGCCGTATTTGCACAAATGCAGAAGTTAGGAACACCTGTTTTAAAACCTTTTTTACAAGATATTGTCCAATTTGGGGCGTTAACAAAAACTTTGTTAAAAACTGGTTTATCTCATCCTTTATTAGTTGCAAAAATCATTCCCCAAGTGGGTTTATTAAGTTTATTAGATTGGATGTTACATTATGTCAATTTAATTGTGTATACTAGGTTGTTTACTTTAAGTCCAATGTTAGAAATATTAGTTAATAATCTACCACAAGAAAAACAATATTATTGGCATCGGTTAATAGATAAATGGCGCTTTGGTTCTGGTAGTGATTATAGAACTCCTATTTGATTTTTGATAGCTTGCGTGGCGTAGCCATACAAGAATTAGTAGGTATCAATTCTGTCTTTCTTCCTGTGTTCCCTGTTCCCTGTTCCCTGTTCCCTGTTCCCTATTCCCTGTTCCCTGTTCCCTGTTCCCTATTCCCTGACCACACAAGTAAATTCACAGAATCAAACCGGATTCCTATATCATAAATAAGTAGGTGAACACGATCAAACAAATCTGTGTCGAGAACAGTAAAATCTCCCAAAACTTCAATTTTTGACGATTTTTTTGTTATCAAGACAATGACGGATTTTCTGGATCTCCGTTGTCGCTAAACCTAAATACATTTGCTGTAATTCTCTGGATAAATCAGGATTTTTGATCAAATGTTCTATCCGGCTTTCAATAGTAGCAATCAAATTATCTAAATTTTCATTAGTAACTATGTTTTGTTTCCCTATCTCCTTTAAACTAGGCTGTACAGATAGTTCTCTAGCATTATTTTGGTTCTGCAAATATTTAGCTTTTTCTGTTTCTAATTGAGCTACAGTTAATTGTAAGGTTTCTATGACTCCATACATCTCCAATGGGTCAAATATCCGCAATAAACTGGTTTGAGTGACTATAGCTAACTTTGCGCCCCAATCCCAGGATACAACCAATCGCTGCACTCGTCGCTTTTGCATTTCTTGATGGGCAGACCATAGAGAATCTTCTGGACTCAGTAAAAATAACGGTGTACTCATCACTGTTTTTGCTTGAATTTCAGGCAAATTTAAGCCCAATGCTTGAAATTGTACTATGTCTCTTTCTGTAACAATTCCTACTGGTTTACAAGCGGATTCAGCATCATTCCCAGAACCACTTTTCGTTATCACCACGCAACTAACTTGATATTCTGCCATCATCTGCGCCAAGCTGAGTACGGAGGCTGTGGGTGCTGCATGAATTACCTGGCTTGTCATGACTTCTGATACCCGTCGCATTTTCAGTAAATTGGTGGGGCGCAAAACTTGTCTAATACTCTCTGGGGAAACAATTCCTACTACTCGTGTATCTTCATTGACTATCACTAAATGGCGAATCCGATACCGCCGAAATAAAAACAGTGCCGCAAAAATATCCCGAAATGAAGTTTCCACTAAGGTTATTACTGGATGTATCATGACATCAGCTATTTTCACTCCAGTAAAATCTCTACCCATTGCTGTCAGTTTAACAACATCTCTTTCTGTGAAAATGCCCAGTAATTTGTTTTCTTCTATAACTAAAATACAACTTGACCGCGTACCTTGCATGGAACTAAAACCCATTTCTGAATCAAAATCAGGTAAGAAACAACTATTACCTCGCGTCTGATTCATTAAATTGACAACATCAATTAGGGAAGTATTCGGTGTAACAACCAGCGGACGCTTATCTATCGCATCTTCTAAGCAAGGAACGCCAATGAGTGGGTCATCAATTTCCATATTTGACAATAGCCGATGAAGTTAATTTATAAAGTTTTGTAAAGTTTTTTGTCATATACATATTATTTTCTATAAATTTCAGTTACAATACGAGGGATGTAAAGGATGAAAGGGGGGAAACAGTTTCTATATAAAGGATTGAATTATCAAAAGGTAAATATGGGATAAGATTCGGGGTTATCTATCTCAGTAGGGGTAAAAAAGACATTTTTACTTTGTGGTTCTAAATTAGAGCCAATATGTACATCAGTCTTCATCCATACCGGAAATTCTTTGTATTTTACCATAGAGCCTGTCTAAAACCCTTTTAACTGATACAGGTTGCCATTGACTCCCCCGCTTGGTTTGATATCCTTGCTGGTTAAGCCAAGCGGCGATTTGTGGAAGTGATTTTCCTGACTTGTGGTGACGGCGAATTAATTCAATAATCTGTTGTTCAGATGGATTTTCGACTAATTCACCATTAACAGACTGTTGACCAAAAGCAGGTGAACCATAGCCGGCATAGCCGCCACTGGCTGCTTTCGCTTTTCTGGCTTGGTCTAGCTTGTCTCTGATGTAAGAGTCTTTTGATTTTTCAGTTGCCATTGTTTTTAGAAAAAAATCATTTCTATTCTATGGGGATTATATCTCAAATATTGGTCTTTGCCAGTTGATGAGTGAGAGTTTTGTTTACGTCTTTCTATCCTTGCATTTATCCTGAGCAATGCTAGTATTAATTTTTGCATAGCTAATGAAAACAGATTTTATCTGCATAACCCAAAAATCAAGTAAAAGTCGTGAGTATTTTATGCGAAACAAAAGAAACATCAAAAGATTGAACTTTCTATGGCATCAGGGTTACTGTAATTCCGGTTTTGGCTTGACCTCAATCAATAATTTAACTCATGGACATTCCATTTTATCATTGACAACTTCCCATTTCCCAACCAGATAATCACCAATTTCAATTTTTGCTGGAGAAACCTATGGCTACTTCTGAAAGTCCGAATGAAACTCTTGTTCAATATATCCAAAAATCAGACTTTGAATCGCTTTTAGAGGAGAAAGAATTGTTTGTGATGGACTGTACCGCAACTTGGTGCGGACCTTGTAAAATCGTTGCTCCTTTAATGGATAAACTAGCCGAAGAATACAAAGATCGGGTAAAAGTGGTCAAATTAGATGTTGGTGACGGCGAAAATCAAAGCGTCGCTAAAAAGTACGGTATTCGCAGTATTCCCGCAGTTATGTTTTTCAAGGATGGTGACTTATCAGAAACAATTGTGGGGGTAGTTCCCTATGAGAAATTCACCACAGCTTTAAACAAAATACTTTCACCTTCTTGAGGGGGTTTTTCCATGCAGAGAGCGTATATATTTCCATGTCCTAATTGCGGTAGTGAAGCAAAACGTCAGTTTTTAACTGATGGAAAACTAGCTCACAAGCATTCTTTAATGAATCAAATTATCCGTACAGAGTGTCCAGTTTGTGACTACCTGATGGTAATGCGCTCTCTGGATGGTAGTGTAATTGAAGCTTACGCACCCGGAATACCAAGCAACTTTAAACCATTAACTACATCTCATCTTTCTCCAGAAGTTTGTGAACAGGAAATATTAATGCTGAGTGAATCTATTTCATTCTGCTCGATATTTTTCCATTTACCAAATCAAAATTCCACAGATTCATACTCATTACTTTACAGCCAAAGGTGATTCTTCTCGTGAATGTGCATCTGCTTGGGATATAGTAGAGGAACTTTTAGCAGTAGCATCTCATCAACGAGTAGCAAAGGAAAATATTCAGGAGATTATTGAATAATAAATATTATTTACTTTTCCTAATTTTTCAAATATCGTCTCATGGTTCTATTGATATTTCCGCTGAGTTAATTCAATGGCCAAAAGGGTGGGAAAAAGAACCAAAGTTAGTCAAATCTCTAGTTAATTCCCACTAAAATTCTGTTGAGAATCATGAACAATATTTCTCCCGATTCTATCACTTTAGAAGATTCAAATACCTTTGTAAAATCTGAACCTGATTCAGATATTTTACAACCTTTATTACCTCAAACTGTTAGATTATGAACAACGGTCGCAAGAGTTAGAAAATAGCAAGAATCCTTTTGCAACAGTGGTTATGGCG
>NZ_KE384691.1:21902-24146 GCF_000426925.1 Dolichospermum circinale AWQC310F | reverse complement strand
ACAAGAGCAAGATATTCGTAACCTGTATCGCTTTATAGACTGGGTGATGATTTTACCAAAACCATTGGAGAATCAATTGTGGTCGGAGTATAAACAATTCGAGCAGGAGCGAACTATGAGATATATTACCACTGGTGAGCGCATAAGTTACGAGCGGGGAATAGAAGAAGGACGACTTGAAGGTAGACAAGAAGGTAGACAAGAGGGAGAACGGTTGGTTATTTTAAAACTTCTTAAAAGGCGAATAGGTGAATTATCACCAGAAACAACACTGTATATTTTGATGAAAGTTTATAAATATTAAAACATCCTGTACATCCTAAAATCCTGATTATCCTGATTCAGACAAAAAAATCCTTAAATCCCCATTCGCAAGGGTTTAGCATTGCGCTTTACCCTTACTTAATCACCTTTAAATACTATCAGGATCTACACCCAAAGCCTTTAATCTTTCCGCTAATAATTGAGCGCGTTCATCACCAGTCGCTAAAACTGTACCATCTTCGTAACACCAACGCAACCAAGAACTATGTCTACCTTCAAATTCTCCTGTCCATAAAGTTATACCTAATCCAATCTCATCTAACCAGTTGTTTGTAGTTTCTACATAACGTCTAGCTTTGAGAGTGTAAATTCTTAAAACCTGTTCTCCTAATTGTTGATTTGGGTCATAGACAATATAGTAAGATACCCGCATTTGTTCATAGATTTTCAGTTTCTTCCCTAATTCCTCACCTTTTTGATTAGAGACAATTTCGATGACAATTTCGGGTGATTTACCAAATTTCCAAACTAGGTAACAACGGTTTTGTTTTTCCCACCAATTTTCAGGAACTTCAACATCAAAACTAATAAATACATCAGGAACTATAGCGGGTTCACCATAAGTATGATAAACACCAACATTGGCTTCAGCTAAAAAAACCTGATTTTTTAAGGAACTATAAAGAGAACCAACCAAAAGACGTTGTTGTTTAGCAGATGCGAGATTATCCACGGGTGTATCATCTTCGGTGACTAGCAGGTTGACATCTGGTACATCACAATTATCAATATCATTATCATTGATTAAAAGTTGGTTAACCATGATTTTATCCACCACTTGAGGACTTTTTATTCATTGTATACTATTTTCCTGAAAATTAAAATCACAATAGACTATTGTAAAAAATTTCAATTCCTAAAATCTACTGCTAATCATCAAGAAGAAAATCACTAACCAAGGTATTGTTAAATCAGGAATTAACCAAATATAATTTCTTAAAAAAGGTATAGCCATTGGTAAAATAAACCGCAAAGAACGTAAAGATACAGGACGATTACCATTTTGATCTACAATTCCATATCTCTTCGCAACTTCAGCGACAACTTGGATTTTACCAGTATATTTGATCATATTAACATCAGCTGCTAAACTAGCGATCGCTCTGCCAGTAAATAATGGTGTTTCCCAATTATAACCATCAGCAAATAATGAAGAATTACCATTTTCTGAACTCTGTTCTTTGGCGAAATTTGTAATCTGTTCCGTACCTACAATACCCGGATAAATAGCCAGAGAACTGACATTATATTGTTTTAATTCCTTAGCCATATCTGCGGCTAATCTATCACAAGCACTTTTTCCCACACCATAAGGAACACTAAAAATATAAGACATTCCTCCCCAGGAAGAAATAGTAAAAATGACCCCTTTTTTCCGTTTGATCATCATTCTTGCAGCATAAATACTAGCCACATAATGACTTCTTAAACCTACATTATTAGCAGCATCCCAAAAACTCGGTTCTAATTCCCAAAACGGCTTACCAAAGGCTGTTCTTAATGCTTGTACTCCTCCATAAACATTATTAACTAAAATATTTAATTGACCATTTTGTTCACTCTCAATACGTGCAAAAAGTTGACGAATTTGCTCATCATCACTATGATCAACCTGTACAGGAATACAAACCCCACCGGCTTCGATAACAGCGGTTTCGGTTTCTCGTAAACTACCGCCAAAATGCTGATAATTGTTAGGTTCAAAAGTGCGCCCGGTAATATACACAGTAGCACCTGCTTCACCTAAACCCACAGCAATTCCCTTACCAATACCTCTAGTAGCACCTGTAACTAATGCTATTTTCCCTTGCAGATTTTTACTCATTTTTTTTATTTACATTTTATTGACAGCCAGAGATTTTAATATGATTTTAAGTAGGTGAACGGAAAAAAACCGACATAAGTAACGAAAAGTAAAGT
>NZ_KE384691.1:0-21892 GCF_000426925.1 Dolichospermum circinale AWQC310F | reverse complement strand
CTGTTCCCTGTTCCCTGTTCCCTGTTCCCTTGTCATAACGACAATTTTTAACGCCAACCTACTTAATATGATTTTAATATTTGTAATTCCTCGCGCACGGATAATGGATGATAACCTAAAGCAAAAGCCTTTGAACTATCTAAAGAAACATCTTTTGGTCTAGGTGCTGCCATTTTCACATCTTCTTGAAAACAGGATTTTAATTGATCATCAGGAAATTGCCAGATTTCAGCTAATATTCTCCCAAAATCATAACGAGAAATTCTCTCTTTTCCACCTAAATGAATAATCCCATGCACCTTTTTTAAAGCTAAAAATAGCCCTTTAGTGGCTGTATTTGCACTAACTGGAGTGCGAAATTCATCTATAAATAAATTGAGTTCTTTTCCCTCTTTCAATACTTGCATAAATTGCTGAATAAAACTTTTTGCTGTTGGTGTTTCTTTACCAAACATTAACGGCATTCGACAAATAGCTGCTTGGGGATATACTTTTAATATCCCTGCTTCAGCCGCAACTTTTTGCTCACCGTAAATGTTCACAGGTGAAACTTTATCTATTTCCCTATAAGGTGCATTTAAACCATCAAAAACCAAGTCAGTGGAGGTAAAAGCTAAAGGTAAGGAATTATCAGCACAAAGTCCAGCCAGATCACAAGATGCTGTAACATTGATCTTATAGGATTCCTGGGGATTTATTTGACAATAATTAGGTTGAGATTGGGCTGCTGCGTGAATTACTGCATCGGGTTTGATATGATTAAATAGGTCTTTTAATTCCTGGAAGTTAGTCAAATTCACTTTCACCATTTTGATATCAGGTATTTCTAAAAAATGGCTATAATATGTACCATAAACTTCCCATTCTCGTTTTGCTAATTGGCAAAGATGCCAACCTAAAAAACCGCTAACACCCGTAATTAGAAGTCTTTGCATATATCCTTTGCGTAACATCTCTGCAATAAAAACCATATCCCACGCAAATTTGCGTGGGAATATCTACTTATGTACCTTGGAAATACTTCTCCAAAGCTTCATGTACTAAATCAGTCATCGGTCGCCCTTGTTTCTCAGCAGTTTCCCTAAGTTGCTGATAAAAATCATCCCGCAGACTTACTCTATGGCGTGATTTACCGCTACTCGTAGGCTGTCCTGGTGTGTAATTAGCCACAAATTCCCTAATAGCATCAAAACCCATTCTGTGACAAAAATCGCCAAAACTTTCTTTGGGTGTGCGGGATTTTTTAAAGAAGACAAAAATCGGTTCTAGGAAACTTTCAATATCATTGTGATGCAGTTTTTCTACAAAAGGTTGGGCTAACCGAGTTTGATTTGGTGAACCACCTAACCAGACTTGATAAGATTCTACACCACTACCCACAAAACCCAATTCTGCCATATAAGGACGAGCGCAACCGTTAGGGCATCCTGTCATTCTTACCACAAAATGGTCTTTTTGTAAACCCAGTTGATCTAATAAAGCCCGGATTCTTGTTAAAATTTCGGGAATGGCTCGTTCTGATTCTGTAATTGCTAAACCGCAGGTAGGTAAAGCTGGACAAGCCATAGCATAGCGGGTTAATGCTGCTATTTGGCTGGGGTCGGATACAACGCCACAGCGGTCGAGAATCTCTTGAATGGCTTCCTGATCCTCTGGAGCAATATCGTAAAAAATCAGGTTTTGATTACCTGTTAAGCGAATAGGCAGATTAAATTGTTCAACAATTGTCCGCAAAGCGGTTTTGAGTTGCAATTTATCATCATCTTTTACACGCCCATTATCTATGGAAATACCTACAAAGAGCTTACCATCCCCTTGTTCATTCCAGCCCAGAAAGTCTTTATATTTAAACTGGATTAGAGGTTTAAACGGTTCAAGAGGTTTACCAAAGTATTCTTCTACCTTGGTGCGAAATTTATCTACACCCCAATCATTGATTAAGTATTTTAATCTCGCGTGTCGTCTATCGGTGCGATCACCATAATCTCGCTGTGTAGCGATTATAGCTTTCACCAAATTATATACATCATTTTTGCCTACATAGCCAATAGGATCAGCAATTCTGGCAAAGGTTTCCTCTTTGTTATGGGTTCTACCGAAACCACCACCAGCGAAGATATTAAATCCTGCTAATGCACCTTTTTTATTGGTAATTACTACCAGGGTCAAGTCTTGGGAATATAAATCAACGGAATTATCCCCAGGAACCGTCACGCAAACTTTAAATTTCCGGGGCATATAATGAGTTCCATAGATAGGTTCTACGGAATCATGAAAAATAGTACCATTACCGTTACTTTGTCGCGCTGCTTTGACATCTGGATGTTCTTCGGCGCTAATGGCTTTTTCCCCATCTAACCAAATTTCATAATAAGCACCAGTTTGGGGAGAAAGCAAATCAGCGATATTTTGGGCATATTCCCAAGCGTATTGGTATTCTGAGCGATTTTTAAAGGGGGCTGGAGGAGCCATAACGTTGCGGTTAATGTCACCACAAGCACCCAAAGTTGAACCAAGATTTTGGATAATTGTAGCGATCGCCGCTTTCAGGTTCTTTTTTAAGATACCATGTAACTGAAAACCTTGGCGAGTAGTAGCTCTGAGAGTGTGATTACCATATTCATCAGCCAGTTTATCCAAGGCTAAATATAGCTGTGGTGGTATGAACCCACCGGGACTTTTTGTCCGCAGCATCATTTGGTAGTCTTTTTCCTGTCCCTTGACGCGGTTATCACGGTTATCTTGTTGATAAGAACCATGGAATTTGAGAATCTGAATTGCGTCTTCACTAAAGTGGGTGGTATCCTGAAGGATTTCAGTAGCCACGGGTTCACGCAAAAAGTTACTATTTTCTTTGATACCTTCTACTTTGGAAGGTTTACGGTTAGTAACAAAAGAAGCAGCAGAGTTAACCATTACGGTAGATACGTTTCTGAATAAAGCGGTAGATGAAACCGAATTTAGGCAATTAATAGCACTCACTGGGCTAATTAAACTACTTAAATTTGGTCGGAATTATGAATATTATTTTGATTTTAACATGATGAGAGGCCAGCTTGCTGAATATAGGTTGTCGGTGGTTTTATCCAGCAGTGGTTAGAGTAGAAAACTACTCCAACCAGCAAATATCACCATTGCCTTTAAACTAAGGACAATGAGTAAACCTGACCATCAATTAACAGTCGCGTAATTCCCTTAGCTTGTAGATGATTACTAGCTTTATGAAGAACTTGACTGTCAGGAACTTTGATAACGCGATCGCGCTTCGTCGAAAAGCGTTTAGCTACTCTATGATTATCAAAAATGGGTAGAGTTTTTTGTTGATTTTCCAGACTGGGAATCAGACCTAAATCACCAAAATCCTTGAGTGGCCGAGTAATTAATTCCGCAGAGCGGTCAATTACTAAATAGCAGGTTTTTGGTAAATGGGCAACTGAAAGTGGTAAAACTTGAACAGATGCTTCTCCGTTTTTCCGTCTAGTCACTAGAGGTTTGGGAACTTCATAGTCCTCGTCTTCAAAATCGTCCTCCTCATTATACAAATCATCATCTAAATCATCATCATCTAAATCATCAGGTTCAGCCAGCAAATCTTCATCCAAAATTTCCGCAAACAGACTTGCCTGTGAACGTCGAGTTTCCACCTCCAATTTAGGCTTGGGAATAATTGGCGTTTCTGTGGGTTTATGTCTGACAATTTCTGGGTCTTTGACAACTGGGGATTCTTTTATAACCGGAGGTTGGGGTTGTTCTACCGCTGAGGAGCGTGTTTTTACCCGCCTATTAGCCGGAATATCTTCAGAAAAATCAGGATTACCATCTACTTTTGCTGCTATGATCAGCTTTTCCGGTTCTGGTGTTGATAACTCCTCAGCACTGCTCAAGCCGGTAGACGCTGCTGATAGCAATATTGGTTGGTTCAACAGCGGTAACTGATCATAACTTACCTGCGCTCTACCCTCAGGGGTTCTAGCTGCGCGTTTTAAAGATACGAGATATTCGTATTCCTCTTCTGGTAAGGTACTTTTGAGCAGTCTGCTAATTGTGGAATTGCTCACACCATAGCGTTCTGCTAAAGTGGAAGTTGTTTCCGCACTTTCTCGATATAACTTGAGAATTTCTTGTTTGTCAGAATCTGTTAGTTTTCTCACGGTAGACACCAAAATTTGTTAAGTTTGTTTGCGTCCACAGTCTTGGCGTTGAATACTCAATGATACTTCGTATTCTAGAACTATGGACCGGAATCACACGCCAATAAACACTTAGAATACTCCTCACAAGGGCTTTGTTGATAAAGAATATGTAGTTTTCTTTAGTAGCATTACCATAGGGTATAATTACTTAATTAGTTGAGAAAGATAATTTGCCATTAACCTGGATACAAAACCAGAGTAAAATTCGGGAGTTGCATTTATATTATATTCATAGGCAATTACTCCTTAACATCACAATATATCTGAATATCGCATCTATTTTGTTTCCTAGTGTACCTCAACTCACCAATCACTTGCATCTTCTGACTGGAATCAGGAAATTTTAAATTTGCTCTTGCCTATTTCGAGAATATTAGATATAATTGTGAAGGCTTCGTGGGTACGTAGCTCAGTTGGATAGAGCATCCGCCTTCTAAGCGGACGGTCACAGGTTCGAGTCCTGTCGTACCCGTTGTCATCACGTCACAAAAAAGCTAGTTTTTCTCTGCTTTAACCACATCCTTACTACTGCCGGAGGGAATTACAAGTTTAAAAAGCCCATTCTACAACTTTTTTGGCGGATTTTTCCCTGATTCCGAAAATCTACGGTTTTCCGGGTTGACTGGGTTTATTACGCTTATAGATACATAACTATTAAAAACGCACAAAAGTTATACTTATATAACAACATTCATGACAGTCAGATTTTAGAGTCCACCGGAAGTGGGAAAATAAAATTATGCCAAAAGAAGAGTTAGAGAGGAAAAGCTGATAATATGCACTTGAGTGAAATCACCCATCCTAACCAGTTGCATGGTTTGTCAATTCGACAGTTAGAGCAAATTGCTCGTCAAATTCGTGAGAAGCATTTACAAACCGTAGCCGCCTTTGGTGGGCATTTGGGTCCTGGTTTGGGCGTGGTAGAATTAACGCTAGGACTTTACCAAACCTTAGATTTAGACCGGGATAAGGTAATATGGGATGTCGGTCATCAAGCTTATCCTCACAAACTAATCACCGGACGCTACAGCAACTTCGACACTCTCCGCCAAAAAGACGGCGTTGCAGGTTATCTTAAACGCTGCGAGAACAAATTTGATCATTTTGGTGCAGGACACGCTTCTACAAGTATTTCCGCTGCCTTGGGTATGGCTTTAGCCCGCGACCTGAAAGGAGAAAAATTTAAAGCCGTTGCTGTCATTGGTGACGGTGCTTTAACTGGAGGTATGGCGCTAGAAGCTATTAACCACGCTGGCCACCTGCCAAAAACTAATCTGCTGGTGGTTCTTAACGACAATGAGATGTCTATTTCTCCCAATGTGGGTGCAATTCCTCGTTATCTCAATAAAATGCGTCTGAGTCCACCAGTGCAGTTTCTCGCTGATGGTATTGAAGAACAGTTAAAACATCTTCCTTTTGTCGGTGAGTCTCTTTCCCCAGAACTAGAACGCATTAAAGAAGGAATGAAGCGTTTAGCAGTTCCTAAAGTAGGTGCGGTTTTTGAAGAATTGGGTTTTACCTACATGGGTCCAGTTGACGGACATAATTTAGAGGAGTTAATTACTACATTCCAACAAGCACATCAAATTACTGGTCCTGTTTTGGTTCACGTAGTCACAACTAAGGGTAAAGGCTATGAACTCGCGGAAAAAGATCAAGTAGGCTATCATGCCCAAACTCCCTTTAATTTGGCTACTGGTAAAGCAATTCCTTCTAGTAAACCTAAACCCCCTGCTTACGCTAAGGTCTTTTCTCACACCCTAGTTAAATTGGCGGAACAAAATCCCCAAATCGTCGGTATCACAGCCGCAATGGCTACTGGTACGGGTTTAGATAAGCTACAAGCTAAACTACCTCATCAATATATTGATGTGGGAATTGCGGAACAACACGCTGTGACTTTAGCTGCGGGTTTAGCTTGTGAAGGTATGCGTCCCGTCGCTGCTATCTATTCCACTTTCTTACAACGTGCTTATGACCAAATTATTCACGATGTTTGTATTCAAAACCTACCCGTATTCTTCTGTTTAGATCGGGCAGGTATTGTTGGTGCTGATGGTCCAACCCACCAAGGTATGTATGATATTGCTTATCTACGTTGTATTCCCAATATGGTGGTAATGGCTCCCAAGGATGAAGCAGAATTACAACGGATGGTGGTTACTGGCATTAACTACACAGATGGACCTATTTCTATGCGCTTTCCCCGTGGTAATGGTCACGGTGTCCCTTTAATGGAAGAAGGTTGGGAAGCTTTGGAAATCGGTAAGGGGGAAATTATCCGTCAAGGTGACGATGTTTTAATCGTTGGCTATGGTACAATGGTTTATCCAGGAATGCAAGCTGCCCAAATTCTCAGTGAACATGGCATTGAAGCTACTGTAATTAATGCCCGCTTTGTCAAACCTTTAGATACCGATTTGATTTTACCTTTGGCTAAACAAATTGGCCGGGTTGTGACGTTGGAAGAGGGTTGTTTAATGGGTGGTTTCGGTTCTGCGGTAGCTGAAACTTTACTTGATGCTGATGTGGTTGTCCCTGTGAAACGGATTGGTGTCCCTGATATTTTGGTAGATCATGCCACACCTGACCAATCTTACACAGAATTAGGCTTGACTGGTGACCAAATTGCAGCAACAGTTTTACAAGCTTTCTTTAATAAGGAATTAGTTGCTGTGAAATAACTCACAATTGTAGAAACATTCTTAGCAATGTAGGGGCAATTTCTCACCCCTACATTAAAGATATTACAAGCGTATCCATGGACGAACCTAAGTGATCATCAAAGTCAGAATGAAGATAAATAAAGATCAAAGCTTGATTTTAAATATAAAAACCCCTTGGATTATACACCTCAATAATAGCACAAAAAGTCAAGAGGTCAATACCCTAGTAACTTCGTTCAATTATTGATAACATTCTCAATATTATTGAGAATGACCTAGCTATATTCTCGATAAACATGGTAGTGGGATTTTTTTCAGAAAAAGTATTTAAAAAACTTATGATTTTTTCGTAAAACTCCCATGGTGCTTTAATTAAACTTATATCATCTTTTTGTCACCGTAAATATGAATATTTTTTCATATTTCTCCCCAAATACACTCATATTGTCTGAAACCAAATCAGGGTTCAGTATTAATATACTTATACCATTTCCTATTCCAGCGCAGTTTCAAACCTATTCCTGTATCTGACATAAGAAGAATCTCGTCCAAGACCGAAATTACCCATACATTCCCGACAAAGCAGACAAACTGAACATTGAATTGTGAAAAATTGACAAACCATAACACTAGTGATAAACTCCTGCTGTGCCTTATTAAAAAAAGCGAGAGAATACATCCCAAAGCTAGTAAAATCGTGAAAATTCAAATTTGCTTAACTTGCCAAAATGTATCTCAAGCTAATAAAATAGCTAAAGTTGCAGCATATAACATTAAACAAATAATGTCCAATTCAACAAATATCAACCGACTACAAAATATTATTTTTTCGGTATTTCTAGCTCTGACGATGATTTTAATAGTTCCTGGGACTAGTTGGGCTTCTAGTTTGGGAGTGGAGTCAGGTTTTTTGAAACCTTGTCCAACTTCTCCTAACTGTGTTGTTAGTCAAAATGCTGATACTAAACACAGTATTCAACCCATTACCTATCATATAGCGCGAGATAAAGCTAGAGAAACCTTGCTAAAAGTTCTCACTGTTGTTCCCCGTACAGAAGTTATAGAACAAACAGATAATTATATTCATGCTCTTTCTAAAAGCCGCATTTTCAAATTTGTTGATGATCTAGAGTTTTATTTCCCTAGCAATGAGTCGGTAATTCATATCCGTTCCTCATCTCGTGTTGGAGATTCTGATTTTGGTGTCAACCGCACCCGCTTAGAGCAAATTCGTTTAGCTTTAAAGGATTTAAATATTTAATTTAACCTTTTAACCTCTTTTCTCTGTGCCTGGAATAGTTATATAAAATACATTTAAAATGCTCCATACACAGAGTCAGAATAAAAAATAAAAATATAACACCCTTGGATTATAACTAAATAATAGCAGAAAAAAATACTATGTCAATATCAATGGCTGAAAAAACCTATTTCCGTAAAATTATTGATAATATTCTCAAGAATATTGAGAATAGCAGCTGACTATTGCAAAAATGCAAATTTTATAAAAGTGGGTATTAGAAAAACTTATCTTTCTGAATTAATTAATCAGAGTGGGAAAACCCCACTCCTACAGATATTAGCGTTTAACCAATTTCTTGGACATTTTGCGAAGACGAATAGATTCTGGTGTCACCTCCACCAATTCATCTTGAGCAATGTATTCTAACGCTCGTTCCAAACTCATGTCTATGGGTGCTTGTAACTGCACAAGTTCATCACCACCAGCCGCGCGATGGTTAGTTAACTGCTTGGTTTTACAAACGTTCAATTCTAGGTCTTGGGGACGATTATGTTCACCAATAATCATACCTCTGTAAACCTTAGTTCCAGGACTGATAAAGAACGCGCCTCTATCTTCACAGTTTTTCATAGCGTAGAAAGTAGAAACACCTTCTTCAAAGGAGATTAAAACGCCTTTGTTGCGGGCTTCAATATCGCCAGAAAGTGGACGATAATCAAGGAAGCTATGGTTCATGATCCCTTCACCGCGAGTCATGCGCATAAATTCACCTCGAAAACCAATTAAACCACGGGCAGGAACGATAAATTCTAATTGGGTGCGGTCTCCACCACCGGGCTGCATATCTTGCATTTCCGCTTTTCGTTGTCCCAACCGTTCGATACAGCTACCAACAGCATCGGCGGGAACGTCTAAAGCCAGAAGTTCAAAAGGTTCGCAAGGCTGACCGTTGACTGTACGATAAATTACCTGCGGTTGAGATACTTGAAATTCAAAACCCTCACGGCGCATGGTTTCTATTAATATCCCTAAGTGTAATTCACCACGACCGGAAACTAAAAATTTATCAGGAGAGTCCGTTTCTTCAACGCGCAATGCCACATTAGTTTCTAATTCCCGGAATAAGCGATCGCGTATTTGGCGAGATGTTACCAGTTTACCCTCTTGACCTGCAAAAGGGGAATCATTCACCCAGAAGGTCATTTGTAAAGTTGGTTCATCTACCTTAATTAAGGGTAAAGCCAGGGGTTCATTAGGATCTGTAATAGTTTCACCGATGTAAGCATCAGCAAAACCAGCAACTGCTACAATATAACCTGGGGTAGCTTCTTCCATATCTACCCGTCTTAAACCTTCAAATCCCATTAATTTAGTAATTTTACCCTTGACAATATTACCACTTTCTGTTACTAGAGCGGCTTGTTGTCCGGCGCGGATAGTACCATTGTGGATTTTACCAATGACAATTCGTCCTAAATATTCAGAATAATCGAGAGTAGTAACTTGCAGTTGCAGAGGTTTATTAGGGTCTCCCACAGGTGCGGGGACATGGCGGAGAACCGCATCAAATAGAGGCTGCATATCTACTGATTCCGCTTCTAAACTTTCTTTAGCGAAACCTGCCATCCCAGAGGCAAATAGGTATTTAAAGTCACATTGGTCTTCATCCGCCCCTAATTCTAAGAACAGATCCAAAACCTTGTCAACAGCAACGTGGGGGTCAGCTTGTCCGCGGTCAATTTTGTTAATCACGACAATAGGCCGCAGACCTTTTTCCAAAGCTTTTTTAAGTACAAAGCGGGTTTGGGGCATTGGACCTTCATTGGCATCAACAATGAGTAAACAACCGTCCACCATACCGAGTACCCGCTCTACTTCCCCACCGAAGTCAGCGTGGCCAGGGGTATCAACAATATTGATGAGAGTTTCTTTGTAGCGAACCGCTGTATTTTTAGAAAGAATAGTAATGCCTCGTTCCCGCTCCAAAGCGTTCGAGTCCATGACACAATCCGGAACGTCTTCGCCTTCGCGGAAAATGCCGGACTGTTTGAGGAGAGCATCAACTAGGGTGGTCTTACCGTGGTCAACGTGGGCGATAATGGCGACGTTACGAATTGGGAGCGTCATAAATGGTTGTGGTAAACTTTAGGGTTTTTAGAGGAAGTCTTGGGCTGGGGTCTTGTAACAGAAGTGGGGACATTTTGCCAATTCTGTAACGAACCTTTAATAATTATAGCGTAATTGCCACAAATATGATGATGATCAAAAATGAAGAACGAAAACTTTCATTCTTCATCAGTTTGCTTCTTGCCTCTATTCCCTGCTATGATTATTAGTTAACGAAATAAACTACTGAGTGAGGTATCTTCGTGAATGCGCCAAATTGCTTCTCCAAGTAGATTAGCGACTGAAAGCGTAACTAGTTGGGGGAAACGATTGTTTTCGGGAATGGGAATAGTGTTAGTAACTATCACTTCCTCAAATACCCCACTGGATAACCTTTCAATTGCTGGTGGTGAGAATACAGCATGAGTAGCACAGGCATATACCTGACTTGCTCCTTCTTGACGCAGTAACTTAGCTCCTTCAGTAATCGTACCACCAGTATCAATCATGTCATCTACTAAGATGGCAGTTTTACCTTTGACATCACCAATGATATTTAATACTTCGGCGACATTATGAGCCTGACGGCGTTTGTCAATAATTGCCAGTGGAGCGTCATTTAACTTTTTGGCAAATGCTCTGGCTCGTGCTACTCCACCCACGTCCGGGGAAACAACAACAATATCCTGTAGTTCTTTGCTAATGAGATAATCTAGGATCACTGGTGAACCATAGACATGATCAAAGGGGATATCAAAATATCCTTGAATTTGTGCTGCGTGCAAATCCATAGCCAGAACTCGGTTAGTACCAGCCCCAGTGATCAAGTTAGCGACTAACTTAGCAGTGATTGATTCTCTTCCTGCTGTTTTTCTGTCAGCGCGAGCATAACCATAATAGGGAATTACTGCTGTGATTTGTCGTGCAGAAGCCCGACGACAGGCATCTATCATGATTAGTAATTCCATTAAATGGTCATTAACGGGTTGACAACATGGTTGAATTAAGTAGACATCACAACCGCGAATTGACTCTTGGATTTGAACATACAGTTCACCGTCCGCAAATCTTTTGCGAATCATTGGACCCAAATCCATTCCCAGATAACGAGCCACCTCTTGGGATAATACCATATTAGCAGAACCAGAAAACAATCGCAAGCGATTATTGTCGGGCAGTCCGGTTGTTATTGGTTGGACTGGTAATGCAGAACTCAGCACAGCAGATTCTCGAAGTACATTCATAGTATCATTAGAGATTGAGCAAATTTAACTGAAATCGAGTCAACAAATAATAGTGATCTTCACGTTAGCTCTAGGGTGGTACAACGCCTATCATTAAAAGCAACTAATGTGCAAACAATTATTTTATGATACTTGTCACCAATTAATAAACTAGTAATTGAAGATTAAATATTTATGTTATAAATCAGAAAAACCTAGCAAAATTAGCTGGTTGTGGAAAACCCCTATCATATAGGGATTAAACAGCCATTTTGACTGTTGCTGCTATAATGCTTGATTTCGTCACCTCCAATTATAGCAGCTACTATGTTGGACACATCCTGACTAAAGGCAGAATACAAGAATAGAATAATGCAAGACTTATTTCTAGTATACACTGCCTTCTAGGCAGGTTAGCTGAAGAAATTTACAAAAAGCCACAATTGAGACACTTGAGGTTATGTTGTGAATGGATGATGTTTTTGCTAAGTTCTAGATCAGTAGCTATTATATTCAATTAATAGACCATGCAATCACCGATTACAGTTGGTACTATTCTCCAAAATCGTTACCACATCATCCATATTATTGGACAAGGGGGATTTGGTAGAACCTATCTAGCAGAAGACCAAAGGCGCTTTAATGAGCTTTGTGTCCTCAAAGAGTTAATTGCTCCAGTTATGGAAACATCTGCTGGAGGGAAGGAACAGGAGTTATTTGAGCGCGAGGCTGCTATATTGTATCAAATACAGCATCCACAAGTTCCCAAGTTTCGAGAAAAATTTGCCCAAAATGAAAGATTGTTTTTGGTACAAGATTTCGTAGTTGGTAAAACTTACCGCCATTTACTAAACGAACGCCAAAAGGTTGGAACAGCTTTTACAGAGGTAGAAGTATTACATTTACTACGCTTTTTATTGCCTGTTCTCAGTTACATTCATGATAAAGGAATTATTCATCGTGACATCTCTCCAGAGAACGTTATTCTACGAGAAAGCGATTCTTTACCTGTATTAATTGACTTTGGCGTAGTCAAGGAATTAGCTACTAAATTACAGTCTTCCAGCCCTAGTTCGGTGACAACTGTGGGTAAATTAGGTTACGCGCCTAGTGAGCAAATGCAAACGGGTAGGGTATATCCTAGTAGTGATTTATATGCGTTGGCTGTGACGGCCATAGTTTTGTTGACTGGGAAAGAACCAGGGGATTTATTTGATGAACAACAACTGAAATGGAATTGGCAAATATGCGTGAATGTGACACCAGGATTTGCTGAGATTCTCCAGCGAATGTTGTCTCATAAGCCGGGAGACCGTTATCAAAGTGCTACTGATGTTACTCAAGCACTGCTAAATGTAGACCATGGGAACGTACCCGCCCCTAATAATCTATCTTACCTACAAACTATCGCTGTCGGTAATCGTCCTGAACTTAGATCAAAAATACCTAAACAACCAGAAATTTCCGCTTCTAGTCAAAGTGCGTCTATTTTAGATCATCCTTTAGTGTTGGGAGTAATTGGTTTTATTGTGATTATTTTAGCGGGATTTGGTTCTTGGACATTTGTAAATTCACTTAAAAAGCAGTCTCGTTCAGTACCGGAAACTACAACAACGCCACAATCCTTTCCTTCTCCCGTTATTCCCAGTGGTAACACATTAACACCAAGCCCTAGATCTACAGATACCAATAGTGAACCTGTTATTATTCGCCAACGTCTCAAATTAGACAAGTCTAATACGGCAGAATTGGAGGGAGTGATCAGGAAAAATGATTTAATTCAATATATTTTGGAGGCTAAGGCTGGAGAAAAATTAACTGTATCTATCAGTGAAGCTACTGGTGTGGCTATGAGGATTTTTAATCCTCATGGTGACATAATTAATACTCAATATCAACAATCTACTTCCCATGAGGGAGTATTGCCTGATAATGGCAGATATATTATTCAATTGGGTTTATCTAGCACAGAGTCCAAGGCTAATTATAGTTTAAATGTGGCTTTAGAACCACTAAAGCCACTGGAAACCCCTACCCCAACGGAAACCCCTACCCCAACGGAAACCCCCACCCCAACGGAAACCCCCACTCCCATAGAAACACCCACCACAATAGAAACACTCACACCAACGGAAACCCCTACCCCAACGGAAACCCCCACCCCGACAGAAACCCCCACCACAATAGAAACACTCACCCCGACGGAAACCCCCACCCCGACAGAAACCCCTAACCCAACCCATGGGACTAATTGACTAATTAACGCTAAATTATGAAAAGAACCTCAAATTTGACGCAAAATAGCAAGTAGGGGTAGGATTTTCAGTCTAATTTTTACACATTCACTCATTATTTCTAGCGAAAACCATTGTTGAAAACTTTACTGATTACGGGAACTGATACGGAAGCGGGTAAAACTGTTGTCACAACGGCTTTAGCCGCTTATTGGCAAAAATATTATCCTCAGCGCAGTTTGGGTATTATGAAGCCGATTCAATCGGGTATGGGAGATAGGGAACTGTATCAAACTCTGTTTAGTCTTGAACAGTCGTCAGAAGAAATTACACCTTTGTATTTTCAAGCACCTTTAGCCCCACCTATAGCCGCTGCTAAGGAAAATCGCCAAGTTGATTTGGCCATAGTTTGGCGAACTTTGTTAGCTTTACAGAAACAACGTGATCTGGTATTGATTGAATCTTTGGGTGGGTTAGGTTCACCGATTACTGATGAGTTAACGGTAGCTGATTTAGCAGGAGAATGGCGATTACCGACAATTTTGGTTGTACCTGTGAGATTGGGAGCGATCGCAAATGCCGTTGCTAATGTAGCATTAGCTAGACAAACTAAAATCGCCCTCCGTGGTATTGTTCTTAATTGTATCCAACCGCGACAGGAGGAAGAAATTACTGATTTAACTCCATTTAGGTTAATTGAATCATTGACAAACATACCAGTTTTAGGTTGTATTCCCTATGTTGAAAATCCCCAAGATTTAGAAAAACTTGCGGAAATTGCTGCTGGTTTGGATTGGGAAACATTATATAGCAATGCTCAATAATTTCCCAACAAAGAAATACCCGACTTCTCTAAGAAGTTGGGAATCTTAAATTTTCAAGTTTTAGCTTTTAGGTAATAATATGGTTTCTGCATTTCCTCTAAATTCAACAGTAAATCTCAAAAATGTGCGGTTAGAAATTCGGGCTTTACAACCGCAATTAGTCGAGTGGAGACGACAAATTCACCAAAAACCAGAATTAGGTTTTCAGGAAAAAATCACCGCTGAATTTATTTCCCAAAAGTTGCAAAATTGGGGAATTGAACATCAAGTGGGAATTGCTCAGACGGGAATTGTGGCTATTATTCAAGGTGAAAAATCTGCTCATGGTAAAGTATTAGCAATTCGGGCTGATATGGATGCTTTACCTATTCAAGAACTCAATGAAGTTCCCTATTGTTCTCAACGGGAGGGGATAATGCACGCTTGTGGACATGATGGACATACAGCGATCGCTCTCGGTACAGCTTATTATCTTCATCAGCACCGTCAAGACTTGAACGGAACTGTAAAAATTATCTTCCAACCCGCAGAAGAAGGTCCAGGTGGAGCAAAACCCATGATAGCAGCAGGTGTACTTAATAACCCTAATGTTGATGCTATTATCGGTTTACACTTATGGAATAATCTGCCTTTAGGAACGGTGGGAGTCCGCCCTGGGGCATTAATGGCCGCTGTGGAATTGTTCCGCTGTACCATTTTCGGTAAAGGTGGACACGGAGCAATTCCCCATCAAACCGTAGATTCTCTAGTGGTAGCGGCGCAAATAGTCAGTGCTTTACAAACGATTGTCTCCCGTAATATTAACCCCCTTGATTCCGCGGTTGTGACAGTAGGAGAACTTCACGCAGGGACAGCAGTTAATGTAATTGCTGATACTGCAAAAATGGGCGGAACTGTGAGGTATTTTAATCCTGATTTAGCAGGTTTTTTTAAAGAACGCATAGAAAAAATTATTGCGGGAATTTGTCAAAGTCACGGTGCAAATTATGACTTAGATTATATCCATCTTTATCCACCTGTGATCAATGATGCCCAGGTAGCTGCATTAGTGCGTTCAGTAGCCCAGGAAGTGATAGAAATCCCCATTGGTGTATTCAGTGAATGTCAAACCATGGGTGGGGAAGATATGTCATTTTTCTTACAAGAAGTTCCTGGTTGTTACTTTTTTCTGGGTTCTGCGAATGCAGAGAAAAAATTAGATTATCCTCATCATCATCCCCGATTTGATTTTGATGAAACCGCTTTACCTATGGGTGTGGAAATGTTTGTGCGTTGTGTAGAAAAGTTTTTTGCTTGAAAACTCCTAGAAGAAAAGAAGGTTTCTCTAGATATTTTACGTAAGTCCTAATTCATACTAAGTTCTGGAAGCAGAGCCAAAAGAACACCATTCCCAGTCTCCGACTGGGAACGAGAATAGTGTAAATATTTTATAAGTTGCTAGTATTATAATGCAAATGTGACATTAAAATACAAAAAAGTCTCATTTTAAAAGAGATAAAGTGGCTGCTGGCTTTTATTTTGACAATTTTGAACCATTTATGCAATATCAATGGACAAGTAGTACAAGTAGTAATAGACTGGGAGACAATTCTTTAGGTAGCTTTTTATCAGATTTTCAACGGCAAATGCTGTTAAAATCATTACAAGAAAACTGCTCTCAATCCCAGCGTCAACGGATTCAAATTATGTTGTTAGCGGACAAAGGGATAACTCAAGCAGAAATTTGTCAAATTTTGGGGTGTTGTCCCGCAACTGCTAGACATTGGATACACATAGCTCGTCAGGGAATGGCGCATGAATGGCAAGATAGTCGGATTGGTCGCCCTAAATCAGTTAGTGATGAGTATTTACAACGTTTAAAAGAATTATTACACAGTCATCCTCGTGATTATGGTTATATTTCTCAACACTGGACATTAAACCGCTTACATAAACATCTCTGCGAAGAATTTGGATTTAAAGTGAGCGATCGCCATTTTAAGCGAATTCTCAAACAAATGGGTTTATCCACTCGGCCAAAATCCAGCCATAATCAACAAAATAGCCCAAAATCAGCCGCAGAACCCAAAATAGCCATTGCTGACCTTAAAAAAGCAAATACCGCCGATTCCTCCGAAATTATACTTATTAATTTTCACAAACCAGTAAAGGATTCAGACATTTATGGCGCACAATATCTCCGCTCAATTAGTATCTCTGGAACAAATCAACAATACATTGGGGTATTCACTGACCGCAGAAGAATTTTATCACTATCTTCCTGAACTTCAACCTATCAACCCTAAAGTCGGCAAATTCTGGACAGGAAAGAATGTTGAACCGGGCATTTACATCATACTTACAGGCAAAGTCAGACTATTAGATGATAACGACGAATTAATTACTACCCTAGAATCTGGGGCATCTTTCGGTGAATTTACCTTATTTCCCCAATCTCAATTTCCACCTTATGCAGCCAGAGCTTCAGCAAATTTACAGTTATGTTTCTTGCCAGAAAAGTTACTATTGCCTTTAATAGCCAAGTATCCCCAAATTCGAGAACATTTATGGCAGAAAGCATACTCCCCAGAAACGCAGATTATACAAGCAGATTATACACCGCTCAAACCAAACCCACCAGAGAACGACAATTCAAATTCAGATTCAACCCCTTATCTAACCTCACAATCAAAAGAATCAAAAATTAATAAAGCCTATTTTCCCAGTCCCAGACAACGGGTGGGGCATTTATGGCAAAGGGTAATGGGGCGCTATCCATTCTTTGCTCAACAGAGTGGTTCTGACTGCGGAGCAGCTTGTTTAGTCATGGTATCCCGGTATTGGGGGAAACGTTTTAGTGTAAATCGTCTCCGTGATATTGCTAATGTAGACCGCAATGGTGCATCCTTACGAGGGTTATTAACAGCAGCAGAAAGTCTAGGTTTTGCTACTAGACCTGTCAAAGCTAGTTTAAAGCAGTTAGCAAAGCAAAAATTACCCGCCATTGTTCACTGGGAAGGCAAACATTACATAGTTGTCTACGAAATTACCCCTAAATATGTAATTGTGGCCGACCCCGCTATTGGTCAACGCACCCTCACCCATAAGGAATTTAACAGCGACTGGACTGGTTATACATTGTTGTTACAACCGACAGCAATGCTCAGAGAAACGAAAGAGACATCTACACCTTTTTGGCAGTTTTTCGAGTTAATAAAACCCCATTCTTTAGTCATGTTGGAAGTATTTATCGCTTCCATATTTATCCAGATATTTGGCTTAATTACCCCCTTATTTACCCAATTAATTTTAGATCGGGTAGTGGTGCAACGGTCAGAACTGACCCTGACAACAGTAGGAATAGGATTGTTAATTTTTAGCCTTTTTCGGGTAGCCATGACCGGTTTAAGGCAATATCTTTTAGATCATACAGCAAATCGCATAGACTTAGCATTAATTGTCGGTTTTATTCGTCATACCTTGCGTTTACCCCTGAGTTTTTTCGAGACTCGTTATGTGGGTGATATTATTTCTCGTGTGCAGGAAAACCGCAAAATTCAACGCTTTTTATCGGGTGAAGCATTATCAATTCTCCTAGATTTATTCACCGTCTTTATCTATGTAGGCTTGATGTTTTGGTACAGTTGGAAAATGGCATTATTAGCTTTAATAATTGTCCCACCCTTTGCCTTATTAGCCTTAATTGCCACACCCTTTTTACAAAGGATTTCCAGAGAAATATTCAATGCAGTTAACCAAGAAAGTAGTTACTTAATAGAAGCTTTAACTGGTGTGCGAACAGTCAAAGCCACAGCAGTAGAACAAACAGTAAGATGGCATTGGGAAGAGTTATTAAATAAAGAGATAAAAACCAACTTTTCCGGGCAAGTTATCGGCAATCGTTTACAAATTTTTAGTAACACAATTGAAGCAATCGCTACCACAGCTTTATTATGGTTTGGGGCATATTTAGTAATTCATAATCAGTTAACCGTGGGACAACTAGTAGCATTTAATATGCTGCTGGGTAATATTATTAATCCCTTTCAACGGTTAATTGTCCTCTGGAATGAATTGCAAGAAGTTGTGATTGCAGTAGAAAGAATTAACGATGTTTTAGACACAGAACCAGAAGAAGACTTACAAAATCAATCACGGCAGAATTTACCACCAATTCAGGGGCATATTCGCTTTGAAAACGTCACATTTCGCTATCATCCAGAAAGCGATATTAATATATTAGAAAACCTCAGTTTTGAAATCAAACCCGGACAAATGGTAGCTTTAGTGGGACGCAGTGGCTCAGGAAAAACTACTATTTCTAAATTAGTTATCGGCTTATATCCCCCCACAGACGGTAAAGTTTTAATTGACGGACAAGATATTACCAGTCTTTCCTTGCGTTCTTTTCGACAACAAATTGGTGTAGTTGACCAAGACACATTTTTATTTGGTGGGACAATTCGAGAAAATATCAGTTTAGGACATCCAGGAATACCTTTATCAGAAGTAATTGCAGCAGCAAAAATGGCTGGTGCTGATGAATTTATCAAAAAATTACCAATGGGTTATGAAAGCCAAATTGGTGAAGGTGGAGGTTTATTATCTGGTGGACAAAGACAGAGAATAGCCATTGCTAGAGCATTATTAGGTAATCCCAAATTATTGGTTTTAGATGAGGCAACTTCTCACCTAGATACCGAATCAGAAAGAATAATTCAACAGAATTTTAACACAATTCTCAAAGGAAAAACTACTTTAGTAATTGCCCATCGTCTTTCCACCGTGCGAAATGCTGATTTAATTTTGGTACTAGATAGAGGTGTGTTAATTGAAAGTGGTACTCATGAGGAATTAATGGCTAAAAAAGGACATTATTTCTATCTAAATCAACAGCAATTACAAACACTAACCTAGGTTGGGTTGAGCCATAGCGAAACCCAACAATGATTTAATAATGATTATAAGTAGAACGGCTTGAATAATTCAAAGTTTGTAGTGAGTAATTTATTCCTCATTTGAGGGCTTCAGCCCTCACTACGAAATCATCTCCAGATTTTTTACATTACTTAATCTACTTTGATTTATTTTCGTCTACTTACTTAGTTGGGTTTCATTTCTCAAAAAAAATTCTTTATCAAGGTGCATCATGACAAGTACATTAAATGGGAATATCACAAAATCTGATGAGATATTATCACCAGAATTACCAGAAATTACCAATGAAGATTGGTCGGAAATTACCAAAGAATCACTTGATAGTTTACCCCAGGTTTGGACGCGAGGACTATTATATCTTTTAGTCTTAATTGTCTCCATAGTTTTACCTTGGTCCTTGCTATCTAAAGTAGATGAAACAGGTACAGGAAGAGGACGTATTGAACCTAAAGATAAAACCGTGAAATTAGATGCCGCTGTAGGGGGAACAGTTGCCGAAATTCAAGTTAAAGAAGGTGAAACAGTCAAAGCCGGACAAACTCTATTATTATTAGAATCGGCATTAGTCAAATCAGAATTAAGTCAAATTCAAGATAAATTGGAAGGACAATTAAACCGACTTTCTCAGTTAAAATCCTCCAAAAATCAGTTAATTGTCTCCTTAGCAACCCAACAACAACAAAATCAATCTCAACAATTAGAAAAACAAGCACAAATTGATCAAGCACAACAGAATATTAATACCCTAAAAAATGCTTATCAATTTCAGAAAGAAGAAAGATTATCTCAACTTAATCAAGCGCGACAAACCCTAATTAATAGTCAAACTAGTAATCAATTAGCAGAGAGTAGTTTATTAAGTAGTCAGCGAGAAGTAAAACGCTATAGTCAACTCAGACAACAGGGAGTAATTCCAGAAATTAATTTAGTAGAAAAGCAAGATATCGCTAAAGAAAAGCAAAAATTATATGCACAAAGTCAATCAGATATTCAACAAGCTAAGTTACGTTTAGCAGAACAACAAAGTAGTTATGAGCGAAATTTGCGCCAAGCTCATGCCGATATTGAACAGGCCAAATTGCGACTAGGAGAACAGCAAAGAAGCTATCAAACTTTAACCCTTTCTGGTCAGTCAGCAGTGTTAAAAATTGCCGAACAGCAGAAAAGTTTAGATACAGATATTAGTTCCCTCAAATCAGATATTTCTCAAACTAAACGCCAAATTGATGCCTTAAAATTTCAGTTAGGACAGCGAGAAATTAAAGCTTCTGTCAATGGGATATTATTTCAATTACCAATTCAAAAACCCGGCTCAGTTGTGCAAGTAGGGACAATGGTGGCCGAAATTGCTCAAGATAATTCACCCTTAATAATTCGAGCGCAAATGGCAACTACAGATAGTGGTTTTTTGCGGTTAGGATTACCAGTAAAGCTCAAATTTGATGCTTATCCGTTTCAGGATTATGGTATTATCTCAGGAGAGTTAATTAAAATTTCTCCTAATACGATAGAGATAGATACAGCTAATGGCAAAATAGCCGCTTATAACTTAGAAATTTCTCTCAAAAAAAGTTGTATTCCCGCTGCTAATAAATGTATTCCTTTGCGTCCAGGGGATACAGCAACCGCTGAGGTAATTGTCCGTCAGCGACGAATTATTGATTTTCTACTTGACCCCTTTAAAAAATTGCAACAAGGGGGAGTAAAATTGTAGAAAATTCATAGTAGTTAGTTAATAACACGAAAAACAAAATGAGGTATTATTACTGATGGACGATAAAATCAAACGTTCCCAAGGAAAGTTTGACCCTGTAAATGAGTCAAGGTACTGGCTACCAACCGCGTCTGAGGAACGCTGCAAAAAGATAGGAAAAAAAAGAGGCCTGAGATTAGTCGAAGTCATTGACACTCAAGCAGAAATTTTGCCAATAATTTGTATTTTTGAGGGATACCCAGATGAGTGAAGCAACACTTTCCATATCAATTACTGAATTAATCCCAATGTTGACTGCGATAGCGGAACGTAACTGGGAAAAATTCAAGGAAGTTGAGAAACAATTTGTCTCACGACACGGTATAGAGGAATGGGAAGAATTTTTTGCTTTCCGTCTCAAACCATCACTAGACAAGGATTCTGACCAATGGTTATTAGCGCATTGGTGTAGTGAGGGTATTATCTCGGTAAAAAATGTAGCTTGATTATCTCCTGTTCCAATACTCTGTATGGGAACAAGAAACAAATCGAATTATCCCCCTTCCCTCGTTCCCATACTCTGTATGGGAATGAATTACGGAAGGCTCTGCCTTCATTAATACTAAGTCATAGAGGCAGAGCCTCTAGGTAGCATTCCCAGTCGGAGACTGGGAACGAGAAACGAGAAGGGGGGAAACGATTAATTCAGTCCCCTCCCCTTAATAAGCAGGGGGTTTTCATTCTCCGAGGTAAAGAAGAAAAGAATAGTGATCTTTTCTTGATAAAATCAAAA
>NZ_KE384690.1:40248-50828 GCF_000426925.1 Dolichospermum circinale AWQC310F | reverse complement strand
ATCTAAAGAAGCTGCTTCCCAAATTGGGTAGAAGTGTAAACCGATAGCGTTAGAGGAAGGAACTACTGCGCCGGAAATGATGTTATTTCCGTATAGTAAAGAACCTGCAACTGGCTCACGGATACCGTCAATGTCAACGGGAGGAGCAGCGATGAAAGCAATGATGAAGCAGGTTGTAGCAGCTAACAGGGTAGGGATCATCAATACTCCGAACCAACCGATGTATAAGCGGTTCTCGGTGCTGGTGATGAATTCGCAGAAGCGATCCCATACGTTGGCGCTTTGGCGCTGTTGTAAGGTGGTGGTCATTTTATGAGTGCTTTATGTTCGTATGATGTTTAGTAGGTTGTTTTGCCTACCTGAATACTACATTAAAGGATAAGTTGAAATTTGTAAAGATAATTAAGATTAGTATTAGTTATGTCAGTTATATGTTTTTCTCATGTAATTAGGTATATTAAGAACTTGATTCGAGCAGATAATTCCTCTAAAAATCAAAGTAGATATAAGGTAAACTCCCTTGAGGAGCTAATAACCAAACTGCGTAAAAGCATAAGGGGACGAGAACGATCTTCATTGGCCAGCTAAAATCTAATTTCATCCTTCCTTTGAAGCTATATGATACAGTCATTAGCAGAGTTATACTCGCTAATAAGTAAAAAATTTGATATTGAGTGCTATTGAGAGCTTCTGCATAAACCTTTTCCGCAAATTGTTGATCAGCAGGATAACCCCAAAGATGCTGTATAACTAAACTAGAGTCCTGGAGGTTGGGGAGACGAAACCAAATCCAAGATGTGAAAACCATGATTTGTGTTAACAGCCAAGCGTAGATTATTCCGAGTGGGTTTTGCCAAAATAGGTTAAGAATTGTCAAGCGATCGCTTAAAACAGCCGTGAGACGATGAACTACTAAAGCGATACCATGGAATATACCCCAAACAATAAAACCCCAGGCTGAACCGTGCCAAATCCCAGCTAATAGCATTACTATCAATAAATTTCCGCAGTTACGTATCAATCCGCGTCGAGAACCACCTAAAGGAAAGTAAAGATAATGACGCAACCAATCACCTAATGTAATGTGCCAACGTCGCCAAAAATCTGAAATACTGGTACTAAAGTAGGGGAAATTAAAATTTTCTGGTAAAACTAAACCGAACAGTAAAGCACTACCACGAGCAATATCTACGTAACCATTAAAATCTAAATATAACTGTAGTCCATAAGCAAAAGTAGCTAACCATAAATCAGTGCTACCTGCTCTTTGTAAATTACCAAAACATAAATCAACAAATATGCCGAGATTATCAGCGAAAATTCCTTTTTTAACCGCACCTCGCGCAATTAACCACAGTCCTTCAGCCGTCCTATCAATACTAGGAAATTGTAGTGTATTGAATTGAAATTCCAGATGATGATAACGAGTAATTGGTCCAGAAATAAGTTTAGCAAAAAATAATTTATATGTGGCAAATTTTATAAAATTAGCCGCAGCAGGATCACCACGATAGACATCTATCAAATAAGCAATACATTCAAATGTAAAGAAAGAAATTCCCAAGGGAGAAACTACCTTAGTCAATGATTCATCCGAGTGATTAAACAGATGAAAAAATAAATTTTGTAGATGATTGATATACTTAAAACCTAAGAGAATAAAAAGATTAAAAACTATACCAATCCATAATAGATTTCGCCGATTTCGATGCAATTCCTTCTCAGATAAATGCGAGTCTTGAGAATGCTTGTTTGATGAGGTATTATTGCTAATTCCTAAACCTAAGCGGAAGTTGATAAAAGTTAGTATTAAAAGTAATGGTAAATATCGAATGTGCAAAGATGAGTAAAACAGAATACTGGCTATTAAGAGAATCCATAATCGGAAATTTGCTAAATAAACATTCCAGTAAATTACCAAAACACTTAACAGAAAAATCCCATACAAAATTGATATGAACTTCATTGCTTAATTACTAATTATTAATAGTTTTGAACTATAGACAGGAGAAAAACAAGATAATACACCTTGCTATTTTTCCATTTAATTACTTTTTTGTCCAGGAAATAATTGGATCTAGAGCCAACTTTTTTGAAACTTCATAAGCACCATAACGGTTAATATGAC
Organism: Dolichospermum circinale AWQC310F; assembly: GCF_000426925.1. GTDB lineage: Bacteria > Cyanobacteriota > Cyanobacteriia > Cyanobacteriales > Nostocaceae > Dolichospermum > Dolichospermum circinale. The sequence goes on along the minus strand of NZ_KE384690.1, from coordinate 48,700 downwards.
TGGGATCAGAAAAGTAATTACTTGCTGTTGGCCATAGTTGACTTAAATCACGGTAAATAAAATGAGGATCACTTGTAAATTTTAACAAATGCTTGTGAAACTGCTGTTCATACTTTGTGCGAACCGGATCTAAATAATCTAAAGTCAGAGGCATATTTACAAATACCAAGGAGATATTATTTTTTTTAGTAAACTCTAACACTGAACGAAATGCCTGATCTTGTTTACCTGCAAGCTGGAAAGATTTATAATCATTGTCGTAATCTCCAGAAACTTTTGGATATTTTTGATAATATGTAGCCGGATTAAATCGAACAGATATAGGTAGAAATCCGTCAAAATCAACTCCTTGTAGAGAATTAGTTATTGCGGAATAACTTGTGAGTTTAACTTGTGATTTAACTTGAGGATATTGATAACTAAAAGGTATATTTTCAAATTTTTTTTGCAGAAGAGTTTTAATTTGTTCACGGTTTTTATAACTAGCAGATAATCCAGATAAAGACTCATTTAGCCAACTATCAGCTACTTGATAGATGTTAATATCTTTTCTTGCTGATTTATTGGTAATATTTACTAGAAAACCTTCCTTATTTTTATTGACTGCATCAGTATTTACTCTTGTTCTAGTTTTCTGTAATATTTGTTTATATCCTTGTGAGACAGCAATTGCATTGAAAGTAATATCTTGTCTTCCATTATTAAAAGCGCGAGAACCATCAGCCCATAAAATCAGTTTGGGAAGTTCTTCAGGTTCTAAAATCTGACGAATCAGACAGTCAACAACTTGGGCTGTTGCTCCATTAATGCCAAAGTTAAATATATCAAGATTGCTATGACCTTGGCTGACTAAAGCCCTAGAAAGGGCTAGGGGGTCAACTCCTCTGAGGGCGCGGGAAGAACCAACAATTAAGACATCAGGTGGGCGTTTTTTCATAGCTAACCGCTGTTTATATAGAGCTAATTGCTCATCTAATTGCCTAGCATTAAAACTGGGCATTTGTGATCGGGCTGTTAATAGAATAGCTGTAGCGGCGGCGTTTTCTGTTAATGGTGCAACTGGGAAATTAGTATCATGATCATTGATAAATCCAGAAGCATTAAAAGTAGATTGATTATGATTAAGTGATTTCGGTGTTACTGATTGATTTGAAACCGGTCTTGTTTGATTATTTTCTCCTGGCAAAGATGGCTGAGATACTAAGGGTAAAGGTGAAACAATATTGTTACTAACACTAACTTGGGGATAACTTTTAAGAGAACGTGCTAAGATATAACTTAATATCAAATCACTTTGTAAAGCTAGAAGTAATCCTAATCCCAGCCAAATCATACCACCACCAATTCCTTTATGATCTTTATGATCAAGGTTTTGATTTGTGTCCTGATTAAATGTTATAAATAATTGGCTGTTTAAAAGTAATTGGTTGATTTTTTTATTGAGCCTTGCTGCCCAATTTTTTCCTATTTTTTTGCCTAAATTTTGTACTTGCTCACTTCTTGAATTAGGACATAGAATTGGTTCACGAGTCTGATCAGTAATCTGGTAACTTACATATTCAGATATTGCAGCAAATTTCAGTGTCTCTGCGGGGACTAGTCGGGAACGTTCTACCATATTAAGTCCATGAAACCACATCAGTTCTTTATCAGCGGACCGACGAACATCAATAGAAAAACCACTAATAGCAGAAATTTGCAGTTCGCGGATAATAAATTGAGTAAATTTCCTAGAGACTTGATAGAGTGTAGGACAAATGGGATGATCACAGATAATATCTAATAAATCTTCTGTGGGAATTAGCATCACCTGGATAGCAGATGTTTTCAATATTCTAGCGATCGCTGGCACATTTTCCCAATCATCCCATGGTTTTAACATCACCTCTGAAGGTGTCAAATTGAGGTGCGACAGCCAATCTAGCTTTGTATCTTTTTGGTGTGCCAAACTCTCATCTGTGATCATTAGTGAACCATCTAAGTCTGTGGGTGTTTCTGTCCCTGCAAATAATGATTTTTCTACCTGTTCTAAATGTTGATGCAGTTGATTTAAGTACAATCTATAACACCATTGGGGAATGTCTTCACCTTGTTTGCGACCATAAACTAATACTTGGTATCTTGAGGATTGATGATCATTAGTCAGGCTGTCTACATTGCTTTCTTCTAGTGGTTGCAATAACTCCAACAAGTTTTGCCAACCTTGTGAACATTCAACACTTTCATGGAGAATATAGAGGTCATTATCTAATAATTTGACTTTAGTTACGTAAGTATTTATATTTATTACATGACTTGTAGATGGTGCTAAAAATTGCTGAGGATTAAATAATTTAAATAATACCGTTTTCATGGGTAGTGAAATTTAACAAAAAAGGTGTACTGAAGGATTTTGCCTGTAATTGTCAGCTATAACCTCAGCCATAACTATAGGATTATCGCACGTTAGTGGTTTTTTGACAATTTCGTTAGCTGCACGGCTGGCAAAATTGACAAAAATACAAAGATAATGCTATTACGTTAGAGACTGGGAAAAAGCGCGAAAAAAAGCTCAAAAAATTTATTCATTTACTAACTATTAAGAATTACAATGTCACTTGGAAACCAACAGTTCTTTTCTCAATCTAGATTAAATTTAATTCCATTTACCATTCCCCTGTCTTGTTTTTTGCAAGCTGGTACAGTATCTATATTGATATTGCTCATAGCTCAGAAAGCCACTAGTGAGGCTTTAGTAAGCCTGGGAGAGGCAAGTGAAGAATTATTTCGCGGTGATCGCTTGCCTGTCCTCAGTTTTCCAGAGGATCACAAATTAGACCAGGATTAGAAATTTATACCTAAAAAATTTCCAATGGTATCGTGAAATTCACCTGTGTTAATGATCAGCAATAACTTGTGAAAAACTCGATGTTTGAAAATGGACAGAGTTTAAATTGAAAATCCTTTGGGATCTTTGGCTTCCCAACCCAGAAACCCGTTAACACGGATTTCAAAATGAAGATGGGGTTGAATAGAAGTAGGTTGTCCTGTAGTTCCAACTGTTCCCAGAACATGGCCTTGATTGACCTTTTGACCTAGAGTAACTTTAATGCCGTCAAGTTGGGCGTAACGGCTTTGTAAGCCATCTGCATGGTTAATAATGACTAACTTGCCATAACTACCCTGTTCCTTGGCAAAAACGACGATTCCAGGAGCGATCGCTACCACAGGAGTACCTACAGGTGCTAATAAATCTACCCCACTGTGAAAAACAGCCTCCTTTGTCACGGGGTGATAGTTCCAACCATAACCTAAGGTCACACTTGTAGTATTAGGGAGAGGATAACCAGTAATTTTACCAGTATTCTTCCCTGGTATGTCAGTTTTTGTCACTACCTTTTCGGCAAATTTTACACCTGGAATGACTGGCAAAAAGACAAATTTAGGGTTTTTCTGACAACCATTAATTTCAAATACCGTATCCGGGAGAACTTGATACTTGGATGCTATTTGTCGCCAACTTTGATGGGCAGGAATTTCCACAACCATACCATTAAAAGGGGGAATTTGTAGTATTGTTCCGGCAGTTACCACGCCCTTGCTCACCGATGGATTCATAGCGATAATTGTTTCCGGTGCGAGATGATAGCGACTGGCTATAGCTGCTAAAGTTTCACCAGGACTTACTTGATGACGTTGAATACGAGCTAAAACTGGAATTGGACAATTGATGGGACGAGCATTGGCGGTTTGTGATTGCGGCTGTGTAGATAATAATCCCAACGTGCTAAAAAATGTCAGAAAACAAAGTGAACAATAGGAAAATTTCATGTAAACAAGTCCACAAATCGCTAATTTTTAGATTTTAGTTGGGGATTCTTAAAGATAGGATAAAGATTTTGCCTATATCTATTGTCCATTGGGGAGAGAGGTTTGCAGCGGTTACAGCAAATTGTCATCAGTGATACCACAATGCCTAAAACTGCTATATATAAAAATACAGGCATGAATAAACACGCCTGTGGGATTGACTATTGATTAGATAAATGTTCCAATTGCATTCTCTGTTCCATTTGGCGAAGAAAATAGCCCGTCATCATTGCCGAGGCTAGTAGCCCTGCTAGATTGTCCCGATCTGTTGTAATCTGGACATGAAAATGCTCTGGCGGCATCATCCCCACTAGTCCTTGGACATTCTGAGAAATGATTTGTTTAATTTCCGGGCTGACAGATTGGGCGACACGGGCTAAAACTTCGGGAGATTGATGCTGTAAGTATTTAAGTAATTGATTTGGGTTGTCCCCAAAGCGATCATTCAGAAGTTGATTAGGGTGTTGCTCAGAGTCGTCATGCAAAAAGTCAGGATCAAACACCATTGGCGATTTATTAGCTTAACTGCTAATTCTACTCTAAACCATATTAGTAAACTAGCGGATTTTTTACGAGGAATAGGGAAAATGTATGCTAGGCTACTCAGCTGGACTTTGTTAGTGTGGTGGTGACTTCTAATGGCTGGGACTATCCTCTAAATTCAGTTCTAGTTGTTGTTCTTTTTCTGGAGTTGTCAAAATCTGGGGAAGTTGTTCGATTTGAAAGTATTGATGAAATTTTGCCGTTATTTGCAGGGAATGGGAACGAGAATCACTTTCTCGGCGTTTGCGAACAAAACCAGATTCTACTAATTCTTGAACGTGCTGATAAGCACCAGAACCACGAATGTTAATTAATTCGCTTTGTAATATGGGATTATGAAGAGCGATCGCTGCTAATGTTCTTAAAGCCCCTACACCCAATTCTACTGGTATCAGAACTTGTACTAAATCATGAAAATCAGAGCGCAGTTGTAAACTATAACCATGTTCAGTTTCTATGACTTCCAAGGCCGTATCCCTGCGGGCATAATTCTCAATTAGTTCGATAACCCCCGCTTCTGCTCTGGGGCGATCGCACTTGGCATATTCAGCAATTTCACTGATAGATAAGGGTTTACCTTTTAAATAAAGAATCGCTTCTATCGTTGTGGCTATAGATATATTCTTGACCATTCAGAATTTTGGATTTTGGATTTTGGATTTTAGATTTTGGATTTTAGATTTGTAAATTAGTCACTAGAAAAAACTCTTACCTCTTACCTATTCCCTATGACTAAGTATAAATTCAGCGATCGCTAGATCTTGAGGAGTGGTAATTTTCAAGTTAGTCTCCTCCCCAGGAACTATTCGCACTTCCAGACCGCATTTTTCAAACAAAGCCGCATCATCAGTAACTTCCCAACCTTGACGAATACCCTCAGCATGACAATGTTTTAACAAATTAACATCAAACCCTTGGGGAGTTTGAGCCGCCCATAATTGTTTACGCTCTGGTGTGCCTTTAATGATACCATTTTCATCAACAACTTTAATCGTATCTTTAACAGGTACAGCCGCAATTAAACCAGAACAATGTAGAATTACGTCCGAACAAGCATCAAATAAATTTGGTGTTACTAAACAACGAGCGCCATCATGAATTAATACTTGTTCTGCATTAGTTGGTAATGCCTGTAAACCATTATAAACCGACTCTTGACGAGTAGCACCACCAGAAATTAATGCTATTGTTTTTTTCAGCTTTAAGTCAGCGATAATGGATTTAAAATCATCCCAATCGGGTGGTTGGGAAACAATTCCTATCCAACTAATAGAACTTGCGGCTTCTGCGGCTAACAAAGTCCAAGCAATCAAAGGTTTTGAACGTACCTGTAATAAAAGTTTATTACAGTTCGCGCCCATTCTTTTGCCACTTCCGGCTGCGGGAATTAATAAATGCACAACTTTCCTAAATATTTAACTAATAGATTAAATTTAGATTAAATTAAAATGTTGCATTAAAGTCTTAGTGAAGATAGATCCCTGACTGCTTTGAGAAGTCGGGGATATCAGATAAAAATCTAAAAATCATTTTTCCGCAGATAAATTTGTTGGTGGTCGATCATTACTCCAAGCCCACCAGACATAACCGCAATGACAATGATAAAATTCTTGCCATTTACGACGACGATCTGCGGTAGTTACAGGCGATCGCCTATTTAACCAGACATTAACAGCCTCTCGACTACTGGCGTAGCATTTAGGACAATGAAACTGATAGGCGTGAGTTGCCTGATTTGTCCATTCTGGCGGATGAGGATCAAAAGCGTCCATATAAATATAAAGTATATAAAGTGTAATCAATATAAAGTGTAATCCTAATAGCCACTGAACATAGATAATTATGACTAATAATAGATGCTATGGAATCAAATATTGAAATTCGTCGTTTATTGGATGTCATGCCTGCTTCTGGGCGAATGATGACGAAAATCCTCAGTAAACCAGAACAAAAACAGGTAATAGATGCTGCTTTTCCCCTGCCTTTGAGTCAATCAAGACAGATATATATTAATTTCGATTTGTGGCGACGGTTAACAAAACCCCAACGGGATTTACTGCTATTGCAGATGGTTTGCTGGTTAACAGGGGTAAAATGGTTACAACCCAATATTTATCAAGGAGTAGTTTTAGCGGGGTTTATGGGGGGAATAGTGGAGGCGGTGCAGTCTGATGTAGTAGGTATGGTAATATCTGGGGGATTAACTGCTTTAGCCGCCATACAGATTTGGCGCATGAATAGATCTCAGGAATCAAAATTAAATGCTGATATAGCGGCTATTCGTATTGCCCAAAGACGAGGTTATTCAGAAACCGAAGCCGCCGAACATTTGTTAACAGCCATTGAAACTGTAGCAAAAATAGAAGAGCGTTCTGGACTGAATTTTAGTGAATTAATTCGTTGTCAAAACTTGAAAGTAATCGCCGGTTTATCTCCAGTTGGTATGCCTAAAAATTATCAATAGAAGAAGTATTAACGATTTTCTGTCACTATCTAGATAAATAATTTCCGGTTCTTGTACTCATAGAATTGATGAAGCCGGGAACATTGATTTTATGATCATTTGCTTTATATTATGATCATGTCACCAAATTATTACGCACATTATTACCCATGGAAACCCCAAAACCATCTGTTAGTTTAATTCGTGCCAAATCCTACGAACAAGAAGCTTTAAAAGAATCTTTGGAAATACTGCTAGAACCTTTGGGTGGAATGGCTGCCTTTGTCAAACCAGGAAATCGGGTTTTACTCAAACCTAACCTGCTCACAGCTTCTCGGCCTACAAAAGAATGTACCACACGACCAGAATTAGTCCGTGCTGTTGCTGAAATGGTAATTGCAGTTGGTGGAAACCCATTTTTAGGAGATAGTCCTGCTTTTGGTAGTGCTAAAGGTGTAGCAATAGCCAATGGTTTATTACCAATTTTAGCAGAACTGAATTTACCACTGGTTGAATTTCATGGTAAACGTTATCAAACAGTAAATGACAATTTCAATCACTTACTTTTATCAAAAGAAGCAATGTCAGCAGACGTAGTGATTAACCTTCCCAAGGTTAAATCTCATCTGCAATTAACCCTGACATTGGGAGTAAAAAATCTCTTTGGTTGTGTTCCTGGTAAAATGAAAGCTTGGTGGCATCTAGAAGCTGGTAAAGATGCTAATAAATTCGGTGAGATGTTAGTAGAAACGGCCAGAGCAATTAATCCCACTTTAACAATTTTGGATGGTATTATTGGTCATGAAGGTAATGGACCTAGTGGTGGAGAACCTCGGAATTTAGAAATTTTAGCAGCTTCTAGTAATGTCTTTGCTTTAGATAGAGCAATGTTAGAAATTCTCCAGGTTGCACCCGCACAAGTTCCCACAGTTGCAGCTTCTCAAAGATTAGGAATATGTCCAGAATTAAATGATATTCACTTTCCTAATTTATCACCTGATTTACTACAAATTACAGATTGGCAATTACCCGACAAATTAATGCCTATAGATTTTGCCATGCCTCGTGTGATTAAATCTACCTTTAGGCATCTTTACATCCGATTTATCAAAGAACCCATGAGTGCTTATATAAAAAGTCCCTAGCATCATTAAATTTAATTTTGACGCTGGGAGTATTGGAATCAGATACAACCTGTCCGAATTTATGCAGTATACTCCACTCATCCGTACTAAAGTCTATTGTAGTGGAGTATTTCTATGCTTCTAATATGTAATATATACGGTAAAATATTGAGTATAAATTAAATAACTTGAATAGTAAAGCTGAAATTCAGGTCAGAGATAAATCTCTAAAATCCTTGATTAATAAGCCTTTTGAAAAACTAGACAAAAATCTGTATTCTCAATAAGAATTGCATAATGCCTATAGTTTCATTGGTTCTTGCGACTAAACCCATATTAATTTCCCTCTGTCAAAGGGTTTTAAATAACTGAGTCCCAATATTACGTATTATTAAATTAACTTTTGTAAATGATTGTTGAAAAAGTATCCAGGATCTAAAATAATGATTTTGTTGTTATGTGTGAACCAACACAATGTGGCTGACAGACAATG
>NZ_KE384690.1:23205-40238 GCF_000426925.1 Dolichospermum circinale AWQC310F | reverse complement strand
ACCATTTAAACTGCCAGCATTTTATATGCCTTGGCCAGCGCGGCTGAATCCAAACCTGGAAGCGGCACGAGTGCATTCCAAAGCCTGGGCTTATGAAATGGGAATACTTGGGTCAAAAGAGGAGTCCCAAGGTGAGCCTATATGGGATGAACGTAAATTTGATGCTCACGACTATGCTTTACTTTGTTCTTATACTCATCCAGACACGCCCTCAACAGAGTTGAACCTGGTAACGGATTGGTATGTATGGGTATTCTTTTTTGATGATCACTTTCTGGAAATCTATAAGCGCAGTCAGGATCTAATTGGGGCAAAGGAGTATCTTGACCGACTACCGGCATTTATGCCAATTTATCCCCAAGATAACCTTCCCTTTCCCACGAACCCAGTAGAGCGCGGTTTAGCTGATTTGTGGTCTCGTACTGCCTTTACTAAATCCGTAGAATGGCGGCAAAGATTCTTTGAAAGTACCAAAAATCTTTTAGATGAGTCAATGTGGGAACTAGCAAATATTAATCAAAATCGCATTGCTAACCCCATTGAATACATTGAAATGCGGCGGAAAGTTGGGGGCGCACCTTGGTCAGCAGATTTAGTCGAACACGCGGCCTTTGTGGAAGTTCCGGCTAAAATTGCGGCAACTAGACCCATGCGGGTTTTAAAAGACACATTTGCTGATGGTGTACATCTCCGCAATGATCTATTCTCCTACCAAAGAGAGGTGGAAGAGGAAGGTGAAAATTCTAACTGTGTGCTTGTAGTTGAGCGTTTCTTGAATGTGAGTACCCAAGAGGCCGCTAACCTCACTAACGAACTACTCAACTCCCGTTTATACCAATTTGACAACACTGCTGTCACGGAATTACCCTCTCTTTTTGAGGAGTACGGAGTAGATCCAGTAGAGCGTGTGAATGTTCTCCTTTACATTAAAGGACTTCAGGATTGGCAATCTGGTGGTCACGAGTGGCACATGAGGTCAAGCCGCTATATGAACAAGGAAGAGCCGGATAATTCAGGTACATCTGTGACTGTTGGCGGTCCGACTGGGCTAGGAACATCGGCCGCGCGGCTGGAATCCTTATCCACTACTTTGGGTGTGGGAAGGTTTAAAAGTTTTACTCATGTTCCCTATCAAACTGTAGGACCAGTAAAACTGCCTAAGTTTTATATGCCCTTCTCTACCACCTTAAATCCTAATTTGGATGCTGCACGAAATCATTCCAAAGAATGGGCGCGTCGGATGGGGATGTTAGAATCATTACCGGGGATTCCTGATGCTTTTATCTGGAATGACCATAAGTTTGATGTTGCTGACGTGGCTTTATGCGGTGCGTGGATACATCCAAATGGTTCTGAGCATGAGCTAAATTTAACAGCTTGTTGGCTGGTTTGGGGAACTTATGCGGATGATTATTTCCCAGCAATCTATGGTAATAACCGCGACTTGGCAGGTGCAAAAGTCTTTAATGCTCGACTGTCAGCATTTATGCCTCTAGATAATTCTACACCCCCTGTAGCAACTAATCCAGTAGAAAAGGGGTTGGCGGATATTTGGTCTCGCACCGCAGGACCAATGTCCTCCACAGCACGTACCGAATTTCGCCGTGCTATTCAGGATATGACTGATAGTTGGGTGTGGGAACTGGCTAACCAGACGCAAAATCGGATTCCAGATCCGATTGACTATATTGAAATGCGTCGTAAGACATTTGGATCTGATTTAACCATGAGTCTGTCTAGACTATCCCATGGCGGCGAAATACCAATGCAGATTTATTATAGCCGACCCATGCGATCGCTGGAAAATGCTGCCGCCGATTTTGCCTGTTTCACTAATGACATTTTTTCTTATCAGAAAGAAATCGAATTTGAGGGCGAAATTCATAACTGCGTGTTAGTGGTGCAGAATTTCCTGAACTGTGATCTTCTCAAAGCTGTTGAGATTGTTAATAATCTGATGACAGCGCGGGCGCAACAGTTTCAACACATTGTTGAGACTGAACTTCCAGCCCTTTTCGACGATTTCAACCTGGATAAAAACACCCGCGAGAAACTACTCAAATACATTGAGAAATTAGAACAGTGGATGTGTGGTGTACTTAAGTGGCATACAAAGGTAGACCGATACAAAGAATTTGAATTGCGTAATAGTGCTTCCCCCATAGTGCGACTACTCAACGGTCCGACAGGGTTTGGCACTTCGGCTGCACATATCAGATCCTTGGTTGGTGCAACTAATTCCGTGGGTAAAAATCCGTAAATTTGCGGTAAATTGTGTTTTTTAACTAACTAAAAAAGTGGAGAATTAAGTTATGACCTACTCTAACGATTCAGAAAATCAACAACCTCAACTAAGTTTAAGTACAGCAGCTGCTCGTAATTTGGCGACAACCACCAAATCTGCGCCGCAAATGCAGGAAATTACCTCACGGTGGTTATTAAAACTACTACCATGGGTACAAACAAAAGGCGGTGTCTATCGCGTTAACCGTCGTTTAAGTTACACTGTAGGTGATGGAAGAGTATCTTTTACTAACACCGGATCAACTGTACAAGTAATTCCCCAAGAATTAACGGAATTACCCTTATTCAGAGGGTTTGAAGACATAGAAGTTTTAACCACCTTAGCGAACCAATTTGTGCAACAGGAATTTGCTGCGGGGGACGTAATTGTGGAAATTGGTCAAGAAGCCAATCAAGTATTACTGATCGCTCGTGGTAAAGTTAACAAAATTGGTCTTGGTAAATATGACGAGCCAGTGGTTTTAGATGTATTAGCTGATGGTGATCATTTTGGTGATGAATCTCTGGTAGAATCCCAAGATACCTGGCAGTATACGCTCAAAGCTGTCACCAGATGTATCATTTTAGCATTACCTCAAAGTGCATTTGAACAACTCGTTAACCAATCTGAAGCTTTGCGAAGTCAAGTTGACAAGTTCCGCGCTCTCCTGAGTCAACCACAAACTGAACAAGGTGAAGCAGCGATTAATGTATCAGCAGGACATCGCGGTGAGGCTGATTTACCCGGTACTTTCGTTGATTATGACCTCTCACCCCGTCAATATGATTTAAGCATCGCCCAAACCGTTTTACGCATCAATACTCGCGTTGCTGACTTGTATAATGAACCAATGAATCAGACCGAACAACAATTGCGTCTGACGGTGGAAGCATTACGGGAACGTCAAGAACACGAAATGATCAACAACCCCGAATTTGGGTTGCTCCATAACGCCGACCTCAAACAACGCATTTACAGTAGCACAGGCGCACCTACTCCCGACGACATGGATGAATTACTAGCTACAGTATGGAAAGACCCCAGTTTCTTCCTAGCTCATCCTCGGACTATCGCTGCATTTGCTCGTGAATGCAACCGTATAGGCATTTATCCACAAAGCATTGACATGGGTGGACAACAAGTTCCGGCTTGGCGTGGTGTACCTATTTTTCCCTGTAATAAAATACCTGTTAGCAATAACCGTACCAGTTCTATTCTCCTGCTCCGCACTGGTTTGGAAAAACAAGGCGTTATCGGTTTACACCAAACTGGTATCCCGGATGAATATCAACCTAGTTTATCTGTGCGCTTTATGGGTATCAGTGAAAAGGCGATTATGTCTTACCTGATTACAGCTTACTACTCCGCAGCAGTTTTAGTACCAGACGCACTTGGCATTCTTGAAGATGTGGAAATCGGTCGCTAATTAGTTTAATTAGTTTTCAGAGGTGAAGGTAATTAATTGGTAATTACGCCCTATTTTCAGCGTTAAATCCAGTAATTTTTGATCGATCAAAGTCTGATTACCTTCACCTCTCATTTTATTAAGTATATTTGTCAGTGATTAGAGGATAAGATGACATATTCTAATGATTCGGGTTTGGATGTTGAGGGTAGACAGCCTCAACAAAGTTTAAGTACAGCAGCCGCCCGCAACTTAGCAACAACAACCAAATCTGCACCGCAAATGCAGGAAATTACCTCACGGTGGTTGTTGAAGATGTTACCATGGGTAGAAATCAAAGGTGGCACTTATCGAGTCAACCGTCGCTTAACTTATACTTTAGGTGATGGAAGAATTACTTGCACTAATACAGGAGCAACGGTACAAGTAATTCCCCAAGAACTTAGTCAATTACCTTTACTGCGAGGATTTGATAATCTTCAAGTCTTAACAGCTTTAGCTAGTCGTTTTGTACAACAAGAGTTCGCACCTGATGAGATCATAGTACAATCGGGTCAGCCTGCCCAACAGCTTTTTCTCATCGCCCATGGTAAAGTCAATAAAATCGGGATTGCTAAATACGAGCATCAACCTTTCTTAAACGCGTTAGCTGATGGTGATCATTTTGGTGATCAGATTTTAGTAGAGTCTCAAAGTATGTGGAAGTTTACAGTTAAAGCTGTTACACAATGTACTGTATTAACACTATCACTACAAGCATTTAGGGAAGTCCTTAACCAGTCGGAAGCCTTACAGGTTCATATTGATCAAATTGTCGCCCGTACCCAATTGCTACAGAATAAATACGGTGAAGCTGCTATTGCTTTATCTTCAGCGCATACTGGAGAGAGTGAATTACCAGGTACTTTTGTTGATTATGAACTATCACCCCGTGAATATGAGTTAAGTATTGCCCAAACTATCTTAAGAATCAATACTCGCGTTGCTGAACTTTACAATGAACCGATGAATCAGACAGAACAACAATTGCGTCTGACTATCGAAGCATTACGGGAACGACAAGAATATGAATTGATTAATAACCGTGAATTTGGTTTACTACACAATGCCGACTTTAAACAACGTCTTTATCCCCGCAGTGGACCGCCCACCCCTGATGATTTAGATGAACTGCTGACTCGCCGTAGAAAGTCAAAGTTTTTCTTAGCGCATCCTCGCACTATTGCCGCTTTTAATAAGCAATGTAACCGCCTCCGTATCTATCCGCAAAATATGGAAATAGATGGTACTAAAGTAATCGCGTGGCGCGGTGTACCTATTCTTCCCTGTAATAAAATTCCTATTACTAAGTACCAAACTAGTTCCATTCTTGTGTTACGAACTGGAGAACAAGATCAGGGGGTCATTGGCCTACATCAAACTGGTATCCCTGATGAATACCAACCTGGTTTATCCGTCCGATTTATGGGTATCAGCGAAAAAGCGATTATTTCTTACCTCATTAGTACCTACTATTCCGCGGCTGTTCTTGTACCTGACGCACTTGGTATCCTTGAAAATGTAGAAATTGGCCGATAAATTCATGATCAAGCTAAGTTAAAATACTTAAGTAATACCATCATAATCGTCCGCTTTTAAGGTATTTTAACTATCAGATAGGGAATTAATTCCCTGTCTGAACTGACTAAACATATTGATTTTATACAATATTTGTATAAATAACACTTAAAAAAACTTGTTGCTACGTGATACTGTAGTATATATATAAATTGTTATCAGAGGGGAATAACCTTGAACCAAGCGACATTGCACCAGTTGAAGGTGTTCGAGGCTGCGGCACGGCATGGTAGTTTTACGCGTGCTGCTGAGGAGTTGTTTTTGACTCAACCTACTATCTCCATGCAAATCAAACAGCTAACGAAATCGGTAGGTCTGCCATTATTTGAGCAGGTGGGAAAGCGTTTATACTTGACGGAGGCAGGACGGGAATTATTTGCTACTTGTCGGCAAATTTTTGAGACTATGGATAAGTTTCAAATGACTGTTGCTGATTTAAAAGGATTAAAACAAGGACAGTTAAGACTAGCGGTAATTACTACTGCTAAGTATATTATTCCTAGATTGTTGGGTCCTTTTTGTCAGCTTTACCCTGGGATTGATATTTCTCTCCAAGTTACAAATCATGAACTGATTTTAGATCGGATGATGAATAATTTGGATGACTTGTATATTATGAGTCAAATTCCTGATCATTTTGATGTCAATTTCCAGCCATTTTTAGAAAACCCCTTGGTAGTTTTTGCACCCGCTAATCATCCTTTAGCGAAGGAAAAAAATATTCCTATCGAACGTTTGGGTGAAGAACGGTTTATTATGCGTGAACCAGGTTCAGGGACTCGCAGCGCCGTCCAAAGTCTGCTTGAGAAACATGGAGTCAAGGTCAAAGTTAAGTTGGAATTGGGAAGTAATGAAGCGATTAAACAAGCTATCGCTGGTGGTTTAGGTATTTCTGTATTATCCCGTCATACATTATTAACCGACGCTGCGGAATTTAGCATTTTAGATGTCCAAAATTTTCCAATTAAACGGGATTGGTATATGGTTTATCCTGCTGGTAAGCAATTATCCATTATTGCTCACACCTATTATGAGTATCTTTTAGATGCAGCGAAAAAAATTACCGAACAAGGTGGTTTAATTCCAGATTATAATTCGGCTGAAGCCTAATTTTCCTCACGGACTACACCACCAACCACTGGTTTAACTTGTCCATTAGCAAATGGATCTGTACCACCTGTCCAATTAAAATCACTGATACGGATACTAAAACCACCTAATTGCAGCACTGGATTATAACGAAGGGTGATACCATAAGTACGACGGCTATATTCTAATGTATAATCGGTGCTGATTTCTTTTGATGTATCTAGGTTAACGGATGTTTGTAAACCTAAGCGAACAGGTCCATAAACTTGCTGAGAAATACCAGCGCTAAGAACTTTGTTATCAACTGAACGGTCAAAAAGAAAGGGTGATAAACCGCTATTAGTGCCTTGGGAGTAACTGACATTAAAGCCAGTATAATCTAAGAAAGGACGGGAAAAATGGCCAATTTGGCCGATTAAACCAATAGTACCAGTGACAGTGCTTTGGTTATCACCGCTACTATAATAACTAGTAGTTCCTGTGATACCAGCGATCGCTTGTAAATACGGTACTACAGGATTAGATGTATATTTTAATCCTTCCTTGGCTGTAGCTGGTAATGGTTTCCCTTCCCACAATTTGATACCACTACTCAATGCTACACTACCTTGGAAACGACCTAGAGAAATGCGATCATTTTTACGTATTGGTGAGAGTAAATTCTGACGGTCTGTGTTAGAATTTATGTACTGTGCGCCACCCTGATAACTAAGATTTATACCGCTTTTTCCTAAAGGAAGGATCGGAGACGTGATAATTCCACCTATACTACTCTGTACAGTTTGATATCCAAGACTACCATTATAAAGGCGATCGCGGTAACTAGATTCTAAACTTAATGTATAAGGCTTGACATTACCCAAACTTTGGCGTAATCGCAAACTCCCGCGTAAAGTATCTTCCACGCGATCAAAATCAAAACTAGTTAACTCTCCCGTACCCTCCACAACAGTTTTAGGACTCAAAACAGCATTCAGTTTAGTATTTACACCGAATAAATTAGCCACATTACCACCCTTTTCTACAGCCCTTTGTACATAAAACTGGGGTGTAATAGTCCAGCGAGTCTGATCATTATTAATTGGTTCAAAAGCGCGTTCTATAAACAAACCACCGCGTTTACCATTATCAAAACCCACAGAAACGATAGTGGGATTTACCTGTCGTGGCCGACGGTCTATTTTGCGACTATTCACAGGGATAGGAACAACAACCTTTTGATCAAAAACTAACTTTTGACCCTGGGTAGTAACCCTATCAATTAAAGGTGCTTCTCGTGTCACAGTCACCTTAGCCGCCCTGATTTCCAATTCCGGGGGTGAAAAAGGGTCATTAGTAATTCTCACATCTTGAGCTTGAAAACCACGGGGATAAAATTCGATATATTGGGCTTCAAATCGTAACCGCTTGAGGACACCACCAGATTTAGGTACAGAAACATTTCGCGCGTCTGATTGACCACTAACACCAAATTCTATCCCTCCGGGACTATTAACACCAGTGAGGGGTTGATTAGCGCGAAGCCGATAACTCAAAGGGCGACTAGGTACACCACCTGCGGTAATATCTGTAGGGAGAGTTGGGGAAAAAGCAAAATCCGTTGCGGTGGTAGGGATATAAAGTTCACCTTTACCGTTTTCTAGATCACCACTATCTTGAATAAAATTATAAGTAAAACGTCGTCCTTGGAATACCTGATTACCCCTAGTTAAAGCCACATTACCCTCCCCCACCGCTATCAAATTATCTAAATTGATACGTAGGGTATCAGCATCAATTACTGCACCATCAAACCTGACTACTACATTACCCTCAGCGGTAACAATTCGCTTTTCTTGATCATACTCCTGGCGATCGGCAATTACCTCTACAATTCTTGTTTTTTGCGGTGATCTTTTCTCTGCTTCTGAAATTTGCGGTAACGGGGGAACTTGTAAATTACCAGGTTTTGAGTGATCTTGAGGATGACGCAGTTTAAATTCAATCAGATTTTGTACTGGTAACGATGGTGTTTTTTCACCAACCAATAGATCAACTTTTCCCCCTGATTCCTGTAAATTTAGGTAATTTTTTTCTACCGGGGGTGTTGATGTTTCTGTTAAAACCTGCTGTCCGGCTATAATATAAATAATTTTGCGCTTTTGACCTTGAATTATGGAAAATTCTCGACCTGATTTTTCTAGTTGGGATAACGGAGAATCATTGATTGGCTTGGTAGTTGATTGATACCTATCTTGCTGATTTTTACCATCAATGATCAGTTTTTGTTGATCATTTTTTACCTGAATAACAGCAGGAGCAGCGAGATAGGAAACAGGTTTTGACGATACAAGATTTGGCGGTGGTTGAGGTGGAAGGACTGGATGAAACATATTTTGAGGCAATTAAGCTGATCAAAAAGCAAAAAATAGCCGGAAGGTTGAATTACATATTAGCCTGTTTCTACCTTCCGGCCACTAGGAGTGATTTGTTGTATATTTATTCTGAGTCTTGACGACCGGGGTTACGGGCTGGGTCATTAGACAAAAACCCGAAGATGAAGATACTCACAAACAAGCCGACAACGATATAAACAGCAATTTTTAAACTCAACATAGAACTAACTCCCGGAGGTTTGGTAAATAGCAACTAATTTATCTTACCTATATCTTGTACCTTTGGCGAGGGAATAGGAACAGCAGTTCCGCAGGTTGGGGAGAACGCAGTCAAACCCCAATATTAAATGTCATATAGTTATAGACTGTGTTGGGTTTCGTACCTCAACCCAACCTACAAATTAAAGAAGATAAATCCTTAGTAGTCGTGTTTTAATTAAGCTGTATCTCAGTATATTACCAGGGTGGAGATTTGTCTTTTTTTGCAAAGCTTTACAAAATTTTATCGAAAACTCTCATATCTCGTCTGTTTATGCCAAAATACAACCGCCTCCATGATGGTAAGCGGTTCTGCACAATTCAATAGACATCTCCAAAAAAGTAGAGACGTTCCATGGAACGTCTCTACTACAAGGGTTTTATGTCAAGCATCTTTAAACTCGGCCTATGTCTATTAAATAGAATATGAAGATAGTTCTTCCTTATCAAGTCTATGATAACAAATTCAAAATCAATTGTCAAGCCCCTAATCCCAATTTTCGGCGGAAAAATCAAAAAGTTTTCAATTCTTCATAAAGTCATGAAAACATCATAAACGGTCTTTTGAAAAAGATTAGCTAACAGATTGTAACCAAGTTTGTAAATCTGTAACTGAGGTAAAATCTAACAAGGCTTCTCCTAATTCCTCTAGTTGTGCAACAGGTAATTTTTGGACTTGTTGAATCAATGATGAGTCCATTGTACCAATGCGGCGATTTAACTGACGGATAATCAGAAGTTGTTCTCCTTGTTGTAGGCCTCGTTGTTCTCCTTGTTGTAGTCCTTGTTGTAGTCCTTCTTGTCTAGCGAGTTCTCGCTCTTGTTGGTAAAGTGGCGCTAATCTCATAATCAACTCCCTATCTTCTGCTTCTATTTCTGGACTTTGATTTATTCTCAAGTTCTGTTGCAGGTTGTAAAGTAATTCTAATGTGATTTTCACATAAGGCTGATTTGATGGTAACGCAGCTAATTCATCAATTGCTCGTTTTTGTACCGTTCCTCTTCCCAAAAGTCTTAACCACAATGTTTCTGGAACAGGTGATAATTGATGAATGACAATAATTGCTGCGCGGAAAGACTCTGGTAAATAGTATATTCCTGGTAAAGAATCTGATTCCAATGTACCATGAAATCCTGATAGCAGTTTCTTAGACGCTGTGGGTGTGAGAATCCATAATTTAGGAAAATTACTTTCTGCTATTTTGGTTGCATTACGTTTTGCTTCTCGTTTTAATGCACCTCTAACTTCTAATGATTTTAATAGACAATCACATATTTCTTCTGTTGAGGCTGGGTTGCGAAATGGTTCAAATATGGCTAGTGTGGTGGCTAGTTTACCTAATAACCCTAATGATGCTATATCCGCTTTTTGTTCAAGAAATGGTGTAAATAATACGTCTATTTCCCGTACTTCTCCAGATACATGACTGGGTGCTTCTACTTTTCCATAAGGTTTTAGCAGTTCTTCTAAATAATCTTTGGCGAATTGGTCATGTATAAATCTCGTCATTTATTCGACCTTTGCTAATACATATATTAATTTAACATTTTTGGGGTAATGGCGATCGCTGCTATCGGAAACTGTCTCTGGTCACATTGCTGGGTAAGGGTTTAAAATTGAGGGGTCCCCACTCGCTGGGGACATTATATTGAATGAAAACCTACGTGGGGGCGAACGGCCGTTCGCCCCTGTTGGGGATGTTAATTAAATGGAAACAATTGTTAGTAAAGTTATGAAAACATGATCAAAAAAGTCCCGCAGGTTGGGTAGAACGCAGTCAAACCCAACCAACAAATTGAAATGGTTAATAACATCATGCCACTATTTATTTTTCCTGCAACGGGAAAAAGTCATAGTTAGCAGTTGAGTTTTTACTTGGTTGCACTTTGACCAATATTGCTTTACCCTTAATATCACCAGATTCTTGAAATTCAATCTTGCCTGTAGCACCATTGACAAAGAAACCTGGACTATGTAGCACCTTTTGTAATGCTTCACGGGTATAACCTTGTTGTAAACCTTTAGCGATCGCCATAGTTGCATCATAGGCTGTTGCTGAACGCCAATTCACAGTTCCTCCCCAAAGTTTTCTAGCTTGTTCAGGAAAAGGATTACCAGGAATGGCTTTTGGGTGCCAAGGTACAGTAATAACCATACCGCTAATATCAGATTTCCCTGATTCTAATGTTTGAAAGGTGTATAATGTCGGACTACCAAACAGCGCTAATTTACCTTGATTTGCTGCTGCTAATTCTAAAGCCCGGTTAATTCTACCAACATAGGGAGCTAATACCAACCCATCAGCACCACTACTAATTAATTGAGAAATTATTATAGTAGAGTTAAAATCAGGGGCAGAAAAATCGCACTTGGTGGAATTAATTTTACCACCACCAGCTACAATATTTTTAGCGTACTCATCCTTAAAAGATTGATTATCAATAGATTTGGAATCTACACATAAGGCAATATTAGTTTTACGGGCAGTTTTGAGGGTATAAACAGCCAGAGGTTCGACCTGGGAAGTAATATTGGGGACTGTGCGAAATATATAGCTACCAATACCAGAGAGATTTTGAGCGAAACTGGTAGGAGAAATCATCACTAGTCCCCCTTGCTGATATATTGGTGCAGCCGCAATGGAAGCATTACTAGCATTATGTCCAACCATAGCCAGAATACTGGAATCTTTGACAAATTGCGTCGCTATTTTTTGGGATTGGGTGGGATCATTATCATCATTAGCGATCGCTACTTGCAAAAATTTACCATTAATGCCACTATTACGATTTACCTCATCTTGAGCCTGAGCCACACCCCGCAGAATCTCCTTGGCTACATTGAGATGTCCGCCGATGGGTACACTCACCGCAATCTTGATATATTTACTACTATTGTCCAGGGAGTTATTGAGATAAATCAAACTTTCTGGATCATTCTGATTTTGGCGCAAAGATGCTTGAAAACTGATTCTAGCAGCATCAAAATTACCCTGAGCAAAGGCTTGTACTCCTCTTTTCTTATCAGAGTTGATTTGATCAGTAATTAAAATTTTCTCACCTAAACTGATTCGCCCTGGTGTAGAATCGGAATCTGGAGAAACATTAGCTTCTTTGTCAGGAATGCGGGGTGTGAATTGATTCCACAACCAAAAGCCCAAGCCTAACAATGCTGTCGTAAACAGCAGGGAAAAGACTAGCAGTTTTGTTTCATTTTGATGATTCATAATCGCTTTTTAGCTATGTTTTGGATTTATTTGGATTTATATTTCAGTGCATACCGATATATTGCCATATTGCCTATATAAACAGCACATAATTAAATTTTAGTAAAATTTTAGTAAAACCAGTACAAACCCAGTAGACTCAGACAAGCTATAAGTGTAATGTTTATTCAGCAATTCAATAATTATCAATTCTTAACAAAGTCATCGAAAGTTGACAAATATAGTATAAAGAGTTGGCAACATTAAGTAAAAACAGTAAACAATAACCATAGCCGCACAAATAAGTTTTTTTAAACCATGCAGCCAATTCGCACTTTTAACGTATCTCCTTCACTACCTTCCAGACTAGAACCCCTGCGGAAACTAGCTTATAATCTCCATTTTGATTGGAATGTGGAGAGTAAAGACCTATTTCGCCGTTTAGACCCCGATTTATGGGAATCAAGCCACCATAACCCAGTATTAATGTTGGGAACTATCAGCCAAAAGCGATTATTAGAAGTTGTCGAAGATGACGGCTTTTTAGCGCAAGTAGACCGAGCAGCACGGCAATTAGAAGATTATTTGCAGGAGCGGACTTGGTATAAAAAACAAAGAGAGCAGCCGCAAAAAGAATGTTACGCCTATTTTTCCGCTGAATTTGGCCTAGTAGATTGCTTACCCGTCTATTCTGGTGGTTTGGGTGTATTAGCGGGTGATCATTTAAAGTCAGCTAGTGATTTGGGTTTACCTTTAGTGGGTGTGGGTTTATTGTATCAACAGGGATATTTTGCCCAATATCTCAATGCTGATGGTTGGCAACAAGAGCGCTATCCTATCAATGACTTCTATAATATGCCTTTGCATTTGGAGCGCAATGCCGATGGTTCAGAACTACGAATTGCGGTAGACTATCCAGGACGCAAGGTATATGCACGAGTATGGCGTGTGCAAGTGGGAACAGTCCCCTTATATATGCTTGATACCAATATCGAACCTAACAAGGCTTATGACCACGATATCACCGATCAATTGTATGGTGGTGATATAGATATGCGTATCCACCAGGAAATTATGCTGGGTATAGGTGGTGTACAAATGCTCAAGGCCTTGGGGTATGAAGTGACTGCTTACCACATGAATGAAGGCCATGCTGCTTTCTCGGCTTTGGAACGCATTCGTATTCTCATTCAGGAAGCAGGACTGAGTTACAGACAAGCTAGACAGGTGGTATGTTCTAGTAATATCTTCACTACTCACACACCAGTCCCCGCAGGCATTGATTTATTTTCTCCTGATAAGATATTGCATTATTTGGGCTATTATGCAGATATCTTTGGTTTACCCAAGGAGCAGTTTTTAGGTCTAGGACGAGAAAATACTGGTGATTTATCCAGTCCCTTCAGTATGGCAGTATTAGCCCTGAAAATGGCAACATTCTCTAACGGTGTAGCACAATTACATGGCGTTGTTTCTCGACAAATGTTCCAGGGGTTGTGGCAAAAAGTTCCTGTGGACGAAGTGCCAATTAGCGCTATTACTAACGGTGTTCATGCCCGTAGTTGTGTAGCTAAATCTACTCAAGAATTGTACGATCGCTATCTCGGTCCAAATTGGTCATCAGCACCACCAGATAACCAATTATGGGAACGAATGGATGCAATTCCCGACGAAGAATTGTGGCGGAATCATGAACGCTGCCGTTTAGATATGGTATTGTACGTTAGGGAACATTTAGTTAAACATCTGCGCGATCGCGGTGCATCCGCCTCCGATATTGCCCAAGCCCAGGAAGTGCTTGATCCTAACGTTTTAACAATTGGGTTTGCCCGCCGCTTTGCTACTTATAAACGCGCTACTTTATGGATGCGTGATTTAGACCGCATTAAACGGATATTACTCGGTAATAAACATCGCAAAGTCCAGTTTGTAATTGCTGGAAAAGCTCACCCCAAAGATATCCCTGGTAAAGAATTGATTCGGGATATTAATCACTTTATCCGCGAACACCATTTAGAAAAACAGGTAGTATTTGTTCCCAACTACGATATTCACATCGCCCGTTTAATGGTAGCAGGTTGTGATATTTGGTTAAATACTCCCCGTCGTCCTAGAGAAGCCTCCGGTACAAGTGGTATGAAAGCCGCTATGAATGGACTACCCAATTTAAGTGTACTTGATGGTTGGTGGGATGAAGCAGATTATGTCCGCACCGGGTGGGCTATTGGCCATGGAGAAAATTACGAAGATCCTAATTACCAAGACGAAATAGAAGCTAACGCCCTTTATGAGTTACTAGAAAAAGAAGTTATCCCCTTA
The DNA here is from genome assembly GCF_000426925.1 of Dolichospermum circinale AWQC310F. Classification (GTDB taxonomy): domain Bacteria; phylum Cyanobacteriota; class Cyanobacteriia; order Cyanobacteriales; family Nostocaceae; genus Dolichospermum; species Dolichospermum circinale. The sequence continues at coordinate 25,685 of NZ_KE384690.1, read as the reverse complement.
TTCTATGATCATCGTGATGGTGATGGCTTGCCTCGTCCTTGGGTAGCAAAAATGAAAGATGCAATTCGCTTGAATTGTCCATTTTTTAATACAGCCCGGATGGTGCGAGAATATGCAGTCAGAGCCTATTTCCCAGCCAGCGATCGCTATCATACCTTAACTGTTGACAATTATGCCCCAGCCAAGGAATTAGCGGCTTGGAAGGCGAAATTAGGCGAACACTGGTTTAGTATCAGAATTAAGGATCTTGAGGTATCCGTAGCATCAGACATTAAAGTTAATCAAACCGTAGCCGTCAAAGCTAAAGTTGATTTAGCAACTTTGAGTAACAATGATGTGCAAGTAGAACTATATCAAGGTTCTATAGATGCCCATGGGGATATTGTTAATGCCGTACCTGTGGTAATGGATTATCAAGGACAAAACCCAGAGAATTTAAGTGTTTATACAGCAAATATCACTTACACCACCTCTGGTTTACAAGGCTTGTCTTTGCGCGTCTTACCTCGCAATAAATACCTTTCCAGTCCTTACGAACCCAGATTAATCGCTTGGGCTGAATAAGCACATAATGTAGAGATGTGATATAAAACGTCTCTACAAAACTTGTTAAAAATCAGCTTTAATGATAAAAGCCTGGTGGTGCGGGCATCTTGCCCGCATAGGGTGTGCCTCACTCAAGCTAAACTTACTGTAATTGTACAAGTCTTGTCCGCTAAACTTGTATTATGCTAGTTGTGTGTCGTCCTAAAATTTACAGTAAATTTTCATTACGTAAGTTTAAATCATACTTTTTTAACTTAGTGTAAATTCAGGTGATATTTAATCAAAAAACGCTACTTTTTAACAGATTTAAGTAGACGATTTAAGATTATTTTACCTTGGGAATCAATTACCTGAACACGAATAAATTTAGGATCACTTGGTTTCCAAATTACTTGATATTTTGTAGCATTATTATTCCAAGTGTATATTTGACGTTGTTTAGTTCCAGAAGCGACAGCACCAGATAAACTGATATTAGAATTACTTTCACGGTTTTCGCCATAATAGTAATAAGAATTATTTGTAAAAGCTAAAGTCACATTCCAATCTTTATCTGTAAATTCACCCCCTGGATAATCAAACTTTTTTACAGCCATAGCTTGATTAGGAATGGCCATATCAATAATTGCAGGTGTAGAAATTCCCAAAATTGTTGATAAAATGATAGCTTTGTAGTTCATAATCTTTTCTAATTTTTTCTTTTACAAATCTTAACTTATCTAATTGTGTGTTTACTAGCAAGCAAAATCATTTATATTATGCTGTAGTTTCTTCTTCCTGAGAAATTCTGGAATTAAATAACTTAGGGAAGAACAAACCAGAGTTTTCTTTGTATTGCGCAAACTCAGGATATCGAGATAGAGATTTATCTTTTTTCAGCATATTGGGAACAAAGATCATGGCTATGAATAACCCCTGAATCAAGAAAGGTAGCCAATGTTGAGTTAATATAGAAAAAGCCAGATAAATCAACACCTCTCCCAAGTAATTAGGATTACTACATTTAGCAAAAAAACCTTCTGTAATTAATCCAGTTTTATGCTTAAGAGTATAGTATTTTTGGGCATCACTAGCAAAATGTAAAAATACCCCAGTGATATTCAAAGCAATAGCAGCAGCTACTAATGCTAAAGGTGGAACAGTACCACTACTAATGAGAATAAATGGTGCTACCCAGTACAAACAAAGTATGAAAAAGGTAATAATTCCTTGAGAAGTGGGAATTTCCTGTTCCCATTGCTTATCTGGAAATATGCTATCTTTTATTAACCAAAGAAAACCATAAGTACCGTGAAGGGAAAGATAAACCCAAGCTCCAATAGTAAAATTGTGGTATAAAACCATTAATCCTAATATGATAGCAAATGTTAGACCTTTGTGAAAATTAATGGGATACTTTATTTTCATATTCTAGTTTTTTTGAAAGGGTGTAAAGTTAGGAAAACAAATAGAGAGACAGTCCGGTTTATCCTATCTCTCTGAGATGATTATTTCTTCGCAATTATCCAGACTGCGTGAACAATTCCCGGAATATAACCAAATAACGTTAAGACGATATTAATCCAAAAATCTAGACCAAAACCCACCTGCAAAAACACTCCCAAAGGTGGGAGAAAAATTGCCACTATAATTCTAATTACATCCATATTCATCAATACCTTTTGTAAATAGCTGACATTTCTAGAGTTAACATCACCGTCTCTCGTGATGATTCCTGAAAAGATACGGTAAACTGCACCCTTCAACCACCACTGATTTTAGCCTTGTAACCTAATCTTACCAAAATTTCTAATATCTTCTGTTTATGGTCTCCCTGAACCTCAATTTCATGATCTTTAACCGTGCCACCGGTACCACATTGGGCTTTTAACTGTTTTAATAAAGTAGCCAAAGTTTCCGGTTTAGTTTGAAAACCAGTAATAACCGTGACAGTT
>NZ_KE384690.1:5447-23195 GCF_000426925.1 Dolichospermum circinale AWQC310F | reverse complement strand
CCGTCCAGCGCGAGTGGCTTGGATTCTTACATTTTGCTGATTTGGGGGTAAATCTTGGATTCCCCGCTCTAAAGCCCCTTCTAGTGGAGGTGAACTACCGTTACCAAATTCTTGATAGACAAAGTTTTTGTCAGATTTAGGATTAGCCATAGATAGAATTTAATGCAGGAAAAATAAACTTTCATTCTCAACAATTTTAACCTAAGCGGCGGCAATTAAATATATCATTGCTACATGATAGAGTATATATAAGAGGATAAGAGAAAATGAACCACAAAGAAGTCGTACCTTCGTGGTTCATTAATTATTACCTAACTGTCCCCCAAGGGTGGAATTAAAACTCAAATTTTAAAATTTCAAGTCTTCAGAACTGACACTAATAAACTGGGAATTTTGACTTTTCACAGTCTGTGCTAATTTGCCATTAGAGAGAGCAGCAATAGCACGAGCGTATTGGGGATCACTATTTGTACCGATTAAACTCGGGTTAGAAGCCAATTGGCGTTCTTGTGTTTGTGTTAAGTCTAGCTTGATATCAGGTGCAATTCCTTTATGGTTGATATCTGTACCATTGGGTGTATAATAATGGGCAATGGTGACGGCTAAACCTGAACCATCTTCTAGTTCATGGACTGACTGTACCAAAGCTTTACCAAAGGTTTGACTACCAACAACTACAGCCCGTTTATTGTCTTTCAGTGCGCCGGTGAGGATTTCACTGGCACTAGCTGAATTACCATCTACTAAAATTGCTAAGGGTAGTTTGGTAATAGCCGTACCATTAGCTGTGGTTTGAGCGCTCCATCCTTTGCGGTCTACGGTTTTGACGATATGACCCTCATCTAGCCACATCCGGGCAATTTCTATACTAGCATTTAACAAACCACCGGGATTACCTCGTAGGTCTAAAACATAGGAATCAACTTGATCACTCTTCCCTCTGCGAATAGCGGCACGCATTTGATCAGCGGCGTGGGAGCTAAATTCTTGTAAGCGAATATACCCAACACGCCGATTCGCTTCTTGTTTGAGAGTATAGCGAACAGTAGGAACTTCTATTGTTGCTCTTGTTAATTTGATTTTGAGTTTGCTTCCTGATCTTTCTATATCTAGGCTAACACTAGTACCTACTTGACCACGAATTAATTTTGAGCCATCTTCTACCGTCATTTTCAGGGTTGATTTACCATCAATGGCTAATATCTCATCCCCTGATTTTAGTCCGGCTTTCAGGGCTGGAGAATTGTCTATAGCCTCTATCACGGTCAGACGCTTGGTGTTTTCGTTGATTTGCATACGAATACCAATACCCGATACTTCCCCGGATGTTTGACTAGTTAGGGATTCATATTGTTGGGGGTTCATAAACCGAGTGTAGGGATCACCCAGCTTTTGCAAAGCTGCGCGAATTGCTACGTAAGCCTCTTCTTTAGAAGTATAGTCTTTACTTAATAGGCTCTGCCTGATTGCTTGCCAATCTTGTTGATTAAATTTATTATCAACATATTCACGATTCACCAACTGCCAAACTTGGTCAACTAGTGCTTTAGGACTATCTTGTAAAGCAGCATGAACTGATTTTGTCCAAGCTTGACCAAATACAGCTATGGTAGCAGTTGTAGCGATCGCTCCACCAATCAAAGCAGCCTGGAGCGGTGAGTAATATTTTGCAGATTGGTTCATGTATATTCGCGGAAATAGTTGTGTTTTTGAGGGTTTATTAAGCAGAATTGCCTGATTTGTGGTTTTTTATCCTAATAACCTTTATACTTCATCTATCTTGAGACCTTTTTTCCGTTTCCGTTATGGAATATTTTATTTTTTGGTTAAGCACTATTACAGGTTGAGGTGAACCGTTTTTTTACAAAAAAACAAAAGCCACTGTGTGACATTGACATAAGTGTCATTTATAAATTCTCAATTATCTTCTTTACCATACCATTTTCTTGCCTGAGTGGGTGTGATTTCCATTAACATGATCATTAAAGTTTTATTAATGATCCTTTATAAACTGATTATCAATGCCATTCATTCACCTTGAGGGTAAATTAATAAAATGTAACAATTAGTACAGTTATTACTTCTACCTTACCAAAAGGCCAGATTTTGTTGTCCCGTGTATAAGCTACTTCTTGAAAGGATTATGAACTAAGATGATATCATTTTTTGAATAGCTGAACATCAATATCATTCATTCCAGATCATGTATGTAAGATATGCAAAGAACTCCAAAAACTGACAAAAGTGTCAACAAAACAAATTATGAATAACAAACCCAAAATAATTGTCCTCGATGATGATCCCACCGGTTCCCAAACCGTCCACAGTTGTTTACTATTGATGCGTTGGGATGTGGAAACCCTGCGTTTAGGATTAAAAGACGATGCTCCCATTCTCTTTATTTTAACCAATACTCGTTCCCTCACCCCAGATGCTGCCGCATCTGTGACTAGAGAAGTTTGCCATCATCTCAAACTTGCATTAGCCTCCGAAAAAATCACCGATTTTCTGATAGTTAGTCGTTCTGACTCCACTTTGCGGGGACATTATCCCATAGAAACCGATGTGATTGCCGAAGAACTAGGTCCATTTGATGCTCATTTTCTCGTCCCGGCATTTTTTGAAGGTGGAAGAATTACCCGTGACAGTATTCATTATTTAATTATTGATGGTGTTCCCACTCCCGTACATGAAACAGAATTTGCCCGTGATTCAGTCTTCGGTTACAATTACAGCTATCTTCCTAAGTATGTAGAAGAAAAAACCAAAGGACAGATCAAAGAAGATACTGTCAACAGATTTTTACTGACAGATATCCGCGCTGGTAGTTTAGAACGCTTGTTACAACTTGAGAATAATCAGTGTGGTGTAGTAGACGGAGAAAATCAACAGGATCTGAACACCTTTGCATTAGATGTATTAACGGCTGCCAGTCAGGGAAAACGATTTTTATTCCGTTCTGCTGCTAGTATTTTAACAGCTTTGGCTGCTCTACCCCCTCAACCAATTGCGGCTGAAAATATGGCAAAATATGTGCGGGGTGACAAACCTGGTGCAATCATTGTCGGTTCTCACGTTAAAAAGACAACTCAACAGTTAGAATCGTTATTAAAACTTGAGGGGACGGTAGGCATAGAAGTTAATGTAGGTAGATTGCTTGATCATGGGGTAGAAGAATCTGTTAAACTATTAGCAGAGATTCTAGAAAATGTCAAAACAGTACATAATGCTGGTAAAACTCCAGTAGTTTACACCAGCCGTCAAGAATTAACTTTTAAAGATGTCAAAACTAGGTTAGATTTTGGCAGCACTGTTTCAGCTTTACTCATGGATATTGTCCAAGGTTTACCATCTGATATAGGATTCCTAATCAGTAAGGGGGGTATTACTTCCAATGATGTCTTGAGTACAGGTTTGGCTTTAACTTCTGCTAGATTACTTGGTCAAATTTTAGCAGGTTGTTCCATGGTAATCACACCATCGGATCATCCCCTGTTTCCTAATTTGCCTGTAGTGTTGTTTCCCGGTAATGTTGGTAATGCTGATGCTTTGGGGACGGTTTATCAAAGATTGGTATGTAAATTGACAATTAACAGTTGACAAAAAAATTTTAGATTTTAGATTTTAGATTGGGAATTTTCGGTACAAACCGCGCCCCTTGAAGACGGAACTAATCCAATGTTTCGTCAATCTAAAATCCTCAAGCTCCACACTTTAGGGTGGAGTCAATCCAAAATCGAAAATTGTAAATCTAAAATCTGTTGACAACTATCAATTTTAAATCTCACGGTTGGTATATTTTGGTTAGTGCTGCATGAATTCTGATTCTGCTAAACATGATGCAATAAACTCTGAAGTTCCTAATTCAGAGTCGGTTGTGTATAAGTTCGATATAGAAGTAAATGATTCTAATTCTGGTGAGGTAAATACTGGTGATGTTAAATCTGATATCATAAGCTCTGAAGTTACTAATTCAGGGTTGGTTGTGTATGAGGTTGATATAGAGGTAAATAATTCTAATTCTGGCGAGGTAAATACTGGTGATGTTAAATCTGACGCTATAAACGCGGAAGTCCCTAAGTTAGAGTCACATATCGTCCATAAGGTTGATATAGAGGTAAATAATTCTAATTCTGGCGAGGTAAATACGGATGCTACTGATCAGGTAGAATCTAGTTCTATGCCCTCCAATGTGGAGTTAAACCCTGTTATTGCCTATTTTCAGGATAATTCTGCTACTGAAAATATGGATAGATCTAGAAGTCTATCAGCATCTCATATTCCTAATCTGATGGCAGAAGGTTCTATTTTATCTGATTTAACAGATGAGGATTCAAATTACCAGCTACAAAAGGCAGAACAAAATACTCAAATTCAGTTAAAAACTCAAGGAGAGCGACTATTATTAATTTTACCCACTGAATCTCAAGTACCACCATCAGAATTTAGTTGGTGGGAGATTTGGCAACAAATGAAACAGCGTTTAAATGCAGGCGATCGCTTACGTAAGCCGAACACAGCCCTGCATCTGGTAGCTAAAGATCGGTTATTAGATAACAGACAACTGCAAGATTTGGCAGAAACTTTAAATACATATCAAATACAATTAAAATCCGTAGCCACCAGTCGGAGACAAACGGCGATCACTGCTTGTACCCTGGGGTACTCCGTAGAACAAATCCAACTAGAAACATCCCTGACTGCCGATTTTCAAACTACTCCTGCCCCATTGGCAGATGCCCTCTATTTGCAAATGACAGTCAGATCAGGGGTGGAAATTCGCCATGGCGGGACAGTGATTATTCTGGGAGATATTAACCCTAGTGGTATCATAATTGCAGATGGAGACATTCTAGTTTGGGGTCGTTTGCGGGGAGTTGCCCATGCCGGAGCCAGTGGTAATCGGGAATCTTTGATCATGGCCTTGCAAATGGAACCAACCCAATTGCGAATCGCTGATGCTGTCGCTAGAGCGCCAGAAAAGTCCCCAACTAATTTCTTGCCTGAAGTTGCACATATGACAACGGAAGGCATTCGCATTGTCAAGGCTGCTGATTTTTCCCGCAGCCAATTAAATAGTCGGACGCGATTAATTACACAAAATCTGATCTAAAATTCTTGACGAGGCAAGAATCACAAATGTAATTAATTCCATGAGTAGCCTGAAATATTTTATCGTTCCTGAATCTTATACAGCATTACCATGAGTCGCATTATTGTCATTACCTCCGGTAAAGGAGGAGTGGGTAAAACCACAGTTTCAGCTAATTTGGGGATGGCCTTAGCCAAAATAGGCAAGCAAGTAGCATTAATTGATGCGGATTTTGGTCTGAGAAATTTAGATTTACTACTAGGATTAGAAAATCGGATTGTTTATACAGCGGTGGAGGTCTTAGCTAGAGAATGTCGTCTAGAACAAGCTTTGGTAAAAGATAAGCGACAACCTAATTTGGTACTCCTACCAGCAGCCCAACATCGTAATAAAGAAGCTGTAACACCTGACCAGATGAAATTACTGGTAAATGCACTGTCACAAAAGTATGAGTATGTAATCATTGACTGTCCAGCCGGAATTGAAATGGGTTTTAAAAATGCTACCGCCCCAGCCAAGGAAGCTCTTATTGTCACCACTCCCGAAATTTCCGCTGTCCGTGATGCTGACCGAGTAGTGGGATTACTTGAAGCACAAGGCGTGAAAAAGATTAACTTAATAGTTAACCGGATTAGACCAGCAATGGTACAAGCAAATGATATGATGTCTGTACAGGATGTTCAGGAACTTCTCGCTATCCCCATAATAGGAGTAATCCCCGATGATGAGCGTGTGATTGTCTCTACCAACCGTGGCGAACCATTAGTATTATCAGATACACCATCTTTAGCTGCCACCGCTTTCGAGAACATTGCTCGGAGATTGCAAGGGGAAACTGTCGAGTTTCTTGAGCTTGACTCATCTAGTAAAAACATCTTTTCCCGCTTGAGAAAGATGTTTTGGTCAAAACTTGTTTAATTAACTTCCCAGTTTCTTGTGCCTTACACATACCCGCAATGATTCTTGAAATTTTAGAAAAACTTTTTGTCCGCAGTCCCGATAACAGCCGCAATGACGTTAAACGTCGTCTGCAATTTGTTATCTCCCATGACCGTGCTGACTTGAACCCCGAAACCTTAGAAAAAATGCGTCAGGAAATCCTGGAAATCGTTTGTCGCTATGTGGAAATAGAAACAGAGGGTTTAGAGTTTTCCTTAGAAAGCAATCAACGAACAACGGCTTTAATCGCTAATTTACCAATTCGTCGAGTCAAGGAAACTCTCGATCAAAACCAGTTAGAAAACACCGATATTTTACTTTTATAGTTTGTCGTTTGTTTAGAAAATAGCCTTACTTGTGACGCAACTATTGAAGAATTTATTACATTGGTATCAAAATTACCCGTTGTTGTTGGTGATTACTGTTGACAACGGGTATGGATTAGTGATTAATTACTTATCGAGATGCAACCTGTGGATCAGCCCAAATTTTGGCACTTTCACCAAAGGTTATCGGCTGGTCTTCCTCCGCTGAAATATTTACGGTTTTACCATCATTAGCCACTTGCACCAAAGGCCAATTTTCTTCCCCTAGTTCACCTGCACGAAATAAGACATTGTTAGGTTGCTTTTTACTCCAACCCAGCAAAATCGCTATTTTTTCGTGGTCATCTTCTGATTGCACAGGATTAACTACATTGATATTATTTTGTTGACGATTCCAAATTACAGCCTGATCCGTAGCATCTGCTGTGTTGAAAATAGCCACAAATTTACGTGCTAGAAAGCGATCGCCTTTTTCAGACCAACTAACAGGCACTAACACCCCGATTTTACCATCATTATCAGCTTCTTCAGGCAAACTTGCCTCTTTATTTAATAAAGGATCAATCTCCTTATCGGTTGATATCATCACCCGCAACTTCTTAGTTTGTCTATCTTCCATAAACAACACGCTCTTAACTCGGCTATTGTGCATTTCTGGCTTCACTTCCATTTGCACCCGGCTATAAATCGCATATTTGCCATCGGGTGAAATTACTGGCAAACTACGGTAATAACGGACACCAGAAATACCTTTACCACCAATCGCTTCCTGAGTCGCCATAATCCATTTCCAAGGTATGGGATGGGGGCTACCTATGGGATCATTTTGTGTCATTTCTGACTCATTTTTCTCTTCAATTACAGGTATTTCTCCGGTTTCATCTAGTTGTAATTTATTCCCTTCAGGTATAACTGTTGATGTTGCTAATACTTCTGATTCAGAACCCTTATTCTCTAGAGAATTAAACTCAGATTCTTCCCTTCTGTTCTTTAATTTTTGACTTAAATTAAGTTGATTAATGGATACTTGTTCTTGAGTTTCTACAGCACCAACTGATGGTACAGTTCCCTTAACAGCATTATTCCCGGTTTGCTGATTCTCTGTTTTTGCTTTGGTGATGACTTTATTGGTTGATAATGACTGTATTCCTTCCCCAATAGATATTTTTCCTGTCTGAGAATTGACTTGAGCAAATTGTAAATTTATTTTCCCTTGGGCGTTAGATTTGTCATTTCCTGAATTGGTATTTGCTACTTGAGATTGTTTAGCTAAAGTACCATGAAGAGACATTCCTACAAAGGTTGAAATTACAATAGTAATAGCAATGTACTTGATAAATGGTTTAACACGGAACCATCCTAACACCAAAAGTGATTTAAGCATGATGAGACTCTCTGGAGGCAGTTGCTAAGTGCGGGCAGTATTTATACAGGAATGGTAAAAGCTATGACTATATAATATATATATCAATCAAGCAAAAGCTTTTACAGGATAATTTATGTAAATGTTACAATGCTTTACAAAAGTTTTAGTGTAACCATTGTTTCCCTCATAATTTTTACATAATATATACATAGGAAAGCGGTCATCGCTGTCACTTGAGGCAACATCTATATTCAAATTAACTTGAATATAGACATTTTTATAGTGATCATCATTAAGTTTTGATTTGACTAAATGCTATTCAAAATAACCTTAGCTTAAACTAGGCTAAAATAGATTATTCTGTTTCTAGCTTGCTGTAATATTACAAGGCTTATACAAATAAAATTCATCTATTTTTGGCAAGTTCAAACCAACTTATGCAAAATCAAAAATAAACAATAACACTAAATACCCAAATTTACAAATTTAGAATTACACTGGTAAATGCTATAATCAAGCAAACACAGTTTATTTGTAACTTCGGTAATTACTGAACAATTTTGATTTAGTAGAGAGAAAAATAGCTAAGTCAAAAATATAGCGAGACAGACAAAACCCGTCAATAATAGATGAGATTAGCGATAACTTCTCTTGGAGACGCTTTACGTGAGTGTAGTCTGTAAGATGGAGAAAACGTTCCGCGTCGCGTAGATTGCTTTTCTTCCATAGCTAAGACAGTGATTAGCATAACTTAACTAATTGACTTGATATCATAGTTGATTTTTGCCATTTTCACTGATCTATCTAATAGTAGACACTATACCATGAAACCTTGGAAATTCATATCCTGCCACCAAAAATTCTGTAATTAAATTTCGTAGCAGAGATAATTTCATTAATATTTAGATTTTGTAGTTGTCAACAACGGGGAACACACCTAATATTAATTAATGACTTATGACTCGTGATTAATAATTAATAACTAATGAAAGTAGTATTTTTTGGTACTCCTGATTTTGCAGTTCCCACCTTGGAAAAACTCTTAGGAAATAGTGATTTTGAAGTATTAGCCGTTGTCACTCAACCGGATAAACGTCGAGAGCGTGGGAATAAATTAACACCTTCACCTGTGAAAACTTACGCTACAGATCATCATCTGCTAATTTGGCAACCTGAGAGGGTGAAAAAAGATGTGGAAACCTTAACACAACTCAAACAAATGGAAGCAGATGTATTTGTAGTTATTGCTTATGGTCAAATTTTGTCTAAGAAGATATTAGATATGCCAAAGCTCGGTTGCATTAATGTACATGGTTCAATTTTACCTCAATATCGCGGGGCTGCACCAATTCAATGGAGTTTATATCACGGAGAAAAAGAAACGGGAATTACAACCATTTTAATGGATAAAGGGATGGATACAGGGGATATGCTGCTAAAAGCTACTACAGACATTGAATTACTAGACAATGCTCAGATTTTAGGTGAAAAATTGGCTATTATTGGTGCAGATTTACTAATAGAAACCCTATATAAACTGGAACGTCAGGAAATTCAACCTATTCCCCAAGATCATGGCTGTGCTACTTACGCATCTTTGATTCACAAGCCTGATTATAATTTAGACTGGGGACGAAGTGCTATCCAATTACACAATCAAATTCGCGGCTTTTATCCTCATTGTACTACTGTTTTTCGCAACCAACCATTTAAAATCACTGCTAGTGTTCCCCTAGACATTGCGTATATTCAAGAATTACCAGAGCAGTTACAAGAGAAAATACACAAGATGTCTAAATCAATGGTATCAGGAAAAGAAGGAGAAGTAGTTAATATTATTAAAGGAGTAGGGGCAATTATCCAAACGGGTGAGGGTTTATTGCTATTGCGAGAAGTACAGTTAATGGGTAAACGGCCTCAGTCAGGATGGGATTTTGTCAATGGAACTCGGTTGACGGTGGGTGAGGTAATGGGTAATTGTTAATTGGTAATTGGTAATTGGTAATTGGTAATGGATAGAAAAAAATTGTTAATGGATAGAGAAACATTATTAATGGATAAAGGACAACTAACAACTGACAACTGACAAATAACAACTGACAACTAACAACTGACAACTGACAAATAACAACTGACAACTGACAAATAACAACTGACAACTGACAAATAACAACTGACAACTGACAAATAACAACTGACAACTGACAAATAACAACTGACAACTGACAAATAACAACTGACAACTGACAAATAACAACTGACAACTGACAACTGACAACTGACAACTGACAACTGACAACTGACAACTGACTAATGACTAATGACTAATGACTAATGACTTTCATAAAAACGGCAGGACTTACAGGGTCCTGCTGGGTTAACCGCACAACGAATAATTTCCGAAAGAGCATTATAGTTACAAGTAGCATCACCAATAACCCAACGTCCCTCTACCAAAGTTTTTTCCTCCGGTCTTTGAGCTATTTGTACGTAAATAGCGATATTGTTTAATATATAGCGTCCACCTTGAAGCTGATACCTATGACGACGCTCTAAGACTGCGTAGGTTTTACCTGCAAAATCTAAATAATTTCCTGGTTGAGGTGTCCAATCAAGCTGTAATCTACCAAGAGATTGACGCGGATGTGTTAAAATTACCTCTGTGGGTAAGAAATTTAGCTCCATAATCCATAATATGTTATCTGATTTACTTATTGAGCATATTATCACTAATTAGGATGTTTTTGCTAGAATTTAGGTCTTATCTAAATTAGATTAAGCGTGTTTTGTTAAGTTATATAAATTATCTATATTTATATACTATTTAATCTTTGATCATAACTTGACAGGTATCTGAAAAATTAGATAGATTATTAATTATAGGTGTTGTAGATAACTTCCAGGAAAATCACGATTAGTTTACATATCTTTACAAATCGGCACTTATGGGAAAAGTGATTTAGGTAAACACTTGATGTCTATGTTGCTGATTATGACTGAATCAGAGGGATATTGGTAGATAAATTGTCCAAAGTGTCTATTACATTGTTTAAAGTTATGTAGCCTTTTGCTTACAAGCTATCAAGCCCTGGGGTAAACTATGCCTTGATTATGATTTTGTCATTCATTCTAGAAGAACACCCAAGAGGAGAAGTTTTTCAATGTCTCATACCGTAAAAATCTACGATACCTGCATTGGCTGTACACAATGCGTCCGCGCTTGCCCCACTGACGTACTGGAAATGGTTCCTTGGGACGGCTGTAAAGCTGCTCAAGTGGCTGCGTCTCCCCGCACTGAAGACTGTGTAGGTTGTAAGCGGTGTGAAACTGCTTGCCCCACCGACTTTTTGAGCATTCGCGTTTATTTAGGCGCTGAAACAACTCGCAGTATGGGCTTGGCTTACTAAGAATTTTAAATTTCTACAATTTCTAAATTCTTGGTAGTTTAGTGTTGGGGAGTGAGAAGAGGAGAAATATTGAGATTCTTCTCTCATTCCTCAGCATTTTTGTTGTCAGTTGTCAGTTGTCAGTTGTCCGTTGTCCGTTGTCAGTGGTCAGTTGTCCTTTGTCAGTGGTCAGTTGTCATTAGTCAGTTGTCCTTTGTAAAAGGTGAATTACCAATTACCCATTACCCATTACCGATTACCCATTACTAATTTGCTTTTATCTGCTAAAGTGGCTGAACTATCCCAGCAACTATACTTAAAATTTAATCATCCTGTAATTGGAGTGGTTTAAGCAATGTGTGGAATAGTTGGATATATAGGCACTCAGGCAGCGACAAATATTTTACTGGCTGGTCTGGAGAAGTTAGAATATAGGGGTTACGACTCGGCAGGAATTGCCACTATTTTGGAAGGTGACGTGCATTGTGTACGGGCTAAGGGTAAATTACTCAACTTGCGTTCTAAACTGGAACAAATCGAAAATCCTGCCCAAATTGGTATTGGTCACACTCGCTGGGCAACTCATGGTAAACCAGAAGAGTACAATGCTCATCCTCATTTAGATACGGCTCTGCGGGTAGCGGTAGTGCAAAATGGCATTATTGAGAATTATCGAGAGTTACGGGAACAATTAAAGGCTTTAGGTCACACATTCCGTTCGGAAACAGATACAGAAGTAATTCCCCATTTGATTGCTGAATGTTTAAAGCATTATTCTGATAATCATAGTTCTGCTTCTGTGTTGTTAGATGCAGTGCATAAAGCTGTAAGTAAATTAGAGGGGGCTTATGCGATCGCTGTGATTTCTGCTGACTACCCTGATGAAATGATTGTAGTTCGTCAACAAGCGCCTTTAGTGATTGGTTTTGGTCAAGGTGAGTTTTTCTGTGCTTCAGATACCCCAGCAATTGTTCCCCATACCCGCGCTGTATTGCCCCTAGAAAACGGGGAAATCGCTCGTTTGACTCCTTTAGGGGTGGAGGTGTATAACTTCGCTGGGCATCGCTTGAAAAAGCATCCTCGCACCCTGAACTGGAATCCTATGATGGTGGAAAAGCAGGGATTCAAACATTTTATGCTCAAGGAAATTTATGAGCAACCGGGGGTAGTACGGGATTGTTTGGAGGCTTATTTTTCTACGGAAGAGAGAGAAAATACTGATCAATCACCAGTAAAGTTGGGTTTAAGCAGCGAATTTTACGCAGATATAGAACAGATTCAAATTGTTGCCTGTGGTACAAGTTGGCACGCGGCACTAGTGGGTAAATACTTATTAGAGCAATTGGCAGAAATTCCCACTCAGGTACAATATGCCTCTGAATTTCGGTATGCACCAGCACCGCTAACGGCTAATACTCTGACTATTGGCGTAACTCAGTCGGGAGAAACTGCTGATACTTTGGCCGCTTTGTCTATGGAAAAGGAAAGAAGACAGGGAAAAGAGGCTAAGTATCAAGCGCGACTTTTAGGAATCACGAATCGCCCGGAAAGTAGTTTAGGTAATATGGTTGCAAATATTATCAATACCCATGGGGGAATTGAAATTGGTGTGGCCGCGACGAAAACTTTTGTAGCGCAATTGATGGCTTTTTATGCTTTGGCCTTAGATTTAGCTTATCGTCGTCATCAAATTAGTGATTTGAGATTTGAGGAAATTCTCACGGGTTTACGGGAATTACCGGGGGAAATTGAAGGGATTTTAGAAACTCAAGAACGTTATATTGAACATTTGGTACATGATTTTTCAGAAACGAAAGATTTTATCTTTATTGGGAGAGGAATTAATTTTCCCATTGCGTTAGAAGGGGCTTTAAAATTAAAGGAAATTAGCTATATTCATGCGGAGGGTTATCCTGCGGGGGAAATGAAACATGGACCAATTGCGTTATTAGATGCTAAAGTTCCTGTGGTAGCGATCGCTGTTCCTGGTAATGTTTATGAAAAGGTGATTTCTAATGCTCAAGAAGCAAAAGCCAGAGATTCCCGATTAATTGGGGTAACATCTGTGAAAGATGATGAAGTGACGGAAATTTTTAATGATTTAATTCCGGTTCCCCAAGTGGAAGAAATTCTCTCTCCTATTCTCACAGTCATACCGTTGCAATTATTAGCTTATCATATTGCGGCCCGGCGAGGTTTAGATGTAGATCAACCGAGAAATTTGGCTAAGTCAGTGACAGTTGAATAACTGATATTTTCCAGATTTTGTAAGTAAATAAGTAATAATTAGGTGGTTATTTCCCACCTAATTAACACAATGAAATTTTTTCGCTCAGGTAATGTATATTATATCATGTCCGCCCAATCACTTATAATCTAAGTAGGTGAACGGAAAAAAACGAAAGTAGAAATAATAAATGTATTTTTGCGCTAATATGTGATTTTTTAGCCTCAGTTCTCTTTCTTGTTTCCGTAATTTCCCTGTGTGACAGCTAAGGGTGGGGAATGTGGGTTGTATTGTCTTTTCCCAATTACCAATTACCCATTACCAGCCTCAACAGATATGATACAGCACTTCCCGGTGTTATGAGGTACATATCTAGCGGGCAAGATGCCCGCACCACAAGAGTTTCATGATTCAACTTTGTACCTCATCAGAGCGGAAAAGGCTGTAAGTGTTCAAACGGACATGATATTATTTACTCAAGAGCCTTTTTTTAGAAGCATCGGAGTTACACAAGTGTGACAAAAAATCATTGTAGGATATGTTTGTAGTCAGGGCTTCAGCCCTGATCTTATTTTCGTAACCTCTCCCAGGGAGAAACTTTAGTTCTCACTACAATCTAGAATATTATACCAGTTGCGTCAGTCCTGATTTGGTGACGGGTGATGAGTAAAATAGTTAATTATTCCTACACCCTACACCCTATATGTTACTACCTATTACCTTGCGCCCAAATGCGGGTAGGTAGTCCCCAAACGTAGATAAAACCTTCCGCAGCTTTGTGATCAAATTGATCTTCTGCGCCATAAGTTGCTAAATCAGGAGTATATAGAGTATTATCGCTCCAACGACCCACAATTATAGCATTACCTTTAAATAGCTTTAAACGCACTACACCAGAAACTCTCTCTTGTGTTTGTTGAATAAAAGCATCTAAGGCGGCTTTGAGAGGACTATACCAAAGTCCATTATACACTAGTTTAGTATAGGTTTCTTCTATACCTCGTTTGTATTGACTGACATCTGCTGTTAAAGTGAGACTTTCTAAGTCACGGTGAGCATTAATTAAAACTACCATTGCTGGTGATTCGTAGATTTCTCGTGATTTAATCCCGACTAAGCGGTTTTCAATCATGTCAATGCGGCCAATACCATGATTTCCCACGATTTTATTGAGTTGTTCAATTAGCTCAACTGGGTTTTTTGCTGTCCCGTTAATGGTGGTAGGAAGTCCGTTTTGGAAGCCAATTTCTAGATATTCCGGCTCGTTGGGAGTATCAGCTATGGCTTTGGTCATTTCATAGATTTCTTCGGGTGGTTCGTTTGCTGGGTCCTCTAATGTACCGGCTTCAATACTGCGACCAAGTAAGTTTTTATCTATACTGAAGGGAGAGGATTTTTTCACCGGTGCGGGAATACCAAACTTCTCACCATAAGCAATGGTTTGCTCTCGACTCATGCCCCATTCTCTGGCTGGTGCTAATATCTTCAAATTAGGGTTGAGGGCTGCACAGGAAACATCAAAGCGTACTTGATCGTTGCCCTTACCCGTACAACCGTGAGCGATCGCATCCGCATCATATTTTGCAGCCGCTTCTACCAATATCTTAGCAATCAAAGGTCGAGCTAGGGCTGTACCAAGAGGATAGCGGTTTTCATAGAGGGCGTTAGCTTGAATAGCAGGAAATGCGTATTCTTTAACAAAGATATCCTTAACATCCGCTACTAAGGACTCACTTGCGCCTGATTTCAGGGCTTTTTCTCGAATTGGTTCTAATTCATCTCCCTGTCCTAAATCTGCTGCTAGAGTAATGACCTCCTCTACTCCCCACTCTTGCTGTAAGTAGGGAATACAAACAGAAGTATCAACTCCACCAGAATATGCTAAAATAACTTTTTTGGCGCGACCCATGAATTTCTCCACTCAGGAAAACAAAGAACGAGTCATTATTATATCTGACTTACCTAGCGTATATTTTTTTTGTGCAACGGTAACTTGCCTATATTTGTCTTATTCTCAATACAAGCAATAGTATTTTAGGTAAAACTGTGTTTTTGAGTATTGTTATTCCCACTTATAATCGCCTACCAATTTTAGAAAAGTGTCTCCGCGCTTTAGAGGTACAGCAGTTAAGCAACGAGAACCAAATAGAAGGTTATGAAATCGTATTAGTAGATGATGGTTCTACTGATGGTACTTTAAATTGGTTAGCATTACATAAAAACGAATTTCCTCATGTCCGCTGCTTTGAACAAAACCATGCAGGACCGGCTGCGGCGCGAAATTTAGGAATAGAAAAAGCCCGTGGTGATACAATTATTTTTATTGATAGTGATTTAGTGGTTTTACCGAATTTCCTCCAAGCTCATACAAATGCTTTGATACAAGGAAAGGAGAAATTAGGAAGCGACAGCTTTTTTACCTATGGTGCTGTAATTAATACTTGTAATTTTACCAATCCCACCGCAGAGCCTTATAAAATCACAGATTTTTCCGCTGCTTTCTTTGCTACGGGTAATGTCGCTATTCCCAAACATTGGTTAGTGAAAGCCGGGTTATTTGATCATAGTTTTCAACTCTATGGTTGGGAAGACTTAGAATTAGGTGTCAGATTAAAAAATCTAGGTTTAAAACTAATTAAATGTCCCGAAGCTATCGGTTATCATTGGCATCCACCATTTAGTTTACAACAAATTCCTAAGTTAATTGATCAGGAAATTCAACGAGGAAAAATGGGAGTTTTATTTTATCAAAAACATCCCACTTGGGAAGTAAAAATGATGATTCAAATGACTTGGTTGCATCGTTTATTATGGGGTATTCTGTCCTTAAATGGCCTTTTAAACGAAAAAACTATGTCTCCCTTTTTACAATGGTTAATTAACTTAGGTAAACCACAACTAGCCCTAGAAGTAGCACGGATTTTCTTAAATTGGTATAACGTTAAAAGTGTTTATGCAGCCTATGTTCAAATAGAGAGTAAATAAATCAAAGCAGCAGTCCAGGACTCATATAACTGGCGCAAAATATCTTTAAAACCTTCTTTCCTTCGTGTGCTTCGCTCCTTCGTGGTTCATTCATTCTTAGAATCAGATATTTAATTTTTGGAGATGCCTACTGACTATCATATTTTATTAATTTCATCAGACACAATTAGCTGTATGCTTAATGATAGGCAACCTAGTTGTAACTTCACGTAATTAGGCGTAAAGAAACTTAATATTGATCACTATTTTGCTTGTTGGTATTAGTTTTACTGCTAATTGGTTCATTTACGCCTAAATACTTAACTTGGTCGTTCAGCAAATCAGAAAAAACACTCTGATAGCTTACGTATCGCAGTCACGGCTTAATACTAGTAGCAAAAACCACAACAACCCTCACGACAAAGACGTAAAAATGATCCAAAAAATTTTACTGGCTGTCTCCGGTTTGGGACACGCGGAAGAAATGCTCAAAAACTTGAAAGAAATGCCTTCATTTCAAGGTGCGAAGGTAACAGTTCTTCACGTTGTTACTCCACAAAGCACTGCTGCTGTCATGACGGATAAATGGGAAGAAGGTGGCAAAATTCTGGCTAATGCTATTCAGTGTTTAAACTTAGATCCTAGCCAAGTTTCTTCTATTTTGCGTCAAGGTGATCCCAAGGATGTGGTTTGTCAAGTCGCGGATGAACTAGATGCTGATTTGATTATTATGGGTTCACGAGGACTGAAGCGGTTACAATCAATTTTATCTAATTCCGTTAGTCAGTACGTTTTTCAATTGTCTTCTCGTCCCATGTTGCTGGTGAAAGACGATATTTATGTCAAAAACATTAAGCGCGTTATGGTAGCAATGGATAATTCTGAGTCTGCCAAAAATTGTTTAAATTTAGCTTTGTTCATACTTAGGGGTGTTGTCGGTGGACAATTAATTTTAGCTAATGTTAATACAGATTTAGGTGGCAAATTATCAGGTATTACTGATCTCAAACCAGAAAGAAGTTCTGTGTTGGGAATGGCTTTAGCTGAAGCAGAAAGACAATCTGTAGCAGTGCGTTGTGTTACCAGCAGTGGTAAACCGGGGGAAGAAATTTGTCGTTTGGCTAGTGAGTTGAATATAGACTTATTATTAATTGGTTCTCCAGACCGTCGTCCATCTATTGCTAAGAGTTTTGTTGATATAGATCGTCTTATAGGCGCATCTTTATCTGACTATGTTCGTGTTAATGCTACTTGTCCAGTTCTTTTGGCGCGAACTGCTGCTTAGTCCTTGGAGGGACTATCAAGTCAAGTGGCCATAAACCTGATTTTTGTCTAGTAGGGGCAATTTCATGAATTATCCCTACTTTTGTTCTTTTGTACATAAATCCCAAAAATATCTGATATCATATAGGAATCGGGTTTGATTCTGTGAATTTACTTGTGTTGTC
>NZ_KE384690.1:0-5289 GCF_000426925.1 Dolichospermum circinale AWQC310F | reverse complement strand
CAGGGAACAGGGAACAGCAAAGACAGAATTGATACCTCCTGAGTCTTGTATGGCTACGCCACGCAAGCTATCAAAAATCAAATATTATTCCTATATCATCTCCAGTTGAACACTTATCATATCTGTTGAGGGTGGTAATAGGTAATTGGTAATTGGGAAAAGGCAATACAATGATGAACTATATCGTAATTGATTCGGCTGACATGATATAATCATTGTCTGTGGATTTGGTTTCAAATACATACTCCCACCAGTTCATGCCATATTTTCTAATCATTTAAAAACTCTGCCAAACTTGGCACATTTACCCAATTTCCTGTATTATGGGATTGGTGGCATAAATCCATGAGTAATTGGGAATAAACCCCTGCTCGCAAAGAAGGTGTAGTTTGTTCATGGTTAGTAATTCCTTTTACCCATTCATCAACAACACGCAACAAAGCGCAAATCCGCCCATCATGATAATATTGAGGAAAGACAAATTCCTGGGGAATAGCTATTTCTTTCAAAGGTTCACCCGGTTGAGAACTCCAAACCTGAAAGCCATGAATATAGTCTTTTTGATTCTTACTACCTAAAACCAATGTTCCCTTATCTCCATATACTTCTATCCAATGGGTTCTAGGTGCATGAATAACCGCACTAATACAGACTTGGACAGGTGTACCATCAACCAATTCTAGAGATAATAAACAAGTATCATCACTATCAACTAATTGTAATTCACCAGTGGCAGGGTTAATTCTTTCAGGAATAGCAGTCATTAAATGAGCGTTTAATTTCCCAACTGCACCGAATAACCAGTTAATATAATCAAAAGCATGAGAACCTAAAGCACCTAATACACCACCACCTTTTTCTTGAGAAGAATACCAATTCCAAGGACGAGAAACATCAGCACGAGAAGAACCCAACCAGTCAATTTTAATTAACCGAATATTCCCTACATAATTTCTAGCTAGGAGTTGAGCGAAAAATTGCCATTGGGGAACAAACCGAAATTCAAAATCTACAGTAGCAATTACACCTTGATTTTTTGCTAACTGATATAATTCTTTGGCTTCATTGACATTTAAAGTTACAGGTTTTTCTAATAAAAGATGTTTACCAGCTTGTAAAACTTGCTTGGCCATTTCATAGTGTAAAAATGGTGGTGTAGAAATACTCACAGCTTCAACATCAGGTAAAGCCAGAATTTCTCCTAAATTATCACTAACATCGGGGATATTGTGAGTTTCCGCAATAGTTTTAGCTTGATGAATATCTCGATGATAAACAGCGACAATTTTAGTATTATGATGTGCTTGAAATGCGGGAATGTGTACTTTTTGACCAAATCCTGTACCAACAATTGCTACCCCAATCATATCGAATTTTTTCAAGTTTATTTAAGTTTATTTAATCAATCATCGTAGCAAATAATTGCCTTTTCAGAAACCTCAATGGCGAAAGTTATTAATCTGCTGTTTAATTAACAGGTAAAAACAATTGCCATTAAGTAAGTTAGTAAATACAAAATTCTCTCACCTACAGTTGAGGCTGGAGAATTAGTATCTTAATTGGGTAAATTTGCATCTTTCTATGCCTGATTTACACGCATAATTTTTGCTCCTAATTGCTGCAACTTCATATCAAGTCGGTCATACCCCCGATCTAAATGTTGCAATCCTTGAACTGTGGTTGTTCCTGATGCTGCTAACCCTGCTAAAACTAAGGCTGCGGAAGCTCTTAAATCCGTACCTATCACTGGTGCGCCCGACAACATTGGCACGCCACGAACAAAAGCAGTGTTACCTTTGACACGAATATCTGCCCCCAAGCGGTTCAACTCAGAAGCATGACGCAAGCGATTTTCAAACACTGATTCATTAATGATACTATCACCTTCCGCCAAAGTTAGTAAAGCCATAAAAGGTGCTTGCATATCCGTAGGAAAACCCGGGTGAGGTAAAGTATCAATATTGACTGACTTTAGGGTTTGAGTGGGCAAAATTCGTAGACAATCTTGATTTTCCTCAATAATTGATACACCTATTTCCTGTAATTTGGCAATGACGGGAATTAAATGATCAGGTGCAACCGGGGATAGAAGCAGTTCAGAGCGGGTAATTGCTCCAGCAATTAAAAATGTTCCAGCCTCAATCCGGTCAGGAATAATAGTATAATCTGTAGAGTGTAATTCAGGTACACCAACTATAGTAATTGTACTTGTTCCCGCACCTTGAATTTTTGCACCCATGGAGTTACAGAAGTTGGCTAAATCTACGACTTCTGGCTCTCTGGCGGAATTTTCTAGGATAGTTTCCCCGTCTGCTAGGGTAGCAGCCATCATTAAGGTTTCCGTCGCTCCGACACTAGGGGTATCTAAATAGATTTTCGCGCCTCCTAATCTGCCCTTATTTCCAGGAACGTGAGCATGACAAATGCCATGTTCAATTTGCACCTCTGCACCCATGGCTTGCAGTCCCCGAACGTGCAAATCTACCGGTCTAGCACCAATGGCACAACCTCCTGGTAAAGGCATCTGTGCTACTCCTAACCGGGCTAAAATTGGACCAATGGCAAAGAAGCTGGCTCGTAGTTGGGTAACAAGTTCGTAAGGGGCTTTAGATGTGGTAATTTCACGAGCATCAATATCTAAAATGTCACCCTCTCTACTTAAACGTAGTCCTAAAGCTGATAAGACTTGTCCCATGCTATCTACGTCCGCTAATAAAGGAACGTTACGAATGCGACAATCACCGGAACATAGTAAAGTTCCCGCCATGATTACCAGTGCGGAATTCTTCGCTCCGCTAATTTTTACATGACCTGCCAAAGGATGTCCACCACAGATTTGCAAAACTGAGGAGTCCGCTGCCGATGATGACTTTACCTCTGGTAAGCTGCTAGAAGAATTAATAAGCCTGCCTCCAAAAAAATACGTAATTATAAAGGTTTGATGTTGGTTCTGATTTTACATTAATAATTCCTCAGCTTGATGAAGCTAGAAAAATTTTTCGCTAAGTTAAGGCTATAAGATTGTTAGATTTTATCATGCAGTCAGCAAAGTTAACTGGAAAAATGGAGATTGGTAAGAAGGGAAAATTTTTTCCCATGACTTTTTCTATTCTGCCAATTTTTTTCTTGACAAATGCCAACAGTTAGGCGACAATGACAGTCTATGAAGAAGATTGAATGTCAGCGGAACTGGCGGAATTGGCAGACGCGCTAGATTCAGGTTCTAGTGCCGCAAGGCTTCCGGGTTCAAGTCCCGGGTTCCGCATCTCAATTTGGGACTGATCTCAAGTCCGAAATCTCAAGTCTAAGATGGTGTTAACAAGTTTACAAAATTCCCTGGTTAAGCAAGTTCGTAAGTTACACTCTCCCAAAGAGAGGCATAAACAGCAGCTATTTTTATTGGAAGGAACTCATTTACTAGAGGAAGCCTGTGCGGTTACTTATCCGTTAAGTGCGGTATGCTGTACTCCTCAATGGGAAATGAACCATCCCCAATTATGGAAAGCTGTTTGTACCCATTGCGATCGCACAGAAATTGTCAGCCCAGAAATTTTAGCAGCAATGGCCACAACTGTCAATCCTGATGGTATAGTAGCGATCGCTCCACGAGAAGCACAACTCAAAAAAATTCCTCCGACAGGTTTAGTTCTGGCTTTAGAAACTGTCCAAGATCCTGGTAATTTGGGAACTATGATTCGTACAGCCTCCGCTGCTGGGGCATCAGGTTTATGGTTGAGCGCCGATAGTGTAGACTTAGATCATCCCAAGGTTTTACGAGCTTCTGCTGGTCAATGGTTTCGTTTAAACATGGCTGTCAGTCAAGATTTGAAAGCTACGGTTAAGGAAAATCAACAAGCAGGAATGCAGGTAGTAGCCACATTACCTAATGCCGATTTGACTTATTGGCAGGTAGACTGGTGCAAACCTAGTTTAATATTATTGGGTAATGAAGGAGCAGGATTATCAACAGATTTGACTGCTTTGGCAGATATTCAGGTGAAAATTCCCCTGAGTCCTGGGGTAGAATCTTTAAATGTGGGGGTTACTGCTGCTTTAATGTTATATGAAGCTCACAGACAAAGAATTTATAGACATGAATACTGATACTGCTGATTTTTATGAAACAAGGGTTAAGGCTGGGTGCGGTGATGATGACTTTTGGTTTACTAGCCTGTGATAGTTGGTTTACCGCTCCGGGTGATCTGGTGGAACGGGTCAGTGATGGTGATACATTGCTATTAAAAAAAGCAGATGGCAAAAATTTGACAGTGCGGTTTGCTTGTGTTGATGCTCCAGAAATACCCCATTCTCAGCAAAAAAAGAGGAGTAAAATTGGCAGAGATGTGAATCAGTTTGCTTGGGGTGTGAAAGCAAAAACACGGATAGAGGAACTGATTAAACAAACAGACAATCGTGTAAAGTTGAATATTACAGATAGCGATCTCTACGGCAGAAAAATAGCCGAAGTGCGTTTAAAAGATGGGACGTTTTTACAGCAAATATTGTTAAAAGAAGGGTTAGCTAAAGTATATCATCCTTATTTAAATAAATGTCCCAGTCAGAATATATTACAACAAGCTGAGGCAGAAGCCCGACAACAAAGAATTGGCGTTTGGGGTGATAGCAAATTTGTTAATCCTTGGAATTATAGACAAGCAAATAAGTAAAAAACTCTCATCTAGAAACGTATTTGTAAATAATACAACCACGTAAATCATTAAAAGCGATCGCTTTACAAAGGCTTATACATATATGATTCTAAATCATCTCTATAAAATCCTCTTTTCCTGGTGTGCTTTGAGTTTATTGTTTCCTTTATCACTGCGTATG
This sequence comes from Dolichospermum circinale AWQC310F, assembly GCF_000426925.1. Lineage (GTDB taxonomy): Bacteria > Cyanobacteriota > Cyanobacteriia > Cyanobacteriales > Nostocaceae > Dolichospermum > Dolichospermum circinale. Next base: position 459 of record NZ_KE384690.1, on the reverse strand, counting down.
AATGAGTTAACAATAAATCATAATTAAAACTTATCATTATAGAATAATACTTTTAATATTCATAACTTAGGAAAATTCAACTTTAGATTTTCTTAATAATTAATTGAGAATTATTTTTATTTAGTAACGAGCTTGCAATACTTTCCGCGATTTGCTAGAATTATTGAGAATTTCACAATTGGGTTACTATTGTCAATTTTCTACCCTGGTCAAAAGATGATCTTTAAAAGTCTTTACTTATAGTCCTTCCAGAGATCAACTTTCAAAAAAAATACAAAACTTTACAAATTAGCAGTGGTTTTGAAGAGTCAATTGGGTAAAAATTATTCAGCAAAATCATGTACTTTGACCAGTAGAACAAATATACTATTGACAAATAGGTTGATTTATACCTGAGTTCGATATAAATAATCATCCTGAAAACTAATTATATCAGACTTTTCTCAATTAGCAATGATT
>NZ_KE384689.1:30074-53145 GCF_000426925.1 Dolichospermum circinale AWQC310F | reverse complement strand
TAGCTCGATGCCAGGTTTATTTTTTACCACCACATCACCCCCTCTATTTATTTAGTGGGGGTTTTGTGTTGGGCGACAATTTTTTAGCGATGACTGGGATGAGCTTATCCCCATCTGTATCAAAAAGTTAATTTAACAATTGCATTATGAGCAGACAAATGTAATACTACTGTAAGTGTAACAGTATCAAGGGGGTTCTGTCATGGCTAATTGTCCTAATTGTGGTTCTGGTCACATCCAACTTAAACAAGAAACTGATGTGAATTGGGGAGGTGCTATAGCCGGATATGCTTTATTTGGTGTTGTAGGTGCGGCTATTGGGGCTGTTACAGGTGAAGATAGAAATGTCAATGCTTGTCTAGATTGTGGAACATCCTGGAAAGCTGAAGACTTATTTAAGCTTCTGCAAATTATTAAAGATTGCACAGGTGCAGAACTAAATTTAGCTATATATCATGACCGTGTATACATGAATAATTTTATATCTGAAGTAGGTAGTTATTTAAAAGAAATACCAGAGATAGAAAAAAAAGCTGATCAACTTATTGCTGATAGAAAAAAAGAAGCGGAGAAAAAAGCCTTTCCCGGATGTAGTGCTATAGGGTGCTTATTCTTTATATTTGGTATACCCGCTATTACATCTATAGGTGGGGCGGCTTTTTTAATAATCCTATTAATTTTCATAGTTGGTTTTATTATTGATATGATTTTTATGGCTGCAAACCAAAAAGCTATTGAAGAAGCAGTAGAAAATGCTAAAGAACAAGCAGTATCTATGAAGCGTGAAGCTGAAAAAAAACTTAATGCAAAAATACAAAGTTTCATGGAAAATAATCCTCTCTAACTCAATATTTAGACAAAAAAATACCAACAACAAGATACCCAACTTCTCCGAAAAGTCGGGTATCTGAAAGATTTACCTATCCCCTTTTATCTTCTTCCAATAAACCACGAAGAAGCAAAGAACACGAAGGAAAAGCGGTTTCAGTGATATTTTACGTAAGTCCTATTACAAAATGAAGTGCATAATGTGGCATATAAAAAAAGTTTATGGGTGGGAATTGGTTGTCAACAAGGAATTTCCCAGGAGTTAATTAAATCCGCTATTAAAAAGGTTTTCCAAGAGTACCAACTTGTGTATGATGAAATAGCTGGAATTGCAACTATTGATAAAAAAGCTTCAGAAATTGGTTTGGTAGAATTTTGTGATTTAGAAAATTTACCTTTAAAAACCTTTAGTTCTCAATTTTTAAATAATGTATTTGTTCCTAATCCTAATCATAGTATTATTAAGTTAGTGGGGACATCTAGCGTAGCAGAGGCATCAGCAATTCTTGCAGCTTCAGAAATCGCATCTGCGGAAATAACTTTATTAGTTCCTAAACAGATTTTTCGATTCCAAGACAAAGGAGGAGCGCTAACTCTAGCCGTTGCTCAACTGTACTGCATTTAATTTGTATTTAATTTGTATAATTATAGCGGACAGGATGCCCGCACCACAATTTAAAAGTGATTAAAAATTGATATTTAATCAAATGTATTAACAACTTGGTTAATAATACCAGAAACAATTGATAGGACTATTGAACCGAAAAAAGCGGGAATAAAACCCCGAATTTCAAACCCAGAACCGGGAGTTATGGAACTCGCAAACCATAAAGTTAAGCCATTAATTACAAATGTAAATAAGCCTAAAGTGATGAAGGTGATAGGAAATGCTAAAATCTGCAAAATAGGGCGAACAATGGCATTTACTAAACCAATGACAATAGCGGCTATTAAAGCAGCAGTAAAGCCACTGAGAATGATACCAGGGACAATTTTGGCTGTAATTAACAATGCTACCGCAGTACCAAGCCAGGTCAAGAGGAAGTGTTTCATATTTTTATCGTTATTGGGAAGTGCGTTTTACAAAAACTTTCCATGTACCACCACCAACTACACCGTCAGGTTCTAAGCCGTAACGGAGTTGAGCAGATTTGACTGCTTTTTCCGTGGATACTCCGAAATACCCATCTATTTTACCAGTTAAAAACCCCAGATTTTGTAGTTGTTTTTGCAACTTAATTACTTCTGGACCACTCATACCTAAACGCAAAATTGGCCATCCCTCGGTTGTATATTGGATACCAGGTATTTGCTGATTAATAGGAGTTGGTTGAATTTTATTTGCCGAGGTTGTGCGTTTGATAGTTGGGTTATTAATTTTGGGTTTATTATTTATTTGACTGGGAATATTAGTAATACTATTGATAGTATTAGGTGATGAAGAGATATTTGCAGGACTGGGAAATAGTCTTTGCCAAGTAATATTATCTACATTACCATTCGGATTTAACCCAGCAGCTTGCTGAAAGCGATAAACGGCCATAGCTGTATTTTGTTGATATGTACCATTTACATCTCCCGTATAAAAGCCTAAAATCTTCAAAGCTGCTTGAAGTTCGGTAACGCGCTCCCCTTGACTACCCAGTTTTAGGAGAGGACGGTTAATTTTCGTTTCTGGGTTTGATTGAGCGGTTCTAAATGGCAGTGCTATTGATACTAATGCAGATGAACTAATTAATAGGGGTGTTGTTATTAACAAGAGTAAACAAGAACAACAATTGGCTCTTAATTTGGGGATACTTGTCATGTGACTAACTTTCATAGAACTTTTATAACTTTTATATAAGTTTCCTATGCTCATATTATATTACACTGAGGCCGAGCAGATTTTGTTGGGTTTCCTTGGGTCAACCCAACCGACGCAATTTCAAGTTGTTTTGAGATGAGGATGTTAAAAAATGACAGTCCCAATAGCTTCTTCCAGTCCAACTATAGACAAGTATGGTGTTTGTAAATATTTACGAGCAGATGTAATTGCCTCCGTTGCTGTGACATTATTAATTAGTTCGGGAAATTGTTGATCAAATTCAATTCCTAAACCTAAAATTTCATATCAACCATATATCTGAGCAATATGTCCATGTTGGTGAGTTGTTTTGACAATTTTTTCTAACTGCATAAAATTTAATTTCCTTATTTTAACCTTGTTTTTTACGACTTATAGCAATTTTATCTGAGATTGCACAGAATCATCATCATTATTTATCTGCTTTTATGTGCTTTTATCTGCCCTTAATTATTCTTAATACGATCTTTCCATACAACTTGATATTAATGTCTTAATAATAACGAAACACAGAGAACACAGAGGACACGGAGAAATGAGAGTTTGAGAGGTTTTTGCGTCATTTGTAAATTTTACGAAAATAAAGTTAAATAATATAAATTCAGTAAATCACTAAGTTTTTATGAAAACACGTCCAGTAATTTTGCTATTTACTTTAGTTGTTCCTGGGTTTCTGGTAGTATTGGTTTCTCTTTATTTTTTTGCTGTGGATTATGAAGCGTTGATTAAGACCGAAACTTATGTGGAAAAAATTGCCAATGATAAAAGGACTAATGAAGGAAATTTACAATTTGCATATCATCGAGCTTTGGCTCATCGAATTAATGTTTTTGCAGATGCTACTTGGGGATTATTAGGAGGTGTAATTACAGCAGTAGGTATTCATGGTTTGGTGATGTTAAAACAGAAGGATTAATGTTAATAATTTTATTATTGTGGCGGGCTAGAAGCCCAGCCCACAATAGAAGTAAGTCTACCCCACAAGAGTTTGAAAAATTTTAGCTATGCAAATTATCTATATTTTTCCTCTTCAGTTAAAATGGGTAAATTTTCCCTTTTCCAAGTTGCTAAATCCGCTAAGGATCTATCCCGGTAGCGTCCATATTTTTCTGGTTTACTCTTGATTTTTACACCCAAATCTGGGACAATTCCAAAGTTAGGAGCCATGGGTTGAAAATGTTTTGGTGCAGCGGATCTGATAAACTCAAATAATGCCCCCATCATGGTTGTCACTGGTAAAATTAACGGTTCTTTTCCTAAAGCTAATCTCGCAGCATTTGTTCCCGCTAACCAACCCCCCGCAGATGCAGCAGTGTAACCTTCTGTTCCGATTAATTGTCCCGCAGCTAATAAGGTGGGACGTTGTTTAAATTGCAAAGTTGCTAACATTAACTGAGGTGCATTTAAAAAAGTATTGCGGTGCATTACTCCTAATCTGACAAATTCGGCTGTTTCTAACCCAGGTATCATTTGAAATACTCGTTTTTGTTCACCCCAACGCAAATTAGTTTGAAATCCTACCATATTCCAAAGTTGACCAGCTTTATCTTCTTGTCGCAATTGAATTACCGCATAATTACGTTCTCCAGTACGAGGGTCAGATAAACCCACTGGTTTGAGAGGTCCATAACGCATGGTATCTTCCCCTCTTTTTGCCATTTCTTCAATTGGTAAACAAGCTTCAAAAAATTTCGCTGTTTCTCTTTCAAAGTCTTTTAATTCTGTTTGTTCGGCTTGACAAAGTGCTTCTCTAAATTGTAAATACTGCTCTTTATTCATGGGACAATTTAGATAAGCTGCTTCACCTTTGTCATAGCGAGAAGCCATAAATACAATATCTTTATTGATAGAATCTCCCGCAATAATGGGACTTGCAGCATCAAAAAAGTTGAGGTATTCCATCCCCGTAAATCGTTGTAAATCTGCGGCTAAATCGGGACTGGTTAAGGGTCCTGAAGCTAAAACGACAATACCTTCGGGAATGGCTGTAACTTCCCCCCGTCGAAAATCAATTAAAGGGTGATTGGCTAGGGTTTTGGTCAAATCTTCCCCAAATTGTCCTCTGTCCACCGCCAAAGCCCCACCAGCGGGGACTGCGTGTTCATCTGCTTTAGAGATGACAATAGAACCGAGTTGCCGTAATTCTGCGTGTAATAGACCAGCAGCGCGATCGCTGGCCATAGCCCCAAAGGAGTTACTACAGACCAATTCGGCTAAATTTTCGGTATGATGGGCAGGGCTGAAGCGTTTAGGGCGCATCTCATGAAGAATTACAGGCACGCCCGCTTGGGCTATTTGCCATGCTGCTTCTGTTCCTGCAAGTCCGCCGCCAATTACTTGTATTGGTTGTTGTGTCATAGTGATTTGAGATTGGAGATTGGAGATAAAATTATTATTCAAATAGAGAACGAGGTAGTTGAGATTGTCGAATAATGTGACATTAATGTACCCAGTTTAACAGATGAGTGATTAGGTAAAATAGCAGTCAAAGTAGAGTCTTCTATTGCTTTTTGCATGACAATATGACTTCCTTTTTGTCTAACTTCTGTAAAGCCATTGTCTTGTAAAATTTTGCAGATTTATTTACCTGATAGTAAGCGTAACTTACCCAACAGAAACCTCCAAATTAGTGATAAAAATTTCGCTTTTGAGACGATTTTTTATTTCTGAAGGTGAAGCAAATTCTAAAAATAATTCAATTGCTTCTTTTAAATTATCTTTTGCTTCCTCAATGCTATCTCCTTGACTAGCAATATCTAATTCTGGACAAAGGGAAACATACCCATTGTCTTCTTTTTCAATAATTACAGTAAATCTTTGTTTAATAGTTGGCATGAAATATATAAACTCCTTACTTAATATCTTTATATTATTATACTGCTTATTGTCCACGAAATATGTTTTAATCTGGATTAATTTAATTACAGTAATAATTTTCCAAAACATAAACAATGGTAGCACAAAATTGTTGATATTTTCCATCATTATTCAATTCTAAATAATTCTTAATAATATTCCTGATTTCCTCTTCATTAAAATCATCATCTGCTAATAATTCTAATTCTGCATCAATTGCAGCTTTACGCATTCTTTGTAACTTGGGAATATTCAAAGCTAATTTTTCTATTGTTGTTTCAGCAGCAACTTTTTTACTAGTTTCTTCTGTCGGTAAAATTTCACCAGCAGCAGAATATTTAAAAAACCCTGCACAATTTGCTATTAACGGTGAAACTAACAACTTTTCATCATACCAATTATCTTTTTGATGTCCACAATGTATAGGAACACGGGGTTTATTATCATCTTCTCCTTGACAGGAAACTATAAGATTAAAATAATCAAATCTCACAGTTTCATCTGTACCTTGAGGTTTAAAATGTTCAATATGACAACTTCCTTTATTTATAGAAACACCACAATAACAACAAATATAACCTTGTTCTTTTAATAAAGTTTCTAAAAGCTGACCTTTAACTACAGTTCTTCCAAAACTTTTCCAAGTAGGAATTTTAGCACCTTGCTTGATTTTCCATGTAGATAAACTAGTTGGTTCTGCACTTTTTTGAATATATTTCATTTACGTAAAAGTCCTTTTCTCGTAATTAAAATATCAGCTTTGACAAACTGTGCTTCATCTTCACCAATTTTTTTAGCTAACTCTTTTCTCAATTCTTTAGCAGTTTCTAAGTTTCCTTCATCAATTAAACGAAATAATTTTAAAAGTTCTTGTTTTATTTCCTGTGGACGTTCAGGAACATCCATTAAATCTTCTAATATTTGATTACTATCTCTACCATAGGAACTTTCAGGACGTTTAGCAATTATATCTGTATCTGTTTTTTCTAAAATATAAATTCCTTGAGGTTTAATTTGACTAATTACTTGAGGGGAATGAGTAGTAACTATAAATTGACAATGAGGAAATGTTTTAGTTAAAGCTGGGATAATTTCTCTTTGCCATTTTGGATGTAAATGTAATTCAATTTCATCAATTAAAACTACTCCGAAACCATCAAGAGGATTTTCTAAACCAGGGTTAGCAATAGCTAATCTTCTTGCTAAATCTCCCACCATTGCTAATAAACATTTTTCACCATCTGATAATTGATTAACTATTAATTCTTCTCCATCTTTTTGTAATGTCATTCTTAAAGGAGAACGACGGACACGCAATTTATTAAAATTGGGAATTAAGGAAGAAATAGCTTCTCTTACTGCTTCTAATTGTTTATCTTGATAATTAGGACTATTTTCTAGACGTAATTCATTTTCTAAATCTTCCTGTTTTCTAAACCATTCAAAGAAGATTCTAAAGTCACTTCCCGTACCGCTAATTGCATTTTCATAAGTATCTATTTGTTCAAATGAATGTTGTTTTTTTATCTTTAATGGAATATCAAGAACCGCACGATTAGTTGAGTAATAAAGGATAACAGGGAGATTATATTCTTTAGATAAAGATAATTGGTGCTTAATATTTTCAGTAATCTTGTTGATTTCAGATAAATTTGTACTTGTATCTTTAATACGTCCTTTTTTAACTTTAGTTAAAGACCAAGTAAATTCCTGAGATTCAAAATCAGTTATTATCTCATTATGAGTTTCATGTTTGTCATTTTTTATGTCGTCTTCTGTAAACAATCTTCCTGAAGCCGTCGAGTGTTGAATTGCACTAGAAAAACGTGATAATAGAATGGCTAAACAATCAAGAATACTTGATTTACCTACACCATTAATACCAATAAATACTGTTGGTTCTTTTTCATCAAAATCTATTGTTAAATCACCAATTCCGCGAAAAGATTGCATTTTTAGACGCTTAACTCTCATAAATTCAAACCAAAACTAGCAAAACTTTATTATATAATATATATTATATTTTACAGCATCTTGGTAAACTACTCATTAACTAGTGAAGAATCTTAACTCATTTTCACTCTAACAACCAAGCAAACAAATCTCCAACTGTCAATTTTAAATCACCTGCAAAAGACGGTACAGGAATTAACATATCTGATTCATCAAATACCTCAAGTTGCTGTGGACGGTAAACAAAATTTGACCATCAATATATTCACTCGCAGGTTTCTGGTAGTTATGGAAAGGGTTAAAGGGTAAAGAGTAAATATTTTTTTATGCTTATTTTCCTCTTTCCCTTTCACCCTAAATCAAGCAATATTTATCGTTACCCTACCACTTTAATTTCTAAGCACAAAGAGCTAAAATTTGCTCAACAACTTCCAAATTAACATCTTTATTTTCTCCCAAAGCTGTCATCCCATGTTTTTCTAAATTCTTAATAACTGCGGGAATAGTTGCTAACCCCACACCATAATCAGATAGGTGAGTATGTACCCCAACTGATTCAAAGAAATCACGAGTTTTACTAATTGCTGTATTCACCCGTTCCTCTTCTGAACCACCGACAAGATCCCAGACTCTATCTGCATATTGTAGAAGTTTTTGCCATTTGCGATCGCGTCTAATTGTTAAAGTGCTAGGTAACACAACCGCTAAAGTTTGAGCATGATCTAAGCCATGTAAAGCTGTCAATTCATGACCTATCATATGAGTAGTCCAATCTTGGGGAACACCAGCCGCAATTAACCCATTTAAGGCCATTGTTGCTGACCAAACTAAATTTGCTCTAGTATCATAGTCTGTAGGGTTTGCTAAGGTTTTTGGTCCTTCTGAAATCAAAGTTTTCAAAATTGATTCAGCCATGCGGTCTTGTAATGGAGCATTAACCGGATAGGTTAAATATTGTTCCATGACATGAGTAAAAGCATCAACAATACCATTACCAACTTGTCTAGGAGGAAGGGAAAAAGTAGTTTCTGGGTCAAGAACTGAAAATTTCGGAAATACTAAAGGACTGGCGAAATATAACTTTTCTTGAGTTTCCCACTTGGTAATAACCGCGTTTGTATTCATTTCCGAACCGGTCGCCGGTAAGGTCAACACCACCCCCATTGGTAAAGCCGCAGTTACGGGCGCACCCTTTGCTAAAATATCCCAAGGGTCGCCTATAAAGGGAACAGCAGCAGCGATAAATTTAGTTCCGTCCGCGACAGAACCACCACCCACTGCGAGGAGAAAATCAATACCTTCTTTGCGTATTAATTCAACGGCTTGCATTAAAGTTTCTAAGTGGGGGTTAGGTTCAATACCGCCAAACTCAAATACATTCCGTCCCGCTAATGCTGATTTTACCTGATCATAAACACCATTGGCTTTAATACTACCCCCGCCGTAGGTAATCAGGATTTTAGCATCTGGGGGAATTTCTGTACCAATGTTAGCAATTTGACCTTTACCAAACAGGATTTTCACAGGATTATAAAAAACAAAGTTTTCCATGATACTTAGACAAAGAAATGAGATTTGATCTTGAGTATTGTAATCAGTTTCTTGTTTTTTTGCATCTTCAACTACATCCCATTTATAAAAAATAAGATCTGAAAAATAAGATATGCAGTTAATATGGCAGAATTTTTTATAAATATCCACCAAACCAATACATCAGATTTTCCATAATTTATGATTCTTTATTCAATATCAACATTAACAGAGGTTTTCTTAAATTCACCATTGCGCCAATTATCAGCAATATCTTTAATAAAACTAGCTAGAGGAATAGCAACTAATAAACCCACCACACCTCCTAATTTTGCTCCTATCAATAAAGAAATTACCACCCATACAGGATTTAAACCAGTTAGATTTCCTAAAATGCGTGGAGCAACAATATTAGAATTAATTTGGTCAATAGCTACACCTATAGCTGCAACTTCTAAACCTAAACCAAAGTCTTTTAAGGACACTAATAAACTAACAATACCAATACCAATACCTGTTCCAAAAGGAAATAGAGAAAATAAACCAATTCCTAAGCCAAAAAGTAATGATAAAGGCACACGCAACAATACAAATGCGAGTGTTATAGTCATAGCTAAAATAGCACCTAATGTAGCTTGACCTATGAAATAATTATTAAAATCTTCTCGTAGTAATTCCCTAACTTTCCTAGTAATATGTGCAGGAAACCAGAGATAAATTCCATCCCATAAACTTTCACCGTTCAAAACTAGATAAATAGTCAAGACTATGGTGATGATTAAATTAAATAAATTTCCGATAGTGTCCAAAGCAAAACCTAAAATTTTTCCAGTAAAAGACTGAAGTTGAGCAGATATTTTACCTAAAAATTCAGCAGCCAAACCACTTAAATTTACTGGTAATTTTTGTTTAGATGCCCAATTTTGTAGATCTTCTACTTGTTGAATTCCAGATTGAATCCAATAGGGAAGAAGATTAGCTAATTCATTCAATTGCTCCAGAATAAGTGGTAATAAAATAACCCCAATTGCACCTAAAATTATAATAGATAATAGCAATACTACTACAACAGCTAAAATACGAGGTACTCCACGTTTTTGGAGAAGTTTAATCGGATAATCTAAAACAAAAGCTAGGAGAATAGCGATAGAAATAATACTAACTAAAGGTTGAAAATAGTTAATAAATTGAATTAATAACCATCCATTAAGAATAATTATAGGAAATGCTAATCCTATATTTAACCATTTCGGTAAATTTGCTAGTTTTTTCTCTGGTTGTGATTCCATGGATTTATTAAAAATCTAAGTAATAATCTAAGTTCTGGGAAAAGCAATTAGAAATTTTCATTTTCAAAGCTTTTGATTACCTAAGTAATATAGGTCATACTATCATTTTATAGCGTTTTGATAAAATCTAACATGATTTTTTGAGGTAAAGTTGCTAAAGGTCTGATTTCTCCTGCTTTTTGAGAAAAATATTCCCCTTGCTGGATATCTTCTGCTGTTAACAAATCTAAATCCCAACCTTCAGAAAGTACAAGTTCATTTAATGGTACTAACAAGGGTGCTTGAAAGACATAACGGACAGCTTTTTGATCGCTATAAATTCCGAATTGAGAAAAAGCAGTTAATTCATAACCAATTTCTTCCAAAACTTCTCGTTGAACTGCTATTTCTGGAGTTTCTCCAGCTTCGATATGTCCACCAAATAAAGCCCAACATCCAGGAGCTATAATATTAGGAATATTATCCCGTAATTGCATTAAAAACTTATTCTCTCGATAGAGAATAGCAACGGCTACATTAACTAATTGACCGTTCATAAATTACTTTACCTCTAAATAAATTCCTCCGTATTCTTTCCCTGCTAAAGAAATTTTTTTGTACTGGACATTACCTTTTAATACTACATTTTCTCCAACTCGAAAATTTCCTTGATTAGTGATAATCCAGATTTTACCAGTTGAATCATTAATTTGATATGCTTTCTTTTTGATTAAAGGAGCGGTTTTTTCTACTGTACCTTGAATATAAATTGTAGTATCCTGATTTTTTTGGCTGATTTTCTGAATTGGTGTCACATTAGCACCAATCTTAAACTTTTCCAGATTTATACCAGAATTTACTTGATTATTGCAAGCATAAATTCCTGTTATCAGAGAACAACATAGTCCCAGGTAAAATAATCGCCAAGTCAAAATTTTTCGTTGCTGCATAAGAGTTTACACAAGTTACTTTCTACTTATAGCGTTCCCCAGTCTCATGAAGTACACACCAATTTATTCCCTGTTCAGAGTTCCCTAAAACTAAAAAACTTTGTACCTCACAAGCATGGGAACTACTATATCATAGTAGTATTTTGTCCAAAAAATACAAAATTATGCCAAAATAATCAAGAGATCAATATTTAAATCAACATAAATCAACGACCTAAAAGATATTGCAATTTGATCTCAATATCAGTATTTGAACCTGCTACGAAAACAGCCGCTTGATTAAATTTGGGTGGACCTGTCAGAATTGCTGGATTGTTAGAAAACCCAAAACCTTCTATGGGAATACCAAAAGAATTAGTGTTCATCATACCATCTTCATTAGCATCATGAATTAAAGCAACGGCATAATTCCCTGGTTTTAAGTTCTTAAAAGTCAGTTTTTGAGGATTTTCTGTGATCTTGATACATTCAGATTTTACGGCTTTTTCACTATCACTAGGAAATCCTTGACTTCCAGAAAAAAGACTAGCACAAATTTTCCCAGATTGGTTTTTTACTCCTACCACATTAATCGTCAAATTACCATTAAAATCTGCTCTGGCACTAGTTAAAAATAGGAAACTTCCCAAAATAGGAAGTAACACTATTAGCCCCTGACTTGATGCTTTCCGTAAGGCGATTTTAAAATGTTCTTTCATTAACTAGTTTACCCTCTATTAAATAGAACTAATATTTTATCCAGCAATCTTGTAAATGTAGATTTTACGATTGTGTAATAGCTACAAGAACATCACTTTTACAAGTATAGCAGAAGGTGGTAAAATGAGGGGCTTTAGAGGAATAGCTTGCCCTGAGCTTGCAAAGGAGTCAAAGTATCAAATTAAAAATTTCTAACTTTGCTGCTTTGTCGCTTTGCGTCTACTATTAGGTTCTTTAAGACGTTGTTTCAAAGCCTCTCACCCTACACTTTCGCTAAAGGTAAACTTTACGACTTTTCAAACATCCGCGAACGACGACTTTAATCACTTTTTCCTAATTTGATTTGTTTATGATAGATATACTTTGTTAATCATGGAAAGTTTATGGCTAACCAAATTATCGAAAATGACAAATAAATAATGATCAAAAAATTAAATCTTTTGCAAATAATCTGCATTAAGATAGATGTCTTATTAAGTCCAAATTCCTGATCCAGCAAGAGATGTAACTACAATTTACATCACAAATCATCGAAAAATTAAAAAAATATAAATTGCATTTCTAGAGAAAAAAATGATAGGCTGTATACATACGGCAAATCTCAGCCTTGTCAGGTACTCTAAATCTTAATCCCCCAATGCTTTTCGGGGAAAGCGGAATTTAGTCCCCTCTGCTTGATCAAGGGAGGGTGTTTGGTGAAGTAAAAACCGGATGTTGTGGGAAAGTTGAGTACAGTCGAATATCAAGAAAACCCGATAAAAATCCGGCTGAAATCCTTACAGATATTGAGTTGGAGATGAGTACAAAGAAATCCTGAACCCCTAACTATAAATACTCGTACCCCTGACTATAAATACTTGCACCCCAACCCAAAAAAATCTTTTTTAATTTTTGTATCGTTGCAATACAAGGATTTAAGGATTTGAGTACAAACATAATAAATCTAATAAGTTCTATCCTTTGTCAACCAAGGGGGACAAAAAAAAGGGCTGCTATAAATCATTTATCGCCAATCACTTAACGCTCCTTAACAAAACAAAGTTAATAGTCAAAAGTGAGTGGAGGGATGAGATTAGCACCATGTCTATAATTTAGACATTGGCAGTAGTAACAGCATCTCCCACAGTGGCTCTCAAGTCCACCGCAAACAGCGAAATTCAATGACACTATCTGCTACCAACATTCTCACCTCCGACGGTCTGCGAGATCAGGATTCTATTATCATCCCCGCTAAATCTGGTAATTGCGGTTGCGACAGCAGCACAACTCCAGAAATGGACGAAAAACTTAGAGAACGCATTGCTAAACACCCCTGTTATAGCGAAGAAGCTCATCATCATTATGCAAGGATGCACGTTGCCGTTGCCCCTGCTTGCAATATTCAATGTAACTATTGTAACCGCAAGTATGATTGTGCTAACGAAAGTCGTCCGGGGGTAGTGAGTGAACTGCTCACACCAGAAGAAGCTGCCCATAAAGTGTTAGTAATTGCGGGTAAAATTCCGCAAATGACCGTATTGGGAGTAGCAGGACCTGGTGATCCTTTGGCTAATCCAGAAAAAACTTTTCGTACTTTTGAATTAATTGCAGACAAAGCCCCAGATATTAAATTGTGCTTATCTACTAACGGTTTGATGCTGACAGAATATATTGATCGCATTAAACAATTAAATATAGATCACGTTACCATTACTCTTAATACCATTGACCCCGAAATAGGCGCACAAATCTATTCTTGGGTTCACTATAAACGCAAGCGTTACAGAGGTGTGGAAGGAGCAAAAATTCTTCTAGAAAAACAATTAGAAGGATTACAAGCTCTCAAAGAAGCTGATATCTTATGTAAAGTTAATTCTGTGATGATTCCGGGAATTAATGACCGAAATTTGGTAGAAGTTAATCAAGCTATTCGGGAGAGAGGCGCGTTTTTACATAACATTATGCCGCTAATTTCTGCACCAGAACATGGTACACATTTCGGTTTAACTGGTCAACGTGGACCAACAGGAAAAGAACTGAAAGAAGTCCAAGATAATTGTTCTGGTAACATGAAAATGATGCGCCACTGTCGTCAGTGTCGAGCCGATGCGGTAGGATTATTAGGAGAAGATCGGAGTCAGGAATTTACCAAAGATAAGTTCATGGAAATGACTCCAGAATATAACTTTGAAACTCGCCAAGAAGTTCACGAAGGTATTGAGAAATTTAGAGAAGAAATTAAGGCCGCAAAAGATAAAGTATTGACTGGCAAAAAATCTGCTAATAATCCTAAAATCTTGGTTGCAGTAGCCACAAAAGGCGGTGGATTAGTTAACCAACACTTCGGACACGCCAAAGAATTTCAAGTTTATGAAGTTGATGGAAATGAAGTTCGTTTTGTTAGTCACCGCAAGATTGATCAATATTGTCAAGGTGGTTACAGCGAAGCAGCTACCGCAGATAATATAATGAAAGCGATCGCAGATTGTAAAGCAGTCTTGGTATCGAAAATAGGCAACTGTCCTAAAGAAAAATTAGAAGCAGCAGGAATAAAAGCTGTTGAAGCCTATGACGTAATTGAAAAGGTTGCTTTAGAATTTTACGAGCAATATGTTCAGGTTAATGGGTAATAGGTAATAGGTAATGGGTAATAATTTTCAATCACCTCTTTCTCAACACCTAATCATCTATTACCTTTTACCTCTTCACCAATTTACACAAAGGTAAATAATCATGGCTTACAAAATTACTAGCCAGTGTATTTCTTGCAAGTTGTGTTTACCTGTTTGTCCTACTGGTGCAATTCAAGAAGTTGATGGTAATTATTGGATTGATTCTCAACTTTGCACAAATTGCGCTGGTAGTATTCACACTGTACCTCAATGTAAGGCTACTTGTCCGACTGCTGATGGTTGTGTTCAACAATCTAGTGATTATTGGGAAAATTGGTTTGCTTATTACCACCGTGTTTTAGCAAAATTAACCAATAAACAAGACTACTGGGAACGTTGGTATAGCTTTTATTCTCAGAAGTTTTCCCAACAGTTGCAAAAGCATCAAGGCCAAGTAATTATATAGGTGATTTGATGGGTGATAGGTAATAGGTAATATTTTCCCCAATTACCTATTACCAATTACCAATTACCAGTTAATAATTCTAGCTAATTACTCATAATCTTTATATGGAAACCATGCAAAATAATTGCATTTATCTTGATAATAATGCCACCACTAAAATAGATCCTCAAGTTGTTGAGGCTATGATGCCTTATTTGACGGATTATTATGCTAATCCTTCCAGTATGCACACTTTTGGTGGACAATTGGGAAAAGCTGTAAAAACAGCCAGAGAACAAATTGCTGCTTTACTCGGAGCCGAAGAATCGGAAATTGTTTTTACCAGTTGCGGAACTGAAGGTGATAATGCTGCTATTCATGCGGCGTTATTAGCTCAACCAGAAAAACGTCATATCATCACTTCTCAAGTAGAACATCCTGCGGTTTTAAATGTTTGTAAACAATTAGAATCTAAAGGTTATCAAGTTACCCATTTGTCAGTTAATTCTCAAGGACAAATAGACTTGAATGAGTTAGAAGCTTCTTTAACTGGTAACACTGCTTTAGTAACAGTAATGTATGCCAATAATGAAACCGGCACAATTTTTCCCATTGAAGAAATTGGTGTTAGAGTTAAAGAATATGGAGCTATCTTTCACGTTGATGCAGTGCAAGCGGTAGGTAAAATACCCTTAAATATGAAGACCAGCACCATAGATATGTTAACTATATCTGGTCACAAAATTCATGCTCCTAAAGGTATTGGTGCTTTGTATGTTAGACGTGGGGTTCGTTTCCGTCCTTTCTTAGTTGGTGGACATCAAGAACGAGGACGTAGGGCAGGTACAGAGAATGTTCCCGGAATTATTGCTTTAGGAAAAGCTGCGGAATTGGAATTATCATATTTAGCAGAAGCAACTCAGAAAGAAAGAAAGTTACGCGATTATTTAGAACAATCTCTTCTGGCTAAAATTCCTGATTGTCAAGTAAATGGTGATATTAAAAATAGATTACCAAATACTACAAATATCGGGTTCAAATATATTGAAGGTGAAGCAATTTTGCTTTCTTTAAATAAGTACGGTATTTGCGCTTCTTCTGGTTCTGCTTGTACTTCTGGTTCTCTTGAACCTTCTCATGTTTTACGAGCTATGGGTTTACCCTACACTACTTTACATGGCTCAATTCGCTTTAGTCTTTCTCGTTATACTACGGAAGCAGAAATTAATCAAGTAATTGCAGTCATGCCGGAAATTGTTGACCGTCTACGGGCTTTATCTCCCTTCAAAAATGATAATGCCGATTGGTTACAACAACAGTCAATGGTCAGTAGTCATTAGTCAGTGGTCAGTAGTAAAAACTGACTGCTGACCAATCACAAATTACCAATCATCAATCCAAAATCTAAAATCTAAAATCCAAAATCAGTGGTCAGTAGTAAGTAAAAACTGACTGCTGACCAATCACAAATTACCAATCATCAATCCAAAATCCAAAATCTAAAATCCAAAATCAATTATGTGGGACTACACTGATAAAGTATTAGAGTTATTTTACGATCCTAAAAATCAAGGTGCAATTGAAGAAACCGGTGAAGCTGGCGTGAAAGTGGCAACTGGTGAAGTGGGAAGTATTGCTTGTGGTGATGCTTTAAGATTACATTTGAAAGTTGAAGAAGCAACAGATAAAATTCTTGATGCACGTTTTCAAACTTTTGGTTGTACTAGTGCGATCGCTTCTTCTAGTGCTTTAACTGAAATGATTAAAGGTTTAACTTTAGATGAAGCTTTGGGAGTAACAAATAAGGAAATCGCTGATTATTTAGGTGGTTTACCTGAAGCAAAGATGCACTGTTCTGTTATGGGTCAAGAGGCTTTAGAAGCTGCCATTTATAATTATCGTGGTATTCCTCTAGAGGCACATGACGATGAAGAAGGTGTCCTCATCTGTAGTTGTTTCGGAATAACTGATGCTAAGATTAAAAAAGCAGTCGCCCAAAATAATCTCTTCAGTGCCGAACAAGTAACAAATTATGTAAAAGCTGGTGGCGGATGCGGTTCTTGTTTAACGAAGATAGATGATATAATCAGAGAAGTAAAGCAGGAAGCCGCCCAACAAAATCTCAACATCTACGGCGCGAAAACTAAAACAGAAATTCCTAATTCAAAGTTTATTGCAGAGCAACAAAAACCATTAACTACAGTCCAAAAAATTGCCCTGATTCAAAAAGTATTAGATGAAGAAGTCCGACCCGTGTTAATCGCCGACGGGGGAGATGTAGAACTTTATGATGTCGAAGGTGATAAAGTTAAGGTAATTCTTCAAGGTGCTTGCGGTTCATGTTCTAGCAGTACCGCTACTTTAAAGATTGCCATTGAAGCGAGATTACGCGATCGCATCAGCAAAGAAATTATTGTCGAAGCAGTTTAGAAATTAGTCATTAGTCAGTGGTCAGTAGTCATTAGTCAGTGGTCAGTAGCAAAACAACGGACAAAGGACAACTAACAACTAACAAAGGACAACGGACAACGGACAACTAACAAAAATCCCTACAACCCAATAAATACTATGAACACCACCAGATTTTTTGTAGAGCGATCGCCCCCGTAGCGACGTTCTACACACGCTCACCGCCGTAGAACTTGGCCGTGAGAACCGACAGACGAAAAACACGAAATCAACCAATTCTAGGAAAACACGAACAATGACTACTGACGCAAATATTAGACAGATAGCTTTCTACGGCAAGGGCGGTATCGGTAAATCTACCACTTCTCAAAACACCCTCGCAGCTATGGCTGAAATGGGTCAACGCATCATGATCGTAGGTTGCGACCCTAAAGCTGACTCCACGAAGTTTTATTCTGTGGTACATTGTAGAGATTATTTTCTGTGAATTGTTTATGAAAATCGGTTATACCAGAGTGTCAACGCGAGAACAGGCACAAGACAGC
The DNA here is from genome assembly GCF_000426925.1 of Dolichospermum circinale AWQC310F. Lineage (GTDB taxonomy): Bacteria > Cyanobacteriota > Cyanobacteriia > Cyanobacteriales > Nostocaceae > Dolichospermum > Dolichospermum circinale. The sequence goes on along the minus strand of NZ_KE384689.1, from coordinate 35,225 downwards.
AGCGCTTTAGATCAGCAAACCCATAGAATCAAGTCTGCCGGAGCAACGGTTATTTTCTGTGATGTAGAATCTGGAAAATCTTTTACCAGAAAGGAATTTAAGAAAATGATAGCCTTGTGCAATGAAGGCCGAGTTTCAGAATTGATCATTACCAGAATTGATAGGCTAGGCCGCAGTGTGATTGGCATTCATCAAACTATCGAAGCACTTCAGAAATTGAACATTAAGATCAATGTACTTGATTCACCAGTAGATCCAAGCTCGGCTTATGGTTGGTACTCCATTAATCAAATGGCCGGATTAGCAGAATTAGAATCAAGAATGTTGTCCGAACGGATCAATAACGGCATGGAATATTTTAGACTTATGAAAAAAGCGTCACCCAGGCCGCCGTTCGGATATGCCAGGGTGAACGAGAAATACGAACCAGATTTAGAAGAATTTAATAATACCTCAAAATGGGCGATCGCACAGCAAGCGATTAAATTTTTCCTCAACAATGGAACATTGAGAAGTTTAAGCCAGTATTTGTTGGAACACGAAATTAAAATAACTCCATCTGGATTGAGATACTGGTTGTTAAACCCGTGTCTAAGAGGACATACTGTTTATGGATCTAGAGGAAATATTGATCGTCCTGAAAAATGGACAATTTGTGAAAACACTCATACCCCGCTGATCTCTAATCTTGAATACCATAAAATTCTCAAGATCCTAGAGACAAATAAAATAAAGCACTGCTATGGCAATGATAAGAAAGATAAAGAGCGTTATCCGTTGTCAGGCCAGATTATTTGCGCTGATTGTGGGTATAAGTGCTTTATTAAAAAGCGTGGCAGCAAGATTAGAGTTAGGTGTAAACAACATGAAGTATCAGGGAGCTTATTTTGTGAGAACAAATTTACGACCTATCTTGATAATATTATTTACCATGTTGACAGCGTATTACATCAAAGATATTTAGATGTAATTTCATTTACAGAGAGTGAAATTATATCTGATAGCGAAGCGCGACCTAGGAATCAAGATAATCCTTTAATAGCGGATCAAGAACGCCAATTAAGATCCTTGAGACAATTACCTAAATCGCCAATTATTGACGGAGCGATCGCATCTACTTTATTGGAAATTCAAAGACTAAAATCCTTGCAAACGGTACAACAGGAAATTAGTCAAGAATTGAAAAAGACTTTAATCAGCAGTTTCTCAGATTTAGACTTTTGGCAGAACATACCCTGGAAAGACAAGTGTGAAATCTATAAAGAGTTGATTAAATCGGTATCCGTTTCTAATGGTGAAATTATAGAAATAGAATTATTTATTTAGTTGAACCATTTGACACGTCTTGATTCTAAGGTCAAACTCCTCGTCACTGAGGTTCATTAATTCCGTTCTAAGAGATGGTTCAAGATGTTTGATCAAAGACCATCTTTTAGCATTTTTAATTAGTAAATCTAAACCTAACATTAATTAATACCTGAAAACGTAATTATTATTTTAACTAAATTGGATCAAAATATTCTGTATTTTTTCTACCATTTTTTAAACCCAGAATTATTGTCTATATTTTTTATGGTTTCCATAAGAATAATCTCTACCGTCTGGGATACACTTCTTTGTTGATCATTTGCTAATTCTTTAATTCTCTTCGCTAATTCCTCAGTTGTAACCGTTGTAATACGAGCAACTTTAGTTTTCATTTTTTTGTCCTTATTTTTGTGAAGAGTTTGAAACTTTTGACAACTATTTATATTATAATTGACTTACATAAAAAAAGCTCTGAATTGTTAGAGCAATTCAGAGCGCGACCGTCCCATACAAATTTGCCTTGTAGGAGGTTTTTTAATGATACGCTCATCTCAAATAAATATCATCCCCATGCACCCTAAAGAATTTGTAGCTCTTTATGGGAAAAAATTCGCCGCTCGCATTTCCGGGTATCCAGAAGAAACGCTAGGGAAGTATTTAGCTAAGGAAGAATCCAAACGCTACATTAATCCTAGTGAATCCGTGAGAATGCACTTTGGAGCTATTCACCAAATTATCATTACTAAGGAGAAAGTACAAGAGTCATAATGACGTTTTTGGTACGAATATCGTCATAATGACACTCCCATATTTCATGGGAGTTTTTTATTATGGATTTATTCACGGGAGATTCACGGGAGGTTCACGGGAGGTTCACGGGAACATTCACGGGAAGGTCACGGGAAGGTCACGGGAAGTTCATAAGCAGTTCGCGGGAAGGTTACATGAAGCCGATGAATAGATTACCTACTGCTAAGTTTCATCTGAGTTGTTTGGTTGATACGAATGATAAATTTTCTGAAAGCGAGAGATTGAATATGGCTTATGAATCCATTTTAATGGCGATTAAGATGATTCAGTCAGTTCAAGAATTGTTGGACGTTTAGAAATTATGATATGAGTTCCTGGTTATCCGGGAACTCTTGTCATGAGAGAAAGGGGTTAAAAATTGCCAGCTTATTAAGTTTTTGACCAAATAATTAAACATTGCTACCGCCTTGAGTGGTAGCTTTTTATTGGGGGTATGTATGAAAGAGTTTTTGGATAAATTGTCTCATGCTTATGATGCAATGGATTATTATCAATTTCTCGAAATCACAGGTTTTGTTGATTCAAGTTATTCTTTGGAAAAGTTTAAGCTGTTTCAACAAAGTGTTAGAGGATTAATGAGTTTTGATTACGAAACTTTAGCAATGATTTTGAAATAAACAATAACAGAGGGATTTAATTGATTCCTCTGTTTTTTTTAGGAGTTAAACATGAGTAAAAATCTTGATGAATTACTGAATTTACGGGCAATGATTAGTCAAATGCAGTTAAAGATTGAGGAAATCATGCCAGATGCTATTCAAGAAGCATTAGCGATCGCACCAGAATCAAAAAACAGAATTATTTACCATAACGATAATGGCAGAATAGTTTTGAATATGAAAAAGAAATTCTCCAATAACAATGATGATCTTGTGTTGTCAAAATTAGATGAGGATATTCAGAGGATATCAGCGGAATTAATCAGGAAGAATTTTAATGCGATCGCTGAAATAGAATCAAAAATTGAATCACTGAAAAATGAAATTCAGCAACTTGAAAAAGAACAGTCGAAATTATCAAGTAATTCAATGCTTATCAGTCTAAAAGCACAATACAAATCAAGGAGAGAGAAATCATTATATCTTGATCCAGGTTTGTCTGTTTACTTAAACGACTAAATCTTTAAACTAATGCTACCTCTAATGGTGGTGTTAGTTTATCTACTTTTTTTTGGGGTTAACAATGGAAGAAAAAAGATATCGCTTTAATCGGAAATTTGGTAAAATATATCTAGAAGATGGAAAAGAATTAATCGAAGTTGGCGAAAGTCTAAAGGTAATTATTTTGTGGTCTTCAGAAGCAATTTTCGCAAAGCCATTTGCACATTTAGCAGCACAGGAATGGGTACAGTTAACGTTCATAGACAACAAAAGCAATTGGTGTTATGCACTGTTAAATGGCGGTTTAACTAATGCTTTGTTTCCGTGGTTTGAATATCGAAAACAGATTAGTAATAAAGGTTTGGACATGACTGAAGTAATCACCACAATCAGTTTAATTAAAGCTGGTGATGTATTTGATTATTCATTCTCTGGAGTTCCTGGTAAACCAGGTTTGAAAGAAAGAATGAATAATTTAATCCAAACCTCTAATTATCTATTGATGGATTCCTCAATAGATTTATAAAAGTGATGTTTCAAGGATAGAGCAATTTATTCTTGAAACTCATGCTACCGCCAAAATTTATGACTTTTTAATTTGGAATAAAACAATGCCAAAAAGTAAAAACGAGCTAACTAATTCAACTGAAAATCAAGGAATTAATGAAATGAATGAAGATTTTACCTCTGAGTTTGAAATCGATCCTAGTTTGTTGACCGAAGAATTTAATTGTAAACGCGCTAAAAGGTTTCCTTATGGTGTGGTAATCAATTCTGAAAATGCTGGCTTGTTTATTCCTGAAAAGAATTTAAGCAAAGCTGGTTGGTTAATTAAGCCTGAATTAGTTGAGAAAGAATTGCCGGGTGGAGTCGAAACTGGTTTATTCTTAACAAATGCTAGGATAATTGTTCTAGGTTTTGTTGATCCTTATTTAAAATACAAGGACAATGAAGCTGTTCCGGTTCAGTTAAGAAATACCATGATTGATTGGTATGATGGTTATGCGGGGGAAATTGACAAGAAAATGATGGATGCTGTTTCTGAGCATTTAATCATGTTTTTAGATCAAGAGAATAATTTTCTGCATGAGATTCCAATTAGAATCAGATTCAAGAATGTAGCTCTTTGGAGTTTAAAAGAAGCTTTGGATAGATATTATTCTGAGGCTGAATTAACTTTTGCTAGATTAATGAATCTGAAACCAAGTTCAAAAGATGATAAATGGCGAGCTTTGTGTGTAATTCAAATTCAGTTTAAGGGAATAAAAGAAGGTAAAACCAAAGAAAGTTCCTATTGCTGCAAGGTAGCTGATTATCTCAGACCAGATGCTCAAAATTTCCCTAAATTATTTATGGGAACAAGAATAAAAATGAATGCAGTAATAGAAAAGTATGATTCTAGTATGGGTTTTGATGAGCAATTAAAATTAATGTTGCCAGAACCCGTTAAGTTTGCTGCATTACCAGAAGGAAAAGAGTAAGTCGGTTTTTTAGTTAATAGTCACTGATGAAAATCAGTGGCTTTTTTTTACAAGGGAAAAAAATGCACATTAAAACAATTGCCGTAGGTTACACCAGAAAATTCAATTTAGAGAATTACAACAGCTTGGAGTTACATACTCATTTATGGGCTTCAATAGGGGAAGATGAAGATGAGGAGGCTTGTATAGAGATACTGCATGATAAATGTAGGGAATCGGTTAGGCGAGAATATCTCAAATATGTTAATAAATCAAAGCCAGTTCCCACATTTACAATAAATAGCGGAGGTGAATATGTAACGGAAGATATCACAGAAATGTAATCAATTAGGAGTTTAGAGAAATCTAAGCTCCTTTTTTTTAAGCTGTTGCTACCGCTGAAATTGTTGTTGTTTTTGTTAATAAAGTAATGATTGCAAAGATTTTTTCAAGTTATGAAGTTTTTGGATTAA
>NZ_KE384689.1:27334-30064 GCF_000426925.1 Dolichospermum circinale AWQC310F | reverse complement strand
TGGTGCTAGGGCATCTGTTCCTAGTGGATGTAGAAAAGCTGCTAGTTTGATTCCAAAAAATAGCCGGGTGTTTGTGGGTTGCGCCAATGGAGTTGATGCCTATTTTAGGAAAGTATTTCCAAATGCTGAAGTTTCTAAGGCTTCTGATTTTGGAAAAGGTAAAAGTTCTTTTGCGCTGCGTTCTGTTCATGTAATTGAATCTGTTAAATGCAGAAATGGACTGTGGGTGTCATTCCCAGATTCACAATGTCCTGTTGATTTATTTCCATCTAGTGAAAAGGGCTGTTGTTTTTGTGGCAAAGGTTCGGGAACTTGGGCATCCTTAGCTTATGCACTTGGATTAGGAGTGCCATGTTTGGTTTATTTAGGAAATAATCCCCGTCCGCGTGGTTGGGGATTATTTTGTGTTAGTGAGGGATGGTATGGATGTCATGTTGTAGCAGATGTTTCTAGCCCATCTCAGTTGTCGTTGTTTTAGTGTTAATGAAATGGTGGAGGAAAGTGATTCCTCTCACCATTTTTTTGAGCTTTTTTAAAAGGAGTAAATCATGAATGACACAGTTTGGAATGGTGAAGAAAATTTAGATATAGATTATCTAATTAAATTAGAGAAAGCTATTCAAAAGTTGATTGAACTTGAAGAAAGCACGGATGATGAATTAGAATTACAAGATGCACGAACTGATGTTAAGCGGCGAATTAAAGGAGTCGCAATCGAATTTAATATCAATGGTGAATTTATTAACAGTTATTTGATAAATCATCGTTAAAAGAAATTATGTTATAGTTAATATTGTTTAATTATAACATAATGAAAGCGATTAAAGTAAATGTTTTAAAAATTCATGATGGTGACAGCCTAACTGTTAATTATCAGGATAAAATAATCAAAGCGCGAATGAGATTTATTGATGCGCCGGAATTAAAAAAGCCTTGGGAAAACTCAGACGATGCAAGGATTTTAGATCATTGGAGATGGGGAATTAATGCTAAGTTATTTTTAACTTCTTTGATTCCTAAAGATAATTTTTTATATTGTTATAAATATCAAGAAGACGACTACGAAAGATCATTGTGTGATTTATATATTAGTGATGTAATTAGCCAGGAAAACAACGTCCAGTTACTTATGTGCGCTGCGGGAATGTCGGCTTATTTTTTGCCATTTCAATATTATGATTTTACGTCAAATAGAGAATTGGATTTGTTTTTAGAAATAATAAGACAGTGCGCGATAGCGAAGCGCTCCGTAGGAATCGCTAAAAATAGAGGCGTTGGTTTCTGGAGAGATAATATTATTTTACCATATCAAATTAAAGGTCAAAGATTTTAGTGAATCAAAAGAAAGCAGAGTCCAAAATGTTACTAGATTTAACAAGTAACTAACCAATTATAATTATAGTTCATTGGTTATTTGTTTTTATTTTTAATTTAAGTTACCTCAAATTAATTTGTTGGGTGGCTATCGCCAAGAATGGTGTTTTTTTACCACATCGCACCATCATGAAAATCATCTCCAAAGTTCGCAAAGATACTCTAGATGAATTAAAAGAGTATCTAAAATCTTTAGTTCCTCTCATGACTAAAGATGTTAGTTATAAGGCCACTGATAGATATCGGATGTGGCTTTTCAATCATTGTGATTTAAGAAATGGCCAAATCTCTCCAGCTTATTATAATGAGAGGTTGTTTAGGTTTTGTCAAAGAGTATATCCCGGTTGTAATATCGGATTACTTTCGTTTGGTGGCCAAGTCAATGGCATTAAGAGTAGTGGCCTAATTGATGATCATAGAGATCATAGTTATAGTCAGCCAATAGCTCGAACTGTAAATATAGGTGAGGCCATATTTAGAGTTAATGGTGTTGACCATGAATTGAATGATGGCCAAATCATTGAATTTAATTGTAAGCAGATCCATTCTCTTACTGAGATTAGATCTGAATTAAGATTTGGACTTAATCTTTGGAAGTTGAATGAGCAGAAAGGTTATCGATCTGCCCGAGATTTGAAGTATTAAAATAATTTAGATAATATTGATCTAGAAATAGATTGATATTATCTAAATTCTAATTTAATATTTCAAATTCTATATACAAAGTTGATCTGTGAGGTGGCTAACGCCAAGAGTGGTGTTTTTTTTGAGGACCCACACCATGTTTTATCAAGCCCCAGAATTTGTCGGAAGAATCCGTAATCTCCACTTTGATAATAATAAGTGGCATTATGAGATTTATATCAACGATATCTTAGTTAAAAAAGATTATGTTGATCACATACTTGATAAGAATGAAGTTATCAAGTATATCAAGATGATCGGTGACCAGTATAGAAAAATCTTGATGTTAAAGCATGAGCTTGACACCGTTGGTGATGAATGGTATGTGAAATGGTGTACCAATCTAACTAGATATGGCAAAAGTCTCGGACTCACTGGTTATTATGGTATATTTCATAAGGCCAGAGAAGTTTATATGATCTCTAGTTATGATCATCAGAATCTTGACTCTGCCCTAGAGTTTTTGAAAAGAAAGAAAATAGAACGTCAACAAGTTGTTGATACCTATTTATCTCAAAATTAATTTGAATTAAAAATAAGTGATCCTAGTTTAGAAATAAATTAGGATCACTTATTAACATCAGAAAAAATGACAAATTAACTACACACCAAAAAATGACAAATTAATTACACAGATAATTCAGAGCTAAATTTGCTCGTAAAAATACACAA
>NZ_KE384689.1:0-27286 GCF_000426925.1 Dolichospermum circinale AWQC310F | reverse complement strand
ACACTTCACTGGAACACGCCACAAGTGGTCTTATCGTCCCTCCATGTCCGTTTAAAGTCTCCCAATGCCCTATGGCGACTATAACCAAATTTTAAAATAAAGCCGTCCTAAAAGGACGGGGCTTGTATCCCAGATTTTTGGTCATTTCAAATCACAAATCAATTATAGCATTAAAATCAGCGATAGCGAAGCGCTCCGTAGCGATAGCGTAAGCGCTGCTGCAAGCAGTTCGCATAAATTAAATATTAAACATTGCACCCCCCACAGACACACCAGAAGAGGGAGATTTATTGGTATTCAGGATTAAGAAAAATCCTCAGCACTGCGGACTCATGACCGACGGTGGAGTAATCCACGCTTATCAATCAGTGGGTAAAGTTGTAGAGCATAGTCTAGCCGTGTGAGCAGTGCTTGAGCTTCTTGCAGAAGCGTTTGTCCCGCCCTTGTGAGTTGAATCGGGCGAATTTTGCGATCGAAAAGTTGTACTCCAAGTTCTGCCTCTAATGCCTGGATTTGTTGAGTCAGGGGAGGTTGAGCGAGTCCCAACTGTTCAGCAGCTCGGCTAAAACTCAGATTTTCAGCAACAGCAATAAAGTAACGAAGATGCCGGATTTCCATAATAGCCGTTTATATATATAAAAAGTATAATACTTTATCTTGAATATTATTGACATATACTTTTGTGCTTCCTAAGCTGAAATACAGTAGTGTTGAAGAGAGAAACAAAATATGATGATCAATTCGTCCAGCAGATTGGCAATTGCTTCTACCTCAAGTCGACTCGATCGAGAAACTGAATTACCGCCCATCGCTAAAGCGCAAATGGAGTTGATTAGCACTAAAGCAATCGATTATTGCCATGAAGCACTCGATCGCAGTCGCTTTTTCAATATGCTAAAAGACGGAGTCATTACCCCGTCTATCATGCAATATGCCTTCCTTCAATATCACCATTGGAGGGATCGGCTGCATCAGTGGTTTGGGTTGTGCATTGTCAAAGCAAAAAGCTGCTTAGATCCAGACCAAAAAGCTGTAATTATGGCGTTAGCAGACCACACATTCACCGACTTGCAGGATGGGCATAGTGAAATGTTCGTAGAATTTCTAGAGGATCTTGGAGTTAGTGATGCTGTGATCGCGGCATCTCAACCAAGTCCAGCTAGCTTATACTATGGGCGATCGTTTTTTGATGACTTCGGCTACGATACGGACAATTTCTACGAAGCCGTTGCAGCTCTGAGCGGGCGAGAACTCTGTGTGGCAATACGCAATCGGATCATTCTCAAGTTTTATTTCGATGCCAGAGGAATGAAACCACCAAAATGGCTGGCACTCCATGCAGAACTAGAAGTAGAACATTTCCACGATGCCATTCGTCCAGTGCTAACTCGTTATGCTGAGAATGCAGTAAAGATTGCTGACCTCATGAAAGCGATTGAGTGTGGAATCGATCGCCATATGCAATATTTTGAGGAGATGTTGCACGAGTACGAATCCCAAAACTGATTTCTCCCTTGAGGAAAACTCTGAAGGGGAGTATTGAAGGTAGAAATTGAGGTTGATAAGTATGAAGGCAGAAATCGAGCATGAGCAGCTTATAACCTATTGGTAAAGCTGTTCCCACTTATCTAAAATTCTTATTCCCCAACAATTTCCACTTTTCCACCTCCAATTTCAACCTTTCATTCTCCATCCTTAACGCCAAAATTTCATTCTTCTGCAACTCAATTAACGACCTTTGACTAATTACCTCACCAAAGGCTTTTTTCCTATTTTCAATCCCAAACCATCTTTGATAAGTCTTTGTATGTTCATCAACAGTATGACCTAAATTATCTGCTGCTGCTTTAATCGCTATTCCCTGAAGATGCGCTCGAATTGCACAAGCATGACGTAAATCATAAGGTTGAAACTCAATTCCCACTTTTCTAAACCATCTGGATATATCTCTTCGCATCCAATTAATATTTTGTACAGATGCAATTTTTTCAACTTTTCTTTTTAAAATATTTAATGGTTTGGGATTTTTTAAATCAAATAATTCTATCCATTCAGTCACAAAGGGAATAACTTCTCTATATCCAGTTTTGGTATTTTTATTCACTTTCCAAGTATGGTCTATATTTTGGGCAGACATCCACCAATTAATATCCGGTTCTACAAATAATTCCCTTGGTCTTAACCCATAAGTGGCTAACATTCCATATACCCAACGCCACATTTCCCAAGTATCTATTTCATCAGTAATGTTTGTATTTTTGCGGTTGAGGGCAAATTTTTCAAAGAGGTAAAAACCAGATATAATTTTTTGATTATCGGGTATTTCTCGATAAGCAGGAGTGACATGATCTCGTTTTACATCCAATTGAAATCCTAAATTAAAAGTTTTTATAAAAACGGAAGTTACCGCTATTAATTCATTTTTTTTATTACCCTGAAATGAATTAATAACTTCCTCAAAATTTTCTTTTGTAGCTAAATGGGGGAGAGTTAAGTTTCTTTTAATTACAGATATATAATTAGCAAAAGTATTTTCACTGGTAATAGTTTTCTGACGAGTTTGATAATATTTCTCCTCAAATGTATCTAATAATTCCCCAATGGTTTTAATCTCTTGTTTCTCTCTTGATTTAATTCCTAAATATTTCTCATTCCATTGGAAAGTATGACGAGCAATTAATTTACCTAATTCGTAACTTTCCTCAATGGCTGTTTTTAAACCTTCTAAATTTGCGGGTATTCCTAGAGATAAATCATACTGTTTTTTTTCCTTACCTACACTACTATCCCCTGGTTTTAAAGGTAACGTAGCACGTAATTGTAGAGAATTTCCAGTTTGTTTAATACTAACTTTAATTCTCTCCCTTTTTAAATTACTATTAGCTTCAATTAACTTCTGTTCAAAAACTGCTTGATACTGTAATTCTGTTGCTTTTATTTTCGCCATTGTTCCTCTATAGCTACCGTCTGTAGTGTTCTGCGGATCAAAGTCTGCAAACATATCTGCGAACCAGTCGCTTGAGTCTGTATTTGCATATTCCTGTGTAGATGTGGAATATATACCCTCGCAATTCCCCTGATCTTGTCCACTCATTCCCTAAATATTCCCTTATTTATCAAAGCTAAAATGATGAAAATAAAATGTTATTACCGAGCAAAATTACTTTAAAAATAAGTTACTCAGGAACATTTTTAATATATCACCTGTTGTCATAGCAGTTATATGGTGCCTGGTGGAGTAATGTGCGCCCCAACTTTAACTGATATTACCCGCGCCTGGGCAATTTTGGAATATTTCCGCACTAATTGGTTAGAACCAGTTTGGTTAGGTTGTTCATTAGAAAGATATGAAGAAATTCAATCTTATGAGGACTTTCAAAAGTGGTTAAATGAAGATGTTAAACATCGAGAATCTGACTTGGGTTTATATTGGAGAATGGGGTTAGATATCGGTTTGGATAGATATGGTGCTGGTGTGGGTAAATATGTGACTTGGGGTTATATTCCCCATGAGGATAAATACAATAAACCCACCATTGAAGGACGTAACGCTGCTGTGATTATGAAAAGCGGTGTTTATGATAGTTTTACTGATACTCATAGCTTGATGAATCAAGCATTTGCTCGTGAGAATTTAACCCATTCTTGGTATAATGAAGGTACAGAAGATTGGCATCCAAGCGATCGCACAACCACACCAATTAATAATAACCAAAAAGACTTTAATGGGGCATATTCTTGGTCTAGTGCAGTCCTCCACCAAGACTTAGGACGTTTGGAAGCAGGTCCCCTAGCACGTCAATTAGTTGCAGGTGGAAATCATGGAGAATCTTGGCAACATTATGACCCATTTATTCTGGATACATTTAAGAAAATGGGAGGTGCAAGTGTTCATGTTAGACAATTAGGAAGAGTCCACGAAATAGTTAAACTATATCGTCAAGCTGAACGGTGTTTAAGGGAGTTTAAATTAAACGATCCTTGGTATATTAAACCAGAAGAAAAAGATGGTAAAGGTTGGGGTGCAACGGAAGCTGCTAGAGGTGCATTGTGTCACTGGGTAGAAATCGAAAAAGGCAAAATTAAACAATACCAAGTTATCGCTCCCGGTACTTGGAATATTGGACCCCGTGACGGTGCGGGAGAACTAGGACCGATTGAAAAAGCATTAATAGGAACGCCAATTCAAGACCCTAAAGATCCGGTAGAAGTCGGTCATGTAGCCCGTTCTTTTGATTCGTGTTTGGTGTGTACTGTTCATGCCCATGACGCAAAAACTGGTGAAGAATTGGCACGGTTTAGAACAGCTTAATTTATATGATCCAGATCCCCGACTTCTTCAAGAAGTCAGGGTTCTATATAATTGTTATTTACTGTACAAAAGTTCCTAAATCCGTGAGTTAGTCTGAATTTTAAGGAATAATTGATAATTCCTAATTATCAGATGAAGAATTATCAATTAGGAATTAGAAAATACTAAAATTGGTAACTAATTGTGTCTAATTTAGAACTACATCAATATCTTCCCCAGCTTCCTGATGCTGCACTGCAAGAATTTATAGAATGGTGTATGTTGGAGCAGTCAACAGCCGCAGGATTAGAATTTAAACCTGATCAAAGTAAGTTAAATAATTTAGCCCCAGCGGATTATTCCAAACAACTAGTTGATCAATTTATGAAAGTCAGACCTGACCCAATTAGAGCCGGTTTGGTGGCTGTAATTGCCGGAAAACAAGCTGATAAACACGAATTAACAGGTTTAGCTGCGGTGGTTGATTTTGTTTCTCTTTATGTTAAGTATTTAATTCCTAAAGATGGTACTAATCCAGAAGAAGCTGATGCAATTTTAGCGAAAGCATCACAACATCAATATGAGCGACTTGTGGAAATTTCCCAAAAGCATGGTGTAAGTTTATAGATTTATAGGGTGGGTAATTCCCACCCAGAAAAACAATAAAGTAGGTTGGGTTGCGCTCTGCTTAACCCAACCTACTTTATTAAATATTTTCCTATTTAATATTCCCATAAATACGATCTGCCTCAGAATGAATTCTGAGGCTAATAGCAAAAGTAAGCTAAAGCTGACTAAAGATGAAATTTTGGGAGAGCGTTGTAAAAACATAGTCGGCTTGAGCCGACTTTCGTTATCAGACTGGGAATTCATTCCCAGGCAGTTGCCAAAGATGAAATTTTAGGAGAGCGTCATAAAAATATAGTCGGCTTGAGCCGACTTTCGTTATCAGACTGGGAATTCATTCCCAGGCGGTTGCTGGTAAATTGAGGAAGTGATCAAGACGGATAAAAGTTAAACAATAACCCGCTCATTTCTTCATCTCTCGGCGCCTGGAGCGCCTCTGCGTGAACCTTATTCCTCCACATCAAACCACACAGGAGAAATATCATCAACCTGTCCATTATAATTAATCGTAATTTCCTGACCTTTCCTAATATATTTATAAGCAATAATATCAATGATATTTTTAGCAAAATTCTTAATATAAACAGCATTGGGATGATAAGAATGATTAAAAAGAGAAGCAAAACCTAAACCTATTGCTCCGCTTTCTTCATGCCAACCAAAATAATAATTTAATAACACCGTTTTAGTAATTAACTTAACTTGCTGTTTAGGAATAACAATTACAGCGGCTCTTTCAATTAAATCTCCTTTAGCAAAATCTTGCTGGGCAAATATACCTCTACCTTTAGTCTCTGTTTCACGAAATACTAGCATATAGCAATTCTATCACGGGTAAGAATGATTTTTGACTAACCAGTACAGATAAACGCAGAAAAAATAAAGATAAATTTTTGTCACTGAATTACGGTTACTAAATTCACTATAAAGTCAATGATTAAAGATGTAGTCAGAATTTCCATAAATTTTAATTTTTTGTGCCAAATTGATAATATTCATGTTAGGATAAATATCCCATGCTAACTATCATTGGTTGTGGTAATCTGAATCGCAGTGATGATGCTGTCGGCGTAATTATTGCCCAAGGTTTACAGCAATATCTCGCCCAAAATCCTCACCCCAAAATCCGCGTTTTTGACTGTGGAACTGCGGGAATGGAAGTGATGTTTCAAGCGAGAGGAAGTGAAAAATTAATTATTCTTGATGCTAGTTGCACAGGTTCAGAAGCAGGTGCTATATTTAAAGTCCCAGGGAAGGAATTAGAGGCGCTACCCGAACCTAGTTACAACTTACATAATTTTCGTTGGGATCATGCTCTGGCGGCTGGGAGAAAAATCTTTGGTGATGATTTTCCCCAAGAGGTGACAGTTTATTTAATTGAAGCTGCAAATCTGGATTTGGGGCTGGAATTAAGTCCTGTGGTTCGACGTTCTGCTGATTTAGTTTTTGCTGAACTAATTACAGTTATCCACCAGAATATGATGGTTTGATCAAAAATTTCAAATCCTAAATTACATCAGATCCAATCACGATAAACTGGTAATTCATCTACTCTCATTTCAAAAGGTACAGTTTGATTATCAGGAGGATAAATACGAATTTTAGCACTGCTAACAATGCCAGAAAGAACGTTGGCCATAGGCACAATTTGTTGCAAAATTCGCCAGTTAGTACCTTGGTCGGGACATTCAATTACTAAAGTCAAAATACTAGCGTGGGTTGTGGCATACCAACGACAATTAGACAACAAATTATGAATAATGCGATCGCATCCTTCATAAAAGTATTTACTAATTGAATGTTCCAATTGTTGCCTAAGCATAATATCTGCTGATGTTGGCTGTATAGGATGTTTATCATCACCATGGAATTGAGATTCTTTTTTCGTCATTTCCCGTTATTTTCCTATTTATTTACCAATTGCCATTGCGTACAATACGTCCTTATTGGTTTCTAGAAAGTCTTGGGTTTTATCATCATCAAAAGCACCAATCCCACTAGAATCTATTTTCCAATAATTGCTCAATAAATACACACTCTTTTCAACAAATCCGGCTAATTGTGTCAAAATTGCACAACTAGTAATAAACTCCTAATTCTCAAATCCCAAATCTGTATTGTTTTGGTTAGGAAGCAAATATCAGAATCAGAGAATTTGATTCAAGAAATACAAGCGCAAACTCCTTCGATTTTACAACAAAAGCTGAAAAAACGCAATGATAGAGAGAATTAAATTTCATTTAATCGTTGTAAAATTTTCTCCCAAGCTTGAATATGAAAATCTTTTACCTCCGTTGAATTTCTAGCATCTTTTACTAATTCTTCTGTATATGTTTTGATAAATTCATGATAATCTTCTATAAAACGCAAGTAATATTTTAAAGTATTCACAATACCATTAGCAATAATTTCTAAACCACTTTCTCTTTTAATATTCAAAATCAATTCATTTATAATTATATTTCATATAAATAATTCCTGTTGTTGAGAATCAGGTTGTTCCATGCGGTTATTAGCTAAATTTACATAATCAGGATTAATTTCAATTCCTAAATAGTTTCTATTTAAATTTCTAGCTCCTACACAACTAGTCCCACTACCACAAAAAGGATCAAGAATAAAATCATCTTCTTTAGTTAACAATTTAATAAGTTCCTGAATAATATATAAAGGATAAACTGCTGGATGATGATTATTTTTAGTAATTTCTACCGGACTTTCAATGATGTCTTTTTTCATGGTGTTTCCTAAAATTCTAATAATAGTAAAACCATGGTTTTTGATTTGGTTATTTCTCCCTCCTTCTTGTCCACCATAGGCTAATTTATGTATTCCATGAATTTTCATTCTAAATCCTTCAATTTCTCCATTATGTACTGCTAAAATAGCTTGATTTAATTCTTTAATAGCATGATTTTTTTGTGCTTCGCTTAAATCAGAATTTTTAATTAATTCCAGATATTTTTTACCTAATTTATCAGATGGTTTACTTTTAATACTTTTATTAAAACTATCTAAATGTTGTAAATAATTATCTATATTAAAGTAATAATCTTTTGATTTGGCAAATATGAAAAAAGGTTCTGTAGCTTGTATTAATTTTCTTTTATCTTGACGTGGTGTAGGATTTAGTTTTGACCATGTAATTTGATTAATCAGAAAAATATTTTGATTTTGGCTAGCTTGAATGGCAAATTTATAAGGAATTAGAGATAAACCACCGTTAATATATTTATCTCCCAAATTAAAAACTATTGCTCCTGTTTTTTTCAAAACGCGCACACATTCCCCAAATACCGTTAAGATATTTTGTAAATATTCTGCTTCCGTTATTTCATTCCCTATACCTAAATTACCATTTCCATAATCACGTTGCTGAAAATATGGGGGTGAAGTGATGATTAAATCAAAAGTATCACTTTCTATTTGTTTGAGAATAGATAGATTGTCACCGAGAAGAATTTTATTTCTAAAGTCTAATATTTGTTTTTGTACTTTCATATAATTTAATTATTAATTATATTAATTAAATTGTCATTTTCAAACTATCATACAGCATTTTTGTTTTTAAACTTACAAATTTAATAAAATTTAACGTTTGATTTAGAGTCAGGATGATGTTCACCATTTTCTTGAGTCATTAATCGAATATGACTACCTGTTTGGTGATCAAGCCAGTAGGGTGCGTTGTCCCAAAGTGCAACGCACCATAATCTTAAACATCCGAAATATCCGACTCAGCAATTATTTTAATCTGGCAAATCTAATCTGATTTTCAGTAACTACGACAAAACTATCTACTAACTTTTCCTTATGCTTCTCTAATACCTGTTGTAAAATATAGATTTTATTTGCTGAACGTTCATTTTCTAAACGCAGAAGAATCACACCCCGGTGAGGGTATTTATCCCGATAAACTTTCTCGCCAAAATCTTTGTCACTAGTAATCAAAATCCAATTTTCATCAAAGGCCTTTTGAATAATTGTGTCATCATCTATTCCCCGTGCTTGTTCATAAACTGAGAAAACTTCATAATCTTGTTCACGTAACCAGCGAGCGACAGTCACACCTGTATTTTCATCTACTAAAAATCGCATCTAAGCAATCTCCGCAATTAAAGGCATGAAACTGGTACTTTCTAGAGAGCGAGATGCAAATAATAAACAAGCTCGAATATCTGCTTCTACTAAACCTTCATATTCTTCCAGAATTTCTGTTATTGTAGCACCGTGTGCAAGGAGATTAAGAATATACTCGACTGTTAAGCGTGTGCCTTTAATTGTCGGTTTTCCAGCCATTACTTTTGGATTTGTAGTAATATGGTTGAGTAATTTTTCATCTGTCATAATGTTAGCCGTCCTAAATAATAGAAGAGTAGTTACAGATATCATACTATTTTAGTAGTCTTACCGAAATACAAATCACCCCACATTACATCTTTTTAGATTGAGCTAGTTATAGATTAAATTAATATAATTCTAAACAATCCAGATTGGGATGATCAAGTAATTTTTGAATTACTACCACCCCAGAACGCAGTAGAGATGCAACTACTTGTGTTGGTGCATTTCCACAGCGTAACCATATAACTTTAGGTGGAGAACCATATAAGGTAATAATATCTTGATAGCTCATATTATTTCACCTTTCTAACTTTATAGTATTTTAACATCTTTTGCTTTAGGCTTTAAGTTTAAGTCTATAAATTTAAATTCTGTGTTAAATACTATACAGAATTTTGGTTGTAAAAACCACAATTTAAACCAATAACTAAACTTAATCACCATTTTCACCCATCAATTACCCGCACATAAATAGCCCGAGCTATTTGGCGATTTATAGTCATAGATAAACTACCACATTTAATAATAAAAGTTGGAAATTGCTGTTCTACAGTAATGGTATTACCCGTTGTAATGCCCATTGATATCAGCTTTTTTCTAATTGTCTCATCCTGACTTTGACAAAAAGTAACTATGCCACATTCTCCTGATTTTAGTAACTCTAAAGAACAGCCCATAACAGTAAAAGGGGTAAACATTCAATTATCAAAATAAAAAGTGAAAATTGAAATGATGAAAGATGATAAACATCCTCCATCATTGTGAAAGTGAAAGAATTTAGGATTTCTAAATCCCGACAAATATTGTATTAAGCAAGGTAAGGTTCTTGGTGGGTTTTGATTGTGCAGTTAGAACGGGGATAGGTAACACACAATAAGGCGAATCCTTTGCCCATTTGCTCATCATCTAAAAAGGATTGATCATCTTGATTGATTTCACCTTCAACAATCTTACCTACACAGCTAGAGCAAGCACCGGATTTACAAGAGAAAGGTAATTCCAGACCAGCTTCTTCTGCTGCGTCTACAATTGTCATCTCTTCATCACATTCAATTGTGGTGTCTATATTTTCTTTTTTGTTGATCAATCTTACTTGATATGTCGCCATTTTTCGATTCTCCTCAAAGATTAATGAAGTGAGTTTTTGAGTTAGTTAAGTTTTCCCGGATCAAGTCAAAATTCAAAATAAAGGAGCTAACTTTTGAAGTTTGAACTATTTACCGCAAGGTACACCATTGGGAGTACCATCACTGGTTTTAAAAGACTTGCCACAACCGCAGGTATCAGTTGCATTGGGGTTAGAAAACTTAAAACCGCTATCCATAACTCCCTCTACAAAATCAACTACCACACCTGCTAATAACGGCGCACTTTTAGCATCAACATAAATCAACACATTTCCTTGTTGAGTTACGATATCATCAGGTTGGGGCTTGCTAGTAATTTCGATGCCATACTCGTAGCCACTGCAACCACCATCTTTAACCGAGATACGGACACCCTTTGTGGCGTTATTAGTTTCGTCGGTTGCAGAACCTTTGACAAATGCCCAGAGACGAAATTCTGCCTTTTCTGTTAAAGTAACAGTCATTTTATGTTTTATTCTGTAGCGAATATTCTGATTTGGATGTGGATTTTCAAGAAGTGGTAACTTACACCGTTGCGGCTTGAGATTGGGAATATCTCCAAGGGGCAGTATTACCGCAGACTGGACAATTGCGATCGCGGTGAGAACGACGTTTAGCAAATTCCATTCTGTTTAAATCAATGGTTAGTAATTCTGATAACAGCGGTTGACTAAAACCAGTAATCAGCTTTACCGCTTCCAAAGCCGTCAAACAGGCCAAGGTCCCAGAAACAGCCCCCAGCACGGAAAAACCGCGTCGGTCCCAATCCGGCTTTTCTGGAAACAGACAAGATAAACAAGGGGTGACACCGGGAATAATCGTGGTCAGGTAAGCCTCCATACCGTCCATGGCCGCCTCTACCATGGGCTTGCGCCAGCGGACACAGGCTTCATTTAACAAATTGCGTTCAGTGAAATTATGAGCGCAATCCAAAGCCATATCCGCCGACTGTACCAAAGAGTCCACATTTTCTGCGGTAATGTAATCGTGAACTACATCCACTTGAACATCAGGATTGATGGCTTTGAGGGTTTCTTGGGCTTTAAATACTCTGGGTTTACCCACCCAGTCATGGGTCATCAAAACCTGACGATTCATATCATCCAGCCGCAAATCACCACCTCGGACTAGGATCAGCCGCCCAACGCCTGCTACTGTTAAGTAAAGCGCCGCCGTACCACCTAATCCACCCACACCTGACACTAAAACAGTCGCTGATTTTAGGCGCTTTTGAGCTAATTCGCCAAAATTAGGAAGCATCATTTGGCGACTATAGCGTTCCAATTCGGTAGGCGTTAGGTTAATCACTTTTTAACTCCTAATCTGAAGTAATTTCTGTCAGGGTGACAACATTTTTGGGCTTATCATTAAATACCTTGAACAGCTTTTGTTCATGGGGTGTAGATTCTATAAACACCTGATAAGCTTGTTGTAAAGCAACACAATATTTCTCTAATCTTTCTTGGTCATTTAGTTGAGGATAACTATCATCAATTTGACTCATGAACTGAGAAAACTTTTTCAAAATATGTAAACGATTGACATTTACAAATTTTTGGTCATAGGGTAGATTAAAAAAGATGAAAAACTCTTCTGCATCTACGAGTTTTTTAAATTCATCAATATTGGTACTCATTTAGAATTCTCCATTTTTTTGAGTTGTTGCTTGAGTCCATCTAACTGACAGTAGATTTCGTAAGTTTCCGCAGCAACATCCATCAGTTTTTGATAATCTGTGGGTAGTCCTTCTGCTAAATCATGCAGATCCATTTTCATTTGACCTGCTTTGCTATTTAGCTTTTTAATCTTGGTTGTGATTTCCTCAATTGTCATATTTTTTGTCCTTTGTCATTGGTCAGTTGTCAGTTGTTCTTTGTTAGTTGTCCTTTGTCAGTTGTCAGTTGTAATTTGCTATAGAAGAGAACAAATTTGAAAGTTTCCTCTAACCACTAATCACTAACCACTGACCACTGACCAATGACTAATTAAAGATTTCCTACTTCGGGGAAACGTTTGGCTAAATCAATGCCTTTTTCCACAAACTTTGTGCCTTCTTCGTCTAATTTCTCGAAGGAATCAAAACCAAAACGATGAGCATCACGCAAAGTTTTGACAGCTAATAATAAGCGTCCTGAAAATACTAAAGCCCAACCAAAACCCTCATGTCCTAATTCAATAACCACATTAGAAATGAGTCCAGTTTCCTTCTCAATGCTGGCAGCTACCGCTCGAAAAAAGGCATTTATCCGGGAAATTGTGGCGGGGTCAACTTCACCTTCTACAGAAATTTCCCGTTTCTTTTGTTTAGTAACAATATAGGGTTTGAGAATTAATTCATCAGTCCAATTTCGGTAGAAACCATAACTATCTTGCGCCCGAATTTGTTGAACTAATGCTTTCAAAAAAGGGGGTAAAATTACCTCTAAATTGTTACCAGTTCCATTCACATTATTTGTACTCATACTGTTGCTTCGTTTTCAATTTCTTCAGCAAAACTAGGTTTTTTCTGTTGTAAAGCTTTCCGTAACCAAGGTGGAGGATTACCCTTGAGAGTTTTGACTAATTTATCGAGAATTTCTGCAATTTTTTCCTCTTCAGATTTAGCCTTAACTGGAGTTACACCCTTCTTAATTAAACGAGCGGCTGCACTACCACCAATAGCCACAACATAAACAATTGTGCAATCATTAAGAGCCTGAAGTTTAGGAGTAATTTTATCCTCATTACCATCTTCCTTCAAATCACCTTCAAACTTGAGAGTTTCTACAAATTCATAGCCGTTGTCGGAAATTTCATAAACATCAATTTCCTTAGCCCAACCAAAGTGAGCATTAACATGAATTCGGTCAGTTGTCGTAAAAGCAATTTTCACTTTCATTTGTCCTTTATTGGTTGTCAGTTGTCAGTTGTCAGTTGTCAGTTGTCAGTTGTCAGTTGTCAGTTGTCAGTTGTTAGTTGTTAGTTGTCAGTTGTCAGTTGTTAGTTGTTAGTTGTCAGTTGTTAGTTGTCAGTTGTTAGTTGTTAGTTGTTATTTGTTAATTACTGATGACCATTGGTTCATCATTGATGATTCCTCATGTTCTATAAATAGGTTTCCCATGCCGAAAAGAAGCTCAATAGTACCGCGATAGCCTACTTTGGTAAATAGACCATTTCCTAATCGGTCATAAATGGGAATACCTAAACGATAGAGGGGAATAGAAAGGCGTTTAGAGATGGTATTTACGTGGGAATTACCAATTAATAAATCAGAACCTATTGCCAATTTTTCAAAATCTTCTAAATCGCCAATGGTGACATCTTTAATAGGAAGTTCTTGAAGTAAGGGAGAACGAGTTGTGGTGACAGCATTATGAATTTCTGCCCCCATTGATTGCAAAAATTTAACTATAGTCCATAATAAATCTGGTTCTAAAGCTAAAGATACTCTTTTGGCACTAAAATAAAAGTGAGTATCTAACATTGCATCTTGCAATTGACGACGTTGACGACGATATTTTTCAGGAACGGGATTTCCACTTAATAAAGATAATTTTTGCAGAAATTCATCTACAGGTTCTAATCCTATTAGATCTCTGAATACTTGATAGTTAGTTCCGAAGCGTTCTTCTAAAATTTTCGCCGCCTGGCGCATACTTTCACCTAAGGCTAAGGTAAAAGCTGAACTACCCAAGGAACGTAATTCTTTTAAAGTTGTTCCACTAGCAGTTATAGCAGTATAACCATCTTCTAAATGTCCATCTAATGAAGCTCCTAAATCAGGAACAAATATGGGTTCTAGTCCGAAAGATGTAACTATTTCTCGAATTTCTTGAACATCTCCAGGAGTGAGAGCAGCACCAGCTAAAATTGTGATTTGTTCTGGTTTAATTCCCCCTGCTTTGGGAATTTCTTTAACAATACTTTCTACTGCGACTGCAAAACCGTCTTGTAAAGCACCTTTAAAATCGGGAGTGGGAGCAAAAATAATGGCTAAATGATTAAGTTCGGGGTGACGTTCTCGAATATCTTTTAAAAAACGTTCAATATCATCACCTCTAGTTTCTGTTAGCCCAGTAGTGCATAAACCAATGATTTCTGGTTGTACTTTTTCTACCAAAGTGAGAATAGCTTGTTCCACATTTTCCTCACCACCCAAAATAGTAGTAACTTCCGTCATTGCAGTAGTCGCAAGGGGAATTGCTTCCCGAAAATGTCGAACTAAAACTACTTTTGCGAAGGCTGTACAACCCTGAGAACCATGAAATAAGGGCATAGTTCCCTTTAAACCCAAAAAAGCTAAAGAAGCGCCTAAAGCCTGACTTTGTTTGAGGGGGTTGACAGTCACAGACTTTTCTGGAACAATTGCGATCGCCATAAATTAATCTTTGATAAATTATAGAACATCTAAAAATCTTGTGGGATGGGCTTCTAGCCCGTCCAGGGTAGTGCTTCTAGCCCGTCTAGGGTAGGGCAGGCAAGATGCCTACCCCACAATAATTGAGGCTTCTACTCCGGGTAGGGCAGGCAAGATGCCTACCCCACAATAATTGAGGCTTCTACCCCGGGTAGGGCAGGCAAGATGCCTACCCCACAATAATTAAATTAACCAAGATAGTTTTCTGTTTTTACTCCCTGTGTAAGACAATTACTCCCAAGGAGCCGGCTTGCGAATTTGCTCCCACACAGGACTATATAAAGCCTCAGTCAACTCCCGCGCCATTTCCACCATACCCACATAACCCGCGTAGGGATGATGACGTTCTTGGTTAATATCTAAAAAGGGAATTCTGGCTTTTAAAGCAGTATATTGATTTCTACCGCCAGCAATCAGCATATCTGCGTTAGTCTCTGCAATTAATTTCAGGAGTTCGGAAGCGTTTCCTTTCTCCAGCATAATACCATCATTACCCAACAAATTTTTAATTTTAGCTTTATCTTCTTCCGTACTTTTGCGGGTACTTGTGGCCACAACTTCAATTCCCAAATCTTTCGCAGCGGAAATAATTGACCAACTTTTCACACCACCAGTATAGAGAACAATGCGTTTTCCTTTTAATTTTTCTCGATAGGGAGCAAGTGCAATATCTAAGGCCGCTGTTTCTTCAACAATGAGTTTTTCTGTGCGTTCCTGTAAATCAGCATCACCTAATTTAGCCGCCACAGTTCGCAAACAACGGTTAATATCATTAATGCCATAAAATGACTCTTCAATATAGGGAATACCGTAACGCTCCTCCATTTTTCGCGCCATATTTAAAAGCGCTCGTGAGCAGATCATGACATTTAATTTTGCCCGGTGAGCATAACGTACTTCTTGATAACGAGCATCACCAGTAATTTTTGATAAAACCCTAATTCCTAACTTTTCAAATAATGGTAAAACTCCCCACATTTCCCCTGCAATATTGTATTCACCTATTAAATTAATATCATAAGGGGTAGTATATTCAGGTTCAGCAGTTCCCACTACATATTCTAGTAAAGCTTCACCACCAAAACGATTACCTAAGTTTTTACTACCAATGAATCCCGGAGCAATAACAGGAATTACAGGAGTTCCAATTTTTTGGGCTGCTACCTTACAAACTGCATCAATATCATCACCAATTAGGGCTGTAACGCAGGTGGCGTAAACAAAAATCGCCGCAGGGTTGTAGTTTTGATTAACTTCTAAAATCGCTTTATAAAGCTTTTTTTCACCGCCGAAAATTACATCATTTTCCCCAACATCGGTAGTAAAACCTGTTTTATAAAGCATTGGACCAGAAGACAAACTCCCACGACTTCCCCAGGAATTTCCAGCACAAGCGATCGGACCATGAACCAAATGAGCCGCATCCGTAATTGGGACTAAAGCAATCATCGCACCATCAAAAGCACAACCCCCTTGAGCCGCACCTGGTTGAGCTTGTTGGGTACAAGATTTATTCTTTTTTTCTCCCTGTTTTTTTTGATTATGTTCACATCCTGATTCACTCAGCAATTCGTTAATTTTACTTTGCTTGACTTTCATTTTTATTCTCCCGTTAGATAGAATTTATTAACAATACAAATCTTGATTAAAGTCCATCATCAAAATAATGATTTCCACAAAATTACAGCCAAATTCACATATTTAGACTACAGTTTAAATTAATATATTTCTTCCTTTGCGTCTTAGCGCGAAACAAGATTAACTTAATATTTACACAGATAAACCTACAAAAAAGATATGTATTTATCTATATTTTCCAGAGTGGGATTTTCATAACATTGATTAACACTGATGAAAACAGATCATTTTTCTAGGAACTTATGGGAAAATTCATCTGTCAGGTAGATGAAAGGAACAAAGAGTAGGCTATTTAGGCTAATGGAATTGGAGATAGGGGAGAGGATTTTAGGGAATTTACCCAATTTCCTGTCCCCTTTGCTTATTTGCGACCGAAAGGAGGGGAAAATCCCACCCCTAGATAATTCTTAACGAACTAAGTCGTAGGAAATATCGGTTTGACCAGGAACATTGGTAGTACGGTCAATTTCTTCAAAGATTGTATTGACAATCCAGTTCAACAGGTTAATAACACCTTTATAACCAACAGTTGCGTAACGGTGGTAGTGGTGACGGTCCATGATAGGATAACCAATTCTCACCAAAGGTACACCACAATCACGCCATAAATACTTACCGTAGGAGTTACCAATTAATAGGTCTACGGGTTCGGTAAATAACAAGGAGCGTAAGTGCCACAAGTCCTTACCACCCCAGATTTTAGCGGACTTACCGAAGGCGCTAGAATCTAACAATGCTTGCAATTCTTTCTCAAATACTTCATTGGTGTTGTGAACCAAGATGTGTACTGGTTCAGCACCCATTTCCAACATAAAACCAACTAAGCTGTAAACTAAGTCAGGATCACCATAGATAGCGAAACGCTTACCATGTAACCAAGCATGGGAGTCAGTCATTGCGTCAACTGCACGACCACGTTCGATTTCTAACTCTTCAGGAATAGCCTTACCAGTCATTTCGCTGAGTTTCATCAAGAACTCATCAGTTCCCTTGATACCCCAAGGACGAGAAACACAAACGTCTTGACCCCATTCCTTAGCAATGTATTCACGGGTCTTGGCTGTGGAGTAAGCTTGAAGAGCAATAGTAGCTTTACCGTTAATGGAATCTGCTGCATCTTCGAGCTTAGTACCACCTGGGTACATATTGTACTCACCATCACAAGGTGAGTCAACATAATCACTGTTGTCAGATAATAAGGTGTAGTCAAAACCGAATAGGTTAGCAATGCGCTTAACTTCGCGGTTATTTTCTACGTAGGTATCAAAACCAGGAATAAAGTTGATTTTACCGTTGCTCTTGGCTTTCTTCTTACCTGCGGTTAAGGTAGAAAGGATTCCCTTCATCATGTTATCGTAACCAGTGATGTGAGAACCAACGAAGCTAGGAGTGTGAGCAAAAGGAACTGGGAAATCTTGAGGAACTGAACCAGCTTCTTTAGCGTTACCAATGAATGATTGTAAGTCATCACCGATAACTTCTGCCATACAGGTGGTACAAACAGCAATCATTTTAGGATTGTATAGTTTGTAAGAGTTAGCCAAACCATCAATCATGTTTTGCAAACCACCGAATACAGCCGCGTCTTCTGTCATGGAAGAAGAAACACCAGCAAATGGTTCTTTGTAGTGACGGGTTAAGTGGGTACGGAAGTAAGCCACGCAACCTTGAGAACCTTGAACGAAGGGAAGAGTACCTTCAAAACCTACGGCCGCAAACATAGCGCCTAAAGGTTGACAACCCTTAGCTGGGTTAACGGTTAAAGCTTCCCGCGCAAAGTTCTTTTCCCGGTATTCCCAGGTTTTTGTCCAGTCTGCTACCCGTTGTACTTCTTCGGAAGTGTGGCCATTTTCAAACTGTTTTTTTGTTTTCAAACAGTTGTTGATATTCTGGTTGGTGGAATAGCTCAACGTGATCCTGAATCTTTTCTGGATTCTGAGGCATTTTCTGTATCTCCTGCGGTGTATGATGTTTGCGTTTGGTGGAGAGTCGGAAATACCACTCAAGATTCAGAATGCAAAATTCAAAACTGAGAATTTTTAATTTTGAATCTTGAATTTCCAACTCTCCTGGGGTAAAACCCCAGATTTTTGTTCCCTAGACGGAAGCTTTAGCTTTAGCTTTAGCTGGAGCTTTTTTGTTCCAGGGAGCGCCAATTAATCCCCAAGTTGGGCTGTTGAGCGCCAAGTCCATGTCACGAGCGAAAATTGCAAATCCGTCGTAACCGTGGTAAGGACCGGAGTATTTATTCTGCTGGTTTAATAGTTTTTTTCAGATCCCTGAATCCTGGTAAATACTGATGATATGTGAATATAATTTTGAAGAAGTCGGGGATCTAAATCTGTTAC
Source organism: Dolichospermum circinale AWQC310F (assembly GCF_000426925.1). Taxonomy (GTDB): domain Bacteria; phylum Cyanobacteriota; class Cyanobacteriia; order Cyanobacteriales; family Nostocaceae; genus Dolichospermum; species Dolichospermum circinale. Next base: position 8,515 of record NZ_KE384689.1, on the reverse strand, counting down.
ATCCTCAACATTCTTAAATTCTGAAAATGTTAATATGAATAAATGTTAAACATAAGGATGTTCTTGGTGAAATTTGATATTATCCAACATAGTTAGGTAAGATTGAGATTTTATATAAATCTTCGATTTTAATATCATCATTTAAAAACATCACTAGAGCCACATTAAGAGGAATGGGTATCATGAGTGAAAGAAAAGTTAATTTAGAACAAAGTTTGATTGTACAGGAACAGGAACTTCTGAATCCTCCTAGTGATGGTCCGGTTCCTGAAGTGGCTTTATATCGGGCTTTAAGAATGGCGGAATTAGCTATTTTGGGAGAATTAGAGCGTTTAAATAGTTCACATAAGCTTGTAGGATTGCAATTAGAATATAAAGTTGTACAAATTCCTGAAACAGAGGATAAGGAAAGGATTAAACTTTTACATGAGCAAGCACCAATATATTTGGTTAGTTTGGGTAAGTTAATTGAAGAAGAAGAACCTCAAAAAATAGAAAAATGTGAAAATCAAAATCCACCAGAAGAAGATCAAGATTCATTAAATATAGAGTTCATTATTAACTTAGTGGAAAGAATTAAAGAATATCTGATTCTACACACTCCACCATATAAGTTATTAAATAATAAGATTCATCTTAATTTACAATTACAATTAAATTCTCAACTGACAACTTATCAAAGTTGTGATCGGGACTGTATAGAAAAATGCGGTCATAGGAGTCCTAGCGAAACACGAAGAGATGTGAAAAGATGTTTTTGTCATAAACCTTGTTAATTCATTTTAATTCAGGTTGAAAAAAACGATAGCCCATGAAACCAGTAACAATAATTACTAGCCCGACACAACAATTTTTGATAACTAAGGCTAATTTATTCTTTTTTTGATCATCTTCATCTGGATTTATTTTACTATTTTGAGAAGATTTTTCTAGCAAGTTTTTAATAGTTTCTTGCAACTCTACATTATCAGGACGATCTTTAGAAATTGCATTGAGTAAATCTATTAATGTTCCTCTAGTTTCCGCCCATTCAATCAGCTTGAAAATTTTTTGTTTATTGTTACTTCCACCTACAATATCATCTAAATTTTCACCTAATTCTAGTCTAATCAATATCTCTATCTCAGCTATATCTGGATAACTTTCAAGAATTATAGTTAATAATTTTTTACGATCATTTGGTAATAATTTCATATACAACACCTAATTTACAAGAATTTTCAAATCTCTATATGTTGATTAAGTCAATCAGACTCTTGAACTTATCAAACATAGCAAACATAGAAGATATATTCATCAAATTAAAGTTAAACTCTCTTCTTACCCAACCATCATTAATATCTAATTGTAGACAAGACGGTATATCTTTTCCATAACCATCAATAATTTTGGTCTCATTGGAAATATAATTAATACTATTCATGGTTTTGGGAACAATAATTGAAACAGTTGTTAATCTGGCAAAAAAATCTTTGTTGCGTTTTAGATAACACAATAATAACCCTTTTTCTGGAACATTTTTTTCTTGTTGCCAACGATAAGCACCCCAATCAATTGTGATCAGATGTTCTTTATTAATATTTTCTTTCTCAGGAATAATATGTGTCCAAATCGCTCCTATATAATCTTCTGGATCACAATAAATTGATTGAATTTGAAATAGTTGATTATCTTGAAGTGTATTTGTATTGGATGTATTATTTGCGTTGTTGATTTTTGCTAACAAATTTTTAATGGTTTCCTGTAATTCTACATTATCAGGACGCTCTTGAGAAACAATTTCTAGTAAGTTTTTTAATTTTCCTCGCGCTTGTACCCAAATAATCAGATTAAATACAATTGACTGAGTTGTTGTTTCACTATTAACAATTGCATCTATATTTTCTTCTAAAGAATACATTACTATTTGTGCCAAATCATCTTTAGTTGGATAGGCTTTAACAATAGATTCAACTAATTTCTGATATTCAACACCTGATAATTTCATAACTCAATCTCCTAATTAAACTGATTTTTTATTGCTGTCTTCAACAGGATTAATCAAAGGAATAGTTAAATTATACAAAATTAACAAAATTGATCCATAGACAGGATTATAAAAACTCAACCTGTTAAAAGGTTCTCCTAAAGCAAATACCCAAACAATAAAAGCAAGAGTAGAAATGCTCGTTTGTTTAATTGCTAAGGGCTTTTTCGGTTGAAAAGTCTGCTTAAGAATATAAACAGCCGTCAATCCAGTAAATATAATGAATAAAATCCATAATATAGTATTTGTGGGTATATTACTAGCACCTTTAATTAGTCCTGTAATGGCAATCCAAGCACCGACAATTTCAGTGGGAATATATTTTATTAACTTATCAAAATAGCCATCTAACTTTGCTTCTTCACCTTTAGCTTGTAGTTGACTGGTAATAATTCTCCGTCCCATAATAACTCCTTAAATTAATTTAAAAAATCTTTAATTTCTTGATAAATACTAGCAAATAAAATACCCTCTCTAATTGAGCCAAAAGTTTTCGCTTTTTGGGCATGATGTAAAGCTACTAAATACCAATTTTCATCAAAACAAGGTGAACCACTTGATCCTACAGCAGTTTTATTCACATATTGAACTAAACCACTATTCTGATAGACTCCGATAATACCATCTTGACTGATTGATAATTTCATGGATTCCCCTTCGGGATGTTGTAACACACTAATTCCCTTTTTGTCAACAGGTAATTTGTGACTATCCCAACGAGCAGGTTTAATCTCAGTTGCTTGAGCAATTTTTGATTCTACTTGTAACAAAACATAATCTAAATCTTCTGTTTTACTAAAGCATAAAATCGGGTTTTGTCTATCTAATTGAAAAGATTTGCCTTGAGTTTCTAAACCATTATCTGAAGTCAAACAACCAAACTTTAAGATAGCATTTAAAGCATTAGTTTTTATATCATCTTCTTCATTATACTTGAAAATATGATAATTAGTTAATACTTTATTTGCTGTAATTAAAACCCCTGTTCCCATAATATTGCGAGACGGAATTTCAATACGACAAACTGAAGTTGATTGTTCAATTGCTCGTTTTAAAAATCCTATATCCAATAAATTAGGTTCAGGTTTTAACCAACTTTGGAGTTGAATTTCATTGGTTTCTCCACGCCAATTAATATCGGGTCCAAAATCTGGATTTTTGACAGCATAATCTACAATAAACCGTTTCTTAATAACCACAGATTCATAAAATTCTTTAAGTTCAGGATTATCAGGATTAGTCTCATAGGCTGCTATAATTAGAGGTGATATTTTGCCTCTAGGAACTGCCCATTTTGTGATGAGATTAAATACTAATTGGTTGAGATTAGCACCTCCAGCGATCGCCTCTAAATTTTCTCCTAATTCAAACTGAATCATCATTGCTAAATCATCTTTAGTGGGATAAGCGCTAATGATGGCATTCACTAATTTTCTTAACTCAGTACCAGATAGATTCATAGGATTAAAGCATCTTATACTACAAAATCTTTTCAATCATGAAGATACTTTAGCATAAATCGGGTACAGTGATTTGTGATACCTATGATCACATTATTAATTCTTAATATTAGACATCTCCAGAAATTAAATATGCGTTTCCTAGAACCCTTGTAGAGACGTGACCTGGGTAGGGATTCTCGGCTCTACATTCTTTTTTGGAGATGTCTATTATATTGCCGATACCTAATCCTGTAAATCCTCAAATCTTGGACATCCTGATTCTGACAAGTGCTATAATGCTATTTTAGCAAAGCTTAGTGAGGACATTATGACCATCACGACCTTAACAAAATTAGACTTTGGACAATTCTTACAACAACGTCCCGATGATGGTATTTATGAATTAGTAAATGGAGAAATTGTTAAAGTGGAAGCAATTAGAGCGCATAAAAATGTAGCCCGATATTTAATGTTTGGTTTTAATGATGAAATTCGGCGGTTACAACTTGATTATATTGTAGATAAAGATATTGTCATTAGAACAGTTACCAATAGGGGCGATCAAAGAGGAAGAAACCCAGATGTGAGCGTAGTCAGTGCATCTTTATGGAACTCTAATGTCACAACTTATGGAGCTTTAATTGACGCGATTCAATTAGCAGTAGAAGTAACATCAACAAATTGGGAAGATGACTATATTGATAAATTAGAAGAATATGAAAATCTGGGAGTTAAAGAATATTGGATAGTGGATTATTTAGCAATCGCTTCTCGAAGTTATTTAGGAAATCCTAAATTACCAACAATATTTGTTTATGAATTAATTGACGGAAAATACCAATTTAAAGCATTTACAGGAACAGAAAAAATTATTTCTCCTACCTTTTCTGAGTTAAATATTACAGTTGAGGACGTAATTAAGGCTAGTCAAATTCATAATTTATGATCATCATAAATATCGTCCAAAATTGCACTAAATATAAGATAAAGGTTCTGATTCTTTGCGTGACCCATATTTATACATTTGATCTATCAGCCAATTTTTATTTCTGGTCGAAAGCGTGAAAAAGTTAGGGAGAAACTATGTTTGCATGAGACATATTTATTTTTCTAGTAAATATAAACTAAACAGACTTCAGCCCAACCCCTTCCCTACAAAGAGATTTTCCCCCCTCTCCTCTTAGGAGAGGGGTAGGGGGAGAGGTTTATTTGTAACTCTCGCAAAACATGAAAACAAACTTAGCACAGGAAATACAGCAGGTAAATCTGCGTTTGAAGTCTGCAAAAACCAGGGTAACAATCCGAGAATCAAATGGATGTCTGCAATTACGGGCAACTTTACCTATTAAACCAGGTGATGCAGATATCAACAACACAGGCAAAAAACAATATAACCTCAGTTTCAATATTCCAGCAAATTTATCAGGACTGAAAACTGCGGAGGAGGAGGCTTATGAATTGGGTAAGTTAATTGCTAGAAAAACCTTTATTTGGAATGATAAATATTTGGGAAATTTAGGAAATGACGGCATTAAAAAAGAGTTAATAACTATTGGTGAGTTATTAGCAAAGTTTGAAGATGAATATTTTAAAAGCCATAAACGCACCACTAAAAGTAAACATACTTTTTTCTATTATTTTTCCCGAATTAAACGTTATACAAATGCCAATGATTTGGCTAATGGGCAAAGTTTGATTAATGCAATTGATAAAATAGATAAGGAATGGGCTAAATATAATGCTGTTCGGGCTATTTCTGTATTTTGTCAAGTTTTTAAAATTGAAATTAATTTAACTAATTATGCTAAAGTTCCTGAAAGTAATTCTCGCAATATTCCCACTGATAAAGAAATAGTTACTGGATTTTACAAGTTTGATGAATATCTAAATAACAGAGGTAAACAAGTTAATCAAGATGTCAAAGATAGTTGGCAATTATGGCGTTGGACCTATGGAATGTTGGCGGTTTTTGGGTTACGTCCCCGTGAGCTTTTTGTTAATCCTCATATTGATTGGTGGTTAAGTAATGAAAATCTAGATTTAACTTGGAAGGTTGATAAAAACTGTAAAACTGGGGAAAGAGAAGCTTTACCTTTATATAAAGAATGGATTGATGAATTTGATTTAAGAAATCCTAAATATTTGCAAATGTTAGCGATCGCAATCAGTAAAAAAGACCAGAATAATCATGCAGAAATCACGGCTTTAATCCAAAGGGTGAGTTGGTGGTTTAGAAAAATTTGTTTGGATTTTAAACCCTATGATTTACGTCATGGTTGGGCAATTCGAGCGCATATTTTGGGCATTCCTATTAAGGCTGCGGCGGATAATTTAGGTCATAGTGTGGAAATTCACACGAAAACTTATCAACGTTGGTTTTCTTTGGATATGCGAAAATTAGCAATTAATCAGGCTTTGAGTAAACGGAATGAAGTTGAGTTGATTAAGGATGAAAATACGGGGTTGAAAATGGAAAATGAACGGTTGAAGATTGAGGTGGAAAAGTTGAGAATGGAAATGGTTTATAAAAATAGTTAAGTTTGCTTATAAATTGATATAAGCTGTACTGCATTTAATTTGTGTAATTATAGCGGGCATTACTTGTACTGAGCTTGGCTGTTGTATGCCTGCACCACAAGATTTAGCCATATTAGGATTCTACAATTTAGCTGCGGCGAAGCTTACTTATAACAAAATATATAAGTATTATCTAAGCTTGAATTAGGATGCGTAAATTAATCGATAATAATCGCAAATACATATACTTATTTAATAAATAGGCATTGCTGATATAGATTATCAAATTTAAAGCGAAACATAATTCATATTTGCATGATGCAACGCATAAATTTAACCATTTATTGTACTTTGCTTATTTTATTGTTAACCTTCCAGTGCCAATATCTTAACTGTTCGGATTAGTTCTTTGTTACTTAATCGTCCAATCAAAACTGAGTGTTTCATGCTGTACCTAGTCCTGACATCAAACAAGAGATAATAGCTCAAAACAGCCTCTAAAGACCTGATGAAGAGTTTTTATATCTTTTGTTCCTTGTCAACAGAGGTTTTCAGAGCATGGTTGCTCAAGTTTTAGGTTAGACCCCCTGTCGGAATAAGAACCTGGTTTCTGACCTGACAGGCAATGTAATTAAAAAACTGAACTGGCACGTAAAAACGAAATCAACAGAAAAATTCTCAATATAATATGCCTACAACACTAACCGGCTTCTCTTCCTTTCCTGGTGCAACCTACTCCAGTAGCTTCTTTTGGGACACATTTACATCCGGTCGTCAAATTACTGGTAACACCAATGGTATTACCGTACCTTTGACTACTCTTGGTCTGCCCCTTGGTGGTTTCAGTGCCATGCAAGTTGGTAACAATAACACTTACTGGTTTCAACCAGATAACGGTTATGGTCAAAACACTAACAGCGCCGACTTTTTGTTACGTCTTTACCAAGTTAACCCAATCTTAAAAACAGCGACAAATCCTACAGGTGGTAGTGTCCAGTTCTTGAACTTTATTCAATACCGCGACCCAGACAAGAAGATTAACATTCCTAACTTTACTCTGGTTAACGAAAACACTGCTGAGAGAAACTTAACAGGTGCTGACTTTGATATCGAGTCATTCGTCTTTGATAAAGACGGCACAATCTGGGTGGGAGACGAGTTCGGTCCTTACCTATTGCACTTTGATGCTACTGGTAAGTTGTTAGAAGCTCCCATTGCTGTACCTAACGTCCGCGCTCCCCAAAACCCTGCTGTATTGGCAGGAAATGCCACTGCTAACTTAGGTTCTAGAGGGTTGGAAAGTACAGCAATCAATACCAGCAAAACCAAGCTCATCACCGCTTTGGAAGGTGTCGTTACTGGTGACAGCCCTACCAACGATATTATCCGTGTCTACGAATTTGACTTAACCAGCAAAACCTTCGGCACACAATACAAATACAAACTGGAGAAGACTTCTAACTCCCAGTCAATCAATGACTTGACAGCTATCAATGATAATGAATACTTGGTCATTGAAAAAGACCGCTTAACTGGGGCTGCTGCTGAATTCAAAAGGATTTATAAAATTAACTTGACCCAGGTAGACGCCAATGGCTTTCTCATCAAGCAAGAAGTCGCTAACCTGTTAGACATTCAAGACCCCAATGACTTGAATGGTGATGGTTCAACCAGCTTTAAATTGCCATTCCAAAACGTTGAAGCTTTCACTATCGTTGACAAAAATACCATTCTGGTAACAAACGACAACGATTTTCCTTTCGTTGCCGGCAGCAGAACCCCTGGTCAAATAGATGGAACTGAAGTCGCTCTGTTGAGACTAGACACTCCTCTTAACATACCCAGAAGACTAAGCATCAGTGATGTAACTGCGGTAGAGGGATCAGATGCTGTGGTGACAGTGACTCTGAATGAAGCTAGTACTACTGCTGTAACAGTTAACTACGCTACCACCGCTGGTACTGCTACTGCTGGTACTGACTACAGTGCTGCTCCTGGTAACGCACTCAGCGGCACACTCACCTTTGCTCCAGGGCAGACCAGCAAGACTATCACCTTTAAGACTACAGGTGATACAATTGCTGAAGCGGATGAAAGATTCACCGTTACATTAACTAACCCCGTTGGTGCAACTATCCCCTTCGTAACTGGCACAGTAACTATCACCGATACCGTTACCTCTGCTACTACTGCTACATTAGCGGCAACAAAAACAAACCTGACCCTAACTGGAACTGGTAATGTTAATGGTACAGGTAACGCTGTTAATAACACTGTTACAGGTAACAGTGGTAATAACCTGCTTGATGGTGCTGCTGGTAATGACACCCTCATTGGTGGTTTAGGTAATGACACCCTCATTGGTGGTTTAGGTAATGACAATCTTGATGGTGGTGCAGGTGATGATACTTATCTCTTCACTCTCACTGGATTAGGTAACGACATCATTAGGGATGCCTCCGGTACAGATACCATTAGCTTTGCTGGTGCTGCGGCTACATTAGCTGCTCGTGTGAATTTGGGTGTCAAC
>NZ_KE384688.1:39290-53863 GCF_000426925.1 Dolichospermum circinale AWQC310F | reverse complement strand
TCGCGTCAGCGCTGCCAGTAGTAGCAGCGCTGACGCGATCGCTCATATTTTCAAATGTAAATAGGCATGAAGACCGATAAGCTATTTTACCGCATATTTCTCAATCAACCAGGTCTTCTCGCCGAACTCCTCCCCGGCATCCCCCCAGATTGTCAATTCGATTACTCAGCGCCAGTCATTAAAGAACAGGAATTTCGTCATGATGGGATTTTAACACCCGTAAAAAATGACCCCAACCTCCCCCTAGTCTTTCTAGAAGCGCAAATGCAACCAGATCCAGACTTTTATGGACGCTACTTTGCCGAAATTTACCTTTATCTTAAACAGTATAAAATTATCAGACCCTGGCGAGGATTGCTAATTCTCAAATCCCGTGGTCATGACCTGGGTTCAGAAATTCCTTACCAATTCCAGTTAGATAACCAAGTCCAAAGACTTTACCTACAAGACCTACTACATCAAAATCCCCTAAGTCCCAATTTAGCATTACTGCAATTGATTATCCTACCGAAAACAAAAACCGTTCAAGCTGCTCAAAACCTACTAGAAAGTAGCAAAAGTCAACCAGAATTTAGACAAAAACTTGATTTAGTTGAAGCTATACTGGTAAACAAATTCCCTAACCTGAGTTTGGAGGAAATATTAAAAATGCTAAACCTAAAAACCGCTGATATTACTCAAACCCGTTTTTATCGAGATGTTTTCCAATTAGGTATACAGGAGGGTAGACTTGAGGGTATACAGGAGGGTAGACTTGAGGGTATACAGGAGGGTAGACTTGAGGGTAGAGAGGAAGGCACACAGGAAGGGGAAGCGAAACTGATTATCCGTCAGTTAAAACGTCGTTTTGGAGTAATGACCCCAAATCAAGAAAGCCAAATTCGCGCTTTATCCGTTCCCATGCTTGAAGCATTAGGAGAAGTCCTCCTTGATTTTATCAACCCCACAGACATAGATACTTGGTTAAGTAACCAGGAGAATCTGAAGTGATCATCTACCTTGCTGAATTGAATAAGGATTTTAACCTGATCCAGGCGGGAAATTGATTTCTTCCTCCGAGGAAACTGCTGGCACCAGCGCTGAGGCGATAGCAATTTTTGCAAGAATTATGCTGAATAGACCTATTACCGTGCGGTGTAAGTGAATCAACCATTTTTAAGCCTTGTAAGCAATCAAATTTTCGTAGCTTTTAATGGTGATCTTATTGACGCTGTGTTGTACTAGAGCGATCGCTAAAACCAGGCATACTCATCTATACTTACCTTTTCTAAAAAAACTACTCATAGCGATCGCGTCAGTGCTGCTGCAAGCAGTTTGCTATCCTCGTTTGTGCGATTTTTGCAAGAGCGATAGCGAAGCTCTCCGTAGGAATCGCTTTCCTTTTCATTCACAAAAGTCACTTACCATATTCTTGACATTAGGCTAATCTTAAAGCCTAAAATTATCAGTAGGTAATCCAGTTATATCAGTCTGGAGAGCAAATAAATCGCCAGAGTAGAAACTTTTCTGAATTTCTTCCTCACTTAAACCAACCGAAGCTGTCGTAATATAAAGCGTCTGCAAATCCTGACCACCAAAAGTACAACTTGTCGGACGTTGCAGAGGTAAAGGTATCCGTAAGGTTTCCTCTCCCTGAGAATTAAAACGAATTACGCACCAACCATCCCACATTGCTGACCAGATATTCCCTTCACTATCTACAGTCAGACCGTCAGGATAAAAAGACTCACCAGCTAAGTCTACCAGAATATGGCGATCGCTAATTCTACCTGTTGCTGCTTCAAAGTTGTAAGCATATATCTTTTGTTGAGCAGAATCGGTTAAATAAAAAATATTTTCATCTGGACTCCACCCCAAACCATTGGCAATGGTTAATCCTGTTTCCATTAAATGCAATGAACCATCAGGATCATACCGATAAAGGCTACCCTGATTTTTACCTGGACACATAGAACCAAACCAGAAACGACCTTGGCGATCGCATTTACCGTCATTAAAGCGATTGTCTGTCATATCCGCTTCAATTGGTATAATTGGAGTTATCTCCCCTGTTTGAAGATGCAAAAACGCTAATCCATGGCGTTGTGCCATAATGAGTCTATCTTGACCTGCGATAGCGTAAGCGCTGCTGCAAGCAGTTCGCTATCGAACCGACGACATCTCCCACATCAAAAAAAAGGTTCTGTCCAGTTGTGGGATCAAATTGATTTACCCTATGGTTATATATATCCACCCAATAAAGCAGACCTTTAGTTGAGTCCCAAACGGGTCCTTCTCCCAAACGAGAACGTGCTGCTAAAACATTATTAAGTTGGTATTTTTCAGATTTAAGCCAGTCCATCAAAATTTTCACCATTTCCAATTAAGAATCGAACTATTGACACTCCCCTACTCTCAATTGAGATGATAACATCAAATATGATCAACTTATCACTGGGGAATAAATCCCCGGCTTAAAAGACATTCATACCCAAAAATTTTTGGGATTTTTAGGCATCAATTCCGGGGTTCTTAGCTCATCTTCTTATAAGTTAAATTATATGGCTGTAAGGCATTTAAGCACTGAGTTTCTAAATGAAATTACTCATCGGCTTGTGACTGCACTCGAACCAGAACAGATTTTTCTCTTCGGCTCCTATGCTTACGGTGAACCGACAGAGGATAGCGATGTTGACTTATTGGTGATAATATCAAAATCAGATGAACCTCGCTATCGTCGAGCGCGTCATGCATATAAGGCCTTGCGCGGTATTGGTATCCCAAAAGATATTCTGGTGATGACCCGCTCAGAAGTTGAACTCAAGGCTAGTGTAGCAAACTCACTAGTCAATCAGATAATCCGTCAAGGTAAACTCCTGTATGGATGATGCAAAATTTGCAGAAACTAGACAGTGGTTAATCAAGAGCCAGCGAGATTTAAAGGCCGCCTATGTGCTAATTAAAAATGAAGAATCTCTTTTGGATGCAGTTGTTTACCATTGTCAACAAGCTGCTGAAAAGGCATTAAAGGCTTATTTGACATATCAAGAGCGGGCAGTCAGAAAAACCCATGATTTGGATGTTTTGTTAGATATGTGTTCATTGTCTGAACCGGGTTTTCAGGATCTCAAAGATGTGGCTGATACCTTGACCCCTTATGCGACAGAATTCCGCTATCCAGGAGATGCGATTGAGCCGGAAAGATACGAAGCTGAGGAGGCGTTGGAGATGGCTGCTTCAGTTCTAGAATTTGTTATTCAAAAATTGCCAAGTGAATTTGAGAGTGAGTTTGGTAAAAAGTAATTCCTATGTTAATGGGAATTATGCCCGCTAACCCAAACATGATCGCCAAAACCAGCCAAGCTAATCTAAACTTCCTTTTCATTCACAAAAGTCACTTACGATATTCTTGACATTAGGCTAATAGACCTCTTGCACAATTGTTTCTGTGGTACGATAGGAGGTTTTAGGTTTTATGTATTTTTGGTGTTCTTTGCGATCGCAAAGAACACCATAGCCGTGTAACTCTAACTTTTATCTAAAATTAACACAACCCCCAATCATAACATAAAATTAATTTTGCCAGAGGTCTAATGTTAAAGCTTAGAATTATAAGAGAAAACTATTGTATTTGCAGTAACCGAAATACGGTTATTACTTGAGTGAGATACAAAAACCACAACTGTTACAAACCCTCAGTAGAACCCCCCGCAGCAGTGCTTATACAAATCCCTTATTTACCAAAATGTAAATAAGCATAGAAAAACAGATAAACTATTTTACCATATATTCGGTACTAGTTTTTAAAACTGTACCCACCATACATACCTTATCTAAACTTGCGCCATTTAACTTCACAGCATCTAATTCCGCACAAAGTAAATTCGCTCCATTTAAATCCGCTCCTGCTAAGTTTGCCCCTCGCAAATCAGCTTCTTCAAGATTCGCTTCATTCAGTAAAGCCCCTCGCAAATCTGCACCGCTTAAGTCTGCACATTTGAGATTAGCCCCCGTTAAATTAGCACCTCGTAAATCTGCACATCGTAAATCACTACTTTGTAAATTTACACCCATCAAATTAGCGCCACTTAAAAAAGCACCAGCTAAAGACGCATCATTCAGGATTGCTCCCATCAAGTTACTACCCCTCAAATTGCTACCACGTAAATCTGCACCGGTCAAATCAGCTTGCATTAAATTTGCACCCATTAAATTCGCCCGCAAGTCAGTTTGTTGCAGATTTGCACCCATTAAGTTTGCTCCAGCAAAATGGCCACCCTCCAATTGAGAACCACTAAAGTTAGTCCCTACTAAATGCGCCCCTGTTAAATTTATCTTTCTTAGATCTAAGTAAGATAGATTCTCGTCCTCTAAATTTGCGCCAGCAAGTTGTTTATTGTTGCTAATCATCCGTAAATTCTCCCTGGTGTGCTGTATAATGAAATTTGTTCACTGCTTTTGCTGTGGCTATCCCAACGAGAATCAAGTAACCACAAACCGCCGCCGACTTTCGGTGTGATCACGGATAAATCAAGTCCCTGTTGTAAGCCCATAACTAATAAGGTCAAGGTATCTAAAAGTTTAGGATCAAAGCGGGTAGATTGTTGTTGCCGACACTGATCTAAAGCTTGGGAAAATATTTCCCCTTCGCTTTTACCTAAATATTTATACTGATTAACTTGTCTGATAAATTCTGCTGCTAGTGACAAAATTCGTGATTCTAAAGGAATATCATCACCGACTAAACCAGCAGGTTCACCTGTTCCATTCCACCATTCGGTTTGATGGGTGATAATTTGTGCTATTGCCCGTAATCGTGGCATAATTCGTAATGCTTGCGCTCCTGGTACGAGGGGACAAGCCAGAGGACAACTAGGTGCTTTTTCTGGATAAGCTGTGGTTAAGTGACTGGGAGTAATCAGACTCTCAACGTTTTGCAGTGAACCTATGCGATGTAACAAAGCCGCAAGACGTAATCTTTTAATTTGCCATGCAGGTATATCTAACAGTTGCCCCATTGTTTCTACTACAGAAGCTACTTCCGTGGCTACACCATGGTGATTGATATCTGCCAGATCAATCAATTGCGCCATCCGTAAAAATGCTTGGATTTCATTAGATACCAAGTTACGATCCAGAGATTTTCGATGAGATGCTACGGGAATAGATAAGTTGTCCTGTCCTGTTTTCAGGTAATCAACAACACGGGCTACGACGGTAGCCACATCCGCTGATGAAGATATATGTGTATGAATTGCCTCTTTATATTGAGTAAGTTTCAGTGCTAATTCGGGATGATAGTCTTTGATATGCGCGATCGCTAATTCTGCGGTTTCCTGGACTAATTCCGGCTCAAATGTCCATAAACCGTAGAATTTCCGCTCTAAATCTGAAGTTGGCAATCCCTCACTCCCATAATCATCTGGGGATAACTCTTGACAAATTACCATCGCTGTGTAATCTGGTGATAAAATCATCAAATGCCATTCCTGAGCCACCGGATCATCTGTTGCCAATGCTACCAGATTAACATTACTTAACTGGCTAGTGGGATGTTCAGCAAAACCAGCGTCAGCAGCAGCCATAATAACAATTTGTTGGCTATGTTGAGCGATATCTGCATATCTGACCGCTTCTTCTAGATACCATTTACCCTCTTGGAAAGCCGTAATTACCAAAGGAGCATTATTTCTAGTTAAAATATGGTCTTCTAAAGCATGACAGAGGGCAACCAAGGTATTCTTATAGTACACCCCAAAATGAATTGGGCGCGAACTATGGCGGTGGGAAGCTTCTAACTGTTGGAGAATTGAACCTTGTAACATGAAATTAGGGTTTTTTGAGTTTTAATAGTCCGTATAGCGGTGATTTCTGATCACCTAAACTTAGATTGACACTAACTGCTTTTCTGGTATAGGTGCAGAAAGTGCCGTTTCCAAATCAGCGCGCCCCAATTTGGCTTCTAAAATATTCATCACTTCCCGTCCAAAATCGTTGGGATTTTGTCGCCAAGCTTGTAAGCAGACTTCACCAAAGAAAGAACCCAGAGGTTCAGGATTCCATAAAAGCTTTTTAGCGGTCCAAGGCATTAAACTCATCGGATCATAACCCGGTTTCAGAATATCCTCTTTAAAAGCATATTCCTCTAAATGGGTGTGGGGTTGTAGTCCAATAAAGAAAATAGCGGGTTCAACTTTATCAACCCCAAAAATCTGTTCTAATTCCCTGTGATATGCTATAGTTTGCCGAATAGTTTCGGGACGTTCATCAATGACATTAAAAGAATAATTAACAGAAACTACATCATTAAAACCGGCAGCTTTTAAATCACGACAATTCTGCAAAACAGTTCGTAAATTATAACCCATTCGCATTTTGCGGACTAGTTCTTGAGAACCGCTAGTAATACCGATTTCAAAATAATTCATACCTGTTTTTACCATCAACTCACACAATTGCGGTGTTAAGTTGTCGGCTCTAATGTATGCTGCCCAATGAATATCTGACATCCCGGAATCAACGATTTTCTGGAGTAATTCCACAGCATCATCAATAAACTTGCGTGCGGGTATAAACTGAGCATCTGTAAACCAGAAATTACGGATACCACGATTGTATAATTCTCGGATTTCTGCCACAATTTCATCACTGGGATTAATGCGGACTTGTTTACCCTCAACTACAGTATAAACACAATAACAGCAATTATGGGGACAACCGCGTTTAGTTTGCACACCAATGTAAAAATCCTGCTCTTGCAGGTAATAACTAAATTCCGGCCAAATAGTCTCAATGTAATCGTAATTACAAGCTGTCTTTTCTAGGGGTGTGGGTTGTTCATGAATTAAGCGTGGACGTGGTGCATTTTCTCCCACAACATAACAGCGTTCATTGCGGAAATCTTCACCATTCAACAGTTTTGTTAAAAGTGTTTCTCCTTCACCCACAGAAATAATTGTTCCCCTAGGTAAACTTTTACCCAACTGTTCATAGAATACACTCACAGCCCCACCACCCAAGACTACACGGGCTTGAGACTGATATTTTTGGGCGCGTTTTAAACCCCGTTTAACCAAACCGAGATTACGCCATAACTCTACATAATAAGCTATAAAAATTCTTAACCCGCCCAAAGCACCACGTAATTTGATAAATGGGTTTTTAGCGTAGTAAAATTCAAAAGCGTTTTGCAGAGGATTTCCGCCTCGTCCTCCTACTGGCGCGTAAATTTGAATATCTCGCCAAGAAAAGACTAATAGTGTGGGTTTAAATTCATCAATAGATCGGTCTAGAGCGGAAGTATAATCTACAGGTGGGATTGTACCTAAGTCAAAAATCCGCTGTTCTACACTGGGAAATAGTTTGTGAACATGATCTGAAAGATAGACAACCCCAATGGGAAAGATAGGGTTACAGGGAAGACGAACATAGAGAATTTTAGTTGGGTTCATACCGGGTTTAACTGCACTGCTTACCGTTGTTGAGGGAAAGATTAGTACCGTTCCAGCGGGAGTCAAGAGTCAAGAGTCAAAAGTTATATGACTTAATCAGGATTGTCCTTGACATTGCAGTTATTTTGTGTTACACAAAAAACTGAAAACTGGACTGCATAAAATTTGCTTATTATAGAAGGCGGTTTATGAACAAAATTTTCATATACATTCACCATAACATTGAGTTGATGAATTGAGGAATGACTTGCTGCTGGGATTCATGGGAGATAGATGTCACAAATATTTACATTTATCAAGGTGGTTAAAGTTCAGGGAGTAACGGCTGAAATTCTTAGCTAAAAAGAATTGACAGCAGTTCTACCCAGAACAAAAGCCATATTTTTATTTATGACGGATTTTATCAACAAAAGATAGATTTATTTACAAAAATTTTATAAACTAGATATAACTTTAGATATAAATAATGCAGAAAATCGCAGATGGTAGTCGCAGTTACAGTAACAGGGGATCATCCAGTGTTAGGTTGACATAACTAAAATAAAATTGTGGCGTAAATCAGCTTACCACCAGTTATGGCTCAGATATTAGATCCTCTACCACCGGAGCATTCGGGGAAAATTCTCTGCTGCTACGTTAATGCCACAAGTAAGATCCAGGTGGCTCGTATTGCCAATATTCCTAACTGGTACTTTGAAAGGGTAGTATTCCCCGGACAAAGACTAGTATTTGAAGTTCCTAAAGAGGCACAAATGGAAATTCACACAGGAATGATGGCCAGTGCTATTATATCAGATACCATTCCCTGCGATCGCCTCGTTGTCAATGAACTTAGTGGTGATGAAGAACAAAATAACTCATCCTTAGAAATAAATCTTACTAATAGTCATTCAGTGGGGTCGGAAATTAATAAAAAAAATGTAGATACGACAAAACCCTTGCAAATAGTTGAATAGACATCTGGAGGTAAAGATTCAGGATTTATACAATTGTCACAAGAAATATAATTTTTTGTTGGTAGCCGAGGCTTTAACCTCAATTTTGTTCGCGTAGCGTCTCCAAGTGAGGACTTTAGTCCTCACTAAGCTGTACTGCATTTAATTTGTATGATTATAGCGGGCAAGATGCCCGCACCACAACATCTAGCCAGATTAGTCCTCAATATTTCTATCATTATAGCGGGCAAGATGCCCGCACCACAACATCTAGCCAGATTAGTCCTCAATATTTCTATGATTATAGCGGACAAGATGCCCGCACCACAACATCTAGCCAGATTAGTCCTCAATATTTCTATCATTATAGCGGGCAAGATGCCCGCACCACAACATCTAGCCAGATTAGTTCTCAATACTAGTATGACTAGGATCTAGGGTATTCTCAATGTAGAATCTCCGCTACATAACGGGTGGGAAGCGTCAAGGTGTTTCTGGGAATGTTTGCACCCTACTATCAGGACTCAGGACAACTCGTATTTTTAGGCTTTGTCCAGATTTATTACTAGAAACAAAAGGTTTACCAATTTCGGGAATACCACTACTATCAATATATTGTCTGGCAGATGGATTTAAAGGTTCAATTCTTTCGATAGTTCCATCAACACCCAATGTTAAACTATATTCCAAAGTTTGATCTAATCCAGTGGGAGGTTGCCAACGCTTATTTAGATATTCTCTCGCTTCTGCGATTTGACTCGTATCAAATAAAGTCTTATTATTACTAGCTTGTGTCCCTGAAGTAGTTTTAGTTGCAGACCTTAATCTGCTGACTAAATTATCATTATTTTTGGGTAGAGAGTCCTGATTTTGAGTAGTAATTCCTACAGTATCCTGCTTTAATTCCGGAGGATAAAGACTAGGAAGTGTGTTAGGAACACTGCTAAAACTCTCGTTAGGAATACTGTCAATAGACGGTGGTGGTGTGTAAACACTCGAGGGAATATTATTTTTAGTAGAGGGTAAATTCTTGGGCTTAGTGCTATTAATTACACTTTTAGCAGTAATACCTGAAGAATTGCCTGGGGGATTAGGTACTATATTGATAGGAACTTGTGGAGTAACCGGATAAGACAAAGTATTAGGTGGTATAGTTAATACAGGTTGAGGTGATGTTTTTGGTGCGGCTGGGATAGTTCCATTGGGCAAAGAAAGGGGTGCTGAGGGTATGGTAGAATTGGCTAGTGGTGGTATTAGCGGTATTCCAGGTGTGTTTAAATTTACTGGTGGTGTTGGCAGAGTATCTGCAATGGTAGGGGAAAGTTCTTTAACTTTTTCGGGGTCAGTGTGGTTGTTTTTGGCTATTTTCTGCTGATTTTGTTGAATTTTCTGGGCATATTGCCAGGTAAATGGGGTTAAACTGGCAGCTACTACCAAAACTGCGGCTATGGGAAGCCATTGAGGTAAACTGGAGCGAGTAGTTTCAGGGCTGATAGTTGGTAAGACCATCATATTAGATGAGTATTCATCTATTGCCGTTGCCAAATCAAATAATTGTAGTAAACTTAATTCAATCACAGATCCGGATGTCTGGTTAGCAAGATCACCAAGAAACAGTTTATGAGTTAAATTATGACTAGGTTCTAAATAAACTTTTGCATCGGGCGTTTGCTCGTTAAGGGATGGTAGAGTTGGGGTAGAAAGGACAGATGTGAGAACATTTTGTGATTCTGGCTCTAATATTCTATTATCATGATCTGTATTTGATAAACTATCACTCAAATCTACGGCAGATGCTTGGATAATTTTTTGGACGTAACTGGTAACAGTATCACATAAAACTTCTAACTGCCGATTATCACCCTGAATCAGGATTTGAGAGTCTGCTGATAGTCCTGAGTGATCAAATTCTAGCCGAAAACTCAAATCTCTAATCACATTTCTTTCCGCCCAACGGGACAAAGATGAATTTTGCGCCCAAATTTCCAGGGTACAAGTGGGGGCGGTATAGCGACGAATGACGGAATTTGATGAAGACATAACAAATTGCGAAGGAAAAAATAGGGAATTTCGGATTTTAGGCTGAAAATCGAAAATTAAAGCTTATTTTGGGGAAATGTCTATTAGTGCTAACCACAAACGCCGGTGTCCACCAGCAGCACTATAAAAAAGTAAATTTATTAACAATTTGAGGGCTAATTTCGTAAGTAAGTCTATTGAGGTTATGACCTCTTCTTCCATACGCTCTTGGTAAGTATTACAAAAACCATCTATATAATCTCCTAATAAAGCAGTTTGGTGGGGTTTCTGGTTATTTGCTGTCACTTGTTCCAATAAACCTACAGCGCGACGAATTAATTCTTGATGTTGTTTAGCAAGATAGCAAATAATTAGTACGAGCGATCGCGCTTCCTCGACATCTAACTTTTTCCGTCCCCCTTGGCCTTTGCGAAGAGGATTTGATTGACGTAATCGCCATAATGCCACCCGATCTGGTATTTTGGATTCTAAATTAAGACTAACTGCGGCGGATAGCATTGCTTCTGAACCAATACCAGTTAGGGTTTCTAGCGCCAGTAATGCCAAGTCTAACTGAGTTTTGATATTTTCCCATTGTATTGTACTTGGGGCTGGGATTTGGGTTAAATCCTCCCAAGGTGATTTTGGTATGGCAGAATTAGCGGTTGAGTGCATAACTTTTAGCATATTTTGTCAGTGGTCAGTTGTCAGTTGTCAGTTGTCAGTTGTCAGTTGTGATTCAACATCTAAATAAATTATTATTTACTCCTGCTTCCCCTACTTCCCTTACTTCCCCTACCTCCCCTACCTCCCCCGCTCCCTGTTTTATATATGAGCAATAGTAACACCACTACCACCGTCAGCTTGTTCGGCTGGTTCGTAGTGAGTAACTCTAGGGTGTTGTTGCAAAAAAGCGTGAACCCCTTGCTTGAGTTTACCAGTACCGTGTCCATGAATAATCCATAAGGGTCCTGGGGCTTCGGAAATGGCTTTGTCTAAGATATATTCAGCATCAGCTACTCTTTTTCCGCGCAAATCTACAGTATTTTTAGAGGTACGAATGGCTGGGGCTGGTGGTGTTGGTACAATTACAGATGGGGTTGTTTTAGGTTTAACTACTGGTTCTGGTTTTTGTCCATCTAGTGACTCTATATCTTGCAGTTGTACGGTCATTTTCATCAAACCAAAGCGTACGCTAAAATTGCCTTCAACGTCGGGAATTGTCAAAACTTCAGCAGTTTGACCTAATTTGGGAATCCGCACGCGATCGCCCACTTTAGGCATAAAACCAGGTTGAATTTTGGGTTGGGGTGCAGGTTCGTATTTTTGGGCAATTTGATTAATGCTGGCGGTGGCCTGTTGGGCATCTTGGGCGTTGGGTGTCCCCTGTTGTAAGCGGCGGATAACTTGAGCAATTTCCCCTTTCGCTTGGCTAATTGCTTGTTGAACAGCGATTTCTTGGGAAGCACGTAAATCTTTTTCTCTGGCCTCTAACGCAGCAGCTTTGTCAGAAACTTCTTTATACAAGCGTTCCGCTTGACGTAATAAACTTTGGGCTGCTGCGGCTTTGGTTTCCTGGCTACGGCGTTGGGCTTCTAAACCCGCAATAACTTGATTTACTTCGTCCGTAGCTTCCCCGACTTGGGTTTTGGCTTCTGCTACCACTTCCGGCTTTAACCCTAACCGTAAAGCAATACTCAGGGCGTTGGAACGTCCGGGAATACCCCACAACAAACGATAAGTCGGTGACAGAGTAGTTTCGTCAAATTCTACGGACGCATTTTCAAAGCGAGGATCTTCGTATTTGAGTGCTTTAAGTTCGCCAAAGTGCGTACTAGCCATAGTTAATTGGGTATGATTAGCGAGATATTTGAGTAAAGCGATCGCTAACGCACTTCCCTCCGCTGGATCTGTACCTGCACCCACTTCATCAAGTAATACCAGAGATTGGTAATTAATTGCTAAAGGGGAAAAATCATTTTTTTCAGGTTCTAATGCCTCTAAAATTCGACTAATGCGGCGAATATGTCCAGAAAAAGTAGATAAACTCTGTTGTAACGACTGTTCATCACCAATATCGGCTAAAATTTGCCTAAACCAAGGCATTTCCACCGGTTCACGGGCGGGAATAAATAAACCTACCTTGGCCATAACCGCCGCTAATCCCAAAGTTTTTAAAGTTACCGTTTTTCCCCCAGTATTTGGTCCTGTAATTGTGACTACCCGGATTTGAGGACTAATCAATAAATCTACTGGTACTACTGGATTTCCCTGTTCGTGCTGCTGTTGCCAAACTAACAATGGGTGGCGCAGATTCCGCAAGGTAATAATTTCATTTTCTTGAGGATTGACAAAGCGTGGCGGGTTAGCACCTATCCAGAAACTATAACGTGATTTTGCTACCGCTAGGTCTAAAGTGGTGACAATGGCTAATAATCTTTCTAAATCTGGTGTAACTTCTGCTACCTTTTCCGTTAAATTCCGGCGAATTGCTTCCGCTTCAGTTTGTTCTTTTTTAATAATTTGACGTAGTTGATTACCCAATGGTACAACACTATTAGGTTCTATATATAGAGTTGCGCCACTGGTAGAGGTATCGTGAACAATACCGGGGATTGCGTCCTTTTGCGGAGCTTTTACAGGTATAACAAAGCGATCGCCTCTTTGTGTAATTAACTGCTCTTGAACCGCTCCCGATTTTGCTTGGATAATATTTTGCAGTTTTTGGGTAATTTGGCTGCGAACTTTCCGCAATTCCCCCCGAATTTCTCCCATTTTCTGACTAGCACGGTCAGTAACTTGCCCACGTTCGTCAATACAACGGTGAATTTCCTGCTCTAATTCCGGGTAAGTCCGCAATTCTGAGACTAAATCGTTTAAAACCGGGATATTTTCCTGATTATCAATAACACGGCGTAAATTTCTTGCACCTGCTAGGGTAGTAGCGATCGCTAAAAGCTCCTCCCCTGGTAAAATACTTTGCAGTACAGCCCGTTCTAGGGAATCACCAATATCTTGTATACCCTCAAAAGATAATCCCGGATGTAAACGACTTTCCAATTCATAAACTTCTTTAGTTTGCGCTAATAACTGCTCACTTTCTGCCTGAGTTTCAGGAATGGGCAAGTTACGCGCAACTATAGACCCTAACTTAGTTGCCGCAAAGGTAGAAAGGTGCTGGCACAGTCGAGGCCACTCTAGTAATTCTAAGGTTTCAGATTGAATCAAGGTTTCAACAACTAATCTGAAATTATAGTAACAATTTTAGTTGCTCAAAGACTAGATTTTTCAGGAGAAAATTTTTCTGATTTTTTTGTTACAAAAATCGTAACATTGACTAGGTTTTTCCATTTATCCTGGATAATATGGAGAATACAGTCTCATATACCTTAGCGTCTACCGAGTTCACCAATGAACAGAAAACCATATCTGATAGCAGTTACAGGGCTTGCTGTCTTATCTGTACAGGCTCTAGGATCACCGAATGGGTTGGCTTTGACCCCAGCAAATCACTATTCTCAATCTATCATATCTCAAAATTCAGAAGAACAAACACGAATTAAAGTTTATCAAAAAGCCAGTCCCGCTGTAGTTTACATCAACACTGGTAAAACTTCTGGAAGTGGTTTTATCGTGAGTCGAGACGGATTAATTATTACCAATGCTCACGTTTTGCAAGATGCACCTGCAACCGTGACTGTAATTTTAGAAGACGGTAAACGACTTCCTGCTGACGTAATTGGCTTTGCTAAAAATGGTCTAGATTTAGCAGCCATTAAAATTCGTAATCAGAAGAATTTACCCACATTATCTTTAGCAAAATCAGCCCAAGTGGGACAGTCTGTATATGCTATTGGTAGTCCCTTTGGTTATGACAATCAAAATAATTTTACTGCTGGTGTTTTGAGCAATCTTGACGAACAAGATGGTATCATTAAACATGATGCTAGAATTAATCCTGGTAATTCTGGTGGTCCACTTCTCAATTCCCAAGCCCAAGTTATTGGCGTAAATACTGCTATTCGACTTGATAGAAATGGCAGTAACAGTGGTATTAGTATTGCTATCCTGGTAAATAAAATCCAACCTTTCTTAACAGCAATTCGTCAGGGAAATATTTCCCGTTTACGGCGCTAATAGTCTGTTGAGAATTGAGATTAGTATAGGCTTCTAGTCTATTTATTTGCAA
>NZ_KE384688.1:33588-38990 GCF_000426925.1 Dolichospermum circinale AWQC310F | reverse complement strand
GGAGATTCTTGTTCCTAGCTTCTAGTCTGTCTATCTGGGCAGGCAGGATGCCCACCCCACAGAAATTAATGTCCCTTTCCCAAATTAGGAGATTTAAGAAATGATGAAATTAGCATTATTAACCACACTGTTTTTAACCACCACATTAGCATCTACTCCTGTTTTTGCTCAAGAAGATGCTAATAATCAAATTCGCTTTATCTGTTCTACAAGTCGTTACTCCGAAAATGGAAAGTCTGTTCCTACCACTTTTCTTTGGACACCAAATTTCCAAAAAGCAATGGTAACTTGGACATCTGTATTAGGAGGAGTTAAACCACAACAACGTTGTAAAACAGTTTCTCAGAACTTCCAAACAGCTTTTAATAACGGCAGTCTTAATTACGTTACCAATGCTTTTCAAAACGGTAATAAAGTAATTTGTTCTGTGAGTTCAATAGATGGTGATGGTGGTTGTGATACTGTATTATTTACATTGCGACCTCAGGACAAGTCTCAAAATGTTCTCAGACACTTAAACAAACTCTGGTTTGGTAGTGCTACGACCGGACCTCTTATCCAATATTCTGGAGAACGGAAATTTTACCTTGATATTCGCCAATTCCTGAATACACCACCAGCAAATAAAATGCAATAATCAATAACCGTAGGGTGCGTTAGGTGCAAACCGTAACGCACCATAACCTATAACAATGCTTAAAAATCGTGCGTTACGCTGTCGCTAACACACCCTACAAATGAAATTTTTTATCCAAATAATACTGATAAACCAAAATGAAACGCTTATTTTTGACCCTCATCTGCACAACCGCTTTATTAACTATTCCTCAACAATTATTACTAATTTCTGCTACTCAAGTTACCGCACAAGAAACTACAAAAAAAGTATTAAGTTCAGCACAATTACAAGATTTAGCCAAATCTATCACCGTAAAAGTATTAACTAAAAATGGCAGTGCTTCAGGAACTTTAATTGCCAAAAATGGTAATAATTACACTATTTTAACTAATGATCATGTGATTAATCGAGGTGAATCTTATCGCATCCAAGCACCAGATGGAAAAATATATCCTGCTACTGTCATTAAAGAAAAACCCCCATCTTTAAAAAATCAAGATGTAGCTTTATTCCAGTTTCAATCAACAGTAGAATATACCATAGCTACCTTAGGGACTTCCGCACCTATAGCAGTAAATCAAAAAATTGTCGCAGCTGGATTTGTGAGTGATAGTGCTAAATTAGTTTTCACAGAAGGACAAATTTCTCTATTACCAGATAAAAGTTTTCAAAGAGGTTATCGCATTGGTTATAATAACAAAATTCAACCGGGAATGAGTGGCGGACCCATATTAAATTATCAAGGTGAAGTTATTGGCATTAATGCCGTTCATGCCTATCCTATTTCTGATAAAATATATACTTATATTGACAATAGTAAACCCAGCGCAGCCGAACGTCAGCAAATGCGTCAATATAGTTGGGGTTTACCGATTTACGCCGTCGCTAAGATAATCCCGGAATTTGTGGCTAAATCACCAAGAAAGATTGATAATTCCGGTTTGAGAGCAAAAAAAGGTTTAATCCAAAATATTGACCAAATTGCCCAAGAAATTACGGTGTTAATTCCTAATGCTAACCCCGAAGATATGGGTTCTGGGGTAATTATTGCCCAGAAAGGTAATATTTATTATGTGTTGACCGCAGATCATGTGATCTGGAATCGTGATGAAAAAAAATTAAAAAATAAGTTAGAAATAGTCGCACCAGATAATCAAAGATATGCTATAAATGTCAGCAATGCGAAAAGAATGCCTGGAGTTGATTTAGCCGTTGTTCAATTTACCAGTAATCAAAAATATCGAGTTGCAACTTTAGCAAATTATAGTTTAAATACTAAAGGTCAAAAAGTGTTTGTTTCTGGTTTTCCTGGTAATAAACAACAAAATAAAAACAAACCTCATCGGATTTTGACGGCGGGAATTTTGAGCCAACAGCAAGTCATTAAGTTAAATACTTATCTAAGTTTCAATAATCAAAGTTCTCTGATACCCGTGCAAATACAAACTGTTCTAAGTGATGGTTATGATCTACTTTATAGTAATATTACTAAAGGGGGAATGAGTGGCGGTGCAGTTTTGGATACCCAAGGAAGATTAATTGGTATTCATGGCAGAGTGGAAGGTGAAATATCACTCGATTTTGATGGTGAAATCAATTTAGGTAGTAGTTCTGGTATTCCCATTAGAACATTTTTAAATTTAGTTGAACAGGTAGGAATAGATTCAGATTTAAAAGTCGAAACTACTGCACCAGCTACACTAAAAAAATCGGAAGAGGATGTAATTAGTGAATATTTATTACCATTGGATCAAGTTCCTAAAAATAGTGATGATGAAATATCATGGCTAAATTATGCTAATCAACTATGGCGTTCTCAAAAATATGCAGAAGCAATAAAAGCTGTTGATAAAGCGATTAGCAAAAAACCGAATTTTTATCAAGCTTGGTATTTCAAGGGGGTGATATTTTTTAGTGAAAAAAAAGATACAGAAGCTATTACTGCTTTTGATAAAGCTCTTAAAATTAATCCCGACTTTGCTCAAGCTTGGAAATTGCGGGGTAGAGTGCTTGGGTTATTAGATAAACATCCCGAAGCCTTGACATCTTTTGACAAAGCCATTGCTCTGAGTCCTAATCAATTTGATCTTTACTATTGGCGAGGTTTATCCCTTGCTCAATTAAAGCGGTTTCCTGAATCAATTGAGGCATACAATCAAGCCATTAAATTTTATCCCGACTTTCAACACAGTTATCTTTCACGTGGTTGGTCCTATGTGAATTTACAAAAATATCAACAAGCCATAGATGATTTTACTCAGGTCATTCAACTTGACCCTAAAAATGCCGACTATTACCACTCAAGGGGTCTTGCTTACAGTTTGTTAAATAAGCGTCAACAGGCAATTGATGATTTGACTCAGGCCATTCAACTTGACCCTAAAAATGCTCAATATTACAGCCACAGGGGTTATGCTTACTATCCATTAAAGAAGTATCAACAAGCCATAACTGATTTTACTAAAGCCATTCAGCTTGACCCTAAAAATGCTCAATATTACAACGCCAGAGGTTTGGTGTACGGAAGTTTAGAAGACTACAAAAAAGCCATAGAAGATATAACAGAAGCTATTCGTCTTGACCCTAAAGATTTTTCATACTATGCATCTAGGGGTATTGCTTACTCAGGGTTAAAAGACTACAAACAAGCTATATCTGATTTAACAGAAGCTATTCGTCTTGACCCTAAAAATGGACCATACACTGTAGGAGGTCGCAGATACTCTGAATTTAAAGATAATGAAATCTTTATTAGCTCTTACAATACAGGTATTAGTATTGTATATGCAGCTAGAGGTGATTCTCACCGGAATTTAAAAAACTACAAACAGGCAATTGATGATTACACTCAAGCCATTAAAATTGACCCTAAAAATCCAACATACTATCGTGATAGGGGTGTCGCTTATGGTAAATTAAAAAACTACAAACAGGCAATTGATGATTACACTCAAGCCATTAAAATTGACGATAAAAATGCAATATACTATGTCGGTCGTGGTCTTGCTTACTTTCAATTAAAGGACTACAAACAGGCAATTAATGATTACACCCAAGCCATTAAAATTGACGATAAAAATGCAATATACTACAATGCGAGGGGTCTTACTTACCTTGAATTAAAGGACTATAAACAGGCAATTAATGATTATACTCAGGCCATTCAACTTGACACTAAAAATGCTATTTACTATAATCTTAGGGGTTTTGCCTATTTTCAATTGAAAGACTACAAACAAGCAATTAATGATTATACTCAGTCCATTCAACTTGATCCTAAAAATGCAGGATACTATGGTGATAGGGGTCTTATTTACTTTCAATTAAAAGACTACAAACAAGCAATTGATGATTACACTCAAGCCATTAAATTAAAACCCGACTTTACCGAAGCCTACTATGTTCGGGGTATTGCTAACTATTTCTTGAAAGACTACAAACAAGCGATTGATGATTGGAATCAAGCCATTAAATTAAAACCCGACTATCCCGAAGCTTACACGAACTTAGGTATAGTTTCCTATGAAATGGGAGAAGTAGAAACAGCAATTAATTATTGGCGAAATGCGATCAAAATCAATAGCAATTTTGCAGAAGCACATTTAGCATTAGGTGTAGCCTTGTATGAGAAAGGTGATCAAGAAGCCGGTTTGAAATCCGCAGAAACGGCATTAAAATTAGATAAACGTTATGGAAAGATAGAGTTTCTCAAAGAAAATGGTTGGGGTGAAAAGTTGATAAAAAATAGTCAGGAGTTTTTGAACAATCCCAGAATTAAAGTTTTGATTTAGGGGATCTTTTCCATATCTATCGGTTACTGTGCCTCATAAACCGCAAATCTGCTGTAATTCGGGCATACTTTGACTCATTCTTTATAACCGCCAATATTTGTAGGTTGGGTTGAGGTACGAAACCCAACATCACCCACCGACATATTACAGGGGTTTCCGCTCTTATAAGGTACATCTTAAGCCCCCTCCTCGCTTGCGGGGAGGGGGTTGGGGGTGGGGTTCTTGTACCTTATAACATCGGGAAGTGCTGTATAATTAATGTTGGGTTGCGCTTCACTTTATAATTAATGTTGGGTTTCCTTGCGTCAACCCAACCTACGGGGTAAAATCAAGTTTATAAAACACAACGTTATTCACAGGATATTTATAGTATGGAATATCGCCGCGCCAAAGTGGCAGGAGGAACATACTTTTTTACAGTGGTGACAGAGAAAAGACAAAAAATATTATGTTTACCAAAAAATGTTTCTTTATTAAGAGATGCTTTTGGTTATGTAATGCAGAAACATCCATTTATTATAGATGCTACTGTTATTTTACCTGATCATCTCCACTGTATTTGGACATTACCAGAAAATGATCATGATTTTTCTACCCGTTGGCGTTTAATTAAAAGTTATTTTAGTCATAAATGTGAAACTATTTCACCAGAAAATATATCTTTATCTAGAAAAAAGAAAAAACAACGGGCTATATGGCAATATCGTTTTTGGAAACATTTAATTAGAGATGAAATAGATTTTCAATATCACGTTGAATATATTCATTATAATCCCGTGAAACATGGTTTGGTAACAGCACCAAAATATTGGGAATATTCCAGTTTTCATCGCGCTGTGCGTCAAGGTATGTATGACATGATGTGGGGTGCGGGTGAGGAAATTATTTTTGATGATAATATTAGCAACGAGTAGGTTGGGTTGAATGAAATGAAACCCAACATTAACTTATTTAGGACTTACGCACAAGTCACGGAATAATGAACCACGTTT
>NZ_KE384688.1:30034-33578 GCF_000426925.1 Dolichospermum circinale AWQC310F | reverse complement strand
GTGCCGAAGGCATAGGAACGAAGAGAACGAAGAAAAGAGGGTTTGAGAGATATTTTGCGTAAGTCCTGTTATTATTCAGTTTATTTGAATATTCTGCCATAAATCAGCATTAACAAACCTTGACAAATGACCAACATTAGTTGTGGCAATCACAATATCTGCAATATTTAAAGTTACAGCTTGAGCAACTAAAATTATATCTCCATCTATTGTTTTATCACCTGCTGTTGGTTGTCCTTGTTGTCGAGCTTGCGCCCAAAATAAAGCAGCTTGACGCATTGCATTTGTTGTAATTGGTAGATATTCTACCAGTTGAGTTAATTCATCTAAACGAGCAATACCTTTAAATTTATTTGCTCTTAATAATTCTCGTCGCACTTCATAATCAGCAATTTCAGGAATGATAACTCTACTACCTGAAAAAATTAGCATTTGTAGCCATTTAGCGCAAGCCAGGCTTTCATCTGATAATTTGGGATTTGTGATTAAGCCTATAGGTCCAGCATCTAATAAAATAATTTTATTCACCAACTGATACCTTTTAATTCTTGCGGAAATAATTGACGATTGGATAAACGATTTTCATCTAAAGCATTAATTAAATATTCTCCTGTTTCTTGCTGTTCTTGTTCATCACTTTCATCTATCCAAGACTGAAGCACATTAACTATTTTCAATTGTTTTTCTTTTTGTAGCAATTGCACTGCATAAGTTTCCACAGAAAGACCTTGTTGTTTTGCTTCCTGTATTAAATACTGTTCTAATTCTGGTGGTAAGCTGAGGGTTAGTGTCATAAGTCTATTGTGGGTAACTTTATATATTGTATATATTGTAAACCTGTAAAAACAAAAAATTAACTCCAAAATACCCATAACTGCTGTTGGGTTTCGTTCTTCAACCCAACCGACGACTTATAATTGATCGGATAAGCTGCACACCTACATTTAGGCATGAACCTGTGACCGAAACTGGAAAATACAAAGACACCGTCAACTTACCCAAGACTAACTTCGATATGCGGGCAAACGCCATTAAGCGCGAACCCGAAATCCAAAAATTCTGGGCAGAAAACAACATTTATTCTCAACTGGCTGAAAACAACCCCGGCGAATTATTTATACTGCACGATGGTCCTCCCTATGCTAACGGTCAATTACATATTGGTCATGCTTTAAATAAGATTCTCAAAGATATTATTAACCGCTACCAATTGCTAAAAGGTCGTAAGATTCGTTACGTTCCTGGCTGGGATTGTCACGGGTTGCCCATTGAGTTCCGTAGGTTGGGTAGAACGAAGTGAAACCCAACATGATTTCAAAATACCGATTGGTGGTGTTGGGTTTCGTTCCTCAACTCAACCTACATTTGCTAATGGTTTGTGTCGGGTTCTCTTAACTTATGAATTATTTAATTTAGTTGCACGATGTAGTAAGCAATTTCTCTAACTTTAGATAAAGGAATAGGAATTCCTAAAGTTTTATAGCCTACGTTCTGAATTTCCTTTTCTTGGAGTTCCCAACGATGACACCAAATCATATTTCTCATTTTTCCCGGCTCAACTACTAATACTTCCATCGTTGGTAGTAAAAATATCCAGTATTCAGCCTGTGATAGCCATCCCCAACCAGGAATATTTTTATTATCTACAGAGACAGTTTCAAAGAATAAATTTCCTGTTCTTGATGAAGCTAAATCGAATTTATACTCAACGCTGACAGTGCTTCCATCGGGACGCATCAAAATTCTGTCTATACCAGAATTTTGATACTTTTTAACCGTGGAAACATCTAAAATTTTATAGATAGAGCCAAGCCATTTATCAAGAATATTTTCACCATTCTTACCTATGAACTCTTGGCTCTTAAAATCATATATTTTAGTCTTCCTCTGTGTTTTCATTGTTATATTCATTTTCAGCATATAGCATTGGGATAGTAAGCTGCATACCACTATTGTGAAGACGTATAGGAATTCCAGAAAACTTGGAAATCCGCTTGATCCAGTTTTTTAAAGTCTGAGAACGACGATTACTTGTATCAGCACCTCGCAATATTTCTGGAAAAGCTATATTTTTAACTAATTCATCATTTAGTATTCCATCATTTAGTTGACTATCTCTTTCTGAAACGGCGACAATAATTCGCCAAACAGGAGGATAGTGCAACATAGCTTCATAGAGCAATCTTAATTTTAACTCATCATTAATTCCTTCAGCAATTCTCCTGCCTTTTTCTGTTAGTTCTACTAGGTATTGTCTGCCTTTTCGAGTTATTACAATCAGTTCAAGTTGCTCGATAGCGTGCTTCGCATACTGTCCGTGTCGAGAAATATATTCTCTTTTCTTGCCTCTATGTCCTAATTCATAACCTAATTCATAAGAATCTTGAATTCCTTGATGAATTAACTCAATAGCCTTAACAATTTTTTCTGGTTTATCGTACTGGGGAATAGATTCTAGAACATCCTTATCATCCCATTCATCCCTAATATTAAATCTCTGTCTAAATACGTCTGCTGGCTTGACTTTCAATGCAATTATTAAAACTTCCCCTTTCTCAAAGTCAGGTCTGTAAAATAAGTTGCAAGTCAGTCCAGAAATTTGGTTTGTATTAACATCATAAAAATCTGTTTTGCTAAATTGGCCATCTCTCCTCAGAATTTCTAGAAATTGATTAAATTCCACACAAACTTCGGGAGGATAATAGTCTTCTAGTTTATTTAGTTGTTTTTGCAATTCTGACTCAGCTTTGATGTTGAACATGAATTATTTCTTCCTTGAGTAAACTTTCTACTTGAATAAGACCGCTATCTATGGCAAGAAGCTTATGAGCCACTTCTGAAATTGGAATTGAAAGATAATTTGTAAGACGAGGGCTAACAAAAGCTACTGCTCTGCGCGTATGATACGTTACATAAATACAATCAACATCCATTTGTAACCGTTCCCAACATTCCGTTAAATGTAGCCGGAAATCCGATAAAGACATTTCTTCACTTTTACTAATAGCGCCATCTTTTTCAGCTTGTTCTAAATCCTTTAAAGGAACTAAGAATGCAACTACTTGACCATAATAGGTAGCAGCAATTCTCTTCATCCCTAACTGAACTTGACGCTTGAACTTTGGCAAGCTCTCTCTAAGGTCTGATAGTGGGAGCTGCTTAAAAGAACTCACGTGCTTTTTCCTCTCAATGCAATAGTACAAACATATTATTCATCGTTTGACTAAATTTGTATATCAGACAATATAGCTTTATCTAGCAAAAGTTGTCAATATATATTTTAAGTAATTTTATTATTGTTTTACAATTTAGAGCTAAAAAGCTTGTATAGAGATGGTTTCAGGACTAAACTATTTGGAATTCGCTCTACCTATGCTCCCGTAGGTTGGGTAGAACGAAGTGAAACCCAACATTAACCCCAAAATACCCATAACTGCTGTTGGGTTTCGTTCTTCAACCCAACCGACGACTTATAATTGATCGGATAACCTGCACACCTACATTTAGGCATGAACCTGTGACCGAAACTGGAAAATACAAAGAT
>NZ_KE384688.1:25678-29996 GCF_000426925.1 Dolichospermum circinale AWQC310F | reverse complement strand
ACTAACTTCGATATGCGGGCAAACGCCATTAAGCGCGAACCCGAAATCCAAAAATTCTGGGCAGAAAACCACATTTATTCTCAACTGGCTGAAAACAACCCCGGTGAATTATTTATACTGCACGATGGTCCTCCCTATGCTAACGGTCAATTACATATTGGTCATGCCTTAAATAAGATTCTCAAAGATATTATTAACCGCTACCAATTGCTAAAAGGTCGTAAAATTCGCTACGTTCCTGGCTGGGATTGTCACGGGTTGCCCATTGAGTTAAAAGTTCTGCAAAATATGAAACAGGCAGAACGCCAAAATCTCACTCCTTTGCAATTGCGTCAAAAAGCGAAACAGTTCGCACTAAAAACCGTAGATGAGCAACGAGAAAGTTTTAAACGCTATGGGATTTGGGGTGATTGGGAAAATCCTTATTTAACTCTACAGCCAGAATACGAAGCGGCGCAAATTGGCGTTTTTGGGGAAATGTTCCTCAAAGGTTATATTTATCGCGGCCTAAAGCCTGTACACTGGAGTCCTAGTTCTAAAACCGCTTTAGCAGAAGCGGAGTTAGAATATCCTGAAGGTCACGTCTCTCGCAGCATTTACGCCGCTTTTCCGGTGGTGAAGGTTACGGAACAATTAAAATCAGTTTTAGAGCCGTTCCTGCCTGATTTGGGCGTGGCTGTGTGGACTACTACCCCCTGGACTATCCCCGGTAATTTGGCTGTGGCTGTAAATGGTGCGTTGGAGTATGCGGTTGTGGAGGTCTCACGCAGAGGCGCAGAGGCGCAGAGAGAGTGCAAGTATCTGATTGTTGCGGCTGATTTGGTAGCAGATTTAGCTACTAAGTTGAATATGCAGTTAACGGTAAAAGCCAAATTTGTCGGCAAGGATTTGGAAGGTACTATTTACCGTCATCCTCTTTTTGACCGTGAAAGTCCGGTTGTGGTTGGTGGTGATTATATCACTACTGAGTCCGGGACAGGGTTGGTACATACTGCTCCTGGTCATGGTCAAGAGGATTACATTGTTGGTCAGCGTTACGGTTTGCCGATTCTTGCCCCTGTTGATGATAGTGGTAATTTTACGGATGAAGCTGGTAAGTTTTCTGGCTTGAATGTTTTGGGCGATGGGAATCAAGCGATTATTGATGCTTTGCATGAGGTTGGTTCTCTGTTGAAGGAGGAAGCATATCCTCACAAGTATCCTTATGACTGGAGAACGAAAAAACCGACGATTTTCCGCGCTACTGAACAATGGTTTGCTTCTGTGTCAGGATTTAGGGATGAGGCTTTAACGGCTATTTCCTCGGTACGCTGGATTCCTCCCCAAGGTGAAAACCGCATTACGCCAATGGTAGCAGAAAGATCCGATTGGTGTATTTCTCGTCAACGTTCTTGGGGTGTACCGATTCCGGTGTTTTATGATGAAGCAACTGGGGAAATTTTGCTGAATGCGGACACGATTAATCATGTTCAAGCTATCATCGCTAAAAGAGGTTCTGATGCTTGGTGGGAGTTGTCGGTAGAGGAGTTATTACCGGAAATATACCGCAACAATGGCAAGACTTACCGCCGGGGTACTGATACAATGGATGTCTGGTTCGATTCTGGTTCTTCTTGGGCAGCGGTAGCGAAGCAAAGACGGGAGTTGTGTTATCCTGTGGATATGTATTTGGAAGGTTCTGACCAACATCGCGGTTGGTTTCAATCTTCTTTGTTGACTAGTGTAGCGGTTAATGGTATTGCACCCTATAAAACTGTTTTAACTCATGGTTTCGTCTTGGATGAACATGGACGGAAAATGAGTAAGTCTGTGGGAAATGTGGTAGACCCTCAATTAATGATTTTGGGTGGAAAAGACCAGAAAAAAGAACCCGCTTATGGCGCTGATGTTTTGCGGTTGTGGGTTTCTTCGGTAGATTATTCTGGTGATGTCCGTTTGGGTGGTAATATCATCAAGCAATTAGCTGATGTAAGGAATAAAATCCGCAATACGGCACGGTTTTTATTGGGTAGTTTGCATGATTTTGATCCTCAGAAGGATGCTGTAGCCTTTGATGATTTACCAGATTTGGATAAATATATGCTGCATCGCATTCGTGAGGTGTTTAATGAGGTGACGGAAGCTTTTGATAGTTTCCAATTTTTCCGCTTTTTTCAAACTGTGCAGAATTTCTGCGTTGTAGATTTGTCAAATTTCTATTTAGACATTGCGAAAGATAGATTATATATCAGTTCTGCTGATGCTTTCCGTCGTCGTAGTTGTCAAACAGTTCTGCAAATTGCTTTGGAAAATTTAGCTAAAGCGATCGCTCCCGTTTTGTGTCATACTGCGGAGGATATCTGGCAATTTATTCCCTACGAAACACAATATAAATCAGTTTTTCAAGCTGGTTGGATTAAGGTGAATGATGAGTGGGATCATCCCGAATTAGCAGAATTTTGGAAAACATTGCGACGCATTCGCAGTGATGTTAATAAGGTATTGGAACAAGCGCGGGTAGAAAAGTTAATTGGTTCTTCTTTAGAAGCTATTGCTTTGATTTATTTCAGTGATGAAAAATTACGCGCTGCTATTGAACCTTTGAATGTTAGCGGTAATGGCATTGATGAATTACGATATTTATTCCTCACTTCTGAAGTGCAATTATTAGATACACCTGACACATTAAAAGGATTAAAAACTTTGCGAGTTCAAGGTGAGGATAATTGGGATATTGGGGTAGTCAATGCCGCAGAACAAGAGCATAATGGTAAATTATATCAGAAATGCGATCGCTGTTGGAATTATTCGCCCCATGTTGGTGAATCAGCAGAACATCCTTTACTCTGTGAACGGTGTATTCCTGCTTTAGCTGGAGAGTTTTAGAACCATAATATCTCCGACTTCTACTAAAAAGAAGTCGGGGATCTGAATCATCTTACCATTTTTAATGATCATGAACACACAATTATCTGTAAATTTAGAAATATTACCAATGGTATTACAAATGCTACCAAATATGATCATGACAGATGATCAGTTTTTTGATTTCTGTCAGTTAAATCGTCATTTTAGAATCGAACGTAATCAAATTGGAGATTTATTCATTATGTCCCCCACAGGTTCAGAAACAGAAGAACGTAATTTTAACTTAAACGGTCAATTATGGATATGGACAAAACAAGATGGTACAGGAGTAGGATTCGGTTCTAGTGGTGGTTTTACCCTACCTAATGGTGCAGTCCGTTCTCCCGACGCAGCATGGATAAAACGGACAAAATGGGAAATAATACCCGCAGACAAAAGAAAGAAATTCGCGCCTATTTGTCCCGAATTTGTAGTAGAATTGCGTTCAGAAAATGATAGTTTATCTACATTAAAAGAAAAAATGCAAGAATATATAGACAATGGCACACAATTAGCTTGGTTAATTGATAGAAAACAACGCAAAGTATTTATTTATCGGCCTAATTGTGGAGTTGAAGAATTAGATAATCCGCAAACATTAACTGGTGAGGATATTTTGCCGGGATTTGTGTTAGATTTAAGTGAGATTTGGTGATAAATAAATTAAATAAATGTGGTTCAATCTTTTTTTACAAACAATAAAGTCAAAGGGTAATATTCAATGAATACCACAACCTTACCTCCTCAGCTAACATTAAATATTAACTTAACAGATGAGGAATTTTTCCAACTCTGTCAAAATAACCGTGATTTAAGATTTGAACGCACAGCAGCAGGGGAATTAATAATTATGCCACCAACTGGTAGCGATACAGGAAATAGAAACTTTGATATTGCTGTTGAATTAGGAATTTGGAATAAACAAACAAAATTAGGTAAAGGTTTTGACTCTTCCACAGGTTTTAAATTATCCAATGGGAAAGATGTTTCTCCTGATGTTGCTTGGATTAAAAAAGAACGTTGGCATAGTTTAACTCCAGAACAACAGAATAAATTTGCTCCTATTGCACCTGATTTTGTCATTGAATTACGTTCTGCTAGTGACAATTTAAAACTATTACAAGAAAAAATGCAAGAATATATTGAAAATGGTGTGAAATTAGCTTGGTTAATTGATAGAAAAAAACGCCAAGTATTTATTTATCGTCCTAATTGTGAAGTTGAACAATTAGATAATCCGCAAACATTAACTGGTGAGGATATTTTGCCGGGATTTGTGTTAGATATAAGTGAGATCTGGTGATAAATAAATTAAATAAATTAAATAAAAGTATAAATTTGTCTCACCCATAGCCGCAGATATCACAGAATAGGATGAATTTATACTTAGGTCACTTTGTGAAAAGAAATTTTATTCGGTAAACCCTATATA
>NZ_KE384688.1:6320-25639 GCF_000426925.1 Dolichospermum circinale AWQC310F | reverse complement strand
GATTGTAGAGCCGAGAATCCCTACCCATGGAACGTCTCTACAAGGGTTGTAAATCACGCATATTTAATTGTCGGAAATGTTTATTACGTATTATTTCGCCATACTATTCTCAAGTCGAATTATAGTCTAGAATACAAATATATCAGCAACATCCTCAAAGATATACATTTAAATTCGGTTCTGAATTAAATAATATTAGCTATTTAAGGAATTTCAGAAGATGCTGGAAATTAAACGCAATCAAGAAAATAGCCAAACTATCCCAGAAGCTTTAGTATTACCCTTTAATTCCGTGGGAATTGCAGATATTCCCCTGGTAGGTGGTAAAAACGCCTCTTTAGGGGAAATGATTCAACAATTAAATTCCAAAGGGGTGAAAGTTCCCAATGGTTTTGCGACTACTGCTGGCGCTTATAGGTATTTTATAACTGCGGCTGGTTTAGAGGTAAAATTAAGGAAGATTTTTGCACATTTGGATGTCGAAGATATGGATAATCTGCGGGAATGTGGAAAAAAAGCCAGATCATTGATGTTAGAAACTCCATTTCCGCTAGAATTACAAGAAGCGATCGCTAATTCCTATCAAAGTTTATGTGCAGAATATGGTATTAATACTGATGTAGCTGTGCGTTCTAGTGCCACAGCCGAAGACTTACCAGATGCGAGTTTTGCAGGACAACAAGAAACTTACCTGAATGTTCATGGACTACAAGGAGTATTAGAATCTTGTCATAAATGTTTTGCTTCTATTTTTACAGATAGGGCGATTTCCTACCGACAAATTAAAGGTTTTGATCATTTTGAAGTGGCTTTATCTGTCGGTGTCCAAAAAATGGTACGTTCTGATTTAGCATCTTCTGGAGTAATGTTCTCTATTGATACGGAAACAGGTTTTCAAGATGCAGCTTTAATCACTGCTGCTTATGGTTTGGGTGAAACCATTGTTCAAGGCGCTGTTAATCCCGATGAATATTTAGTATTTAAACCCACTTTAAAACAAGGATATAAGCCCATTCTCCAAAAGCGTTTGGGAACAAAAGAAATTAAAATGATTTATGATCTAGGTGGATCAAAATTAACTAAAAATGTTCGTGTTCCTGAAATTGAACGTCATCAATTTGCTCTCAATGATCAAGAAATATTACAATTAGCTGACTGGGCTTGTATCATTGAAAATCATTATTCGCAAATTCGGGGAATAACCACACCAATGGATATTGAATGGGCAAAAGATGGGGTAACTGGTGAATTATTTATCGTCCAAGCTAGACCAGAAACAGTTCAATCTCAAAAATCAAAAACCGTTCTCAAAACTTATCAACTCCAAGAAAAAAGTCAAGTTTTATTAACAGGTCGTAGCGTGGGCGAAATGATCGGTCAAGGTAAAGCTAGAATCATACTTGATGTCCATCAAATTAACCTTTTCCAAGCCGGAGAAGTGCTAGTTACCAACCGCACAGACCCAGACTGGGAACCAATCATGAAAAAGGCCAGCGCTATTGTCACTAACTCTGGAGGAAGAACCTGTCATGCAGCAATTATTGCTAGAGAAATGGGCATTCCTGCTATCGTTGGTTGCGGAAATGGAACTACAATTTTAGAAACTGGACAAGAGATTACTGTTAGTTGTGCAGAAGGGGAAACAGGTCAAGTTTATGCGGGTTTATTAAAGTTTGAAATTCAAGAATTACCATTAGATAATTTACCCCGTACCCGTACTAAAATTATGATGAATGTAGGTAATCCTGAAGAAGCCCTGGGTTTGACAGCAATTCCTAATGATGGTGTTGGTTTAGCAAGAATGGAATTTATTATTGCTAACCATATTAAAGCCCACCCTTTAGCATTATTACATTTTGACAAATTAGAAGACGAACTTGCCAAATATAAAATTAGCGAATTAACGGCACAATATGAAAACAAAGCCGAATTTTTTATTACTAAATTATCTCAAGGTATCGGCACAATTGCAGCAGCATTTTATCCTAAACCTGTAATTGTGAGATTGTCTGATTTCAAAAGTAATGAATATGCCAATCTTTTAGGAGGTAGACAATTTGAACCTAAAGAAGAAAATCCGATGATTGGTTGGCGTGGTGCTTCTCGTTATTATGATCCTCGTTATCGTCAAGGTTTTGCATTAGAATGTCAAGCCATGAAACGAGTAAGAAATGAAATGGGTTTAACCAATATGATTTTGATGGTTCCCTTTTGTCGTACTCCCGAAGAAGGAAAACAGGTATTAGCAGAAATGGCAAAAAATGGCTTAGTTAAAGGTGAAAATGGCTTAGAAGTTTACGTCATGTGCGAATTACCCAGTAACGTTTTATTAGCTGATGAATTTAGCCAAGTATTTGATGGTTTCTCTATTGGTTCTAATGACTTAACCCAATTAACATTAGGATTAGATCGAGATTCTGAATTAGTTGCACATTTATTTGATGAACGCAATGAAGCTGTAAAAAGAACAATAGCAAAAGCCATAACTACAGTTAAACAAAATGGCCGCAAAATTGGTATTTGTGGACAAGCACCCAGTGATTATCCAGAATTTGCTCGTTTCCTCGTTGCACAAGGTATAGATTCTATTAGTCTAAATCCTGATTCTGTGATCAAAACAATGCTAGAAATTGCGAAAGCAGAAAAAGGGAAATAGGTAATGGGGAATAGGTAATAGGTGATTGGTGATTAGTAACAGTTTTACAACTAACAACTTACCACTGACAACTAACCAATATGCAAACAAAAAATCTAGAGTTAGACTTATCTAATCCTTGTATTTTGCTTACCAAATTACAGGAACTTCGTCAATCTATTAGTGAAGAAGGAACAAAAATATTTCAACAATGGAAAAAGCAAATTCACCGTCAATCTTTCATTAAAAGTAGCCTCAATTTGGCCTATTATCTAGCACTGAGAAGACACGATTTAAGAGAACTACAAGCGGCCTTAATGCCTTGGGGTTTATCCTCTTTAGGGAGGATAGAGGCTAAGGTTTTACCGACTTTAGATGCTGTCATTGCCACCTTACAAGCAGTTTGTCGCCCAGAACAAGACTCAACAATTATACATCCTCCTTTGGAATTATTTTTTGAAGGCGATCGCTTGCTGCAACAAAATACTGAAGATTTATTTGGTAACACGGTAGATAAGCGTCGCGTCCGAATTATGGTGACGTTACCAAGTGAAGCCGCGACTAATTATCAATTTCTGGAAAATATAATTCGTCAAGGCACAAATTGTGTTAGAATAAATTGCGCTCATGATACATCTATTGAATGGTTAGCAATGATTAATCATGTCAAACAAGCAGAATTAGAATTGGGATCTGTATGTAAAATTCTCATGGACTTGAGTGGTCCCAAAGCCCGAATTAAATCTGCCCTTACCCCCAGCCCCAAACAGCGGATATTTAAAGGTGAATCTCTCCTCCTAGCCCAGGATTTACCAACTGCAATTAATTCTCAATATTTTCAAGTTAGTTGTACAATTCCAGAGGTATTAAAAGAACTCAAAATTGGCACAATAGTTTGGATTGATGATGGACGTATTGGTGCTTATGTAGAGTCAATTACACCCCAGGGCGTATGGTTAAAAATCACCCATGCTAGGCTTAAAGGTGAAAATATCTTACCAGAAAAAGGCATCAATTTTCCTGACACTGATTTGCATTTGAGTTCCCTGACGGAAAAAGATAAGCAGGATTTAGACTTTATTACTAGTCATGCTGATCAAGTTGATATTATCGGCTATTCCTATGTACAAACTGCTGAAGATATTCAGCTTTTACAACAGGAATTAACAGCAAGATTACCAGAAAATTCTCCCATACCTGCCATAGTTGCTAAAATAGAAACACCCCTAGCTGTTAGCAATCTTCCAGAATTAATTATTCAAGCCGCAGGTAAACAACCCTTTGGAATTATGATTGCTAGGGGAGATTTAGCTATTGAGATTGGTTATCAACGTCTAGCGGAAATTCAAGAGGAAATATTATGGTTATGCGAAGCTGCCCATATACCCGTAATTTGGGCAACCCAAGTATTAGAAAATCTCGTCAAACATGGAATGCCTTCACGGGCAGAAATTACCGATGCAGCCATGTCAGAACGAGCAGAATGTGTCATGCTGAATAAAGGTGCTTATATTGTTGA
The DNA here is from genome assembly GCF_000426925.1 of Dolichospermum circinale AWQC310F. Lineage (GTDB taxonomy): Bacteria > Cyanobacteriota > Cyanobacteriia > Cyanobacteriales > Nostocaceae > Dolichospermum > Dolichospermum circinale. The sequence goes on along the minus strand of NZ_KE384688.1, from coordinate 21,485 downwards.
AGCTGTGGGTATTTTAGATGATGTTCTCACCAGAATGCAAGCTCACCAAGTTAAGAAAACACCCCAGTTAAGAGCTTTACATTCTTGGTAATTGGTATGAAAAAAATTTCAACATCAATCTTCCTTTCCGCCGATGTCTTCACAAAACTATGTATAGTAATTGTGAATACTCACCATGGGAAATATTTATAAAATTAAAACTTTATATATCAAGTTTTCAGGTTACAATCTAAGGAGGAAGTTTATAATCGAATTATATCTCTATTACCAAATTGTACCAGATTTTACCTAATATTTTGATGGAAATAAATCTTTTAATTCTCCAAAATTAAAGTATTCCTATCAAATTGATTAGCTACTAATTATTAGGCTTTTACAGGTATGAAATTAGTCACAACATCATCTACCCATAATATCAAACCAATGGATTTATTAAATAATGGTTTTAACCAGCCCTTTATTAACTTACCTAGTTTAAGTCAAATCATTGATTATTCTCCTTTAACTATTAGTTCTGATAGTTGTGTTATGGATGCGATTAACTTAATAAATCAATCACCAAATTATCAAGTTAATAACCCACTTAAAACAGCAAACGACTATGTTCTAGTAGTAAATCAAAACGAGTTGCAAGGAATATTTACCATTAAAGATTTATTGAGAGTAATTGTCTTAAATATCAACCTATTAGGGGTAAAAATAGCTGAAGTGATGACTCAGCCTCTAATTACTTTAAAGGCATCATCATCTGAGCATATCTTAACAGTGTTTACCCTTTTAGAGCAGTATTGTATTCAGCATTTACCAATAGTAGATAACGCAGGAAAATTAATAGGTATCATCACAGAGAAGAGCTTATTACAAGGCTTAGATATAGAAAAAATAGTTGGTATAATAGAAGCATTACGGGAGAATTTTGCAGAATCAACGACAGAACACAAACCAGTTAATCAACAACTAGAAGTAATTCGTGGGCAAATTTCTCATGCTTTGCAAGCATGGGGAGAAAAACAAATTCCTTGTCATGCAAAAATTAATGAAGAACTTCAAGAAACCTTAGAAGAATTGCAAATTGCGGAAGAGGAACTGCGTCAACAAAATGAACAACTGATCCTTTCTCGGGAAATTACCGAAGCAGAAAGACTGCGTTATCAAAATTTATTTGAATTTGCACCTAATGGTTATTTCGTAACTGATAGTTTAGGTGTTATTCAAGAAGCTAATCAGGCTGCATCATTCTTATTATCTGTCCCTCAAAAGGCACTTATTGGTAAGCCATTAGTGGTGTATATTGCTGAAAGATACCGTTTTGATTTTGTATCCAGGTTAAAGAAATTGCAGAATCTACAGGAATGGGAAATGTATTTACGTCCTCGTCGAGGTTCACCCTTTCCTGGCAAAGTTAGAGTTAATCCTCTGTATGATAATCTAAATAAAGGCACTCGTTTTCTTTGGTCAATATCTGATGTTAGTGAACAGCACGCTGCACTGCATGAACGGGAAAAATTAGAAGCTGCACTACGTCAAAATAGTGACCTTTTAGAAATCAAAGTAGCGGAACGTACGGCAGAATTAATAACCGCTAATGAGCGATTACAACAGGAAATTATTGAACGGGAAAATATTCAACAGTCATTAAAAGAAAGTGAAGAACGACTTAGTTTAGCAATGGCAGCGGGGAATACAGCGATATGGGATTGGCATATCCAAAACAATGAGATTTTTTGGTCTCCAAATATGGGTTTAATGTATGGTCTATCTGGTCATGCTTTGTCTCCTATAGATGAAGAATTTCTCAATTTAATCTCCAGTGAAGATCGTGAGCATTTTCGTCATTGTCTGCATGAGACTTTTGAGAAAAGAGTTGATTTGTTCTGTGAATATCGGGTGATATCTAGTGATAGTAATCTCAAGTGGTTGGGCACTAGGGCTAAACTCCACTATGATGAAAATGGTCAGCCGCTACGGATGATTGGCACAACTAGAGACATTACCAACCGTAAGGAAACAGAACGGAAAATATTTGAACAAGCTGCCCTTTTAGATATTGCTACTGATGCAATTTTAGTGCGAGATTTAAAATCTCAAATCATCTTTTGGAATCAGGGAGCAGAAAGGATGTATGGTTGGCAAAGTCAGGAAGTTTTAGTGAGAAATACCCAGGATATTTTCTATAACTCCAATGATAATCAACAAGAAATAGCAGCCCTGAAAACTGTATTTAACTCTGGAAGCTGGGAGGGTGAATTATACAAAAAAACAAAATCAGGGGAGGAAATTATTGTTCAAAGTCGCTGGACGTTAATGTTAGATACTGATGGCCAACCTAAATCTATTCTGACAGTAGATACTGATATTACAGAAAAGAAACGATTACAACAGCAGTATTTCCGCGCTCAGAGATTGGAAAGTATAGGTATTTTAGCTGGTGGTATTGCTCACGATATCAATAATATCTTAACTCCGATTTTAGGATCTGCTCAATTACTTAAAGCTAGATTTTCTCAAGAAAATAATCGTGTTTTACAAATGCTGAAAATCATTGAAAATAATGCCAAACAAGGAGCGGCTTTAGTCAAACAACTGTTATCCTTTGCTAGAGGATTTGAAGGTAAATATACGATTTTACAAGTTAATGATTTGATTAAGGATACTATACAGTTTGCTAAACAAACAGTTTCCAAATCTATCAAATTCTCTACCCATCTTTCTCCCAAACTATCCCCAGTTTATGGGGATAAAACCCAACTGCATCAAGTGGTAATGAACTTAGTCGTTAATGCTGCTGATGCTATGCCCAATGGTGGACATCTCTCTATTTCTGCGGAAAATTTATATATTGATGAGGAGATCCAGCAAATAAATTGTCATGCTAAAGTTGGGAATTATATTGTTATTACTGTTAGAGATACGGGTATAGGAATGTCACCGGAAATAGTAGAAAGAATATTTGAGCCATTTTTTACTACTAAAGACTTTGGTAAAGGAACAGGATTAGGACTATCAACAGTGCAAGGAATTATTAAAAGCCACAAGGGGTTTATTAATGTTGATAGTAAAGTTGGAAAAGGCAGCAAATTTCAGGTATTTTTACCATCAATAAACCAGGAAATTTCACTTTTAAAATCCGATGATAATAAAATGTATCAAGGACGGGGAGAGTTGATTTTACTGGTAGATGATGAAGCCCAAATTATCGAAGTTACAAGAACCATTTTAGAAAACTACAATTATCAAATTATCACCGCTAAAAATGGCAAAGAAGCTATTGATGTTTATACCCAAAATCAGGACAAAATCAACCTAGTATTAATGGATATAATGATGCCAGAAATGGATGGAAATACTGCTATTTACAAATTAAAAGAAATTAATCCCCAAGTGCAAATAATTGCTTGTAGTGGACGCAATATAGAACCAGATAATGAAGCTCAAGTTGCCGCGATTTTATTAAAACCCTATAGCAATCAAGAATTACTAGAAAAATTAAATTTTGTCCTCTGTTTGTAGTCAGGGCTTTAGCCCTGATGAGTGTTACACGGTTTTGAATACAGGACTAAAGTCCTAACTACGATTTTGAATACAGGACTAAAGTCCTAACTACGATTTTGAATACAGGACTAAAGTCGTGATTGAATGAATATTTGAATATTTTGGACAGATTTTTGAGATTACAGAACTTATGCTCATACAATTGACTGATTTCTGAGACTTTTACCCTTTTCTGGCAAATCTATGACACCTCAAGAATTTTTAGAAAATTTGGCAACAGCAGCAACAGATACCGAAAAACTGATAGTTTTTGCACAATACCTTGATACAACCGCGCTAGACAATGCCACAACCCCAAGGTGGAGAAGTATTGGTTACAGTAACGAAATTCAAATGGCACTTAAAAATGTGGCTTTTCATTTAGAAGCACTTGCGGAAGCCGGAAAATAGCATTTTTGATAAAAATCTTGTGGTGTGGGCATCTTGCCCGCTCAAGAGTTACAGATATTAATCACAAAAATCTTATTGAGGATATCCAAAGAGTTAAAACTGTTCCCTGTTAAGAGTTAAGAGTTCCCTACCCTCACAGACAACTTATTCAGCAGGCCCTACTTAAACTTCTTCACCAATATAAATGCCTAGACATTGTGCGGTTTGGATTAAATCACCGTGGGGATCAACAAGGGAGGGATTATGATTGATAACATCTTCAATGGGGAAAGTGACAACTTTTCCATTTTGCCAAGCTAACATTTTGTCGTACTGTTCTTGAGCAATTAAATCAACCGCAACTTTACCGAACATAGTAGCTGTGAGTCTGTCTAAAGCTGAGGGAATACCACCGCGCTGAATATGTCCTAAGACGGAAACTCTAGTATTAATTAAATAATTACTACAATTAGCGATTTTTTCAGCAATGTATTGACCTTTACCACATTTATCAATCATACAACTAGAGGCACTATTTGTATCTTCTGCAGAAACTGATACACCTTCAGCTACGACAATAATAGCAAATTTCCTGTACCAGCGATCGCTTTGGCTACCATGACCATGGCGTAATTGCTCTAAGTGATTGCATATACCCTGAATACTATAGGGAATTTCGGGAATTAAAATTACATCAGCGCCGCCAGCAATTCCTGAGTATAATGCTAAATGTCCCGCTGTCCGTCCCATAACTTCGACAATCATAACTCGATCATGACTAGCAGCAGTGAATGTAAGCCGATTAATAGCGTCAACAATGGTATTAACTGCGGTATCAAAGCCAATGGAACGTTCTGTAAAAGCGACATCATTGTCAATAGTTTTAGGAATAGCGACTAAATGCCAATTACCTAAAACTGCTAATTGGTGAATAATATTTAAACTACCATCTCCACCAATAGCAATTAAAGCATCTAAAGCGATCGCTTCATAACCTGATAATATTTCATCAGCATGGGCTAAGGTATCCCCTTGATTAATAGTACCTAAGATTGTTCCCCCCATGTTGAGCAGCGGGTCAATACCGTGCAAATTCCAACTGTGGATACCTAAAGGGACAGTTTTCCGCTCTAGCAGTCCTTGAGTCGCGTAGGGAATACCCACCACTTCCCAATCATAAGTCTGTATGGCATGACTGACAACGGCGCGAATCACACAATTTAACCCAGGACAGTCACCACCACTAGTAAGAATACTAATACGTTTTTTCATTATTTGTTACAATATTTGTTAGTTGTCAAAAAAGTGGGTTATAATTTAGAATTGAGAAAGAATTTACAATTTTATTGTAAATAAATAAACATTCAAACCTGTTGCTTATTTCCCGAATAAGTTTGTAAAGCCTTAATATATTGAGCGCGTTCAAAAGCACTAGGATGAGGACAATTTAACTGGCTCATAGTACCTTGCATTTGTTGTACAGATTGATATTCGTGTATTTCCATCCATTCACGCAGATCTTTTTCTAAACACTGTATATAAGTAATTCCCCTCTGCAATAATACAGAGCAAAGCATAGTAATATTTGCGCCCACCATCAGCATTTTAATTACATCCTGAGCATTATGAATACCACTAGTTGCAGCAAGACTACCGTGAATATGTCCATAGAGAATGGCTATCCAGCGCAGAGGTAAACGCATGGCTTGGGGGGTACTTAATAATACATTAGGTTCAACCTCTAGAATTTCTAAATTAATATCTGGTTGATAAAAGCGATTAAATAATACTAAACCATCAGCACCGGCATGATCTAAACGTTTGGCCATATTTGCCATATTAGTGAAATAGGGACTGAGTTTAACAGCTACAGGAATGCTGACTGCGGCTTTCACAGATGTGAGAATATCAATATAATTCTGTTCAATTTCTGCACTTATTAAATCTGGGTCTGTAGGGACATAATAAATATTTAATTCTAGTGCTGACACCCCCGCTTCTTGCATGAGTTTACCATATTTAGTCCAACCGCCAACAGAACAACCATTAAGACTACCAATAATGGGAATATCTACTGTTTCCTGAGCTTTCTGAATATGATCTAAATATTCTTCAGGTCCTACCCGAAAATTAGTTATATCAGGGAAATAGGTTAAAGCTTCAGGAAAACTTTCTGTACCATAACTGAGATGATGATGAAGTTGGGATTTTTCTAAAGTTAATTGTTCTTCAAATAATGAGTGCATAACTACAGCACCAGCGCCTATATCTTCCATGGTTTTAATATTATCAATTTCCCGTGAAAGTGGAGAAGCGGAAGGAACTAAAGGAGATTTTAATTCTAAGCCTAAATATGTGGTAGTTAAATTCATAATTTGGGTTAATAATTTGGGTTAATAATTTGGTAATTTAATGATTTTCTTCCTTTTCCTGAGTTCTGATTTAGGTTTCCTGTAATTTTCCTGCGGCTAAATATTGATACATTTGCCACCGATTGTTAACATCAACTTGTGCTTCTTTTAAAAGTTGTTTTGCTGTTTCTGGATTAATTTTCGTCAACATTTGAAAACGATTTTCCATATACATGGAATTTTCTATTGGTATTCTAGGACTGCGAGAATCGAGTTGTAGGGGGTTTTTCCCCTGTTTAATGCGGTCGGGGTGATAACGATATAATAACCAGCGTCCAGAGTCCACAGCGGCTTTTTGATTTTGCATTGCTGTACTCATATTAATTCCGTGAGCAATACAATGACTATAGGCAATAATTAAGGATGGACCATTATAAGCTTCAGCTTCTAAAAAAGTTTTTAAAGTTTGTTCATCTTTTGCTCCCATTGCTACACTAGCAACATAAACATTACCATAGGTCATAGCCATTAAACCCAAGTCTTTCTTAGTTGTTTTTTTACCACCTGCTGCAAATTTTGTCACTGCACCTTTAGGAGTAGATTTAGACATTTGACCTCCGGTATTAGAATAAACTTCTGTGTCTAATACCAAAATATTAACGTTGCGGCCACTAGCAATTACATGATCCAAACCACCATAACCAATATCATAAGCCCAACCGTCACCACCAATGATCCAAACGCTTTTTTTGACTAAATAATCAGCTAAGGATTTTAAATTTTGGATTTGGGATTTGAGATTGCTTTTGGTTATAGATTCGAGAAGTTGATCTAATTTTTGTTTGAGAATAGAAATTCGTTCTCGTTGTTCATAAATATCTGCTTCATCTTTTTGTTCAGCATTGAGGATATCTGTTACTAAACTTTCACCTATTTCTGGTGCAAGTTGTTGAAGTAAATAGGCTGCAAATTCCGCTTGTTTATCTATAGAAATGCGGAAACCTAAGCCAAATTCGGCATTATCTTCAAATAAACTATTAGACCATGCTGGACCTCTACCTGCGGCGTTTTTTGTCCAAGGAGTGGTGGGTAAATTACCCCCATAGATAGATGAACAACCGGTGGCATTAGCGACGATCATGCGATCGCCAAATAATTGTGTTACTAATTTAATATAGGGTGTTTCTCCACATCCCGCACAAGCACCAGAAAACTCAAATAAAGGTTCTTGCATTTGTTGTTGATTAATATGATGCAACTGCAAATTTTTTCGATCTGGGTTAGGAATATTTAAGAAGAAATTCCAGTTTTCTCGCTCTTGTTCTCGCAATGGTCTTTGTGCTTCCATATTAATGGCTTTTCTGCGAGGTTCGGCCTTATTTTTTGCAGGACAAATATCAACACAAATACCGCAACCTGTACAATCTTCTGCTGCTACTTGAATGGTAAATTTTAAATTATGCCAATCATGTTCTTTCGCATTTATACTTTTAAAAGTTTTTGGTGCATTTTCTAATGCTTCTGCTGCATATACTTTAGCGCGAATTACACTATGAGGACACACCATTACACATTTACCACATTGAATACAAACGTCACTATCCCAAACAGGAATTTCTGCTGCAATATTGCGTTTTTCCCATTTAGATGTTCCTGTGGGATATGTACCATCTATTGGTAATGCACTCACGGGTAAATCATCTCCTTGACGGGCTATGATTTTACCTAATACATTATGAACAAAATCTGGTATATTCTCTGGAATAGATGATAGTTCTGTTTTTGCTTCTTTGGCTAAAATCTGATGAAGATTTTCCAGAGTTTTATCAACTGCTTTAATATTCAATTCGACAATTTCTTCACCTTTTTGACCGTAGGTTTTCTGGATAGATTCCTTAATTTTAGCAATAGCTTCTGCTCTTGGTAAAATACCGGAAATAGCAAAGAAACAAACCTGCATAACTATGTTAATATGTCCACCTATTCCCGCTTCACGAGCGACTTTATAGGCATTAATCACATAAAAATTGATATTTTTATTAATTATCTCTTGTTGTATAGAAGCTGGTAATTTATTCCAAATTTCATCTTGATGATCAGGTGCATTTAATAAAAAAGTACCACCAGGAATTATCTCTTTTAAGACCGGAAATTTTTCTAAAAAATCCCATTGATGACAAGCGATAAAATTGGCTTTCGTAATTAAATAATGAGAGCGAATTTTCTCAGAACCAAAGCGCAAATGAGAAACCGTTACAGAACCAGATTTTTTAGAATCATAAACAAAATAACCTTGACTATAATTATCAGTTTCTTCTCCAATAATTTTAATTGAATTTTTATTTGCACCCACTGTACCATCTGCACCCAAACCGTAGAAAATTGCCGTGACTATATTATCCGCTTCAATATTAAATTCTGGATTATATCCTAAACTAGTATGTGTAACATCATCATTAATGCCAATAGTAAAATGATTTTTCGGGATGTCAATATCTAAATTATCAAATACTGCTTTTACCATCGCCGGTGTAAATTCTTTAGATGATAAACCATATCTACCACCAACAACTTTAATTTGATTAATTTTGTTTTCTGCTAACGCTGTCACCACATCTAAATATAAAGGTTCACCAATAGCACCCGGTTCTTTGGTTCTATCCAAAACTGCAATACTGCGGGTAGTTTTGGGCAGAGAATTAATAAATTTTTGGACATCAAAAGGACGATATAATCTCACCTTGATTACTCCAACTTTTTCCCCGTGTTGGTTGAGATAATCTACAGTCTCCTGGACAGTTTCACAACCAGAACCCATGAGAATAATGATTTTTTCTGCTGCTGGATGTCCATAATAATCAAATATTTTATATTCTCTCCCGGTCATTTCTAAAAACTCATCCATGATCCTTTGAGTAATATCTGAACAAGCTAAATAAAAAGAATTTACCGTTTCCCTACTTTGAAAATAAACATCAGGGTTTTGTGCCGTTCCTCGTAATACCGGATTATCAGGTGTTAAAGCTCTTAAACGATGGGCAATTACTAACTCTATGGGAATGAATTTTTGTAAGTCTTCAGTTGTTAATATTTCTATTTTATCTACTTCGTGAGAAGTGCGAAAACCATCAAAAAAATGTAAATAAGGTATCCGTGATTCTAAACTTGCGCGTGTAGAAATAAGAGCAAAATCATGGGCTTCTTGTACAGAAGCAGCGCACAACATAGCAAAACCCGTACTTCTCGCGGCCATGACATCACTATGATCTCCGAAAATTGAGAGCGCTTGCACTGCCAGCGATCGCGCCGCAATATGAAATACTGTAGGTGTAAGCTCCCCCGCAATTTTATACATATTTGGGAGCATTAACATCAATCCCTGGGAAGCTGTAAATGTTGTTGTCAGTGAACCCGTCTGTAAAGCCCCATGTACAGCACCAGCAACCCCCCCTCACTCTGTAACTGCACCACCGAAGGAACATTTCCCCAAATGTTCGGTTTTCCCTCATTCATCCAACTATCAGACCATTCAGCCATGGGTGAAGATGGTGTAATAGGGTAAATAACAATTACCTCGTTTAATTGATAAACGACTCTAGCAACAGCTTCATTACCGTCTATAGTGGCAAGAATTTTCGTTTTCATATTAACTAATTAATAGTTTATTCATAGCTTCAGTTTCCTACAGCAATTTCCGATATTATGAGGCACAGATATTAATGATAAAAATCTTGTGGTGTGGGCATCTTGCCCGCTAAAATTGTACCTCAACCAGATAAAATTCGCTGTATTATTCGTATATAATCACAGTGTTTCTTTTTCTGGGTATAGATACTCCATTAAAGTAGGTTTTTTGGGAATTATCTATACTGTTAATTTTCTGCTTGCTGTATTTATCATCTCCACCAATATTTTGTTTTTTTAACTTATTTTTGAATGAATCAATATCGCAATAACCCCCTAAAAAAACCTCTGTTTCCTCTGGAGTCATATCTTCCAGAAGCAAGTTGACATCAATTTGATAAATATCGGTATTGGACTGTAATATTTTAGCCATTGTCTTATATCTTCATGAATTAAAGATTACTCTGTCTTCTAGACTGGCAAAAATTATCATAATTTTCATCTATCTATTGGCTAATATTCAAACCAATTCCCTACCATACTATAAAATACCCCATACTAAAGTTAGTATGGGATATAAAACAACAGGTATCCGAAATCATTGATATTGATAATGTAATCTACCTTTCTCCTGCGGTGACGAGTTGAGATAAATCTCTGTAATTAGGACTATTCACAGAAGTTGGAATATCAGCTTTTGTTTTTTGTTTACTAGCTGTTCCCAATGCAGAAATTTGACGGTTCTCTTTAATTAATCGGCTGTAAGTACGTTGAGGAATATAATGGATCGGATTATAACCAATATAACGTAAAATCAGCACACAAGCCCAAGAATACCGACCATCAGCAATAGCCTCGATGATATGATTGAATTGTTCAGGAGTGATAACACTATGAAAATCTTTCTGAGAATAAGAAGCTGAATAGTTCATAACTAACCCTGATTTAATCTTGTAGGACTGAAATGTAAGAGGTTGTAATAACTGAGAATAGAGAATCTTTTTAGTCGAAATTAATCAGACTTTGATGATCAAATTTGGGAACTTTTATCCTGATTTGATAAGTCTTATAATTCATGACTTCTAATGCTCTAAATCCCAAATTACAGCCAGAAATTCACGGGATATCGGATATCACACCGTTATATACAGATGATATGCAAAGGATTTAATTCTCTTGGTAAATAACCTTGATATCTAAGTTCAAGTATAGCGACAACTTTTCGATTGAATATCAATATTATTTGTGGTTATTAGAGAATTTTATTAATTTTTTGTGAGGTTTATTTGCAAGTTATTTACATTCAAATAACCCTGTATCTGTGAAGTCTTGTAATTTTTGTTATACCATAGGCAATTTTTTATCTAAATAGATTAAGTTCCGAATTATTTGAGTGTATAAGTTGGTAAATTACTAAGCTCATTACCCTTCTATTAGTAAAAAATATAGGTAAATTCCTAGTATTTTATGCCTAATTCCATTTGTTGGTAACGAATAGAAAATACAGCTACTCCAATTATGACACTATTTAAATAGTCATACAACATTGAAATATTTACTGACATTTGCTATTTATATTTTTGTAAATACTCCTTGTGACACTATTATATTTAGAATACTACTTTTTCAGTAACTAGTAAGCCAAATTGGCACTTTGTTCCTCTAAACAATACAAAAAATGTCAGGTTTAAATTGTTTATTAAATGACTGTTTAAATAGTGTCATAAGGGGTATTTACAAAATTCTAGATTAGAAGTAATTCAATGTTGTATGACTGTTTAAATAGTGTCATAAGGAGTATTTACAAAAATCTAGATTAGAAGTAAAGCAATATTGTATGACTATTGATTTTCCGTTATTTTTAATAATCTGGCTAAATTAGTTACACCTAATTACCAAATACTCAACCTATTAAAGCAGCCGAGAAGATGATTATCAAGGTTCTGAGGAATTGAGCAACATTTATATATGTAATATTTGATTCTTTGGTTAATAGACTTTTAAAAAAAATGTCATATCTCCACAATCTTTACCGCAGATGTCTATTTTAGGAACGGTCGCAAATTTACAAATTAAGGCGTTGCTGATTTGATGTATGAAAATGATTTTTGATGATTTCAAAACGCTTGTAGAGACGTTCCATGGAACGTCTCTACATTAAGGCTACGCACATTTAATTTCTAGAGATGTCTACTGAGTTATCACAATCTGAATGCAACCGTTACAGGCCAAACATAGTCAAAATTGCAAGTATTGTTATATTTAACTAAGTTACTCAAAACCTATTCTTGTTTAGGGGTAATTCATGAATTACCCCTACTTTGTATAAGTTCCTAAGATGTTTAATGTTCAAATAAGTCTTTGAATTGTAATAGATCTAAGGCGACAATTGTGGATAAAGTTTGAAAACATTCCTGGGCAAGTTGCCAACGCTCTTCCCGTTGTAACATAACAGTAAGTTTTTGCTGTATACTCAGTAGGTAACGCACATCATTAGCAGCGTAACTTAATTGTACTTCAGATAAATTACTGGCATTACCCCAATCAGAACTCTGGGCGCTTTTATCCAATTCTACTTTTTCTAATTCTAATACCACGTCTTTTAAACCATGACGATTTGTATAAGTACGTGCTAATTTACTAGCAATTTTAGTACAAAAAATGGGCTGAACAAAAATGTCTAAATTGTGCCTTAAAGTAGCCATATCAAACCTAGCAAAGTGAAAAACTTTGATGATATGGGTTGCTTCCATAAGTGTTTTTAAATTAGGTGCGGCTGTTTGTCCTCTAGATATGCCAATAGCAGTAACTTGTCCTTCCGGGTTACAAATTTGCACCAGACACAAACGATCTCGTTGTGGTAAAAGTCCCATTGTTTCTGTATCAACAGCGATCGCTGGAGCTTTTAAATACTCAGAAAGGGCAGCATCAGTTAAATCACCGTCACCAACTTGAAAATCCTGTAATATCATGAAATTATCAACTATAAATTATCTTTATTGTGCCAGATCATAATACTGTTTTTAACACTCCAGTCAAAAAGGCAAAATTCATAAACTGATTTATACCCCTTATCAAACAAGAGGCATCTTTTTTTAATTATTATTAATAATACCATTACCGAAAAATCTCTTTTTCTTCGCGCCTTTGCTCCTTTGTAACTGGGCGCGAAATATAATTCATACCACCATTATCCAACGACTAATTCTTAATTGCGCCCTGGGACTTTAGCGTTTAAAAATATTTGTGTTAGATAGACTTGGCCTTGCTCATTGGTAGCCACACCAACCCCAGTTAGATTATATTTACCCTGAAGATTCTTGAGATGTCCAGGACTTTTTAACCAGCCAGAAACCGCCTCATTTGCAGGATTGCTATATCCCGTATTGTAAGCGACATTTTCCGCTGCACTGCTGTATTTAAGAGGAATAGCCATAACGCGCTGTTCAAATCCTTGATGACTAAAAGGAACTTTACCACTAGCCATATTTTGACTATGAATTCTCGCTTGCTGACTAATCTTTTCGCTTAAATTTAACTTTCCTAGTCCCCGTTTTGCTCGATATTGATTAATTTGAATAAAAACTGATTTCTCTAAATTATTAGTTTCAAAACTAAAATTAGATATTTTGGCTTGACTTGTCACAAGTGATGAACGCTGATATCGGCCAGTTTGTTTAGCAGAACTATTATCTGGATTAGCAGCAGTCATATATCCACTAGCAAGGACAAGCGTACTTAAAGCGATGCCAAAAGCAGTTTGTCTTAACATGAGGTTTAAATTAAGTAATGTATGGATTTATAGGATATATACCCTATCTTCTGATGATCGAAATACTTACCAGGATACTATTTACCAAATATAAACTCAAGAATCATCAAATTTTCACAATTTAAATCAGTTATCTGGATAATACTTTTGTTTATTGTCATCGCGTAGAGCAGCCATATTTAGTCTTAACAGAGAATAGGTTTTGTCAATGCTATTTACACTACATTACTCATTAAAATTAAAATAATTAATAAAAAATAGTATCCAATGATAGATGTCATAGATACTAAAATCTTATAATTTACAAACACTTATCTTGAGCGCAAGAAAATTTGTGTAAAATAAATTTTCCCTTGGTTATTGCTGGCTACACCAATCCCCGTTAGAGTATAATTACCCTTAATATTGGCTAAATGTCCTGAACTATTCAGCCAGCCTTGAACGGCTCGATCCGCGGGATCTTGATGTCCTTGGTTATAAGCGACATTTTCGGCGACTCGACTGTAAGCAATACCTGTTGCTGCTACTCGTCCTGAAAATCCATTATGTCCAAAGGCGACTCTACCACTAGCCATATTTTGACTGTGAATTCTCGCTTGATTGTCAATTGTAGAATTACGGGTAAGTGCGGGTAGATTTTGCGAGACACGATACTGGTTGATTTTTTGGAAAACCGATGCTTCTATAGTAGCAGTATTTACATTACCTTGTGCAACTTGGTAATTAAGAGTTAATCCGGTCGAGAAATTAGGTTCTGAACTAGCCATTGTCCCACTAACTAAAACCAAAAAACCCGCACTAGCAGCAAAAATAAAGCTTTTCAGCATGATTGATCACCTTTGAAAATTAATTGCTTGGGGAGATGAAATTACTCACAAGTTCTTTTGAGCTTGTATTCCTAATTCTCCCCAACTGTACTTAATGAATTAAGAACTTAGCCGCAGTTTGTACATCCTTGTCACCCCTCCCAGAACAGTTGATGATGATTTTGGGACTACCAGTAAGTTGTGGACAAAGGGTTTCTAAATAGGCGATCGCATGAGAAGTTTCTAATGCTGGTATAATACCCTCTAATTTAGATAATCTCTGAAATGCCTCCAACGCCTCAGCATCGGTAACGCTATAATATTCAGCGCGACCACTATCTTTCATATAACTGTGTTCTGGACCTACACCAGGATAATCTAAACCAGCACTAATAGAATGTGGTTCAATCACCTGCCCATCCTCATCTTGCAAAAGATAACTCATAGAACCATGTAATACACCCACTGTTCCTTTCGTGAGTGTAGCAGCGTGTTTACCAGTAGTTACACCTTCTCCAGCGGCTTCTATACCAATCAAACGTACCGACGGTTCTGGAACAAACTCGTGAAATAGTCCCATAGCGTTAGAACCACCACCCACACAAGCCAAGAGAATATCAGGTAAACCGCCCCATTTTTCCATAGCTTGAGCGCGGGTCTCTTCACCAATTACAGCATGAAAATCCCGCAC
>NZ_KE384688.1:622-6310 GCF_000426925.1 Dolichospermum circinale AWQC310F | reverse complement strand
ATCATGGGGTAAGGATGGGGACCTGCCACAGAACCCAGGATGTAATGGGTAGTTTCTACGTTCGTTACCCAGTCCCTAATGGCTTCGGAAGTGGCATCTTTGAGAGTTCCCGTACCCGCAGACACTGGACGAACTTCTGCCCCCATCAACCGCATTCTGAACACATTTAAAGATTGGCGTTCCATATCGTGAACACCCATGTAAATAATACATTCTAAACCAAACCGAGCGCAAACTGTAGCGGTCGCTACGCCATGTTGTCCTGCCCCGGTTTCCGCAATAATGCGCTTTTTACCCATACGCTTTGCCAATAATACTTGACCAAGGGCATTATTAATTTTATGTGCGCCAGTATGATTCAAGTCCTCACGCTTTAAATATATTTGCGCCCCTGTACCATCAGGACGGGCATAATTGGCAGTAAGGCGTTCCGCAAAATACAAAGGTGTGGCACGTCCGACATAATCACGTAATAAACCTTGTAATTCAGCTTGAAAACTAGGTTCATGGCGATATTGCTGATACGCTGTTTCTAATTCAGCTAAAGCTGGCATGAGGGTTTCAGGAACGTATTTACCACCAAAGCGGCCAAAACGCCCTAAAGTATCGGGAACTAAAGCAGTTTGTGAGAAATTCAGAGAGAGGGGTGTAGTAGTCACAGATTAGATAAAATGTAAAATTAGAAAACAAAGTTAATTTTAATTCTAGACTTGTTGAGAATGCTCTGGTTGTCTAGTAGTCAATCTTTACCAAATTTCGCTACATTAGGAGAGTGTACACTTATAGGAATTTTCAATGTCAGCACAACTGTTACTGGTAGATGACGAACCGGGGTTACGGGAAGCCGTTAAAGAATACTTACAAGAAAGCGGTTTTAGGGTTCAAACTGCCAGTAATGCCCGTGAAGGTTGGGACTGGATGCAAGAGAACACCGCTGATTTAGTGATTTCTGATATTATGATGCCCCAAGTGGATGGCTATCAGTTCCTCAAACAACTGCGCGATGATCCCCGTTTTCAAGCATTACCTGTGGTGTTTTTAACCGCCAAAGGTATGACAGGCGATCGCATTCAAGGCTACAAAGCGAGTGTTGACGCTTATTTACCCAAACCCTTCGACCCCGATGAATTAGTGGCCATAGTTGAAAATTTATTGGCTCGTCGCAGCACTCAAACCTCCGCTTCTGGGGAGGAGAACGAAACTCCAAATCTTGCCGAATTGGCTAATCAAATCGCTCAAATTAGAATACTATTAACTCATAGAAGTGCCATATCCCAATCCCCAGCCCCTTTTAAGATAGATTTGACTCCTAGAGAGCAAAGTGTTTTAAACCTAGTAGCCGAAGGATTGATGAACAAAGAAATTGCTCGACGCTTGGAAACAAGTGTCCGCAATGTGGAAAAATATGTCAGTCGTTTATTTAGTAAGACTGGTACTAATAGCCGTACAGAGTTGGTTCGTTTCGCGCTAGAACATGGCCTAGCTAAGTAAACCCCGCCGATGATGGCAGTTAATTGGTAAGTAAATGGTAAAATGCACCCGGATAAATAATTTTTTCTCAGAAAATAGTAACACTGTATTACAGATTACTAGCTGGAATTTTCCTGGCTGGTGAGTATTGAAATCACAGTGATATCTAGACCCAATTTCATGTTTCCAAGCCAACTCATGATTAGCAAAAACAGGTTCAGACCTCTGAAAAAGTTAATCTCCAAAGCTCTAAATCAGGCTTGTGATTATGCAAAATTACAGCGATTACTATTGTGGAATAGTATCGGAAAAGTTGCGTAAGCGCATGAGTTGGCGACGCATTTGTGGGGAGGCCTTAAACTCTGATATTTCTTGAGCTTTTACGGATGCTTGTAAGGTTTCTAAAAATTCATCAGATCCTTCCGTTAAAGCCTCTAGTAATACTTGTAACAGTTGTTCCCGATCGCTTAACAGACTTTTTTCTTCAATCAGGCGGAATTTGAGGTGGATTTCACACTCATAAACACCGACTTCGAGATTATTTATTTGGCGCGGTAATGCTTTGGAGTTCATAGTTTTCAAGATTCCTCTACTTAGTGGTCATACGGGTGATGGACTAGATCTCCAGAAAAATTACTTATACTTTCCCTATACTTTTGTGAATCCAAAGTTTTTGAAGATAAGAATTTTTCCTCATCCATAAAACTAGCGGCTTTGCATCATAGCAGCATAAATTATGTTTTGCGTCAAGACACAAAGGCGCAAAGTTTGAGATTTTGATAGCTTGGGCGGCATAGCCATATTTTTATGCATTTCTACGTCAATTCTCCAACGCCAAATTGACACTCTATTTTACTCCCCCTGTATTTTATTAGCTATATCCTACTGTTTCTTGATGTTTCTTTATCAGTTATGGCTCATGCAAGCCATGAACTATTATTCAGTTTTTGCTCTGTCATACCATAAAGTTTTCGTAAAAAACTAATTAGTCCTTGTTAAAGTTTTTTACATCAACTTGTTCAAAACGTCAAGAAATATTATTATTATTTTTATTTTTGCTACGTTGTCATACTTAAATAATTGTCATCAAGATGCTCCTTTGATCAATGCAATTGATAATTATAGGAAAAGCTACCCCATGGGGTAAAAAGTTTGGTAAAGTCACTATAATACAAGTACATATACATCATCAAAAAGCAGAATCAGCAAAAATATCAAAAAATGTTTTGTGAACAATCACATACAGAGAAAAAATCAATTGCCAAAATTCTCAGCCCCACCAACTCCTAAACTTCTGTGTTCTTGTTACAATAATTGCAGTGTAATTCAGCCAAACTCTTACACCCTCATGGATAACCCAATGCTGCTCAAGTCCACAACCCGTCATATTCGCATTTTTGCGGCGGAAATGGACTCCTATGAACTGATTCCCAGTAATCAAGTCTTGACACTAGACGTTGATCCAGACAATGAATTTAACTGGAACGAAGATGCCCTACAAAAAGTTTATCGTCAGTTTGATCAACTGGTAGAAGCATCTAGTGGCCAGGATCTAAGCGATTATAACTTACGTCGCATTGGTTCAGATTTAGAACATTATCTGCGATCGCTTCTCCAAAAAGGTGAAATTAGCTACAATCTTTCTAGTCGCGTTACTAACTACAGCATGGGACTACCTCAAGTTGCAGTTGTAGAGAATCAATAAACTTAGTACATATCTACCTAGCCCTGGCGAATCTAATTCGCCGGCTATGTTAGGCTTTGGTGATAAGTTGAAAATTAGTTCTGATATAGCTACATATTCCCAGTACAATAGCAGTTATGATTGGGCTGTGGGTTAAAAAAAATCTGGGCGGTATCATAAGCCGCTACCAAATACTGTTGAAGAAAATGCCAATTGCAGAATCGGTGGGAAAACTATGGAAAATGATGCGGTAACGCTCTGCTGCCCAAATGAATATTGTCAATCTGCTAATCCCCTCACCCACAAATTTTGCCAGCAGTGTTCCACACCCTTACCTAAGCGTTACCTCTGGGCTGTGGGGGATGATTTCAGCCCAAGGGATCCTGGATCTATTCTAGCTGATCGCTATTTAGTCATTAATAAATCTATACTTTTAGATATCACACCTGGGTTATTGCCCCAAATCCCTGAATTAGAGGATTTAGGGAAAATTAAACCTTATCTGAAACTAATTCCCTATCGTCTCCATATACCCCAAGTTTATGGAATCCTCAATTTAGGTAATGGTCAACCCGAACCAGAAATATTGTTATTAGAAAAACCGCCACTATTAGTTGATCCGAGTATTACTAAAACAAGTCTGTGCATCAGTTTAAATGATGCCTGGAGTGAAGCCTCATCAATTCGCCAAATTCATTGGCTATGGCAATTAGCAAATTTATGGCAACCCTTAGTCAGTGAAGGTGTAGTATCTACCCTTTTAAATGCTGATATATTGAGAGTTGAGGGTGTATTAGTTCGCTTATTAGAACTGCGTTTTGATAGAGAAAACACACCGACATTATCTCAATTGGGAGAATTTTGGCAACAACTCCTCAAAAATGCCAAACCAAATATTGCCCCTTTTATGCAAGAAGTGTGTAAACTCCTGATGGAGGGAGAAATTAAGTCATCAAGCCAACTAATTCAAATTTTAGCTCAGGGATTGAAGCAATTAGAAAGATTCCAAACAACTACTATTAAAATCTATACTAAAACAGACTCAGGTCCAGTCCGTCCACGGAATGAAGATGCTTGTTACCCTGCCAGCGACACTTTAATTACTAAACCACCCCAGGATAACGCCCTGGCAATTGTCTGTGATGGTATTGGTGGACATGAGGGAGGTAGTGTGGCTTCTAATTTAGCAATTGGAACTATCGTCCCAGAAGTCAAAGAACTGATTCCAGTTACCGATGATCAAATAAATCCCTCAATGCTACTTTCTCATTTAGAACAAGTAGTAGCAACGGCCAATGACAAAATCAGCCAGCAGAACGATAGCGAACATCGTCAAGGACGACAACGCATGGGGACAACTGTTGTCATGGCTTTACCTATGACCCATGAAATCTATATTACTCATGTCGGTGATAGTCGTGCCTATTGGATTACTCGTCATAATTGTCATCAAGTTACCTTAGATGATGATGTCGCTTCCCGTGAAGTTCGTTTAGGTTACGCGCTTTATAGAGAAGCATTGCAACACAGTGGTTCTGGATCCTTAATTCAGGCTTTGGGAATGAGTAAAAGTACCTCATTACACCCCACATCACAACGCTTTATTATTGATGAAGATGCTGTTTTCTTACTGACATCCGATGGTTTGAGTGATTTTGACCGAGTTGAAGAATCTTGGGAATCAGAAATATTACCTATTTTATCCGATAAGAAAAGTATAGAAAATGTTGGACAACGACTGATAGAAATTGCCAATACTAAAAATGGACATGATAATGTCACCATTGCTTTAGTACATTATGATGTGAAATATTCTGAACCAGATATAACAATTACAGTAGATATTTCTCAGGTTTTAGCTGACACAGAATTAGATCCATTGGATGATCACCAGAAAACTCGAGTGTTAACGGAAAATAAGACCGTAAATAAGACCGTTAAATTTTCCCAAATACCATTACAGTTGTTTGTTATTTTAGGATTAACTTTATTAGCTTTTTTGTTAGGATACTGGTTTAAACTCACACAACTCCAATCACCAAGAAACATAATTCCCTCTCATTCTCCATCTTCTAGTCAGTCCCCACCTTGAGGGGGCGACAAAGAAGCTAGAGAGGTTGTTGGATAAGAATCACAGCCCTCAGACCCTGCTGATAAAATGCCATTTTTTGAGGGTGGAGGTAGTGGGGTTGCTTGTGATGATTGTAGATAATTGTAGGGTGGTTTACGCTACGCTAATCCACCATTATCACCTAATTTATTTTAGCTTGGGTGTTGGATTTTCTTAACCCAACAAAGCTATTAACTAAACAAGAAATTACCTCCGAACAGGTTTAAATTCGCATTGGTGCTATTAAATCCTGATGTACCGGATAAGGTAACTAATAATTGACCAGTACCAAAACCAGTATTACCAGTAATACCATCCCCAACTCGCACTAATGTAGAAGAACCTGATGTTATTACATCAAAACTGGCAATACCTGTAAAGTTCAGTTTATCGCCACCGACACCGCGCAGAAATTGGTAAACTA
>NZ_KE384688.1:0-528 GCF_000426925.1 Dolichospermum circinale AWQC310F | reverse complement strand
TGTGAGGGTATCATTTCCTAAACCACCTGTGAGAATGTTAGCTGCTGCGTTACCTGTAATGTTGTTATTCAGGTCATTACCTGTACCATTAATAGCAGTTGTTCCCTGTAAAGTTAGGTTTTCGGTATTGGGGGTGAGGGTATAGGTTAAAGTTGTGAAAACAATATCAGTTCCTTGATTTACTAATTCTGTGATGATATCTGCTGTATTGTCCACATAATAGGAGTCATTACCAGCGCCACCAATTAAAGTATCAGCACCCGCACCACCATTAAGAGTGTTATTACCAGTATTACCTGTAATGATATTATTTAGTTCATTACCTGTACCATTAATAGCGGTTGTTCCCTGTAACGTTAGGTTTTCGGTATTGGTGGTTAAGGTATAGGTTACAGTTGTGAAAACGCTATCAGTTCCTTCATTCACGTTTTCTGTAATGCTATCTGCTGTATTGTCCACATAATAGGAGTCATTACCAGCGCCACCAATTAAAGTATCAGCACCCGCACCACCGGTGAGAACGTTATC
>NZ_KE384687.1:53171-54603 GCF_000426925.1 Dolichospermum circinale AWQC310F | reverse complement strand
CGATCGCGTCAGCGCTGCTACTACTGGCAGCGCTGACGCGATCGCTTTTCACCAAACTTCCGTACTCAAGCAATTTTCGTGTTATACTAAACACGGGTGAGATTTAAACTTTTACCAATTCAAAAATTTTCTAGTTTTTTTAGTCATCTGAAGATGACTTCTGCTATAATGCTGGTAATTCATTTCCAGTCGGGTTATCCGAAGGTCAAAAGCGATCGCGTAAGCACTGCTGCAAGCAGTTCGCTACTATTGTCCTTGGTAGTCAAGGGATTGCGGTTACACCTTTTGCTGTACCTTTTTTTGTGATTAAATTCCATAAATTAGCTCATTGTGGATAAAATAGATCTAAATTTAGCGGTCAGTGTATCACCATAAATGACTAAAAACCCATTTGATCAATTTTCCAAACAGTTATTTGCAGAATTTCTCTCTTCTTTGGGAGAGGTGCGAATAAATTATGAAATACCTGGAGAACCGAGATTTGTTGATATTTGGTTTACACCATCTACTCAACAACATCAGTCAGAAAATTTCGGTATTTTAAATAAAATTGCTGTAACCAGTTGTTTATTAGAACCCTTTCGCAAGCAACCAACAGAAAGAGAAATCCGCAGTTGTTTAGCCAAACTATTCCACCTAGAAGCAGATTTACAACGTCAAGCCAAACGAGATAAAAAAAGTATTCCTGACCATGAACTACCAAGATTGTGGATTATTGCTACTTCTTGTTCTCATAAACTGCTGAATAAATTTATGGCCAGTGAGCATGAAAACTGGCTACCAGGTATTTACTTTCCCTCACCATTACTGCTGACTGGAGTAATTGTGATTGATAAGTTAGCGAATACTCCAGAAACTCTCTGGTTGAGGATTTTAGGTAAAGGAATAATTCAACAAGCTGCAATTAATGAAGTAATTGCTTTACCCGAAGATGATAGAAAACGCTATACTATTTTAAAGTTGTTAGGGACTTGGAAGATTACTATGGAAATAAGCAATGAGATTGATGTTGAAGATAGGGAGTTAATAATGAATTTAACACCAGCTTATTTAGAGTGGGAACGGATAACGGAGCTTCGTGGTTTAGAGCGCGGTAAGGAGATAGGTAAGGAAATAGGTAAGGAACAGGAAAGACGGCAAATAGTAGAAAACCTGCTTTTAGCGCGATTTGGCTTTATAGACGAGCAATTAGCGACAGTTGTTCAGCCTGTATTAAATTTAACATCTCACGAATACACTACCTTGCTGTTGCAGTTGTCTAGTTTGTCTCGTGAGCAGTTGTTAGCCCGATTTCAATAGACCTCTAGCAGCAGCACTGACGCGATCGCTTTTCACCAAACTGCCGTACGCCAGGTAATTTTTGTGTTGGGGGGTGATTATAAAATAATGGAATTTGCCGCCCAGTTTTGGGGATCTCACAAAGATTTAGATG
>NZ_KE384687.1:51819-53122 GCF_000426925.1 Dolichospermum circinale AWQC310F | reverse complement strand
CCTAAATAAATTATAATCGCCGCATTTTTCAATGGTTTGGTGTTCCCAATCGCCAGTTACGGTTTGAAGCCAGAGCTACGGATATAGTCACTAATTTTACATCTATGGTAGACAAGTTTGCTGCTCTGAAGATATAGCATATTTATTTGATTACATCAGATTATCATATTAGGAGGTCAAAAGCAATAGCGAAGCACTGCTGCAAGCAGTTCGCTACTATTGTCCTTGGTAGTCTAGGGATTGTGGTTACACTTCTTGCTGTACCTTCATGGATAGTACATTTCGGCAAGTTTGTCTAGATCTGGCTATAATTTAAGTTACAGTTTCAATCAAAGCCATGATTCCAAGGGAAAAGGCTGTACTTGATGAATACGCGTAAAATCGCTATCAGCCGAAACGAGAGTGAGATTGTGTTGAATTGCTGTTGCTGCTATCCAAAGATCATGATCGCTAAATCCCAAATTTTCAATGCTAAAATTACGACGTTTGCTTTTCTCTTGGGGAGCAAAATAATTAAAAATCGATGATTTTAAACGACTGTAAATAATGGCAGTTTCTTCATCAAGAAAATATAAATCAACGTCAGACAAAAAAACCTGAACTGCACCTAAATTTTGAGATTTTAGTGCTGATTTTTCTGTCATATATAGTAGTTCTGCATAAGTGATAATGCTAACGCCAATGGTAACAGACGAGCAAGATTTTAAGGTGTCGGTAACTTGAGAATTACCATTAATAATATAGCTACAGTGATTAGTATCGAGCAAATAAGACATAGTGACAAAAACTAAAACTGCGTTTGAGAACGAGTTTCTTCAACTAAACGCAGACAATCTTCCAAATCATCACCATGCCAAGTTCCAGTATAATGTAGTAAATCACCTGCTTTTTTACCTCGCTTAATGGGAGAAATACGACGTAATGGGCGTTGATTTACGGTGCTTTTTTCCTGAATCGAGTCGATAAAATCACTAACTAAGGAAAGCTGTTCTGGTGCTAGTTGGGATATCTGTTGTTCAACTTTTTGATGTAGTTCTAAATAAGTCATGTTTACCTCGTTTTTATGGAAAGAAAGACAAAATACTTGGTTGATTCTATTTTATCTCATAGTCATACCTTCGGTGCGCTTCGCTATCGCCCTTGCAAAAATCGCACAAACGAGGATAGCGAACTGCTTGCAGCGGTGCTTACGCGATCGCTTTTCACCAAACTTCCGTCCGCCAGGTAATTTTTGTGTTGGGGGGTGATTATAAAAGAATGGAATTTGCCGCCCAGTTTTGGCAATCTCACAAAGATTTAGATA
>NZ_KE384687.1:43685-51761 GCF_000426925.1 Dolichospermum circinale AWQC310F | reverse complement strand
CCTAAATAAATTATAATCGCCGCATTTTTCAATGGTTTGGTGTTCCCAATCGCCAGTTACGGTTTGAAGGCAGAGCTACGGATATAGTCACTAATTTTACATCTATGGTAAGCTAATTTGCTGACCGTAAGTTACAGCATATTTATCTGGTTAGATCGGATTATCATATCAGCAGGGCAAGAGCGATAGCGAAGCACTGCTGCAAGCAGTTCGCTACTATTGTCCGTTGTAGATTTAGAAAAGATTAATGCACTGGCAATTACATTTGTATCAATTACGATGCGGTTAGTTTTCATCGTTGAGAATAGATTCTAAAATTTCTGAGGTCATTCCGTGGCTTGTTGACTCGCTTCTTCCATGATATCTAAGAGTGGTTTTTGACTGACTGCTTTTTGCAGCATTATGTTGAGAAATATTTGGATTTTTTGCTGTTTTTCTGGTTCTGCTTCTCGGTACGCTTTGGCAATTTCTGGGTCAACTTGAATGGTAATGTTTACCATGAAAAGTTACAAGTTAATTAGTCTAGTTTTATTATAGCGATCGCTAGTTATTTCTGTTTTACACTATCCTGAATTATATTCATCTCCTCTTCTGTTAACCAATACAATTTATACACTATCTCATCTATCTTTCTAATTCTGTCGTGTCTGCTTTCGGTTTTTGGCGTTTTATTTCTAGGATTTTTTCTACTAATTTGACAGTAAATGTTTACACCCCCCAGGAAAAAGCAAGGGGTTTTCATTCTCTAAAATCTATCTAAATTATAGCATAAAAAAGAGCGAAACTTTTACTATTATTTGCTCTTTTAAGCCTTGTTTTAAACCATTTATCATGGTCAAATGGCTTAAATCTGAAAAATTAACCTTTCATACTCCTCAAGCGCCCTCTTAAATGTATATCTAGTTTCATACAATTGACGTGCTATTTCACCCATTGACTTAACTCTTTGGTTGTCACTTGCTAATTGACGAATTATATCAGCAAGCTGTTGAGGATTGTCAGGAGGAACATTAACCCCACAACCAGAATTAGTTAATAGCTTGTCTATATATGAATTGGGTACAGATATAGATATAAGTCCTCGTCCTGCTGACAGCATTCCATAGAGTTTAGATGGTGCAACAATTAACTCAGCACCAGGGATGAGACTAACTAAGGAAATATCGCAGGCTGTTAATGATAGAGGAAGTAATTCTCTAGGTTGGTAGGGTAATAGGAGAATGTTTTTTAGCTGAAAATTCTCAATTGCTTGTTTGACTATTTTAGTTTTTGCTCCGTCACCAATAAAGACGAATTTAATCGGCTCATCTTTCAGTATTTTAGCTGCTTCAGTAATGGTTTCAATATCATGTAGTCTCCCCATATTACCTGAATATAAAACTGTGAAGATTTCATCAAGTTCATGCTGTTGAGCAAAATTATTTTCTGCTTTGCTGACAATGGGAATATCTTCAATTGCCCAATTTTCAATTACTTTAATCTTGGGTTTTAAATCAGGATACTTTTTCTCTAAAAATTCCTGCATTGAAGTGCTAAGAACAATTATATATTCAGAATATTTATAAGTTAAATAAATTAACTTACTAAAGAATCTATATAAAATACTATTTTGCTTCATGATTCCAGACATTGCCGCTGATTCTGGAAAAATATCTTGGAGAAGAAAATAATATTTACCACGACGGACAATATTGAATAATATTCCTAAAATACCTGCATAAGGTGGATTAGAAGCAATCAAAAGTGGGACATTTCCGGGTAGGTTAAATATTACATAAGCAACAGCACCAAGCAGAAAAAATATCGAACTACTGATTTTACTGAAAATGCTGGTACTGGATTTGATGGGAGAAAAAGCACGAATTATTTTGAATTGAGTTAAGAAATCAGGTACATCTAAATTAGATTTAGTACCAGTAAATATGTTTAAGTTATAATTATGCTCATACAGTCCCTTTGCAAGGTCAGTCATTAACTGGGCTGTCGCAGCATTGCTAGGATAAAAGTATTGCGTAAGGATGGAAATTTTCTTCATTGATTTAATTTTTAGGCGTTGCTGATTAAGAGTATGATTTTATTTCACGCAGAGGCGCAGAGTGTCAGAGTTTCATTTTTTTTGACTTTTCAATTTCATAACCCAATTCAGCAAAGCCAATTTTTAAAATAATTAAAGCAGAGATACGATTGAATACTGATGTACGGTTCGTTGTTAGCTGAATGACGGTAATCATTCCGTTGGTTCGATTGGCTACACATAAGGTTACTAACAATCAACCAATGGAATGAATAAAAACGGGTTGAAGGTCTAAGGGCGGATTCGTTCCCTAAGTAGGCTGGACAAGCAGCGGAAATCCTCTCTACTCTATTCAGTTGACAACCTGTCGCAAAAAGTCAATCATTGCTGATTTCTCCTGCTTTAACCATGCAGTATCAATTTTTATCAATTCTTTGCGGATATTGACCGCGCCTAATCGATCAAGTAGATATGCTCTAGGTGAGTTTGAAAAAAGTTTTGCTGGTTTGCCATAAGCCAAAGTTGCTACGCAAGCATGAACTCTATTTGAAAATGTTGCTTTTGTATTAGCATACAAGTTAAGGTATGTATGCGGGATATCTGAAGTAAAGGAGTTGGGAGCGGCATAAGATTTTTGTAGCAACATGGGATTGAAGCGATGGTCAGTACGAACAATAATGTGATCTGCTATGGACTCTTGTAGAGAAGGTCTCATAGGAAGTAAAGAACGAAGGAAAAGGTAAAATTTATATCGACAGGCCAGATTTAACTCACGACTTGCAAAGCGAAACTTCAATGCCAGGTTGTTCAACTGAATTACTTCTTCATTCTCTTTAAGAGTTAAACCATTATCTATGGCAACTGTAGGTTCTGGAATTTGGTCAAAATTAAAAATTATGTACGGTGGTAAAGTTGTTGATAATGGATGATGGAGGTCTGAAACAAAAGTTGCAACATCAACACCATCCATTGCATGAGTGGCCAAATCACCAAAAAATTTATAAGTTTCAGTATCTCTAGTAATAAATACATAAGGCGGTATTTCAGTTAGCCATTCTCTTGCTTGTTCTTGCATTTTCTGAGAATAATCCATCATACCAGCACTCAGAACAATTATCTTGACACCCCGCTCCTTTAATTTCCGCAAAGTCTGTAACCATATTTTTGGATATTCAGGACGTAAATATGGACCTTGAATTACAAGATAATCCATTTCAATATGAGCTAAGTAATCTAGTGAATTAGGGGGATTCCCAATATTAACATCCCAGTATCCTGGTTGATCACTCAAAAATACAACCCGATCATTTGGAAATGCTTGACGGAGCATAAACTCCGCACCTAATTGGAAGAAACTATTTCCAATATTAGTTGACCAGTAGCCAGCAACAACAACGAAAGTTTTCATAGAAATTATGTAACCTCAAGATCATCAAATAAACTATAGGAATCCGGTTCAAATTTTGAAAATATACTAACTACTTAAATCCATATCCAATAAGGTTTTTATCTTAAAAACCTTTCAAAAACCAAATATGAGTAGTATAGAATAAATCCTTAAGTAGGGTATTTTTTGATTTAAGAACTTATTTTCATTTCTTAACTGCCAGATAATATGCCTCTATATAAGAGTTTAAAATATTTTCAAACGAAAATTTTTCTCGAATTTGATTAATAGCTAAATCGGAAATTTTATATTTTTCCTTTTGATTAAAGAATTTATTCAGTTGCGAAGCAAGTTGTTGTGAATCCCCTAAAGGAAAGAAGATAGCTTTTCCATCAGTTACTTCTCTAAATACAGGAATATCAGAACAGATAACTTGACAACCTTGAGACAAGGCTTCTGTAGTAACTAATCCAAAAGATTCTTCACGGGAAGGCACAACTAAAACATCACTAGCCGCATAATAGCGATTAATCTCTGTACGACTATCAATTGTTCCAATTAATCTTACTTCAATGGGCAAATTATTTACTTTTTGTTGAATTTTTTGATTGTATTTTCCAATCATGATCAACATAAAGTCATCAGGGTTAGGAAGTTGATGTAAAGCTGACTCCAAAACATCAAATCCCTTCCGATAAGACCCAATTACATTAGCCACGAAAAGCACAATAATTTTGTTCTCAGGCAACTTCAATTCTTGTTTAATATCCTGACGTTCTTCTGGGGGAGAAAATTGTTGAAATTCTGTGGGATTAGGAATCACTTGAATTCTTTCAGCCGGAAAACCTGCGTGAATTAGTTTTTCGCGGAGAATATTAGAAGGAGATACTAAAATTGCTTTCGATTTTGTTATGAGATCATGACGATCAATAAAATTTTGTCTAGCCCTATCTACTAAAGTGCTAGGATATTTATCTAAATGAGGACAAGGATGACAGCCTTGGTGATAACCCTGGCAATTTCCAGAAAAAGTACATCTTCCTGTCATAATCCATTCATCATGTAATGTCCAAACAACGGGTTTTTCGAGTATTTTTTTCAGAACTACCATTGGCATATAGTAACCATGAACATTATGCAAATGAATAACATCAGACCAATTTAATATTGTTGGTAAAACTTTAAACCATTTATTAACATTTAGAGTACCCTCTTGACTGGTGAAACGATAAATTAGTGCATTAGCTAAAAATCTCCATTGGGAAATTCCTAATATTTCAACATTATTTAATTTATTAGAAATGCCACTACCTGCATAATATTTGGAATAAAATCCATATTGAGAAAGTTTTAAATGAATATTTTTAGCAACCGCTGCTGCTCCTCCTGATGTTGTATGTGTGTGAATATGTAAAATTTTCATTCCTGATTATACCGCTTCTTTTACGAATATGGAGAAGTAACTCTAAAATGCAAGTAAATAGCAATAAACGGACTTAATTTTTTGTAATGCCGCCTCTCATGCACCCAACACAAAGCGATATTTTCAGTCAGTAACTTGAATTGGGTAGCATCATCACAGACGAGAGTTTGTAACACTGGCCAATCAGTTTCTTGATGATAAAAAACAATGTTGAGAACCCAGTTTGGGTAGATAAATATCCAGAAGTGTTGAATTCTGCAACAAAACTTTACAATCTTTCGGTTTTACCCAGGTAAAATCCCTTATTTATTGAGAATAGAGTCATTAAATGCTCAAATTTGGTATCACCAATGCCAATGCATAACTTGGGTAAGATCCTCCAAATCTTAAGATTCAACACTTCTGGGAAACGCTATATTGGTTCAGAAATTTTGAGAATTACGAAATTATGTGATTGTCTATCCTGCATAGCGTTCTTTGAACGTTTTCATAAATTTGCTTTTCGGATAATATTGCCTAATTTATCTGAAATATTTTCACCAATTGTTGCCGTAATAAATATTCTGATCAAAGCTCTAAGATAAGAAATGATCCTGCCAATGGTAAATACGTTGATTTCATGTCTTTGTGCAATCCTAGTAAATTCATTTAGAACAGCAAGTCTTTTTTGTGTCTGTGTACTTACACCTCCCAATAAAGAACCTGCGATAATTTCCTCCATAAATATTGCGTCGTGTTGTTTTAAATAACGCAAGAGCATCTCGTAATCAGCAGCGAATTGGAGGGATTCATCAAATTTACCGTATTCTGCAAATAAGCTTTTATGATGAAATATACCTTGATGGTTCAAACGCATGCCATAGAAAAAGGTTGGGCGAATTTGTTCCCAAGGTTTTCCGTGTATGTCCAGCACAGCACCATTTTCAAATAGTCTAACAACTTTGCCATAGACGACCTTGATATCTTCAGGAACTTGGCTAATAAATTCTGACACTTTTTCGAGTGCGTCATTTTCCCAAAAATAATCGTCCGCACCTAAGAAGTATATCCAGTCTCCAGTAGCTTTAGACATAGCTTTATTCCAAGCATGGGTAATGCCTCTATCGGGCTGTGATTCCCAATAACTAATCTTGGTGTGATAACTTTCAATAATTTCCACAGAACCATCTAAAGATCCTCCATCAATTACAATTAACTCCTTATAAGGATAAGTCTGATTTATAACGCCATCAAGACATCTTCGTAATGTTGAATCGGCATTAAAAACTGCAACAATGACAGTTATGAGTGGTTTACGTTTATGAGACATGTGCATATAAAGCCTAAACGGTTAATTTACTTGATTTCTTATTTATATTGGTCAACAACGCAAAATATAACAATACCATCCAGAAACTTACTCCCATTTGAAACTGAAATATAGATAATAATGATGTAGATAACAATAGCATCAGACGAAATAAACTATTTAAACTTCTATTTATAGACCAATCCAAGTAAAAATAAGATGTTAAACATCCAAGAGTTCCTGATGCCAAACAAACAAATAATTCCTTTCCATCAAGATAAAATTGAAAAAGCATCGTATAGTATATGGCGATGTATCTTCCTGGTGCTATTTCTGTACCGTTATATATTTGGTATTCTCCTATAACCTTGGACAGGGTATCATAATTAATGCCAAATCTTCTTATAAAAGTTAAAAAAAGATCTTCTAAACCTCCTAAAGTTGCTCTACCATATGTAATAGTTTCAGAACTAAAAGATGAATTATTGGATAGTTCCGAACTCATAAGGTGGAAACCTTGAGTATGATATTGAATAAATTGAGAGTAAACATCCTCTAATACATCAATATTAGAACTTCCATTTGGATCTAGCCTAAAGACGGATAATAAAATTATTGTAATCACAAATAAACTAGTCAGGAAAATTAAGATATTCTTTCTAGTCTTTATTTCCTTTTGAGATAATTGAACGTATTTATCTCTAACAAAAGATTCCGATAATAGTATTAAAAACAATATGTAATATATATCAGTTCTCGCTGAGAGCATAATGCTCTTCATCACTGTTAATAGTACAGTAAAGAAAAAATATTGTTTATTATTAAATACATAAAAATAAATAACTGAAATAATAGTTAATAAGAATAAAAATGGGAACAAAAACTTAAAGAAAAAAATTGATATATATGGATTACCGAATAATACGTTATCTTCTTCTTCTAACTGAAAAACCGCTGATCTGTAAGTTCCTGGTAATAGTGCTATAATTGTTAAAGACTTTATAAAATATGGAGTAATACATACGAACGCCAAAAAATAAAGCTTATCAAGTATATGTTTTTTGCAGAACACCACAGCATCTAAAGTGGTGATATTTTTACGTGGGATGTCATAGAAAAAAGTTCCCAGGGTATAAGTAATTAGCATTATTAATACTAGTGTTTGAATATGCCAACCCGGAACATAAAAACCAGCAATACCTAAATTAGATACAAAAAGCCACCCACCCCACCAAAGCGTCATCAACGCAGCAGGATTTATCAGTTGTCTAAACCTTAAATAAGAAACATAAATGCATACAAAACAAACTACAGGTATTATAAATAATGTTTTATTTTCAAACATAAGATCATTAATTTTTGTTGGATGTGAACAGATACAAATTTGATTCTTTATAGGTAGAGCGATCGCTCTGGGGGTAAATTTGTAATGGTAGACTATCGAGGGTGGGTTTTAATTTGCCAATAACTTTACCTAGTTTGGTTGCTGGGCAAATCACTGTGTAATCATTACTCTGCTTTTTTTGTACAAGAATTTAGGAATCTACACTAATATTTTTTAAGCCTCGATGTAAACGATAAGTGACGCTGGCAGCACCTATACCAAACCCATGTACAGCAATGTTTTTGGATACAAAAGAAGGATATTTGATCACAACGGGGAGCGTTAGAACCGCTTTCACTTAATTGAAAACTTGGAATAGAAATTATCAATATTATGGAATAATTTAAAATTTTCTCTTAACCAGGATTCATCCTTGTCCCACCATTTTGTATCTAACAAGAAATTTATAATTTCCTCTGAAAATCTATACCTGATTAATTTAGCAGGAACGCCACCATAAATAGCATAACTAGGAATATCTTTTGTTACTACAGAACCAGCACCTATATTTGCATTTTTTCTTTCTCTGAGTAAATTAAATTTTCTGTTCAAATAACTGAAGTCCTTTGATGAATACTTA
>NZ_KE384687.1:0-43675 GCF_000426925.1 Dolichospermum circinale AWQC310F | reverse complement strand
TCTTATAGCGGTTATTGTTGGGATGCAATACAATCGAGGGCGCAGACCCTGCGCCCCTACAGGCTTGACAATTTGCTAACTCTATCTCACTCAAGTGCATACCGCTATAGAAAAATGTTGGAAAAACATAACTTTATATCGCGCATCCCAATTCCCATGATACTCTTATGTTCTATATATCTTGATATACAGATATATACTTGTTAGCTTGTATTTCTAAAGTAAAGTTCTGCTCAACTTTTTCACGACTATTAATGCCTAGCTTTCGTAAGCTTTCTTCATCCTCTAATACCCAACTAATTCCTCTAGCTAAGTCTTCGACATCAAAAGGTTTAGCCAGGTAGCCATTTTTTTGGTGTTCTATCATATCACACATACCGCCAATATCAAACGCTACGCAAGGAGTACCGCAAGCTGAAGACTCCATAACCGTGTTTGGTAAATTATCTTGCACAGAAGGAGCAAGAAATACATCCGCCGCTGCATAAACTAAGGAGAGAGAAATATCATCATTTAATCTACCTAAATAATGTGATTTAAAGCCAAGTTCAGTAGGGTTTTTAGGTTGAGAAGATCCAAATACAACCAATTCTACTTGCTCTCCCCACCCAGATTGGGTGAGATTTTGTAAAGCTGATTGTAGAAAATTAAAACCTTTTCTAGGATCGCTCGTTGCACTCATAGCTCCAAACAGAACAAGTTGCTTATCTTCAGGTAAACCGAGAATAGATCGCGCTACAGATTTTTCGATTGGTTTATACTGTTTCGTATCCAGTCCATTAGGAATAACCTCAATTCTGACATTTTTTAGTAAGGAACTAGAAGCAGCACATTTAGCTAACCAATGGCTAGGAGTAACTATAGTTAAATTTAAGTCTTGCCATGCCTTGGCTTTACGTTGCCAAATCCAGCGCGATAAGTCTTTTTCCCTATTGCTGTGTAGTTGAGGACAAGCCCCACAGGAGTTTGTGTAATTCATACAATCTCCGTTGTAGTGACACCCTCCTGTAAATGCCCACATATCATGCAGTGTCCAAATTATGGGTTTTTTGAATTTAGCAATAGTCTCTATTTTTAGAGAGCCACCATTAATCCAGTGTAAATTAATCACATCAGGATTAATTTGAGCTACTTTTGCGGCTAGGTTATCTGGTAGCCATTGAACGGAATAAGTAGAGCGATCGCGCTGGGGATAAATTTGTAATGGTAGACTATCGAGAGTGGGTTTTAATTTGCCAATACCTTTACCTAGTTTGCTTGCTGGAGAAATTACTTTGTAATCATCACTCTGCTTGTTTTGTACAAGCATTTGGGAATCTACACCAATACTTTTTAAGCCTTGATGTAAACGATAAGTGGCGCGGGCAGCACCCCCATTAATATCATTAGTGCTAATTAGCAGTGGTTTAATCATTTTTATTTACAAATATAAAATTACCATTACCTTGTGGGCAAATCAAATAAAAACCAGCATCAAGTAATTTATTAACACAATAATTTATGATAAATCTTTTTAATCTTTGCTTTAACGCGACTGCTTAAAGACGAGCAGTATAAATTCCTGCCAGTAATCTGATCAGCCTTTGTATCTTGAATCATAAATGGTGGATGATGCAGAGGAAATTCTAGCTTTTGAGTAGGCATATTAGAAAATATGGACACAGATTCTTTTGTATTAGTCCCGCCTTCACCAAAGCCGATATTAGATATTAAGTTAATGTTAGATAACACACTTAGTTGTCCTTGTAGCCAACAAGATAATGTCCAACGGTACGCCCAGCTATTTATCTTACCATCATAAACATCTTGAAAAATTTTAGTGAAACATTTTACTAAATCATCGTCCTTTAATATATCTTTTAACCAGCCATTATCCCTAACTAAAGTCCATAACTTCATATCATAATCGAAGTTTTCCCAAGCTCTCCTCCAACTTGCCCACCCCCAACAGTGATTATAGCGAGAGAAGTAGTAGCTATAATTTGTTCGTTTGCGACCAAACTGTACATTTTGTCCAGAAATAACAGCAATTCTTGTATCGTCTCGATAACGTTCTAAAAGTTCTTCACAAAAAGGAAAGAAACTAGGGTCAGGTAGACAATCATCCTCTAAAATAATAGCTTCTTCAACTTCAGAAAATACCCAATCTAATCCACTGGAAACCCGTATTTTACATCCTAAATTAACATCTGAATAATTAGTCAATACCTCACATTCCCAATCCACACCCTCAATAATCGTCCTGGCAGCAGCACATTTTTCTGCTTCTCCCGGACGGTCTGCACGAGGTCCATCGGCAATAACTAAAAGTTTGGGAGGTTTAGCATGACGAATGGCTTCAAATACTCTTTTGGTTGTATCTGGACGGTTGAATATGATAAATGCAACTGGAGTTTTCATAATTATTTCAATTAATAAATTACAACAAATTTACCAACTAAACGGTATAAGAGATTTAACCTGAATATTAAATATTTTTCTAGTTTTGGGATGAGTCGCATTACTCAAAAAAGAAGCAAATGCTTGAGAAATTACAGTAGCTATAGCTGCACCAACTCCACCATAACCAGGTATTAGAATCAAGTTTAACACAATGTTTGTAATTGCACCAATTAGGGTTCTACGCAGAGAAAACACTGTTAAGCCCTCCGCTATAAACCAAGATGATGTCCCTACCCCCATAAATACAAATATGGATGACCAAATATGTATTGCTAATATATTTCCGGATTCGGCATAATTGTTACCAAAAAGTGTTGTGATTAATGTACCAGAGATAAAGGACATTGGCACAGCGATTAAAATGGAAATTAACACCAACAGTCTAAGCAACTGTTTTATTCGTCGATAATATATATCCTCACCTACTTCCTTAGCTGCATAGATCGAAGGAGCAACTGAAGAAGCAATAGCCATTGGAATAAAATACCAGACCTCAGAAATCTTCGCTGCAGCAGAGTAAATACCCACAGATTTATCACCAATCATTTCCCCTAACATAATCTGGTCAATTTTCATGTAGATCATGATACTTAAACCAGACAATATCAAAGGCCAACTTTCTTTGAGAAGGGTCTTAGCAAGTGGTGAACTCCAAGGCCACAACCAAGGTGAATAACCCCT
Source organism: Dolichospermum circinale AWQC310F (assembly GCF_000426925.1). GTDB lineage: Bacteria > Cyanobacteriota > Cyanobacteriia > Cyanobacteriales > Nostocaceae > Dolichospermum > Dolichospermum circinale. The sequence goes on along the minus strand of NZ_KE384687.1, from coordinate 40,552 downwards.
AACTCTGTAGGATATGATCAAACCGATCGCCCCTAAACTTACCTCTCCTAATCCTGCCCAAGCAAAAGCAATTAATGGAGCATGAAAACTGATCAAAGCTACTTTAACTAAAGCAGTGATGACAAAAGCCGTATTTTTAGCAATTACGGTATACTTTGACTGTACCTGAGATTGAAACCAAAGATCAATTGTATCAAAAGCCTGGAAAATCCCTACAGATGACAATATCGCTACTAGGGAAATAGTCAATTGGTCATCATGACGCACCGCAATAATAGAGCTAACAGCTAGTATTAAAGCGGCAACACCACCAAACAATTTCAGCCAGAAAGCTGTTCCTAGAATTTCCGCTCTCTTCTCAGGCTCTCGGACTATAGAGCGGACTACTATGGCATCTAAACCAAGGGTGGAAAGGGTACTAAATAAAGCCACAAAAGCAGTAGCATAGTTAAAAATCCCAAACTGTTGTACTCCTAAGTAGCGAGCGACCCAAACCCCCACAAATAACCCCACACCCATGCGTAGGATGCGGTCTGCAAATAACCAACCTGTATTCGCAATAATTCCTCTTAGTTTATCACTTGATTTAAGAAATGACAGCTTCTTTTTGAAATTTAATTTACTTAGCATGGGCTAATTTTCATTTTAGGCATATTTCCTGGCATAAAGAACTAACTTTGTCCAAAAACGAAGTTAAGTCCGGCAAATAATTTATCTAAATTAGATATACTATATTCCTGGATATTTTTAATAAAATCCTGTTCTCGCAGTTGTCCAAATTCCCATATTTTACCATTAGAAACAATACCATATAATAATTGTTCCGGTTGATTGTTTAGCTTCTGAGCGGAAATTAATTCGGCTAAACATTGTCCCCACCCTTCCTCAAAGTTGTCTTTTTTAGCCTCTACTAATATTAGATAAGGATACTCAAAAACAATTTTGCCTCTAGGTGATCTTTTGGCAACAATATAATCAGGGATACCTGATAGTCTTTCATCAAAATTTAACGGCTGATGACTCCATACTAATAACTTATCCTTATACTTTTGCCAAATTTCAATTAAAATGGGAAAAATAACTCCTTCACAAATAGCATACTCTGAGTTAAATACAACCCCTTCCCGTAAAACCAATTCAAAACGATTACGAAAGTAATCATCAATTTCTAAGGGATTTTCTTGGATGAAATTCTCTTCTTGATAAGTTAAAGGAAAGTCCCCTAAGACTTGGGCAATATTTTTGTACTGATTATAAGACATGATTTTACTCTTTGGGGAGTATGGTTTGTATGCCGGGTTATTTCATTCTAGATTTTAGCAATGGTGATTTTAGAGAAATTCTTGATAGTTTTATAGTTTTTTTGATTCTATTAGAGTTCATGGGGATTGATTCCCTTTGCCCGTAATTGTGCCAGCAACTTTTCCATTCTCTGTTGCTCTTGTGCTAGTAATAATTCTGCTCCCTCTGCTCTTTGTAGAGCTTCCTGGGCTTGCTCTTGTGCCTCTTTGGCTTGCTGTTGTGCCTCCTGGGCTTGTTGTTGTGCTTCCTGAGCTAGTTCATGCTCCGTAGGTAAAAGAACCCCATCGAAAGTTGCCCACCGACACCAAACAGTATCGGCATAGCCAAACACCCCCGACCACTGCACTAAGGCTAACCCTAACTGCTTACTAACCAGTCTATTTTGGGCATCGGGAATTATCGGTTCATAACCATCACTGCCCATACTAAACCCAGCAAAATCACTGGGATTAAAGGGATCAAACCAGAAATACTCTGGTACTCGCAGCCGTTTTTGGTAAATTTCTTTTTTCTCTGTTTTATCCCGCGACGCGGTGCTTGAAGACAGTAACTCTACTACTACATCTGGACTTTTACCCTCTTCCCAAGTTACCCAGCATTTACGCTCACCTTTGGGAACATCTAGCACGGCAAACATATCTGGACCGCGAAAATCATGATTTTTTAATTGATGGGGGCTAAAATAAACAAACATATTTCCGCCCACAAAGGCATTGCGATCGCGTAGCCAATATGACAAAGGATCAACTAGTAAATCCATTTGCAGTTTATGGCGGTAGGTCTCCATGGGAATGCCATCATCGTAAAGTAATTCGTCTTGTGTCGGCGGCTGAACAAAATCTGGTGATAAACTATCTATATCTATCTGTGGGTTATTTAGTTTCGGCAATGTTGATTCAGTCATAGTATCCTGCGATGGCATCCCCATAAGGACTAATTTAACATTGGTGGCGAGGAGATAACTTGTCTAAGGTATTGCTTAATTAAGCCATTTTCAACCAGCCAAATACATCATCAACAGTTAATTTTAACTGTACTCCCGCCAATACAGGTAGAATATCGGTTTTTTCCAGCAGCATTGGTTGGCGATCGCATAAAAATACTAGAATACTTAAATCATCAGGATCAATAAACCATCCTAATTTACACCCATGCTCTATACAATGTAAGATATTCCCAATCACTTTATTTGATTTCTGTTCAGGAGAAAGAATCTCAATTACCCAATCTGGAGATTGTTCAAATCTATCTGGGACTTCTCCATTGGCCAGGAAGGGAATATGCTCCCATGTAAAAACTGCTATATCAGGAACAATTGACCGATTACCAAAGCTACACCTGAGTTCAGGAAAAGCATAGGCAATTTTTTCAGATTCACTCACCAAATTAATTTGGCTGCCAAGTTTCCCTTGCAGTCGGCTGTGTCTTCCTTTAGGCATAGGTTTTTGAATAATGTCTCCAGCCAAGAACTCTAACGCGGGCTTGGTCTCCGGCATCATTAAGAACTTTTCTAAAGAAATATCTTTTGTAAGATCTTTTACGGCACTGATGGTCATATATTTATGATTGGGGTAGCCGAGATACACAACTAACGTAGTTAACTAAGGTCAATCGGTTTTTTCCATCAGTATTGAATTGGTTAGCGATCGCACTATAGTACCATCATACCATAATTAGACAGAGCTTTCCCATGCTCCGGCCTTCTCAGTTACTAGTAGGTTGCGAGGGAGGAACTGAGATCCTAAGACCATCAAAGCTCAACTCCCAAAATAATGATAATTCAATTAATGCTACAGATGTAAAAACTGTTTTTGTGTCTAACCAATCAAGGATGACACATCCTATTTTTATAGTGTTGCATGAGCAGGGAGTAAAGTCAAGCCCTATTTCAAGTTAATTTCCACAGACTTGTTGTGCTTAGTGGTTTCTTCTCTTTCTCGATAGTAACCCCTATAACCTCTATAATAGTAGTAACCACCATAACCGCTTTCTTCACTAACACCATTCACGGCCATGCCCAAAACAGGCACTTTTGATTGATTGAGTAATGATTTCGCGGACTTCAACGCTGAATATTCCACCCGTCCAGGACGGACAACTAGCAATAAGCCATCAGCAAACTTGCCGATAATCAGAGGATCAGTAACGGCTGTCAAGGGTGGCGTGTCAATGACCACAAAATCATAATCCTGGCGGGCTTCCTCAATCAAGTCAGCCATACGCTGGGAATCTAAAAGTGTCACTGGGTTAGGTGGAATTTTTCCGGCTGGTAGCATATCCACATTAGAGAATACTGTGTGGATAGCTGGTTTTACCTCGTTCTGACCGGCTAAGATATTACTCATGCCCAGCAGGTTGGGTATTTCCCAAATGCGGTGCTGACGGGGACGACGCATATCACAATCTATTAACAGCACGCGTTTTCCCACATGGGATGCGGCTACAGCCAGATTGGCTGCCACAAAAGATTTACCTTCTCCAGCTGTTGAACTAGTGACCAAAATCACCTGTAACTCTTTGTCAGAAATGGTGAAGCCCAGGTTAGTATTGAGCATTTCCAAGGATGTACTGACTGGTGAATAAGGTTGATCCAGCAAAGGCACTTCCAGCAGACCTTCCACGGTATTTTTCCTCTTTTTTTCACCATATTGGGGAATTGTCCCCAGCAGGGGGAAGCCCAAGAACCGATTGGCTTCTTCAATATTTTTCAGGGTTTGGTTCATAGATTCTAACAGGAGTGCGGTCCCTGCACCCAGGAGGATTCCCAAAAAACCACCTAGTGCTAAATTTAGTGGCTTTTTGGGAGAGACGGCAATCTCAGGCACTAAAGCTTCAGAAATGATCCGGGCATTACCTACATTCTGATTCTCCATGACTTGAACTAACTGGAATTGCCTCAGCAGTTCTTGGTAGGTGGTTTGTGCTACCATCAACTGTCGCTGTAGCTGTAACTGTTGTTGTTCGAGTCGAGGTAAGCTATCTAAACGGCTTTTATTGACCATAAATACCTTTCGTAATTCCCCGACTTGGTTTGTCAAGGCCAATCTTTCTACCTCTGACTTGACTAGATCCTGAGTTAATGCCTGTTTCAGTTCTCCTATTTGCAAGTTCTCTTTGGGTAAGGAGTTGGAATTACCAACGGTTTCGGTAACTCGCGCTTCTAGTTCTTTTTTCTGGGCTGCTTCTTTGAGTAATAAATCAACAACTTTGGGATTATCATTGGTATAAAGGGTTCGCGCTATCGCTAGGTCGTGTTGTGTCTTTTGGTATTCTGTTAGAACCTGCTGTACCCCAGGGGATTGACTTAAACTGCTCAGATCAACGGCTTGTTGTGTAGTCAGTTTCATTTCATTTTGTAATGCTACTGAGCGAGTATAAGCTGCTGCCAATTCCCCTTGGCTTTGGGTAATGGACTCAGTTAGCCTTCCTAAGGATTCCAAACTCACTCTGGCTTCTACATCCAAAGCCACGACTCGGTTCGTTTCTTTAAACCGACGCAGAGCTATTTCTGCTTCCGTAACTCGTCTTTCTACCTTTGGCAACTCCTTAGACAAAAATTCCCGGGCAGCGATCGCCTCGGCGCGGTTAGTGCTAACATTACTAGCCAGGTAATATTTCATCAAGGAATTGACTACATTGGCGGCTTCTCGTTTATCGGTACTCTTGTAGGAAATTTCCATCACATCCGTCCCCCGGATAGTCTTGAGCTTGAGTATTTTCAGGAAATCATCCATGGTCATGGGTGCGCCTTTTCTACCCTTGAGCTTTAGTTCGGTAATAGTTTTCGTGACAATGGGATTGGAACGAATGACTTCGGCCTCGGTATCAACTGGGTTGCTGAGGTTTGTGAGTCCGCCTAGTTCTCCCATCTTGTCTGATAGACTTGACAAGGATGAAGCCGCATCTTTTTTGGTAAAAACGAGCTTACCTTGTGATTCGTAAACTGGTTTTTGTGTGTAAGTGACAAAGGCTGTAGCTGAGATGACGGAGGCCATCACAACTGAGGCGACGAACCAACGTCTTTTTAATATCAGCCAATACTGTTGAATATCAATGGAATCTTGGTCTTCTTGGTTAATAGACATATATTAATTTCATAAAATATACTGATTTTATCACTTATTTATCCACATTAGAGACATTTTGTAGACTAAATAAGTTCCGCCAAAAAAGTTAACATAAGTTAACAATTACCAGATTTTTTTCTTTCTGTGGTCAATGTGAGAGGTTATCCGCTCCAAAAAAGCCAACTAATGTTAACATTCTTCCTGTTTTTTCTTCCTGCTTCATTCTAAAAGTGTCTGATCTATGTAGGGACGTTCCATGGAACGTCTCTACTACAGTTAACCTGACACCTACCCAACCCTCTCACCTGTTGCCCTAACCCGTGGTTTATATTGTATCTTTTAGCTTTCTGGTTTCCCAAACTAGATGACTATAAATGATATCATCCAGATTATTATGCTTGGGTTGCCAATTCAATACCTGCCTAATTTTATCCGCACAAGCTGTTACGCAGGCTGGGTCTCCAGGACGACGTTTTAATTCAATCACGGGAAAATCTACCCCAGAAATAGCTTTCGCCTGTTCCACAACTTGCCTAACACTATAACCTTTGCCATAGCCACAGTTGAGAATTTGACTTTCTCCGTTCTGTTGCAAGTAGCGTAAACCATCTACATGGGCTGTGGCCAGGTCTTCAACATGGATATAATCTCGGATTCCTGTACCATCTGGGGTGGGGAAATCGGTGCCAAATATCTTTAATTCTGATTGGCGTTTAAGGGCAGCATTACAAACATTTGCAATCAAGTGAGTTGCATTCGGTGAGTTTTGTCCGATTCTTCCACCAGGGTCGGCTCCGGCGACGTTAAAGTAACGCAATATTATATATCGCATAGGAGACGCTAGGGCGTAGTCTCGAATCATTAATTCGCTCATCAATTTGGAGCGTCCGTAGGGGTTAATCGGTAGGGTTGGAGTATTTTCCGTAACCGGATTTTCTTGAGGCTCGCCATAAACTGCGGCCGTACTAGAAAAAATTAATTGGTTAACGCCCATGACACTACAACAGCGGAGCAGGTTTAGGGTATTACGGGTGTTATTAGCGTAATAATCAAGGGGGTACGCAACCGATTCTGGGACAACTAGACTGGCGGCAAAGTGAAGTACTGCACTAAATTGATGCTTGGCAAAGACTTGGTAAAGGCGGTCTATATCTGCTAAATCACCAATAATTAGTTGACCATGGAGTACGGAATTGGTCACGCCTGTGGAGCAGTTGTCATAGACAACTACGTCATAACCAGCTTCTCCCAGTTGACGGACTACATGAGAACCGATATAGCCTGCACCGCCTGTCACCAAGACTTTTTGATTCATCTGCCCTTACCTAATAAGACGACTTTGATGGTTTTAAAAGCGATAACTAAATCCAACCAGAGCGAATAGTTCTTCATATAGTATATGTCGTAGGACAGCTTTTCGTAGGCATCTTCTATGGAAGCACCATAGGGATAAAGAACTTGCGCCCAGCCTGTGATTCCTGGTTTGACTAAATAACGCAGTTCGTAGTAAGGAATCGCTTCTTTGAGCTTGACATCAAATTCTGGCCTTTCTGGACGAGGACCAATCAGGCTCATTTCTGAGCGCAACACGTTCCAAATCTGGGGTAGTTCGTCAATTCGCAGGAGTCGTAGCCAATGTCCTACTCTGGTAATACGGGAATCACGTTGGCTTGCCCATTGTGCGCCCTGTTTTTCAGCGTCTTGATACATGGAACGGAACTTGTAAACCCGAAATGGTTTACCGTTGAGTCCGGTTCGCAATTGGCTATAGAAAATCGGACCTGGACTATCTAGTTTAATCATCAGTCCTACCAAAACCATGAGCGGAAACAGCAATACAAATAATAGCATAGTGACTATTAAATCTGTATATCTCTTGATTTTTTGATTAGTATTACTAGATACTAGTCGAAAGCCTTTACTAAAGGTAAACCACTCATCCTCAAGTAGGGACGGAGGGAGTTTGTGATATAAGGTTTCCCAAATATCGGGTAGACGATAAACCGGAATACCTTTTAGTCGCATTTGCATCAGACTTTGCACTTGTGTCTCATGGAGGCCTGTTTGGGTCTCCACTACCACGCCAGACCAGGATTGTTGACTCCAGTTGGATAAATCGCTTAGTCTTCCCCCATAAGTTATCTGGGTTTCGGTTTCTTCTAAGTTGGAGATATCAAAGATATTATGGGGATTTTCTGTGAGAATAACTAATTCTTGTGATGGTTTGTGAGCTAACAGCATCTGAGCAAATTTGATGGCATGATCTCCACCACCAAAAATCAGCCAACGCGACCCCTCCACTTGGGATTGTGAATCACTTAATACCTCTGATTTTAATTCCACCAATGATGTCATAGATACTCCCAGATTAACTAACTAAATTTACCAAATCTTTATTGAATTATGATCGCTGTGAGAAGATTCCCAGAAATTAGATAAATTTACGCACCTGATTTTTGATTTTTCATATTGTCACGCACATCGGCACAAATATCCCCTAAACAGTCAGGAGATACTAGGTAGGTGATCGGATACTACTCACGGGCGTGTCATCCGCCAACTACGAGCTAAATGATACAATTTTTAAAACTCTTACCTCCCACAATCAATGAAAAAATAAATGACGATATTTGACCAATAAATAATTAAATGCAATGTCTCTTTTTTATTTTGATGTTTCACCAAACGTCAATGAGTATAACCCTATAGATAGATATTAGTCAAGTGATTTAGGTAAACATTGGCATTGAGCAGTTTTAGATGAGATATCTTCTGGAAATTAAATTAAATATGGGCTGCGTGACCGAAAACCCTTGTATGGACGATTCAGGAATTGTCCATACAATATTTATCTCCAGATGTGCATTTATGTAATACCATACTTAAATACTTCACAGGAAAATCCAGGAGTTACGGAGTTGGGAATATATGACTCACCCACTGTACAAATTAACCATCATCTGTATGAAGTATATTTGGTCGTTTCAGTTTTTGCGGATTAAGTCCAGATAAATAACCATAGCGAAGCGCTGCTGCAAGCAGTTCGCTAAAAAATCATCAAAAAATTGGGTTTAAACCGACATTCCGCACCCTCAATTGTCACAGATCAGAAAAGCCCTTAAAGTAGTACATAAAAACTAAAGATAAATTAAAGAGAAAGAAGCTTAATGAGAATGAGTAGCATTAAAACGGAAATGGTGTGAGAAAGTGAAACGAATAAATATAGTAGTTTAACTTAAGAATGAGACAAAAAGAGTGTAAGATTAAATAGAGAAGATATGGGAGTAGAAATCATGGCTTATGGTTTAGATTGCGGAATGTGGGATATATCTATTCGTATTAGAAATAATGTTCTGAATCAGATTTTTAAACCTATTTTACCAATGCTCGCTAAGTAGGAGTTGCTGAAAAAGTACCCAAAGAAAACCTAGATACGTTATCAGATCGGAAACTGCTGTAAAGCGGCTAAATCAACTCATAACAATTGTATCCAGTTGTAGCGAGGCTAAAAACAATTACCAGTAGTATGGCCATTGCACTTACTTTTCTATGCTTTGTGACCCCCGGACAAATTACTTGCAGCCAGGGGTAACAGCGAAAATCTAACTAAGCATGACGTTGACTGACTAAAACCTGATGAGAATATTCAAAATCATCATTAGTAATTCTGATATCAGCAGGATCCGTCTGTCCTTGCGCTCGGAAACGGCGAATAGCTTCCACAGCAGCTTGATTACACAGCAATACTAAATCAGCACCATTCCAACCTTCTGTGACTTCAGACCAATATGTTAAATTCACGTCTAATAATGGTCGTCCCTCAGTATAAACCCGCAAAATATCTAAACGACTAGCTAAATCAGGTAAATCTACTTTAAGTTGTAAATCTAACCTACCTGCCCGTAATAATGCTGAGTCGAGAGCATCAGGACGGTTTGTAGCCCCAATGACCAGAATACTTGCACCCGCCTCTACACCATCCAATTCAGTTAATAATTGCCCTACTACCCGGTTACTCACGCCTGAATCACCGCTATAACTTCCCCTTGCTGGAGCTAAGGTATCAATTTCATCAATGAATATGACACAGGGTTCTGCTTGTCGAGCCTTAGCAAATAATTCCCGCACTGCTTGTTCACTTGCACCCACCCAACGGGTTAGTAATTCCGGTCCATTGACACCAATAAAATTAGCTCTGGCCTGGGAAGCCACAGCCTTTGCTAATAAAGTTTTACCAGTTCCCGGAGGACCCCATAGCAAAATCCCCTTGGGAGCAATAGCCTTAGTTTGTAGATAAAGTTCTGGATAAAGTAGCGCCCCTTCTACAGATTCTCGGAGGGTTTGCTTAATATTCTCTAAACCACCAATATCATCCCAAGCAACTTGGGGAACTTCAACTTCCACACTGCGAAGTACAGCCGGTTTGATTTCCTTTAGTCCCTGTAAAAAATCAGTTTGAGTAACCGTCATGTTTTCTGGAGCTTGCACCTCTATAGAAGGAACTTGACGACGGAGGGCGCTATAAGCCGCCTTTTGACAAACGGCCTTCAAATCAGCCCCCACAAATCCCACCGCCCGCTCTGCGATAAAATCGAGGTCAACGGTGTTATCCAAGGGCATAGAACGGGTGAGAATTTGCAGGATTTCTTTACGGCCGTTGATATCAGGAATGCGAAACTGGACTTCCCGGTCAAATCGTCCTGGTCTTCGCAGGGCTGGGTCAAGGTGGTCAGGGCGGTTGGTAGCCGCGAGAACAATCACCCCTGGGCTATGGGAAAAACCATCCATTAAGCCTAATAATTGGGCAACGAGGCGCTTTTCAACTTCCCCTTCTACCGCACTGCGGTCTGGGGCGAGGCTATCAATTTCATCAATAAAAATAATACAGGGAGCATTTTTGGCGGCTTTTTCAAAAATACCGCGCAATCTTTGTTCCGCTTCACCATAATATTTACTGATGACTTCAGGACCAACAATAGCAATGTAGTTAACGCCCAGTTCTTCAGCCAAAGCCCGGGCTGTGAGAGTTTTACCGGTGCCTGGAGGACCAACTAATAATACGCCGTGGGTGGGTTCTAGTCCTAATTTAGCCAATAGGTCAGGGCGTTTTAACGGAATAGCAACCAGTTCTTTGAGTTCTTTAAGAATTTCGCTCAGTCCACCGATATCTTTAAGAGCAATACCTGAAGTAGGATCGGGAGGAACAACTGGATCTGAGGGACATGCACCAGAAGCCGGGGGGGATTGAGTGTTCATGCGACTTGTACCCACGTCATTACCCATATTACCCATATTACCCCCCATATTACTGGTACGGGGGATATTTCCTGTTCTGGGAATACTGCTTAATGGGCGGGAGTTAAACTGGACATTGGTTTTGATTTCTCCGTTTTCTGATTTTTCTTCGAGAGTTTTTACCAGTTCTAATAACTGCTCGAATCCCTTAAATAAATCACTCATCACATTCCTCCAAAAATTGACTCTAAAAAAACCATTTTTTCTTGACTATATTATCCACTTAAAATAAAAGATCGGCAGCAGCTTTAATTCTGGCAATGGGTTCGACGGATCTGGGTAAGTTAGGTAAGCGAATAATTGTTTGCTGTGAAAACAAACTGCTCTCAATCTCTACATCTTGTGTGTAGCGATTTTGTACCACATAACGCTGTTGAATTCCTATAGTTTTGAGAGATTTCGTTAAGCGGATGTGTTCAGCTATAATTGCTGCTTCTGCCTGAATGACACCCACAAATTGAGTGTGTTTTGGGTCTTTTAATTTCTTTTGAGCTTTAACAACTTGTTCGCGCAGACTTCGCAACCGCTTCATGAAATCAACTCGACCCAGGACATTCTGATATTTCATCCACAGCTTAAATATCCAAGATAACCAATCTCCTAATGCAGTTGGCATTGACAAAAATTGCAGAAGATGACCTGTGGGTGCTGTATCTAGAATAATCAAATCTTGCTCGTTGCTGTCTAATAAATCCATAATGGTGATTAGGGATAGCATCTCATCAATACCTGGTAAAGCTTGAGACATAATTTGCCGCCAAGCTTCTGGAAGATAGGCAATATTTATTGTTGAGTCTGCTTCTGTTCCTTCACCACTAATCATATCCGCCAATTCCCAAAGGTAATCTGCACGAAATTGATCTAATATTTTCTCAGCATTAATTTCCTGTCCAGTTAAATTAGGAGCTAATAATTTTGGTTCATGTTCTAATTTTTCACCAAAAGCATCTCCCAAGGAATGAGCAGGATCTATAGAAATGACGCGAATTTTTTTGTTAGGGTAACGATTAGCCAGCGCCCAGGCCATGGCTGCTGACACTGTAGTTTTACCAACTCCTCCTTTGCCACCAACAACAATCAATTGACAGCCTTCGGCTACAAAGTCAGCAAAGCTAGGTGTAATTTTAGTCGGCCATTGAATTGGTGGTGGAGCAGCGAGTTCCACATGATCAATATATTGAATTTCTGCTGCTAGATTATCTAATGCTAACCCTCCTAATGGTGCGAATTGCTGTTGTGGTACTGTAAAAACAGGTTTATTTTGAGAAATTTTTAAGAATTTATTGATAAAGTTTTGCTGTTCGGCATAGCGATCTGGCTCTATAGATGAATCACTGACAATTCGATTTATTACCATTCCTCCATAGGGAACATTTAGTTTTTTTAAACTGGCGATAAATCGCTCAGTTTCGGCAAAACACATAGGTTCAGAGACAGCAACAACTATACAACCTGTGAATTGATCATCTTGTAGCAGTCGTCTACCTTCTGCTAATTGAAATTTCAGATCAGCTAAAAAGTCATCAACTTCATCGAGAGTATAACGTCCGGTTAAAGTTTCTGTGATCACCTGATGCTTTTTTTGGAATAACTCTAATGAGTTCAAAATCACATCTAAAAAGTCTTCCAATCGCAACAGGTTTAAGGTATGACCAGAAGGAGCCATATCAACTACTATGCGGTTTACTTTTTTTTCAGATAGTAGACGTTGGATTTCTAGTAATCCCATTAATTCGTTTAAACCAGGCCAGTCCAAATCCCAAACTGGGGCTAAATCTTGTCCGTCTGCTAGACTTCCTCGCTCAACCAGTAATTCTAAAAATTTGCTATATTTGGCCTTAAATTCTAACAGCAGTTTTTCAGCATCTAAGGACTGAACACTTAAATTGGGCAAATCTGGTAATGGTGAAGCATAATCTTTCACCTCTGTGAGTAACACATCTCCTAAAGAATGTGCTGGATCTGTAGAAAGTAACAAAATTGTTTCTTCCGGGAACTGTTTTGCCCAATAACGAGCAAAAGTGCAAGAAGTGGTAGTTTTGCCAACTCCACCCTTACCACTAAACATGATTAAATGAAATGAGTCGTACTGGTTCATATTAAACTTAATAAATCACTAAAACACTAATAAATAATCATTAAATAAAGTGGTACGGAGGAAGAGACTCTCCCAAAAGTAAATCCCAACGTGGACAAGCTTTTTGCCAATTTAAAAATTGTTCTAAAAGCAAAGTTTTATCTTGGGACTTAACCAATAGGTAAATATTTACTTCTTCTTCTTTTTCCTGAATAACAAGTGGCAATTGATGGACTTTAGTGATTGAATCAATCAGATTTTGTTTTTCTGCGGCTTGAGCAATTCTAAAGTTATTCTGGTCTTGATAGCGTTGTTTTTTAGCTAAAAAATAATCCCTACCTCCTCTTTCCAATGCTGCTGGTTCTTCCATTGTCCGCGGGATTAATTTTAAAGTAAATTCAATTTTACCATTAATTTTTTCTAGTTTGTCTTGATATTCTTGTCTATGGAGTTCTAGATAATTTAGTAAGTTGCTTGTGGAAGTAAAACAAGTTCCAAAACGCAAGGGTAAAACTGTAACCTGTTGAAAAAGTTCACAAATCACTCGATCATGAGATAAAGCCATCTGGATAATTTTTTCATCATTATTTTGAAATGATTCCAAGGATATTCCTGGCTCGACAATAGCCGACATTCCCGAACCATTAATCAGTATTACTTGATTAGCAGCGCCTTGTGGTAAAACCAAGGGAAATCTGGGTATTTCTAAAAAAGCATAAGTGTAGAAATTTTCTAATTCCATATATTTTACCTAGATAAAAATAATATTTGCTGGTATTAATTACCTAAGATTCGTATTCATTGCCATACCGAATAAATTTTTTCATCTATACCTGGATAATTTAGGGATTTACAATAACAAAAACTTAGTTATAATGCTAGGAAATATTCAGGTATTTCTCATGAGAAATGTTCGCAATCCCAGTATTATCAGAGCTAAAGTTAGTACCATGCCCAGAAATCAATCTGATGCTTCAAGTCAATTAGAGCTTTATAAAATGGTGACGGAAAAGCAACGTATTCAGAGAGAACTATGTTACATCAAGGAACGGACTGCCGTATTGCAACAGCGTTTAGACATCCTTAATAGCCAGATAGAGGATACAGAGAAAACGATTAAAAAATTGCGTCAACCTCAGCCTAGTGCTACTCAAAACATAGTCAGTTCAAACTCCTTTGTTGAATCGAATAATTACCAAACTTTTGAGATTGAATATTAATATCCGAAATCTTGATCAATTTGGCAAAATATGAACAGATATTCCATAATTCACCCGCCAATGCGGGTTTTTTTATGATCATCTTAAACGTTATTTGGATATTGTACTAGTTATAGTATAATTCGCAATTCGTAATTACCGTATCTTCAAAGGGTTAAATCCGGCAGAGGGGGAGATATATTTCCCGTCCCGTCACCTATAGTGTCACAAGATGCCTATATGTATCAATGTTCCGTGTAAACAGAGGTGGATTTTCAAATTCGTCTTGTTCAACTTCTAGTGTCAAGGGTGCTTGCTCTTGTTCAGTTTCTAGTTCCAAACGTGCTTGCTCTTGTTCAGCTTCTAGTTCCAAGCGTGCCTCCTCTTCCAAAGCTTGAATTTTTAAAAGAATCTCTTCTTCTTGAATCTCAAATTCCTCTTCAGAAATTTCGCCAATGTCGAAAGAAAGTTGTAAGCTTAATAATTGTTTATGCAAATTTTCTTGAGCATCAAATTCAGTATTAGTCCGTTCTTGGATTTGCTCTGCAATCCAGACAACTCCATTAAGTGGACCCATGATTGGCAATAGTAAAAGTTGAGTCAACATCGTAATAACTCCTATGAATCAAGCAGGGCAAATGTATAAGGGGCAGTAAAATTGTTGTAGCGAATACGTAGGCGCGTACCAAACTTTTTGTCAATCGCTTCGACGCGTTCGCTAAAGAGAGGTTCGCTATCCCAGGGAATCAAAAAGGCTGCATTGTAAATCATTTCTTCCGTCATGGGGTCACTGACTACAATTTCTTGAGCTAAAGGATTTAGCTCTCTGGTGAAGACTTCAATTACAGCTTGTTTGCGGGCTTGCAAATTACTTTCAATTGATTGTCCTATTTGAATCACTTCCTCCATAGTTAGCTTTTTACCTTCCATGTTGTCGCGCTGCTGCCTCAACTCATGATTAGACTCCATCATGGCTTGCAATTCAGCCTTAGCATCCCACAGAATTTTAATGCTTACCTCTCTTTGTCCTGCCAATTTTTCAAACAATTTATGTAATTGTTCTTTGTGAGGATTAATTAGTTGGTTCATGATTGTTTCCCAATCTTTAACAACTAATCCAAACCGCAAAGGTAAAAGAACATGAAAACCTTCATGCATTGTTTGCTCTAAAACTCTTTCATGAGCTAACAAATTACGGCGAGAAGCCAAATATTTTTCTTGACAGGCCTGTGAATATAAAAAAGTAAACCCATCAACTACTTGGCTATGAACAGATTTTCCATCCAATCCTTTAATCTCAAGAGTTTCAGGAATTGTGTCTGGGAAAATGCCATACAAATAAAGACCAAAATTTTTATGCGCCAAATCTGTGTTCATAAGTTTTAAATAAATTAAACCTAAAATTAGGACTGATAAACTAGTATTAAATTGGTTTTGATGTCAGAACTAATCGTAATTTAGCGTGAATAAGATCAAGTTGAGCTAGACCTAGATCTATTTCACCGTCTAGAACAACTCCGGTATTTAAAAGCCGATCTAGTAATTCCAGTACGGAAGGGCGACTACCAGTTTCTCCTGGATAATAAGAGCCAGATTGTGGTAAAAGAGTACCAAAATCTCCCAAATTTACATTCAACTCTGCTGGGTCAACTTCAAAAGTCTCA
Source organism: Dolichospermum circinale AWQC310F (assembly GCF_000426925.1). Lineage (GTDB taxonomy): Bacteria > Cyanobacteriota > Cyanobacteriia > Cyanobacteriales > Nostocaceae > Dolichospermum > Dolichospermum circinale. The sequence goes on along the minus strand of NZ_KE384687.1, from coordinate 24,948 downwards.
CACAAATGTAATATTTGTTCTTCTAACTTTTGAATACTGTCTGCTGCCCGTTCTAATTCAGATTCACTGAGTAAATTCTCTTCCATACGCCGAATTACTTGAGCTTCCATCAACTGACGCAGCAATTCTAATACAGTCAAAAGCAAAGGGGCTAAACCGGCTTCATTCTTAGATTTAGAAACGGTAGTCAGTGACTCGTCGAAGTTATCAGCTGGAGTGCAAAGCATTTTGATGATGCAACCTAAAGTTTTAAATGTCTTTGATACAAGTTGACTATTAAAGTTTTAAAAGTCTCAGCTTTGATTAATTAGATGTGGATAACTCATAACTTCTACATTTTCAGTTGAGGTTAAAGGTCAATCGTTGGTTCTATCGTTGAAGTTTCTTCACTAGTTTCCGGTTGAAAATACGTAATTTCTATGGTTGGGTTTAAAGATAATGGAGTTTCTTGATTACTTTCAACTTGGAGATCTATCGTTGAAGTTTCTTCACTAGTTTCTGATTGGAAATCTGTAATTTCTATGGTTGGGTTTAAAGATAATGGAGTTTCTTGATTCTCTTCAACTTGGAGATCTATAATTTCCACTTGTGTATCTACAGGTGATGAATCTTCTTGACTGGTTTGAGCTTGAAAATCTAGAACTTCAATCGGTGCATGTAAAGGTGATAGATTATCCTCCTTCTCTTGAAAAAAATCATCTTTAGTATCTGTTGGTAAAGGAATTTCCTCTTTGAGACTACTAGAAGATGTTAGCAAATTTAGTTTGGATTCTAGAGTTTCTAAACGATGCCGAAGTTGTTCATTTTCTGCAACCAAACCTTGAGCCTTAGCGCTGAGGTAAGGATCGTTTTCCCACCAATTGATGCCCATTTCCTTGGCTTTATCCACGGAGGAAATCAACAGGCGAATCCGAATATTTATCAGTTCGGTGGACGCGATAGATATAGAAATATCTCCAGCAATCACAATCCCTTTATCTAAAACCCTTTCGAGAATGTCCGCTAAAGTCGAACCTTGGGTAGATGTATTAATAGTTCGACTTGAGTTTGTTTGATGACGTGTAGGCAGTGTTGGATTAGAATTCACAAATGATTAAACTCTTGAATGGTATAAACACGATTGACTTTGCAAGCTAAAAATTTTTATGCAAAGAACATAGAGCTTTTACGCTCATGTCGCGCTCTATGTTTAAGGCTTTTTGAATTCCCGTTCATCCTTCACTTTTTTGCTTAACCAGGTAGTTGCAAACTTAATTTTTACAAGGAACAGGACTTACACAAGATATGAGTGAAAACCCTATTATTGCGTAAGGTTAATACCCTAATTTTGTTCTGTTTTGCGTAGCTCCTGGGCAATATCACTGGCCAGTTCTGTATTTGGCTGAGTAACTAATTCTTGGGTTGTAAACTGGGAACTGTTAATCAAAAGTTCATCGGCAGAGAACTGGGTGTCATTTAGTACCTTGATTTCTTCGGCTGAGAATTGATCAAGTAATCCCATAAAAATATCAGTGGATTCGCTGATAGACAACTGAGCGCGGTTAAACAGAATGTCCATAGCAATTTCTCGAAAATCTAAATCTTCTATTGAAGCCGGAATATCATGATCCGCACAGACTTTAGCAATCATTAAACAAGACCGTAAACCGGAAGTTTTTTCTGCCCCTGTAGCCAGACGAAATGATTTGACTAATCTAACTATTAGGTTAGCAGATTCTCGGCCTATGTTTGTTTTCTGAATTAATATTTCTGTTTGAGTGATCTCATCTGGCTCAGGCATATTAATGGTAACCAATCTATCCATTAGAGCATCTTGCGTCGAGTGAACCCCGCAATATTCTTCTGGATTTGATGTAAAAATCACCCGAAACTGGGGATTAACACTCAGGTATTCTGGCTGATTACTGCTGGGAGGAAGACTGAGAATTTTTTCTTCTAATGCTGACAGTAGGACGTTATTAACTTCAGGACGTGAACGGTTAAATTCGTCATATACTAAAGTAAAGCCTTCACGACAAGCTAAAGTTAATCGGGAATCAACCCAATTTTGCTTAAATTCATCTTCGACTTTAACAACGCTGTGTATATAGTTATCGAGTAATTTTTTGTGGGTATAACCGGATTCACTACCAATTAAATCCGAACTTTTAAATTGGTCATCTCCAAACAGTAACATCACTGGTCTGTCAAGACAGTTAGCCAAGTGCATACCCAAAGTTGTTTTTCCTGTCCCTGCAGGTCCGCGGAGGTGAATAGGAAACCCTGATCTGAGATAGCGCAGGGCCCGAATTACTACTCGCTCAATGGCAGGTGTGACTACAAACTGACCTGGACGAAGCCGAAGAACCGCTCTTTTATGATTAACCTTGGTGATGCTCATAAGTTGAATATGGTAAACAGTTAAGAGAAAATTAAGATGGGTAGAAAAAAAGAATGATATAATGCTTTTTTAAAATTTATGCGCTAATATCATATCATTGGTTTGATGCGGTAGGATGCCTATTTTTATCAGGTTAGAGGCATTAATTCTAACTAATTGTTTACTCTAACAAAAACATAGTATAAATATAGACTTCCTAACTCTCACACCAAAACTTGTTGTTGTTGAATTTTATTAATTACCCCCTCATCTTGCCAGTCTTTTAACTGTAAGATTGGGGGTTTTATTATGTAACCCTATTCTCCAATAAACTGAATTATTCAGAGTATAGATTAACCAAAGATACTTACAAACAAATCTTGACGGAACTTAACGAGAGATTCCTTCTGTTGTTTAGCTTGAGCAAATCTAGCTTTAGCTGTTTCTGATAAGAACTGCTCAGTTGTTGCTTGAAGTTCTTTGTGGAAGTCTAGCAATTCTTGAGCTTGTTTTTGAGCTTGAGCAAATCTGGCTTTAGCTGTTTCTGATAAGAATTGCTCGGTTGTCGCTCGAAGTTCTTGATAGAATGCTAACAATTCTTGAGCTTGTTTTTGAGCTTGAGCAAATCTGGCTTTAGCTGTTTCTGACAAGAACTGCTCAGTTGTTGCTTGAAGTTCTTTGTGGAAGTCTAGCAATTCTTGAGCTTGTTTTTGAGCTTGAGCTTGTCTTGCTTGGGTTGTTTCTGATAAGAACTGCTCAGTTGTTGCTTGAAGTTCTTTGTGGAAGTCTAGCAATTCTTGAGCTTGTTTTTGAGCTTGAGCTTGTCTTGCTTGGGTTGTTTCTGATAAGAACTGCTCAGTTGTTGCTTGAAGTTCTTTGTGGAAGTCTAGCAATTCTTGAGCTTGTTTTTGAGCTTGAGCTTGTCTTTGATCTGCGGTAGCGGACAAGAACTCATTAGTCTCTAGAGCCAGTTGAGCAACCTTCTCAGCTATTGACTGATGCTCTTGTCGGATTCTTGCCATTAAAGAAATCATGAAATTCTCCAGAAAATAAAATAGTAAACTGGCATCAAATACATTCACTGGCAATTTTTTCAGTGAATGTATTTTAAGGATTCATACTTCTTTGTAATATCCTTTGAGAAATCTTGATTTCCAAATCTATAGATAATTAAAAAAAGCAGAATCAATATCAGAATCAAACATCAATTTAATTCTGAATATTCGCTATTAAAATTAAGCAGGTACTGCTGCGGATTGGGTTAAACCAACTGCTTCAGCATATTTCAAGTAGGTTTCAACGGAAGCGATAACGATCCGAGCTTCAATTGCTAGTAATTCGATACCAACTAAGGAAACACGAACCCAAGCATCAATTACGATACCTTTGTCTAAGATTCTGTCAATAACTTCTGCCAAGCTGGAGGAAGAATTGGTTTTTTCAACTGCCATTGTTTTAAGTCCTTGTTGTTGTTTTGATTTTCGGTTGAGCATTTCGCTCGACCCACATTTATATGAATATCACTGATTTCTGAAGATGTAAAGAACTTTTCTGTAAATAAATGTAAAGTTTATGAGCCAAAAAGCCATTAAAAGGACATGAGTACCGCATCCGTACTACTGAAAAAATCTAGATAATATTTCTGATTTTATTTGGATTAAATTATTGATTCCTGTCCAAAAAATCAAGTATGATCATGTTTTATTTGTATAAATAAAGGTTAGTAATGATGAATTATTCTGGGTTTTACAAGGCTTTTGTAAATTAGGTTGGGATGAACAGCTTATGGGTAAAGCAACAAAGGCTTCCCTAATAAATCATCGAAAAATCACCTTTAAATACCGCGAGAGCATAATTCATATTTTATGTATTTTGTCAATAGGTTGAGCTTATTTTCAGTAAGCTTACGTAAGTGTCCTTAGGCTGACATGGAGGAAATTAAGTAATGTTACTAATGGCATCTACTTGTTTAGATAAATTACTCTAATTTATTAAGTTTATTTTTTTCAAAAATTATGTCCACAGAAGGAAATCCTGCTAATGTGCCACAGGAAGCTTTAACTGCTTTAGTGAACACTTTTGTACAGAAAGGTCATCCACGTCAATATGCTGAAGCGATGGCCACTTCAATCATTTTTCAGACTGATTTAGATTTACGAAATGCTCAGATTGCGAATCTCTTAGGCTGGTTAAAGCAGGATCACAATGATATATATCCCTTAGCATTGGATGTGGTTGGAAAAACTTCCGCAGAATTTGAGCGTCGGGTTCGACAAGGTTAAGTCTCTAAACTTGATTTGGTGAATTTCTGAAAATTGGGTAAAAATTAGCTGAAATAGCTAATTTTTGCTCAAAATCTAGCTGACAAGATCAGATCGCTCATTAACCTAGTAAATGCACAACGGGAAAATTGATAGGATGGGAATAAACAACTTGTGGCTACATTTGAAAGATATTAGGTGCTATGACTAGTCTTAACATTGCTTCTCCTCTACGTGCGATTGCTCAACAAACTCGTCAAGCTGCAAGTAAGCTGGCCATTCTTTCCACTGAAGAGAAAAATCAAGCGATTGAAGCGATCGCTCAGGGGTTAGAATCAGCTAAGGATGATATTTTGCAAGCAAATTTGGCTGATTGTCAAGCAGCAACAGCGGCAGGAATCGCTAAACCTCTTTATAAAAGGTTGCAATTAGATGAACATAAATTAAGAGATGCGATCGCGGGTGTGCGAGATGTTGGTAAACTAGATGATCCAATTGGCCAGGTACAAATTAATCGAGAAATTGACAGTGGCTTAATTCTTAAACGTATTACTTGTCCCTTGGGTGTTTTAGGGATTATTTTTGAAGCGCGTCCTGAAGCAGCTATTCAAATTGTTTCTTTAGCAATTAAATCAGGTAATGGTGTAATTCTCAAAGGTGGTAAGGAAGCGTTAAATTCTTGCGAAGCGATAGTGAAAGCTATTAAACAAGGATTATCTCAGACTGGGGTTAATGCTGACGCGGTGCAATTGTTAACAACTAGGGAAGAAATATTAGAACTGTTGCAATTAGATAAATATGTAGATTTAATTATTCCCAGGGGTTCTAATGCTTTTGTGAAATTTGTGCAGGATAATACTCGGATTCCAGTATTAGGTCATGCTGATGGAATTTGTCATATTTATGTAGATGAAAAAGCGGATATTGACAAAGCTATTAGTATTACTGTAGATTCTAAAATTCAATATCCTGCTGCTTGTAATGCCATTGAAACATTGCTAATTCATAGTAGTATTGCGGGGGAATTTCTCCCTCAAATTGCTGCAGCTTTAGCAGCACAAAATGTAGAATTAAGAGGAGATGAACGCAGTTTACAAATTTTACCTAATATTGCCGCCGCGACAGAAGAAGACTGGAGAACAGAATACAGTGATTTAATTTTAGCCATAAAAATTGTGGATTCTTTAACAGAAGCAATATCCCATATTAATAATTATGGTTCTCGGCATACAGAAGCAATTATTACAGAAGATATCACAGCAGCAGAAACTTTCCAAGGGTTAGTAAATGCAGCGGGAGTTTATCATAATTGTTCTACCCGGTTTGCTGATGGTTTTCGCTATGGTTTCGGTGCAGAAGTGGGAATTAGTACCCAACAAATGCCACCTCGTGGACCTGTTGGTTTGGAGGGTTTGATCACATACAAATATCAAATGTCTGGTAATGGACATATTGTGAAAACTTACACTGGTGCAAATGCAAAATCATTTAGTCATCGAGATTTATAATCATATTGTTGTTAAAATCTTATTGTGAAAATCTCGTTCCCATTCTCTGACTGGGAATGCTTATTGCGGACTCTGTGGCTAGTGACTAGAGGAGATTCTAGGAACGAGGTAAACGAGGTAATGATAAAAATGTTAAACCAAGGCTTTTAATAAAGCTTGTAGTTTAAGTTGCACTTCTGCAAATTCCTTTTGAGGATCTGAGCCGGCAACAATACCCGCACCTGCATAAAGTCTAGCATAATTACCATCAATTAAAGCCGAACGAATTCCGACAATAAATTCACAATTTCCTTCTCCGTCTACCCAACCTAAAGGTGCTGCATATAAACCTCTTTCAAAATTTTCATAACGGCGAATTTCGGTACAAGCAATATCTCTTGCTGCACCGGCAACTGCTGGTGTGGGATGCAGTTTAGAAATGATTTGTAAGGGATGAATATTAGTCGGGACTACAGCAGTAATTGGTGTCCATAAATGCTGGATATTGGATAATTGTCGGAGTCTGGGAGCTAAAACTTGTGGGAATAAACCTAGTTGAGATAAATGTTGAGTAATAAAATCCAGAACAAGTTGATGCTCGTGTTTTTCTTTAGTATTATTAACTAAGTTGTTAGCATTTGCAGCATCTTCTATAGGTGTTTTACCTCTCGGTGCTGAACCTGCCAAAGCATCAGTAATTAACTGTTGTTTGTGAATACTAATTAGCCGTTCTGGACTAGCACCAATAAAGTTTTGTCCTTGACCATTACTGGTAGAAAATACATGACAATTAGGATGCAATTGACGCAGATTATTTAAAGATTGTAGTAAGTTAAAATCCTGATTGTTGCTGACATCCAAGGTATCAGCTAAAACAATTTTGCTTAAATGTTGAGATTGAATGATTTCTAAAATTGATGAGACTGAATTTTTAAATTTATCACCATTTTTAGTAATTTTTCTATAGCGATTTAAGGAAAATTTATCAATACTTATGGAGTAATTTATCAAAGATTTAATAATTTTTAAATGGCCTTGTAAATTATCTAATAATTTTGTAACATTTACCTGAGAATTAATAATTGTATTCATTATTAATGTGCAGCAATTATTTCTTAATACAATTTGCCAACAAGGCAAGAAAACCGTAGCAGAAGCAAATGGATAATCGGCTTGTTCATGCTGATCAAAAAAACTGAAAGTACAAAAAAAATGAGGTTGGGAAAAGGTTTGATTTTGCAGAGAAATAGAAATTATATTTTTCAGACAATTTTTGATAAATTCTTCTGATTTTATAAATCTATTTTTACCAAAAATTTCTATTTTATCTACAGTATCAATTGCTGCGATCGCTTCACCATTACTTCTATTTTCAAAATAAAAGTTTTTGGTGTTTTTTTGACTAAATTTATCGAAAACCAGCAAAGGATCAACTAAACCAATCTCCACGGGAATGCTAACAATTTTACTATTCTTATGAAGACAGCAATTTTCTTGAACCTCTAATAGTAATTGATTGAGGTATTTGTAGTCTACAAAGGTGTGGCTGCGACATGGTGAAATGGTCATGGATGTATAAGTTAATTTTTATTAAGTTATCTTCCTAAAATGTCATAAGTCATGATGGTATTTCTATAGGTAACATAATTCAGTTACCATTAACCAGCATAGACTAAGGGTGATTCGGGAGTTTATCCTGTTTTGGTGACAAGATAGCAGATTTTATTGTAGGATGTGAACCTATAATCATAAAATTAGCATTTTTTGGTAATTTACCAAAGTTAAACAATTTTAGATTGATTACACCGACAAGAGTAGGATATAAACAGATAAACAAGCCAACTCTCAAATCTAAAATGACTGGTCAAGTGCCGGATAAAATTATAAGATCTAATTGACAACTAAAATTCTGGTAATTTAACTAATCAAAACCGATGACTTCAAATCAAATTTCACCACCTCAAGGTAAACTATGGATGGCGGCAATTAAACCGCCAATGTACAGTGTTGCTATTATGCCGATTTGGGTAGGTTCGGCTGTAGCATTTAGGGAAACAAAGATTTTTAATCTCACAATATTTTCTCTATTTATCGCTGCATCAATTCTAATTTTAGCATGGGAAAATATTAGTAATGATGTATTTGATGCCGAAACAGGAATTGATCAGAATAAACATCATTCATTGGTGAATTTAACTGGTAATAAAACCCTAATGTTTTGGGTGGGAAACCTGTGTTTAGGTTTGGGTTTGTTGGGAATAATAGCGATCGCTCTTTGGCAAAAAGATCCGACAATTATCGGCATAATTTTATTATGCTGCGGTTTGGGCTATATCTACCAAGGTCCTCCTTTTCGTCTAGGATACCAAGGTTTAGGCGAAATTCTCTGTTTTTTTGCCTTTGGTCCTTTGGGTATGGGTGCAGCCTATTATAGCCAAACTCAAACCTGGTCTAGTACGAATTTAGCAGCTTCCATAATTTTAGGCATTGTTACCAGTTTAGTGCTATTTTGTTCCCATTTTCATCAAGTTGCAGATGACATAGCCGCAGGGAAAAAATCTCCAATTGTCCGCTTAGGAACTCAAGCAGGTGCAAAGGTTTTAGTGGTATTTACTACTATTATTTATCCTTTAATATTGCTGTTTGTCATCTTGAATATTTTCCCAATTTGCACATTATTAAGTTTCTTGAGTTTACCTTTTGCGGTGAAATTATGTCGTCACGTTTTAGAAAATCATCACCAACCAGATAAAGTTAGTAATTCTAAATTTATCGCTATTAATGTTCATTTTTTAAGTTGCTTATTTTTAGGTTTAGGATTTATATTTGGTTAAGGAATTTTCGGGAAATAAGTGATCTGAATCAGGAAAAAACCACAGAGACACAGAGAACACGGAGAAATGAGAGGTCGAGAGGTTTTTTTATTTGCAAGTACCTAATGATTTATCAATTTTCTTTTCGTTACTTTAGCCAAAAATTCACAAATCCTATTATTACTAATCATGGGGTTTGGGAAATCCGCGAAAGCGTAATTATTCGCTTAATTAATGGGGAAAATCATGTTACTTGGGGAGAAATCTCCCCCATTTCTTGGTTTGGTTCAGAAACCATAGAACAAGCTTTAGATTTTTGTCGTCAACTTCCAAAAACAATTACCAAAGAGATAATTTTTACCATTCCCGATAACTTACCAGCTTGTCAATTTGCTTTTGAATCTTCAACCCACGCAGGTGGGTTTCGTTTGTGTAGCCGTGATTTCCAATCGCTAGATGCTAATTTAAATTTTACCTACAGCGGCTTATTATCAGCGGGAAATTTAGCTTTAAATCAATGGAATAGCTTATGGGAACAAGGATATAAAACATTCAAATGGAAAATTGCTGTTGATGATATAACTAAGGAGTTAGAAATATTTGATTTACTAATTTCCAGCTTACCAAATTCAGCCAAATTACGTTTAGATGCTAATGGTGGACTTACATATCAACAGGCTGAATTATGGTTGAATAAGTGTGATAAATTCTTACCTAAAATCGAATTTATCGAACAACCTTTACCACCAAATAAATTTAGAGAAATGCGGGAATTAAGTAATTTATATTCCACTCCTATAGCCTTAGATGAATCTATCGCCAATCTCCAACAATTAAAATCATGCTTTGAACACGGTTGGGGAGGAATTTTTGTGATTAAACCGGCAATATTTGGTTCACCATCTAGGTTAAAAGAGTTTTGCAAAAAACATCAAATTGACGTTGTATTTTCATCTGTATTTGAAACAGAAATTGGGAGACAAGCCTCATTACAATTAGCAGCAGAACTATCTAAAAATAACCGTGCTGTTGGTTTTGGTATTAATCACTTTTTTGAAGAACAAGAATTAAACTGGTTAGAAAATCTATGGAAAACCTTTTAGATAATGTCCAAAATCATAATTGGCTGATTTGTGATCATAGCCAGGAATTACCACGGATAGCAACAGAATTATATTTAAAAATAACCCAGTTGTCAACTCCAAAAATCATGATTGCGGAAAGATCACCAGTGAGATTTATAGCCAGTTTTATTGCTGCTTGTGCGGCTGAATGTCCAGTTTTTCTTTGTAACCCAGATTGGGGTGAAGATGAATGGGAACAAGTTTTTAATTTAGTCCAACCAGATATAGTTTTAGGAAGAGAAAATAACTTTTTAAAATCAGTAATTACTAATTATGAATTACCAATTAATAATACTATTATGATTCCTACTGGTGGTTCATCAGGAAAGATTAAATTTGCTATTCATACATGGGAAACATTAACAGCGTCTGTGGAAGGATTTACAGAATATTTTGCCATAAATTCAGTTAATTCATTTTGTATATTACCATTATATCATGTGAGTGGATTAATGCAATTTATGCGTTCTTTGACAACGGGAGGTAAATTAGTAATTACCACATCTAAAAAATTAGAAACTTGTGAAATACCAAATATTAACCCAGCAGAATTTTTTATATCTTTAGTTCCCACCCAATTACAAAAACTCCTGCAAAGTCCAGAATTAACCCAATGGCTATCAAAATTTGCTACTGTTTTTTTAGGGGGTGCGCCACCTTGGGAAGAAATATTAGAAAAAGCGAGATTTCATCAAATTAGATTAGCACCTACTTATGGAATGACAGAAACCGCTTCTCAAATTGCAACTCTTAAACCTGATGAATTTTTAAAAGGTAAATTTAATAGTGGTAAAATTCTTCCTCATGCTAAAATCATCATTGATAATCAACCAGGAAATATAAATATTCAAAGTAAATCATTAGCATTAGGTTATTATCCACAAATATGGGAAAATAGAAAGAATTTTGTAGTTGATGATATGGGTTTTTTAGACAATCAAAACTATTTACATATCATGGGCAGAAATAGCGACAAAATCATTACTGGTGGGGAAAATATTTACCCCCTAGAAGTTGAAACAGCGATTAGAAAAACTCAAATGGTAACTGATGTTTGTGTAATTGGAATAACTGATAAATATTGGGGACAAGCATTAACAGCGATTTATGTTCCCAAAGATGAAAATATTTCCCATAGAGAAATTCAAACCCAACTAAAAAATCAACTGAGTAAATTCAAAATTCCTAAACATTGGATTTCCCTAGCTAAATTACCCCGTAATAACCAAGGGAAAATTAACCGTCAAGAAGTGGAAAAAATAGCTGAGGATTTTCTAGCTCATATCCCGCACTTCATTTCCTGATATTCCTTGTGAAAAATCAACGTATATCTTCATTAATACCTAATCAAATCTGAGTCCTATGTCGAACCTAATTCGACATGAAAATACTATTTTATTTTTAGTAAACATTGTTAATAAATAATTAAAAATATTGATGGCTTTATCCCTTGTCTGTTTCCTGAAAACTCACCGGTAAATAAGGAATACGTAAAATATTGCTATTCTCAATTATTTCTTAATCAAACTTCAAATTTGTTAACAAATCTATCTACTAATAACTAAAATTTTGGGTTTGTAACAATTAATTTATATTTGTTGTCAAATTCTTCTCTTAGTTAGATACTAGGAATACAACAAAGCAATTATTTTTATGAACGCTATTTCTAATCTGGAATTTAAACGCTCAACTTGGCAAATAGCCATTCTCTTGACTTTGGGCTTTTGGCTGAGTGCTAGTCTGGTTTTAGATTGGGTAATTATGCCTAGTCTTTACTTTGCTGGCATGATGAACGAAGCTAGTTTTTCTGTAGCAGGTTATGTAGTTTTTTGGAATTTTAATCGCCTAGAATTATTAGCTGCTACTGTGGTTTTAACTTCTGTATTGGCTATTAGCAAAACTCAATCTCATTGGCGTTTGGGTAGTATTGCATTATCTGGAATATTGTTAACAGTCGCATTACTAGATACTTATTTCTTAACTCCCCAAATGTGCGCTCTAGGAGCTAATTTCAGCTTGATCGCTAGTGGACCTGTTCCGGCAATCATGAACTTATTACACAGCGGTTACTTCCTGCTAGAGGCTTTTAAGGTTATAGCAGGAGGTATACTTTTGAATTGGTGTTGGCGGGAAGTCTAAGCCTCATCAGTGTTAGGTAAGAGTAGACGGATAGCGAGGATAGCAAACCCGACGGCAGCGATCGCTTTTAAAATGTGTGTAGGTAAAAACTCGGATACCGCACCACCGGCTAATGCTCCCAAAAGACTAGTTAAGACTAAAGCACCAGCTGTACCAAAAAATATAGCCTTTCGAGATTGTCCTTGTCCAGAAAGAGCGATCGCTGCTAACTGACTCTTATCACCTAATTCTGATAAAAACACTGTCACAAAGCTTAACCCTAAAAGATTCCAGTCCATATTTTCCTCAATTGACAATATTACATTACAAAAACTAACCTTGAATGACATCCCAGACCAACATCAGGGAAATTAGTAGCAACATAACCCCGGCTGATTTTTCAACCGTTTTAGGGCTGAGTTTCGTAGAAATCCAACCACCTAATAATACTCCTAATAAACTAGTAGTAATTAATGCTACACCAGAACCGAGAAAAACTACCCAAGGGGCATGGGATTCCGCACTCATTAACAGGGTGGAAAGTTGAGTTTTATCACCAATTTCCGCGAGAAAAATCGTTATAAAGGTTGTCCCAAAGACCATAAATACAGATGTTTTGCCTTTGGGATCATCCTTAACTATAGGCTGATGTGACTGGTTTTCGGTTGCAGATAATTTAGGAATGCTGAATGGTGCAGTATCAATTTTCACGGTCGTTAGTTTGGTCTTTCAGTTGTTTTCATATTCCTTTCATTTTCTCATATTGTTATCATAAATTGCAACAGGATTTTTTAATATATTTATATATAAACACTTCGATAGAGATAATAAAGTGCTACTGCGAGTAGATTGATACAGACTCAGTTGTTATATTATGCAAACTTAAAATAAGTATGAAAATATTACCTATTAATCTTGAAGATCTAATTCACGCTCGCTCGGTTGAGTCCGTGAGGAGAGAATTTAAAAAAACTTGGTCACAGCCAATTGCAGAAAGTGTATTGCATAGTATTTGTGCTTTTGCCAATGATTTTTTCAACTTAAATGGTGGGTATATAATTATTGGCATCGAAGATAAAAACGGTCAGCCTATTCTTCCTCCCCATGGACTAGAAGATCAAAATTTAGATGAAATTCAGAAATGGATTCGTGGTAATTGCAAGCGAATTGATCCAGAACATCAGCCAGTTATTTCTCCTGAAATATATCAAGATAAGCAGATATTAGTAATTTGGGTGTCAGGAGGGGATGTTCGTCCATATCAAGCTCCGAAAACATTAAGCGGCAGAGACAGAGCATACTATGTTCGACAAGGAAGTGAAACTGTTGAAGCTAGAGGTGATATATTAACTCAATTAATGCAAATGGCGGCAAAAGTTCCATTTGATGATCGTCGTAATTCGGCCGTGTCTATTGATGTCATTTCTCCAACTCTGGTCAGAAATTTCCTATCAGATATAAAGAGTGAATTAGTTGCACCAGGTAATGTAATTCCCGAATTAGACCTATATCGAAATATGCGAATTACTACACCAATTAATAGTCATGAAGTACCAAGAAATATTGCTTTATTATTCTTTGTTGATAATCCAGAGCAATATTTCCCTGGTGCAAGAATTGAGATTGTACAATTTGGTGATGATGCCGGAGGAAATTTAATAGAAGAAAAAATATTTCGCGGACCATTACATCATCAACTTCGTCAAGCTTTAGATTATTTGAATAACTTTAGTACAACGATGGTTCGTAAAGTTCCAAATCAATCAACGGCTCAGAGAACTGTTGCTTTTCCTTATGAAGCTATGGAAGAAGCTTTAGTGAATGCGGTTTACCATCGTAGTTATGACGGGGTTCAAGAACCAGTAAAAGTTTATCTTTATCCTGATCGTTTAGAGATTATTAGCTATCCTGGACCAGTTCCAGGTATTGAAATGAAACATTTTCAACCAAAGGCAATGATTCCTCCTGTTCCTTATCGTAATCGGAGAATTGGTGATTTTTTAAAGGATTTAGATTTGGCAGAAGCTAGAGGAACTGGTATTCCTAAAATTCGCCGCAAGATGACAGAAAATGGTTCTCCAGATCCCAGCTTTGATTTTGATGAAACACGAACTTACTTTCGCGTAACATTACCAGCACATCCACAATATATAGTTATTCATGCACTAAGAGAAAGTTCTCATTTATGGGCTGTAGGTGAACGACAAAGAGCTATATTAAATTTAGAATCATCCCTGAGTCGAGTTCCCAAATCGGGAGCATTAATCGCTCAAATTATTGAATATAGAACATCATTAGGTGATTTTTCGATAGCAGAGAAACTGTTTAGGGATATTGAATCTGACTTGACTATTATGGATCGTCATTTGCCTTACACTGCTATGGCAAAAATTCTTTTAGATCAAAGAAAATTTAATGAAGCTTCAGTAATTTTAGAACAAGCTCCTCTACCCATACAAGTTGATGATACAGTAGAGTTAGCAATTCTATATAAACGTGCCAAGCGTTTTCAGGAAGCTCACAGAATTTTTGCCGATAATTATGAATTTATCAAAGATGATCCTAAATCTCTTCAGGAATATGCTCAAACTAAAATTAATCTCTCGAAAATAAACAGAGATATGCACACAAAAAGACGATTAAATCGGGAGGCTGTAGAATTACTTCGTCGTGCCATTCAATTATCTGATGATAAAGTCAGAAATGCTTGGTGTTGGTTTGATTTAGCAAAAACATTAAATTCATTACGGGCATCTGAAACTGAGATTCTTCAAGCTTATAGCAAAGCGATGGAACTATTGCCTGATGAACCTCGTTTTCGAGAATCTTATGAATCTCGCAGACGTAAAAAGGATGGATGATGGTTACTTGTATCTATTCTGAGATAGTCAAAAACCGACAGCTTGATCAAAACGGATTTGTTCTAAACTGCGATCGCCATAAACCCCTTCAATCTGCTGACGACAGCAATCAATCGCAAAATCATTTACATCCTCTGCTTCAATACCATACATCTCCGCAAAAATTTCCGCTTCTACACGACAAAACCGAGGACGGTGAGGATAAATTTTACATTCCCTTGTACCATGATCATAATTTACACACCATCCCCCTTCCCCTACCATACTGAGATAAAGTTCTAAATCCGGTGGTGAAAGATACTCTTCTAAATCTGGACGATCCGCTGGTGTTAAGTTACAGCAAGCCCCACACTGAGATATACATTGCCAAGTAGCCATATTTTTAACCTTCTGCTATTCCTGCTATTTTACTTTTTTATGACTTTTTCTATAATTTTGTGAACTAAATTAAATTTTAGATCCCCTAAAAAGATATGATGAATTACGGGTTTGGCTATGAAATTATTAAATCTTTTTAAACCATTAAATCATTGGGAGGAAAAAATGGACATTTTAGCTAACATCAATTGGGAAGTTGTCTTACAGTTAACTTGCGTGGGACTAATTGTGATTTCAGGTCCTATAGTCATCTTTGTCCTAGCATTTCGCAACGGCAACCTGTAAATTAGTTAATGGGTAATAGGTAACAGTTTATCTAAACACTATTACCCATTGATAATAACCGGGGTTAAATCCCCGCTTAAAAAAGTTTTAAATCTTTAATTCGCAACACAAGTTGATAAAGCCCGCATTGCATTTTCAATAATTCCCTCATATATAGGTTGAGATAAGTTTACCTGTGCCGCATTTTCGCGGTTGAAACCCAACAGACCAAATTTATCATCTGGCCGCATCACTAAAACCTTACCTTCAGAATTTTTCACCCTTAATTCTTTACCCATGCCATTGTCATAAATTCCACAAGTATATTGACGCTGTTGATATTCAAAACTCACCGTTGATAAATTTGATGAATTAGTGAAAAGTTTGAGAATATGATTTGGGAGTTTTGCACCAATTAACTCAATTTCAATATTAACTTTACCATTAAAGTTATTTTCCCGCAATTTGTAAGCAATATCTAATCTTGATGGTAAAGGAAAATAATCACCCCAGCGCCATGCTATTCCTTGAATTTTCACGAAGCTATTGTCAATATTTTGAACTACAGTTAATTTAATATGACCCTTACCAACGATTTTTTGTTCAATGACTTGGACATTAGGAGTCCAAAATATAGGGTCTGAATTATCAATACCACAGGGATGGAGAATATTCAATTGTTGAAAAAGATCCTGATTAATTTCGTGAAGATTAATTTGAGCATCAATTTTTAAAAGAGGTTTGAGGTGTTGAATTTCTAAATATCTATTTGCAAATTCCGACAACCGCAATCGAAATTCTGGTAAATTTACTGCTGGTAAAGAAAATCCTCCCGCAGCTTTGTGTCCCCCAAATTTATTTAATAAATCCCGACAACCATCTAAAGCCGCAAATACATGAAATTCAGGAATTCCCCGCGCTGAACCGCGAATTATGCTGTGATTTTCATAAGTACCAATAAACACAGGAACACCATAACGTTCTAGTAAACGAGAAGCCACAATACCAATAACACCATGATGCCAATTATCTTTGATAATAACTAATACGCGGTCTTTTTGTAAAGAGTTTATATATAAATCCTCAACCATAGAAATAGCTTCTTGTTCAATTTCCTCACACATTTGCTGACGTTGAGTATTAGTTTGTTCACACTGAATAGCTTTAGCTAGTGCGATACTAAAATCATCAGTTGTCAATAGATCAATGACAACTTGTGGATCACCAATTCTACCTATAGCATTAATTCGCGGTCCTAATCGAAAACCAATATCTTCCGGTTTTAAAGATTTAGAATTTTGGTTTTTTTCTCCTTCACTAGCTTGCACTCCTGCAACTTGAATTAATGCTTGTATACCTGGTAAATTAGATTTTGGTAATAACTTTAAACCCCGTTTTACCCAGCGACGATTTACACCTGTTAAAGGGGCTAAATCAGCAATAGTTCCCAAAGTAAATAAAGCTAAAAGTGGTTGGACTAAACCTTTGATTTGCCCTAACTGTTGTGCTAAACAAACTGCTAAAATATAAGCCACACCCACACCAGCCACACCCCGATAGGGAGAAGATTCAGCTATTAGTTTTGGGTTGAGAATTGCATTAGCTGGAGGTAATTTTTCGGGAATATCATGATGATCTGTGATAATAACTTTTAAACCTAATTCTCTGGCTTTAGTAATAGGTTCAACAGCAGAAATTCCATTATCTACAGTTAGAATTAGTTTGACACCTTCATCATAAAATTCTTGAACAATACGGTTATTAATCCCATAACCATCGTGCATTCGACTAGGAATAGCATAATCAATATCAGCACCCAAAGCCCTAAGACTTCTTAATAGTAATGCAGTGCTAGTCATACCATCTGCATCATAGTCACCACAAATAGCTATTTTATCATGATTGGCGATCGCTATTTCTAATAATTCCAAACTAGCAGCTAAATTGGGAAATTCTGCCAGGGGAGAAGGTAAAATCAGAGATTCGGGTTCTAAAAAGATCTTTGCATCTTCTGGAGTTTCCATGCCCCGATTAACTAATAATTGGCCGATAATGGGGGAAATATTTGTTAAATTTGCCAGTTTTTCGGCTAATTCTGGATTTAATGCGGCAATTTGCCAACGTTGATTAGGTAAGCGTTTGGTAGATGAATGATTAGTCATTGGTCATTTTGGTTGTGTAAACTAGACCTATATTCTTTTAGATTTTATCAAATTATGTCACTTTGATCACTGATTATTCATTTGATATTTTTACTTTCATCTATATTTGTGTTTTTAAATACTATATAAATCATTTTTTTAGATATAAAATATGTTTCTCAATAGTCTATAACAACAGATAAATATTTTAAATCATTGTGTAGCTACCGTTGCAAAAACAACTCTCACAAGTATTTTTTGACCATTTTAGGTGGAGATAATGACTTACAATTCAGAAGAAATGCAGCAAATTCTCGAAGTAGCTTTTAAACGTAAGCAACAAGGAGAATATACAAGAGAGCAAATAATAGAAATAGCCTCAGAATTAGGTGTTTCTTCAGAATCTTTGCAAGCAGCGGAACAAGAATGGTTAAAAAATAACGTAGAAGTGAAAAAAGAACAAATGTCTCATAGTCAACAACGAAAAGAATTTAAATCACACCTATTTGCTTTTATGGCAATTAATGGTTTTTTAGTGTTATTAAATTTAGTAGTTAGTCCCGGATATTTTTGGGCAATTTATCCCATATTAGGATGGAGTTTAGGTCTATTACTCCATGGAATTAAGGTTTACACAAGTAATTCCTAAAACCTAACCCCGACTTTTTGAAAAAGTTGGGGTTATTCAGACTGATGCCGTAATTTTTAAAATAGAGCTTTCAGAAAACATAATTTATGCTACAATCAGATGGCAGTCGAAAATTAATCAGTAAATAACTCAAGACCACAACCGATATTACTAAACGTTTAGGATGGTAAATATTCCCAAATGATTTACAGCAATTTTAATGTACTTGTACCACACTTTTGTTTTATATTCCTTTCTTGCTTTGGGACTTTGCACCTTGGCGTGAGACTTTAAAATGTGGTTTATTTACCTAAAAATTACTGTAATCATACAGTGTTAAAAATATGTTAAAAATGAAGGCGTTGCTGAATTGAGGTATGAAATTGGAAAATCAAAGAAATGAAACTTTTACTCTCTGCGCCTGGAGCGCCTCTGCGTGAAATAAAATCATACTCTTAATCAGCAACGCCAAAATGAAGATCCTTGACTTCTTCAAAAAATCAAGGATCTTTCTTATTGGCAAATTCCCCTCATATTTAAGTTTAAGATTTACTACAGTGCCATTTTGGACTTGATAATTATTCAACTATATTCCCTATTTTGGAACTAGCTAATGTTGGTGAGGTGAAAATTTGTGAGTACAAATTTGCAGGTTGTTGACGAGCGACAATTGGTAAAACTTGACGAGCATGAGCCGCAACTTCCACTGTTTTCACATCATAAGCTTGTGTGATCAGCTTAGGATAAAAACCAATGCCGATGATAGGAATTAACAAACAAGCAGTAATAAACAACTCTCGTGGCTTAATATCAAGAACCACAGCATCTAAATGCAATTCTTCATTCTTGTCACCATAGAACACTTGACGCAGCATAGAAAGTAAATAAATGGGTGTTAAAATCACGCCAACTGCTGAGAGAAAGATGATGACAATTTTGAAGCCGGAACTGTAAACATCACTAGTAGCAAAACCCAAGAATACCATCAATTCACCGACGAAACCACTCATACCAGGTAACGCTAGAGAAGCCATTGCACCCATGGTAAAAAGCGCAAAAGTTATTGGCATTACTTTAGCCATACCACCCATTTTATCCATCATTAAGGTGTGAGTACGTTCGTAAGTGACACCGGATAAAAAGAATAAACTAGCAGCAATTAAACCGTGAGAAACCATCTGTAATACAGCACCATTAATACCGATTTCTGTATAAGATGCAATCCCAATTAACACAAACCCCATGTGGGCAATTGAAGAGTAGGCCAAACGGCGTTTGAGGTTAGTTTGTGCAAAAGCACAACAAGCACCATAAACAATATTAACTACACCTAAAACTACTAAAACAGGAGCAAAGGTGATATGAGCATCAGCCAACATTTCCACATTAAAACGAATTAGGGCATAACCCCCCATCTTTAACAATACACCCGCTAAGATTATTGAACCAGGAGCGGACGCTTCACCATGAGCATCAGGCAACCATGTATGGAAGGGGAAAATAGGTAATTTGACACCGTACGCAATTAAGAAACCTGTATATAGTGCCAGTTCTAAAGCTTTGGGATATTCTTTCATTCCCAATTCTGTCATGTTGAAGGTCAAATTATCACCATAGAAAGCCATGGCAAAACCAGATACTAGTATAAGTATGGATGCAGCAGCAGTATAGATAATAAATTTGGTAGCTGCGTAACGGCGGTTTGCTCCTCCCCAAATGGAAATTAACAAATAAACGGGTACTAACTCAATTTCCCACATCAAAAAGAACATTAACAAATCTTGGGCAAGGAATACACCCAATTGGGCGCTGTACATTACCAACATCAACGCATAAAATAAACGCGGCTTATTGGTTACTTTCCAAGCCGCGAATACTGCGAGTGTGTTAATTAAGCCTGTTAATAGTATCAGGGGCATTGATAAACCATCAACCCCCAAAGACCAGTTAAAGCCAATTTGGGGTATCCAGGAATAGCTTTCTGTCATTTGTAGGGCTGAACTTTGCAAGTCATAACCCTGCCAAAGAGCGCAGATAATTAATGAAAAATCTAATATTGCCACCCCCAGACCGTACCAGCGCACAGTTTTACCTTCTTTATCGGGAATAATCGGAATTGCCAAGGCCGCCACTAATGGCAGGAAAATTATGGCTGATAACCAAGGGAGTTCTATTGTATTCATAACTGTTGACAATATATTTTTGGTTTTGCTTTTGTTTACATTATATTAAGAAATTTTTACTTTTGTAAATGATTTCTTGTGAAAATCTCCAGTTTTGTGGATTATTTTAGTAATAAATACCTACTGAAGTCTGGTGCAAGTCCATTCTAAATGTAAATTTTTGTGATGTCAACAAAAAAACAGCGCCATTAGTCGCTGTCTTTAGTTATAATTCCCCGGTTAAGGATAAATTTAAATTTTCACAAGGTTGTTTAGGATGCTTAAACAATACGGTTGACAATTGTCCACACTTGACAATCTGATCTAACATAGGGAACAGAAATGGTCTTAAAGCCCGTGATGAAAGGTTTATAGTAAACTTGCCAATACATAGGACTAAGTTCGTCAGCGCAGGTTTTGAGGAGTTTAATTTCCTTGGCCAGTTCACCTGCTAGTTCGTTGACCCGTTCTGCATGAATTTGAGCGATTTTTTTGGCTTCTTCTAGCTGTGCTTCTTGTTGGGATATGCGGATAGAAATAGGTAAATTCCTATTTAGATAGACTTTCCTTTGTTCTATTTGCTTTTCTAGGAAAGATATTGCATCATCTATGCCTTTAAGTTCAGCAGATAATTGGGCATTTTCCCTAGCTTGACGACGATAAGCTTCAACAATGGCTAAATGTGAATCATTTTCGCTCAATTCTACATGATTATTAGTCAGCATAGCCCGTTCTTGCCTAAGTGCCTGGATTTGAGATTTCAGTTCTGCTATTTCTGACTGAATTTTCTCCATATATGTTATGACTGGTAATGGATAATGGGTAATTGGTAATTGGTTTTTCATCACCCATTACCAATGGAAAATACAAAATTTAACATTATTTAACATTTAAAATGTGGTCGTCCCCTGCATATCTAGGTTGACTATTCGCACAGTTGAAGTGATTCCCGTTTGCAACCAAGCATTTTTCATGGCTATTTCTACTAATTTTGCCCTGCTTGTATCTACTAAAGCCAAAAGTGTGGGGCCAGCACCACTGATTACCATACCATAAGCACCAGCATTTATAGCAGCGTTATTAACAACATCATAACCAGGAATTAAAGCTTGACGGTAGGGTTGATGTAATTTATCTTGTAGTGCGGCTTTTAACCATTCTTCTCGATTAGTTGCTAAACCGCGTAACAATAAACCGAAATGAGAAATATTGAAAATCGCATCATCACGACTTATGTCTGCGGGTAGAACCTTCCTTGCTTGTGAGGTGGATAACTCAAAATCAGGAATTGCTACCACTGGTACTATATCTCGATGCCAGGGAATATCGCCAATTTCCCAACAATTGTTACTAGTAGCAGCCAAACGACAACCACCCAATAGTGCTGGTACTACATTATCAGGATGTCCTTCCATAGCGATCGCTAATTTCATCACCTCGAATTCAGACAAAGGCTGACCAGCCAATTCGTTAGCTGCAACCAACCCAGCGATAATAGCCGTCGCGGAACTACCCAAACCTCTAGATAAAGGCACACGCAACTTAATCCTTATTTTTACTGATGGTGCTGTTTGTTCTATATGCTGATATAACTTAATAAACGCCTGATATAAAAGATTACTCTCATCAGTTTGTACCTTTTCCGCCTCCATACCAGAAACTTGAATCATTAAACCATCTACATTAAGAGTAGTAAATTCAAATTCATTGTAAAGCTTCAAAGCTGCACCAATGCAATCAAAACCCGGACCCAAATTTGCAGTCGTGGCGGGAACTTTAACAGTAATGTGAGAAAATACAGCCATTGAGATTAATTCAAAATTCCAATATAAACTACTTCATCTTACAGAAACACTAAGTAAGCGTAAAGCTCAGTCACTTTTCTCAGGAGGATACACTGCGCTAACAGTATTAAATATGTTCTTTGACACTTGCGTAAGTTCTACTGATTACGAAATATTTATAGCAAGACTTATAGTAAGACATAGATTAGAGGATTAAAGCCGAGCAATTTAAGGTGAGATGTAGTTTGAGTGAGTATAAATCAGCTAAACTTAATTTTATCACCAATAATGGCGTTTTTTTGCATAGGAAAAAGTGGGAATTTTGGAATATTCATTGGCAGTACATAACTATAGCGTTTTTTCAAATACTGATACCGAATTAGCAGGTATATTACTCCATTCAATTAAACTCAAGTAAGCTTCTTTCTTATCTGGATATAACATTGCAATTGCTGTAAATTGTTGCCTGTAAGTAAGGTATATTTAGCACCTAGTGACCAAGTTGAGCTTTAGCCTGTTGCCACAGGGACTCTAATTCTTCTAAACTATAATCTGTCAACGGACGTTCAATCACATCCTCCATTTTTTGCAACCTTTGAATAAATCGCTGACTTGTCCCTTGTAAACCCGCACTAGGATCAAGTTTATGCCATCTGGCAATTTGAATAATGGCAAATAGTAAATCACCTAATTCGGATTCTTGTCTTTCTTTGGTTTCCTCAGCTAAAGCCTGTTGAAATTCCCCTAACTCTTCATGAAATTTGCCCCAAACTTCACCTACATTATTCCACTCAAAACCAACCTGAGCAGCTTTTTCAGATATCTTCATGGCCGCATTTAAGGGGGGAAGACTGCGACGATAACGATTTAATTTATGACTGAGTTTTTGTTCTTCTACAGTTTCTCCTTTTTCTGCTGCTTTAATCATTTCCCAATTTTTGTGTACCTCTTCCATACTTTCTACAGTCACATCAGCAAATACATGAGGATGACGACGTATTAACTTTTGAGCAATACCTTCAGCTACTTCTTGCAGAGAAAAATCACCCGCTTCACTGGCAATTTGCGCCTGTAGTACTACTTGTAATAATAAATCACCTAATTCTTCAGCAATAGCCTGTTTATCCCCAGTTTGAATCGCGTCTACTACCTCATAAGCCTCTTCAATTACATAGGGAGTTAGACTTGATGGGGTTTGTGCCAAGTCCCAAGGACAACCTTGGGGAGATCGCAATTTTGCTACTACATTTATTAACTCTTGTAATGCCTCTAAAGTCTGATTAACTGCCATATTTTTACCGCTTTTTGACACTGCGACGACTGGGGCTAACTTTACGTTTCTTAATTTTGCCACGGGGAAGTAAACCTTGAATACCCTGTTTTTGAAATCGTTTATAACCGGAAACAGTCCAATCACTACAGGAATGGCTCATTGCACCGAGTTCACAGCCGACAAAGAGGGCAAAAAATTCTCCATAATATATATAGATGGTCTTCCCCACAGTTCCCCACACTTCGCCCCAGTTCCAAGCCACATTTCCCAACTTGGTGAAAATCATCACCAGCACAATGGCCACCAATGCTAAAAAAGTTGTCAGATACACCACCCTTAATGTTGTACCAATAATCGGACCGTGAGATAAAAAAGACCGATGGCGCAGACTTTTTTGATAAGGTAGCCAAATCCACCGCAGAACACCCCAACGCTGAAATTGACGGGAGTAAATATCCAAATCCGGACCAAACATCAGCCCCCCAAACATAAACCCACCCGCCACTAACAAAGTCATATTACTGCTGTGAGTGGAAATCAACGTTATACCCGCCACAACAGGCATAGACCAGATAGTAATGCGATCGTGCGTTTGACCAGAGGGCATCTTGGCAAATTAAAAATATCAAATTAACAGTAAAACCCTCAATTAGTATAGCTCAATCCCGTTCACATCAGCCTTTCCCAATCCTCAAAAAAAATTTTCTCAAAAGACTTGCAAAATTTTCAAAGCCTATGCTATATTAATTGAGTGAAGAAAACGGGCGGTTAGCTCAGTTGGTAGAGCGCCTGCCTTACAAGCAGGATGTCATCAGTTCGAGTCTGGTACTGCCCATTTAGAAAAACACAATCCCGTTTTGATAGCAGTTTACAACTTGTTTGTGAACTGCTAAAACATTTTGTAGCTAAATTTTCAATTTCATTGATTTTCAACCACCTTTGCTAACTTTCCACTGGAAACCCGCGCAGGTGGGTTTTTTTATGGCTGCTGTCGCCGAGATTTTTTCTGGTGCTGTTTCTTGTTCTTGCGCTTTTTTATATATCTTATTAAGCTTTAATGCAAGGGTTTTTACCCATTTTAACTCTTTTTCTTGCACCTATTCATCTTCTATCCCCCTCAAGTCATTGATTTGTCACGGTGTTTATTCAGCAAGCCCTAGTTAGGTAATGCTTTTATTATTCCCCATTCTCTGGTTCAAGATTTAAACCGCGATAGATTTGTTCAATAGACATCTCCGAAAACTATCTAACCTTTACCATGACTGCTTTTGAGAAAATGAAGGTTAAGTGCAAAG
>NZ_KE384686.1:53900-54979 GCF_000426925.1 Dolichospermum circinale AWQC310F | reverse complement strand
AATGAATTAAAACGAGAACAAAATTGGACAGTGTTGCAAGTTTCCCATGATATTGATATGGTAAGCCGTCATTGCGATCGCGTCATCTGTCTGAATCAAACTCTTGTTTGTTCTGGTAAACCAGAAATAGCCCTTTCTCCGCAAAATCTCTTAGCTACCTATGGTCCTGGTTTTAGTCGTTATGAACATCATCATTAAGTGAGGTAATAGGTCATGGGTAATGGGTAATTATCATGATTTCGTGAATTTATTGCAGTTTCCTTTTATGCAGCGTGCCATTATTGGTGCTGTATTAATGGGAATATTAGGGGGTTTATTAGGTAGTTTTGTGACTTTACGTCAATTATCTTTTTTTAGTCATGCTGTTGGTCATGCAGCCTTAGTAGGTGTAGCATTAGGCGTGTTACTCAATACTAATCCCACTTGGATGTTACTACCTTTTACTTTAATTTTCGGGGTTGTTGTTCTTTATTTGATTGACAAAACAGATTTAGCCAGTGATAGTGTTCTCAGTATAGTTCTATCTGGATCATTAGCGATCGGTGTCATCCTCACCAGTTTTATTAAGGGATATCGCGGTAACTTAATGGGTGTGTTATTTGGCGATATTTTAGCCATAGATAACACAGATTTAATTTTAACACTTCTGGTACTCATCTCTAGTAGTATTTTCCTCTTATCAACGCTACAACAACAAATATTACTAACTCTCAATCCCGATGTTGCACAAGTACAAGGAGTACCTGTACAACTTTATCGCTATGGATTCGTTATTTTGCTTTCCCTTGCTGTAGCCGTAGCGATTAAAGCTGTTGGTGTTTTGCTTGTCAATGCGTTTTTAGTGATTCCCGCTGCTACAGCCAAACTCATGAGTCACCATTTCAGCCGTTTTCTGATTCTATCGGTGGTTGTCGGCTCTAGCAGTAGTATCGCGGGAATGATGGTTTCTGGCTTGTTTAATCTGGCTTCTGGACCGAGTATTGTCTTTGTGCAGTTTCTCTTATTTGTGGTTGTGTTTACCTGGGTTAAATTGACAATCAAAAACAGCTAAGTAGGTTGGTGTTAAAAATTGTCGCTAT
>NZ_KE384686.1:41732-53576 GCF_000426925.1 Dolichospermum circinale AWQC310F | reverse complement strand
GGAACAGGGAACAGGGAACAGGGAACAGGGAACAGGGAACAGGGAACAGGGAACAGGGAACAGGGAAGAAGTTTTGAGCGATTTTACTTTTCTTCACATTATGTTGGTTATCTCACGTCTATCTAATTAAAATTTTTTTTGTAAAACCCCTTGACTAATCTTTTTCCCTATGTTTTACTTAGGAAAAGTGGTCAATAATCAAGCCCACGCCGGGATAGCTCAGTTGGTAGAGCAGAGGACTGAAAATCCTCGTGTCACGAGTTCAAGTCTCGTTCCTGGCATTCAATCAAATTAACACCAACACAATTTAACTTCCCCAATTTTTACAGGTGTTGCAGAAATATTACCAGGGCTGAAGCCCTGACTACAAACGCAGGAAATAACATATATCATAATTTAGCTATCTTAAATGCGTAAAATGCGCCCTGCTGGAATTGAACCAGCCTGAAGACGAATTATGAGTTCGTTGCCTCCCCAATCGGCCAAGAGCGCTTATTCACATGGATTTCAACCTGACGCTGTTTGGTTTAACCAGTGATTTTCGATCCTACTTTAACCACAATACACTATCTCACTATAATTTGGCAACCCGTGAACAATTATTAATTACGTTTAAATGCTCAAAGTCTAATCAAGTATGTAATGAGGTAAATTTTTTCGGCATTGAAAAGGGCAAATTTTAAAATCCCTAACAGCATATAGTAGCATAGGGATTAAACAAATTTTCACTCCTATTTACCCCAGTTGCTAGTTATTTAAACTTAGGATAGTAATGAGTAATACCATGACTACACCAAGAGAAAATTCTAGGACTTACCTGCTACCTGTTCCCTTTATATCATAATTTTTTAACAATGCAAATCAATACTACTGTACTCCTAACCTTAATTTTGTTAACCCTGATGTTGGGAGCAAGTTCTGCAAGTGGTTTTTTAGGATTTAAATTAGGAAGTGACGCGCTCAAAGGTGTCACTACACCAGATGGTCGTCCCGTTAATAAATTTAACAGCAGCAAGAGTAATAACCCCCAACAGGGAACTGAAAGTTTTCTAAAAGAGGAAGATATTCTCAAAGCTGTCAAGTCAAGAATTAACAATAAAAACCAAAGTAACAAACCAGAAAAGTCAGCAGAAGAAGAGATCAAAACCGACAAACCTCAAGGACAGGAAAAACCCAAACAAGTAGCAGAAGAACCCCTACAACCAGGATTTCCTGTTGCTGCTGAAAGTGAAGGTGTAACCATGTCTGTACAGTCCGTGCGCTATTCTGGAGGTGATTTATTGCTAAGAGTAAATATGCAAAATAAAGGGACTGATTCTGTAAGGTTTCTCTATAGCTTTTTAGATATTACTGACGATAAAGGAAGAACCTTGAGTGCAATTACAGAAGGTTTACCAGCAGAATTACCTGCCAAAGGAGCAGAAGTTAAAGGTACAATTAGCATTCCCACGGCCTTACTTGATGATGTCAAACAGATATCTCTGTCTTTAACTGATTATCCAGCCCAAAGACTTAAGTTACAATTGTTTGATATTCCTGTAGAGAAAGGTAATTAACATTCAGTTTTGGATTTTGGATTAAGGACTACTACGGTATTTTACACCAACAGGAGAGCTAGTTCCCACACCTGAAGAAACCGCAGGACAGGAAACGAGAAAATCAGAATGTTTAGCAGCAAAATTGCGGGAATTAAATATAGATCCTGATACAATTTAATCCGGTTGCTAGGTTACTCTGTTGCTTAACCTTAGTCATGTAGGTTGGGTTAAGCGACAGCGCAACCCAACAAAAGAATAATATACAGCGCAACCCAACAAAAGATATAATGTTGGGTTTCGTTCCTCAACCCAACCTACGTAATGCTATAATCAACAAATAACTACTTGGTATCATATCATGATGATTACTCAAGAATTAGAATGTAAAGAAAACATCTCCCAAGATGTAATATTTCCCCCAAGTGATTTATATAGTGATGAACCGACCGTGGAAACAGAACTACATCTAAGACAAATAATTCTACTTTTCAAATGTCTAGAATGGTTGTGGAAAGATAGAAATGATTTCTATGCTGCGGGAAATCTCACCATTTACTATAGTCCTAATCAGAAAAAATCTGAATATTTCCGAGGTCCAGATTTCTTTGTGGTCTTGGGAACAGAACGCAAAACCCGGAAAAGTTGGGTAGTTTGGGAAGAACATGGTAAATATCCTAATTTCA
This sequence comes from Dolichospermum circinale AWQC310F, assembly GCF_000426925.1. Lineage (GTDB taxonomy): Bacteria > Cyanobacteriota > Cyanobacteriia > Cyanobacteriales > Nostocaceae > Dolichospermum > Dolichospermum circinale. Next base: position 51,355 of record NZ_KE384686.1, on the reverse strand, counting down.
TTTTAGAAATTCTCTCACCAACTACAGCAAATACAGATAGAGAATATAAAAAAGAACTTTATCAAAATACTTTCCGCACACCGGATTATTTTTGGTTCGACCCTTATACACTAGAATTTGCAGGTTTTCATTTAGTAGACGGAGAATATCAACCTTTAGAACAAAATCAGCAAGGACATTTGTGGAGTTGTCAGCTAGGTTTATATTTAGGAATTGATCAAGGACTATTACGGTATTTTACACCAGAAGGAAAGCTAGTTCCCACACCTGAAGAAACCGCAGAAAAAGAAGCGAGAAAATCAGAACGTTTAGCAGCAAAATTGCGGGAATTAAATATAGATCCTGATACAATTTAATCCGGTTGCTGGGTTAAGTAACAACACCACCTAACAAGTTAACTGGTGTCCCGTGAATTTAACATAACAGATCAAAACTTTTCTTTTGTGTCCACACAATATGAATTTATGATACAGGACTGAAAAAGAGTTGTCAAGAAATGATATGGTTTTTTTACCATTGCTTTTTAATAACAAGGGCAATTTTAATACAGTTAATTACATCTTAATTGATTGATGAACTATGATGAAATCGTTCTGAAAAATATAGCTGAGATGACAAACCTAGATATGAAGCCCACTGTACTGCTAACTTAGGCAATTTTGTTTTATGTTTGTTCATGACACAAGCCGTCTAGACTGCATAAATGTTAGGATTGCCACAGAGTGAGAAACGCGTAAGAGAAGGAAAAAAAACTGAATGGCAGAATTTGAAAAGTCAATATCCTTTGATGGACGGGATATTCGACTGACGGTTGGCCTACTAGCCCCCCAAGCAGGTGGGTCGGTTTTGATACAATCAGGGGATACAACTGTTTTGGTGACAGCCACGAGGTCAGCAGCCAGGGAGGGTGTTGATTTTTTGCCACTGACGGTAGATTATGAAGAAAGACTGTATGCGGCGGGAAGAATCCCCGGAGGAATTATGCGCCGGGAAGGTCGTCCACCGGAAAAGGCCATTCTTACCAGTCGTCTGATTGACCGCCCGCTGCGTCCTTTATTCCCTTCCTGGTTACGGGATGATTTGCAAGTTGTGGCCTTAACTATGTCCATGGATGAACAGGTTCCTCCCGATGTGTTAGCAGTGACAGGTGCTTCAATTGCTACCCTCATTGCCCAAATTCCTTTTAATGGACCAATGGCCGCTGTGCGAGTAGGTTTAGTGGGTGATGATTTTATTATTAACCCAACCTACGCAGAAATTGAAGCGGGAGATTTGGATTTAGTCGTGGCTGGTTCACCTGAGGGGGTGATCATGGTGGAAGCCGGTGCAAATCAATTGCCAGAGCGAGATATTATTGAAGCGATTGATTTTGGCTATGAAGCTGTACGGGATTTAATTCAAGCCCAATTAGATTTGCTGGATGAATTGGGTTTACAACTTGTGCAAGAAGCACCACCTGAACCAGATCAGACCTTAGAAAATTATATCCGCGATCGCGCTAATCAAGAGATTAAGAAAATATTAGCGCAATTTGAGTTAACTAAAACTGATCGTGATATTGCCTTAGATGCAGTTAAGGATAGTATATCTGATGAAATCAAAGCTTTATCAGAAGAAGACCCCATTCGCATCGCCGCCACAGCAGACTCCAACGCCCTTAGTAATACCTTCAAAAGCATTACTAAATACTTCATGCGCCGTCAAATTATCGAAGATAATGTGCGCGTTGATGGGCGTAAACTTGATGAAGTCCGTCCTATATCTTGTCGAGTTGGTATAATACCCAAACGAGTACATGGCAGTGGTTTATTTAACCGGGGACTGACTCAGGTATTATCAATGTGTACCCTTGGTACTCCTGGAGACGCTCAAAATCTTAACGATGACTTGCAACTAGACCAAGCTAAACGTTATTTGCATCACTATAACTTCCCACCCTTCTCCGTCGGCGAAACCAAACCCTTACGCGCCCCGGGTAGAAGAGAAATCGGACATGGTGCATTAGCGGAAAGAGCATTGTTGCCTGTATTACCACCTAAAGATAAATTCCCTTACGTAATTCGCGTAGTTTCGGAAGTGCTTTCTTCTAACGGTTCTACTTCCATGGGTTCAGTTTGCGGTTCTAGTTTATCCCTCATGGATGCCGGTGTACCAATTACTAAACCCGTCAGCGGTGCGGCTATGGGCTTGATTAAGGAAGGAGACGAAGTGCGAATCCTGACCGATATTCAGGGCATTGAAGACTTTTTAGGTGATATGGATTTCAAAGTTGCCGGTACTGATACTGGTATTACCGCTTTGCAAATGGATATGAAAATATCCGGGTTGTCTTTAGAAGTCATCGCCGAAGCCGTCCACCAAGCCAGGCCAGCGCGGTTGCACATTCTGGAAAAAATGCTCCAGACTATTGACACCCCCAGAGAAGAAACTTCACCCTATGCCCCCCGGCTATTGACAATTAAGATCGATCCTGACATGATTGGTCTAGTCATTGGACCTGGTGGTAAAACCATTAAGGGTATTACAGAAGAAACTGGTGCAAAAATTGACATCCAAGATGATGGTACTGTCACTATTTCCGCAGTTGATGAAAATAGGGCTAAGAAAGCACGGAACATTGTTCAAGGCATGACTCGTAAACTCCATGAAGGTGATGTTTATATCGGTCGTGTGACCCGGATTATACCTATTGGTGCTTTTGTGGAATTTTTGCCCGGAAAAGAAGGCATGATTCACATTTCTCAACTGGCTGACTACCGCGTTGGTAAAGTTGAAGATGAAGTCGCTGTTGGTGATGAGGTGATTGTCAAAGTGCGAGAAATTGACAATAAAGGTCGAATTAACCTCACACGCTTGAATATTCACCCAGATCAAGCAGCAGCAGCACGAGAAGCAGCAGCGGTAAACCATTAAATCCCTTGTTGGATTTTAGATTTTAGATTACGGATAAATCACAAATCTAAAATCCGCGATGCCTTGCTAGTAGGCATCGCTACGGTAATTTTAGTTAAAGTTAATTTTTAGCAAGTTAATTCTAAAATTGCTATCAACAGTAATAATGTAATTAAAATTTAAGCTATTGCCAGAAAACAATTATGTTTACACAAGTTACACTTAAAAACTTTAAAACCCATAAGCTGACTACTCATGATATTGATGATGCTCAGGATGAAAGAGACAAGAGTAATCTTATTAAAATTCCTTCTGAATTAGGTAGTACAGGTCGTGGACTACAAGCAGTTATTAAATATATCAAAGAAAAAGAAGAACGGACATTTACAAGATTTACTGCTTTGATGAGACGATTTGATCATAACTTTCAAGGAGTTAGATATAATGATAAAATTTCAAAACTTGTGTGGAATTTCGATCTTGGACAAAATACAATTGTACAAGAATTTCCACCAGATGCGGTTTCCGATGGATTCATGAAAGCAGCAATTTCCTAATTTGATGACTTTGTTTCTGCTGTCTGGAAAATTATCTCCGCTAATGTCTGTAATAATTCTTGCTCATTATAAGGCTTGGAAAAATAAGCTTTTGCCCCTAATTTCATAGCTAGTTGACGGTGCTTATTGCTACTGCGAGATGTCAGCATAATTACAGGAATATCTCTCAATTCTCTATTGGCATTAATTCGCTCTAAAAAGCTATAACCATCCATCCTGGGCATTTCAATGTCGCAAATTACCCCTTGGACTTGTAACCCATTTTCTAGTTTTTCTAAGCCATCTTGACCATCCTTTGCTTGTTCTACTTGATACCCACCTTTCTCTAGGGTTAGGGCTAAGTACCGACGCACATTAATGGAGTCATCCACAATCAAAATTTTCCCTTTTTGACGAGGGGGTTTAGTTGAAATTGCTACTTTTGAGGGTTTTAAGAAAGCAGTTTGTAATCTTGTTGTCGGTAACTTACGACTCAGATGGGGAAGTTCACAATTAGTAATCCATAACACTAAATCATTAGTATTAACTAGGGGAACTACCCGACCATCACCCAGAATTGTACAGTTATTAAAACCGCTCGGTAGAGGAATATTACCTTCTACTTGACGAATAGCTACTTCCTGTTCACCCCAGCAGCGTTCTACCTGCACTGCAACCTGTTGATTGTCATGTTTGACTATTAATACACTTATAGCATTAATTATGGGCGGAGTTTCTAATTCTAGATTATTGGAGCGGGGGCAATTAAACTCAAAGTAACTATTTAAACGCAGTAATGGTAATTGCGTATCTTGCCATTTAATCAATTCTTTACCATCCTGGAGAAAGATTTGCTGATTTTCTAGTAAGAAAATTTCCTCTATGACATCTGTATAAAATGCCAACAGTAATCCATCACTCTCTACTAATAAGATTCGCGCTACGGATAAGGTAAATGGTACTGATAAAGTAACTGTCGTCCCCGATCCTATTTGAGTATCAACATTTACATCTCCTCGCGCTAATTTGAGGTTATTACGCACTACATCCATTCCCACACCCCGACCAGATAAAGTTGTCACCCGTTCTGAGGTACTAAACCCTGGTTCAAAAATTAATGATAGTAGTTCCTCGTTACTCGCACTCGCTAATAAAGAATCATCTAAACCCATTTTTAAAGCGCGGTGACGAATTTTGTCTAAAGAAATACCTCGACCATCATCACGGATAGTAATCATCGTCCGATTACTATGGTAAAATGCTTTGATTTCAATCAACCCTTGTTCGGGTTTTCCGTGAATTTTACGGGTAACAGGATCTTCGATTCCGTGATCAAAAGCATTGCGTAATAAGTGCATTAAAGGCTCATTTAATGCTTCCAAAATGCTCCTTTCAATTAAAGTATTACCACCTTCAATTCTTAAATGCACATTTTTTCCATACTCCACATTCAAATCTCTAATGGCTCTAGGAAAACGCTCAACTAAATCTGAGAAAGGACGCATCCTCATCTGAGTTAATTGTCTTTGTAATTGTTTAGAAGTTTTATTCAGTTTCCTTGCTATTTGATCTGCATCATCAACACTTAATTGAATATCACTTGTAACTTCTGCAACTTGCACAATAGTTTCCATGACATCTTGAGATAATACATCTAATTTCTGATAGTAATTTTGTTCTAAACAGTTATTTTCTGTTTCTTGATTATGATGATTGATCAGATGATTATGACTTATCATTTTTCCATAAGCTGTCCGCAGTTCTTGATTCTCTTGATCAAGAATTTGTACTCTCTGATTTAAACTACGAACCAATTTACGTAATCTTTCTACTTGCACATTCAACCCATTTTTTTGAATAATAATTTCTCCAAATAAATCATAAATTTTTTCTAAATGTTTTCCAGAAATTCTCACTGTATTTTCATGATTTTCACGTTCTTTATGAGGTAAATTAATATCACCTTTGCGCTGTTCATTAGATTTATCATCTATATCTATATTTAAAAGCGGATCTTTTGCGGATGAAACTCTATCAAAATCAGCAAATTCGACGGCGTTAATTTCTGGAGGTAGTTCTATATCTGCTAATAATTGCCAATCATCACTAACAGTTTTTGATTGATTTACTAAATTATCTTGGGAATTTGATAATAGGTCTTTATCACTATCAATTTTATTATTAATAAACTCACATAAATCAATTTTTACTGGTAAATGATTCCCTTGATTACTTAATACTAGATATTGAGACCTTTTCCATGATTCTAAAGCTAAATTAGCAATTTCCACGCAGCGTTCAGGATAGGTTTTTAAGTAATTAATCACTGATTCACATAGTTGGGTAAATGCTTTTAACTGGAGCATTTCTCCTAAGCCACTTAACTCAGTAGCCATGATCAGTAATTCGGATCTTAATTCTGCTTTATTATTATTTTTTAAGCGAGATTCTAGAACTTTTAAATATTCTTCAACTTCAGTTTCAAATAACAAAAGGATAAGTTGATTATCTTCTGATGATAGTTCTGATGATATTAATGTTGTAATATTCTCTGAAGAAGGCTCACCTAAACGCTGATAAAGTTGATCAAAAATTGGGTAACAAAATTCTCTTAGACGACTATGATCTAAATTGTTACCCTTTGAAAGTAATTCAACAATTCGCCGTAGCCAATCAACACCAGATAGTAATAAACTTTGTAAATTGGTGTCGATTTCTAGAGAATTTTTCTGAGTTTTTAAAACTTTAAAAGCATCTTCTAGACGGTGAGCTAAATCACTTAATACGCTAAACCCCATCATGGCCGCTCCACCTTTAATAGAATGAGCGGCTCGCATTGCAGCATTAATTTTTTCTAATTCCATGCAGTTGCTGCTGTCAATTCCCAGCAAGATCCCTTCTAAAATGTTGAGATAATCAGTTGCTTCTTCTAAAAATTGCATCTGGATTTCCAATTCTTTATCTTTAGTCATTAGTGATTATTCCTTAGTCATTAGCTATTAATTTCAGAATCACAACATCAATTAGCCGTAAAGGTCTCGACGGTCTCCTTTAACTGCTGAGAAATATCTACTGCTTTTTGCAAAGATTGAGAAATTTGGCGATAATTATCACAGTTAAATTTTGATATATTTGTAATGTCCTTAACAGTTTGAATAACAATTTCTGATGTTTGTATTTGAGATGTAGTAGCGCTTAAAATTGACTGCACTAAGGTATCTATTTGCCCTGATACATTAACAATTTGCTGCAAACTTTCCTTGGCATTTTTGATAATATGGCTACTTTCAACCACTTGATTAGTTCCTGTTGTCATCCCTTGTATTATTTCGCCAGTTTCTCGTTGAATTTTAGCAATTATTTCCTCAGTTTCCTGGGTTGCAGTTGCAATTCTAGCGGCTAATTCTCCTACTTCCTCTGCTACTACAGCGAAACCTTGACCCTCTTCCCCGGCTCTTGCAGCTTCAATTCCGGCATTAATTGCTAATAAATTAGTTTGCATAGCAATTTGATTAATTACAGAAACTACACGAGAAATCTGTTGAGAAGATTCCCCTAAACGTTTCACTTTTTTAACTATTTCCGAAACTGTTTCTTGGACTAACAAAATGTTTTGCAATGTTAAATCCATTGCTGCTCCAGTTTCCGTAGCTGCATAGTTAGCATCGTTAATAATTGTGACAGCCTGCTGTGCTATATTAGCGATAGATACTATAGCAATAGTTATATTATCAATGGTTTCTAAGCTACGGTTATTTTGTTCAGATTCTATGACTGCTTCTGTGGTCAATTTTTGAATAGATACATTTATTTCATCAACAGATTGTTGAATTTGATTCACAATATACTGAAGATTATTTGGTAAATCTTGTCGTTCTCCAGTGTCTTGATCATTGTTTAATTTACTATTTGCTTTTAATTTTTGTATCTCTCTATTCCCTTGGACTAACCAACCTACAAATAATGTCATCACTAACCCAATTACCGAGGTTGTACTAGCAATTAATAGTAAAAATTCCTTTTGTGGCTTGAAGGCGATCGCTGTATCTTTAGCAACAATTAACCACCAATTGATATCTGGTGAATCTGATAATTTTCTCAATGGTACATAAGTAATTAGTTGCTGATTTTGATTATTTTGGGCAACTTCTGTGAATGTCTGAATATCTTTAGCATTGAAAACATTAGCTAAACCAGGATAAATATCCTGAGTATTTTGACCCAATAAATTTTGATAAGAACTAACCAAAATTCGGCCTTTTTCATCTAAAAAATAATATTCCTGACTATCACTATCATCTGTATGACTTTTTACTAATTTCTCTAAATATTTTACAGGTGTACGGGTTCTGACTATACCAATGGTATTACCCTTGATTCTATCTTTAATTGGTGCAGCTACATAAATCACTGCATTCCCATTTTTAACTATTTCTGGTTGACTAATAATGGGAGTATCTTGTTTAATTACCTCTTGGAAATAGACCAGGTTTTTTTCTGACTCTAAAGATTCTCCTCCTGATTTCATAATCACTTTTCCATTCAGATCAAATACAGCCACGCTATCATAAACCTTACCAGTTCTTCTCAAGCTATCTAAGGTTTCTTGGGTTTTTATATTAATTCTGCTGATATCAATTTTGTCTTTTTTGTTGGATTTGTCTGTTTTTTTGTTACTATCATTACTCAAGAGTTTGATATTAGACAATACCCGAATATCGTCATAGCGTTGTCCAAGAAAATTATTAACCGCATTACTTAAACTAATTGCCTTAGTTTCTTGAGATATAATAATTTCTTTAGTCATCAACTTACTACCAAAACTATAAGCTATCGCCCCAATTCCCAATATTGGTAAAGTCCCAATAGCTATGGACAAAATAATGGGTTTTATACCCGATTTAAATTGCTTTAAATATTTGAATTCGTGATCCAAATTCGGCGCATGACTGGAATTTTTTCCCTGAATATCAATAACTTTCACTGGAGAAATTAAAGATACTTTATTTTGAGAATCACCGCTTTTCCTGATGTCATTTTTCTTCAACATACTATCCTCACACTAAATCTATAAAACAAAAACATTCAACCCCGATTTTCTAGGCATTAATTTTAGTCAACACAGAGAATAGCCGACTCTAAAATATGTACAGCATCCAATACTAATAATATTTCTTCTTCTTCCACTACACAACCACATAAATAAGGTACTAAACTAGATGCTACTTGTCCTACAGGAGAACGAATATTATCAGCCATAAACTTAGTTGTTCCTTGAATTTCTTGGACAACTAAACCTAAAATCATTGATTCTATTTGAATAACAATGATATTATATTGATGTAACTGATGGTCAATGTATTCTAAATTCAGCATTTTCGGTAAATCAACTACCCAAATTATATGACTACGCCAATTCATCAATCCTAATATACAAGCAGGCATATTTGGAATAGCTGTCACCGATGTCATGGGTACGATAATTGCTTCCTGAGTATACTCAATGTATAAAATAGCGCCCGTTTGTTGATTGAGTTGAAATTTAAGATAGCCATTTTCACTGGTGTTATATATGGCTTGATGGTTAAAATCAAGTTGTAATTTTTTCATGGCTGGAGCGAGGATTATTAAAATTAATTTATTTTGGTTTTATAGGATAATTAATTCCAAGTTGCAAAACAAATACTTTTTCAAACTAAGTCTAAGAGGATGTTTCTCAAGTGGAAATTAATACGATCTTTAGCAATGAGCAACCGCTTGTACACAGGTTCAAGATTCTAACTTTTTCATTAGTCCATGCAGTTGGAGTTAGCTTGTGTACTAACGTTTACCGTTGTTGTAGCCAAGCCTTATGGATTCGGCCAATACTTTTCAAACATACTCTAAATACACTTAAAGTTTCAATTACCCAGATTGTAGACTCAAACAAATTAGGATCTGCTTATGGATATTTGAGCAAACTGTTGTGGAGGTGAGAATCTTGCCTGGCTGAGTTGGAAATAAATTGGAAATACAGCAGCAAGTCAATGAGGTACAAGTTTAAACCACAAAGCCTTGCAGCTAAAGAGTTTTACTACTAACCGCTGACTGCTGATAGCTACTCTAAAAAAAGACAGAAAACTCAGTGAATTATTGTATCACTATTCCTGCCAAAAATTACCAAAAAATTAGCATTAAAAAATATAATAACTGAGT
>NZ_KE384686.1:30391-41722 GCF_000426925.1 Dolichospermum circinale AWQC310F | reverse complement strand
ATTAGCAATTCTATAAATAAATCGGAGCGGCGGGATTCGAACCCACGACCTCCACTACCCCAAAGTGGCGCGCTACCAAGCTGCGCTACGCCCCGTGACCATGAACGTGAGATTTTAGACTTTTGGAGTGGGGATCATGCCAAATTTGTGAATCTAAAACCAATCAAGTCACTCTGACTAGTATATCACAAGGTTAGGGAAAATAGCAAGGGTTTGTTCAAAAAACTTTTAGCATTCCTATTGCTTGCAACAAACCAGACACGGCAGAAGCTTCCCATTTACCCTCTGTACCCCGTCCTGTATTCAGGATAAAGCGGAGATTGTAGGATTGGGGATAACCTTCTACCTCCATCCATAATAAATCACTTTCCGCTTCACAGGCAATTTTTTCTTCCTCCATTAATTCTGTAGCTAGATGCTTCATAGTATCTGCAAGCTGATGCAAAAGGCGAAAAAATTCATTTAATTCTGCTTCGGTTAATTCAATCGCCCAATCTTCCGTACCAACTAATCCTTTGAATTGTACTGCATCTGGGTTCCAACCTAAGCGCCAACCCGTACCACTTTTGATCACTCGTTCCATAACTACATAAACTACATATTTTGAAACTACTACTATTGTTGATCAGTGTGTTGCAATCTGTTGATTAACCCAAATCCCAAATCTCAAATCCAAAATGCTATAATTTTGTAGCGATCGCGTTAGAATCTTGGCCAAGCTATTTAATCGACGTTCCTATTCGCACACTTTGCGGTTAAGATAGTATATTCGTTCTATTAAAACTCCCGTCCCAGCAATTTTGAAAAATCCTATACTTTAGAGGCAAGAATGGCAGCTAATACCGAGACTTCTGGCAAGCAAAAAGCGTTAAATATCGTACTTGGACAAATTGAGCGTAGCTTCGGTAAAGGAGCAATTATGCGCCTGGGTGATGCTACCCGCATGAAGGTAGAAACAATATCTACCGGTGCGCTTACCCTAGATTTAGCCTTGGGAGGGGGTTTACCCAAAGGACGGATAATTGAGATCTACGGACCAGAAAGTTCTGGTAAAACTACCGTTGCTCTCCATGCTTTGGCAGAAGTCCAGAGAAATGGGGGTATTGCGGCATTTGTAGACGCGGAACACGCCCTAGATCCAACTTACGCCGCCGCATTGGGTGTAGATATTGAAAACTTGCTTGTTTCCCAACCAGACACCGGCGAATCAGCCTTAGAAATAGTTGATCAACTTGTGCGTTCTGCGGCGGTTGATATTGTCGTTATTGACTCCGTCGCAGCCCTAGTCCCCCGCGCCGAAATTGAAGGAGATATGGGTGATATTCACGTTGGGTTACAAGCTCGCTTAATGAGCCAAGCATTACGTAAAATAACTGGTAATATCGGTAAATCTGGATGCACAGTTATTTTCATTAACCAGTTGCGGCAAAAAATCGGTGTCACCTATGGTAGTCCAGAAACCACAACGGGTGGTAATGCGCTGAAATTTTACGCTTCTGTACGCTTGGATATTCGCAGAATTCAAACCTTGAAAAAAGGTACAGATGAATTTGGCAACCGCGTCAAAGTCAAAGTAGCTAAAAATAAAGTTGCACCACCTTTCCGAATTGCCGAATTTGATATTATCTTTGGTAAAGGAATTTCTACCCTGGGTTGTTTAGTAGATATAGCCGAAGAAACTGGAGTTCTTTTGCGTAAAGGTGCTTGGTATAGCTACAATGGTGAAAACATTTCCCAAGGTAGAGATAACGCCATTAAATACTTAGAAGAAAAACCAGACTTTGTAGCCAAAGTTAAAGAACAAGTTCTGGAAAAACTAGATAAAGGTGCAGTAGTTTCCGCCAATTCCGTCACCCAACCCCATGACATTGAAGAGGAAGAAGAAATTGATTTAGAAGAATAGACAAAAAATAGAGATGTTACTGCTAACATCTCTACAGTAAAAATCTTCTCAAACTCTTGTTCTGCGGGTCTGTAGCGCCTCTACGTCAAAAAAATTATTTACTTGATCAAAGCCCAATTTTTAATCACACTCACTAATTCACTAGGATCATGAATTAAAAAATCTGGGTTTTGTTTACCTAATGCTTCAGAAGAATTAAACCCCCAACTGACCGCAATTACCTTAATATTCGCCTTTTTAGCGGATTCCACATCTCTAGTTTCATCTCCTACATAAATCACCGCCTCGGGTTTAAACTGTTTTTGACGCAAGACATTATTAATAATTGTGGTTTTGCCAAAAATAGTTACTCCTGAATAAATAAAGTCAAACAAGTGATCCAACTTATGACACTTGAGAAATTCATGCACATTTTCTTGAGAGTTAGAAGTAATAATTCCCAGGTGATAACCTTGATCATGAAGTTCTACTAATGCGGCTTTAATTCCATTAATAAGTTGCAATTCGTGGATTTTATGCTTTAATTCTCCTTTTACTTTTTTGACAAGAAAAGGGATTTTGAATAGTGAAACACCAGAATATTTAATAATCTCTCTGGCTGGTAAGTTTCTCAGTAGTGCTAATTCTTGGGAATTGATCGGAATATATCCAAATTCTCCAGCTAAACGATTGGCAATAGTTACAAGAGCATCTACTGTATCAGCAATCGTCCCATCAAAATCAAAAATTATTACTTTCTGGGTCATTATTATGCCTGGATACGTCAAGATTAGCGCGAGCATTACGTCGTAACATTTCTGGTTTAATGCGTCGCAAGGCTGACGCCGTGAATCTTTTATCCCACTCCTCATCTGATATTTGTGCCAATTCTACCAGCTTGGGGTGCAAATTTTCAGGATAGGGATGAAAATCAGTTACATCAGTCACTTGAGCAAACCGCTGATTCCAAGGACAAACATCTTGACAAATATCGCAACCTGCTACCCATCCTTGTAAATGAGGTTTAATGTCTGCTGGTAGCTCTTGATCCCGATTCTCTATGGTATGATAGGCAATGCAGCGATTAGCATCTACTACAAAGGGTTCAGTAATTGCACCTGTGGGACAAGCTTGTAAACAACGAGTACAATTTCCGCAATGTTGCGTACTCGGCTGATCCTTTTCCAACTCTAGGTTAGTTAACACTTCTCCTAAAAACACCCAAGAACCATATTTCCTGGTAATAACATTCCCATTTTTAGCAATCCAACCAATCCCAGCTTTTTGCGCCCAAAGTTTATCTTGGATTGGTCCTGTATCTGCATAATAACGCGCTTTTATATCCGTACCCAGAGATTCTAGCCAACTAGCCAATTCCTTCAGCTTTTTGTGCATGACTCTATGATAATCCCGACCCCAGCCATAGCGAGAAATTTTTCCGTATTCATCCCCCTGGGGACGTGGATGGGGAGTATAATAATTTAATGCTACAGATACAAGCGATCGCACTTCCGGCATAACTGAACTAATATTCTCACGCCGGGGATTTTTCATCCATTCCATATCAGCGTGATAACCCATTTTTAGCCAATCTCTCAATTTTTGTATTTCTGTCGCTTCTAAATCAGCCACAGCAGCAATTCCCACCTCATGAAATCCCAACTCTTTGGCCTTTGCTTTCACCACTATGCTGTTAATTGATGTACATTCATTCATTTTTCTTATGGGAAATTTAGCAAAGAGAAAGGGGATGATCAGTATATTATCAGGCCAGGCTATGATCCCCTAGTTTACTATTCCTGATTACACATATATGTAAATTTTATTTGCAATTTGTTAAGAAATAATGCAATATGGGATGGAAGAGGTCAAGCAACCCAGAGTGATGAACCTCCTGACTTAATTCATAGACCTTGGAGAAATTATGACATTCACTTCTGATTCAGCTTCAACCAGATTTTCTGGAGCTTTTAACTATAAAACCACCGACGCTATCCCTGCGACTATTGCTGTATTTAAATCCCTGAGCCTAGATGACCAATTAGCAGTGCTGTGGTATGCCTATACAGAAATGGGTCGCTCTATTACACCAGCTGCCACAGGTGCAGCGCGTTTGCAATTAGCGGAAGGTCTTTTAAATCAAATTAAACAAATGTCTCACCCAGAGCAGTTAGAAGTCATGCGCGACTTGGCTGCTCAAAGAAATACCCCCATTTCCCGTGCCTATGGTATTCTCAGCGTCAACACCAAGTTGGCCTTCTGGTACGAATTATCGGAATTAATGGTGAAAGGCTTTGTTATTCCCGTACCAGCCGGTTATCAACTGTCCCGTGACGGTTCACGAGTTTTAGAAACCTTAAAAGAATTAGATTTTGGTCAACAAATTACTGTTTTGCGAAAAGTAGTCTCAGATATGGGTGTAGACCCCCTAGCTGATTAGATTTTGGATTTTGGATTTTAGATTTTGGATTTTAAATTCCCCACAAGGGATTTAAAAATTTCGGTGTTGCTGATTTTAGGGATGAAAATGATACTGCATACATTCAAGATCCTTGTAGAGACGTTCCATGGAACGTCTCTACCTCCAAAAATCATACTCCAATTCAGCAACGCCAAAATTTCTATATCCTCATAAACTCAATATTTACCCATTTTAGAAGTTACGCAACTGTCACAATAATATCCATAAATAGTCAGTTGCGTAATATCACTTTTTTCTTAGCCTAAACCCATTTTTTTTAATCTTGTATTTCTTCCTTCGCGTCCTTCGCGCCTTTGTGGTTTATTTCTAATCTAAATTAATACAGGTAAATATATGACCGTTGCTAAATTCTCACCACCAAGGAGACTTGAGATTTCAGGAGTCACAGAAACAACAATTTTAAATTACTTTACTACTTTAAATGCTGGGGAATTTACACAAACCGCTGCTTTATTTGCGGAGGATGGTATTATGTATCCACCATTTGAATCTGCTATTATCGGACTAGATGCGATCGCTTCTTATCTTGACAAAGAAGCGCAAGATATCAAAGCCTATCCGCAACAAGGAATAAGTGAGAATTTACCAGAGCATCATACTCAAATTCAGGTGACAGGTAAAGCGGAAACTTCTTGGTGTGGTGTCAATGTCCTGTGGTTATTCATTCTCAACCAAAATAAACAAATCATCGAAGCTAAAATCAAGCTTTTAGCCTCACCCCAAGATTTGCTATGCTTACGGCCACCCGATAAAGAATATACAATTGATCTCCCTTAGCCTTTAGCAGCAGCTGCTTGAGCTAAAGAACGGAATAGCAATTTTCTACCTAGTTCGATATCAGACTGTGAACACTGCCAATCTGGATGTGCTGTCATTAACAAGCTATCTAAGGTTTCCTGATCAAAAAGATGCCATACAGCAGCATCGTTAATTTTTGATTCTAGACCATAGCAGTTAGGAGAAATACAGTGAATTATAGAAACGCTGGAAATTCTCGCCAAACTCATCATTTCACCGGGTTGGAGAGAGCGAAACTGACGGATAACTTGTTTAAATTCAGTTATAGAAGATACTAAGAGTCCGGGGATGGCCACTGTTGCTTTTTTATCTCCATTCACCGCAATCCAGTAATGACGACTAGGATCAATTCCTTCTAACCAAGGTGATTCATCATCTAGACGATAGCGGGGTGATAGGCAAAATAAAGCTTCCATAGTTGAAATTCTATCAAATTAGGGATTTTTATGTTTAGTAACCAAATAATCGGGATCATCTGCAAGCAGCCCTATATTTACAGTATTTAATAAGTTAAACTGATATGTCAAATAAATTTAGCAAAAGTTATTAATTAAGTTAATATTTCTTAATCATTATTTTAATCATCAACATTTATCTGCCAGCTACGCGCACTAATAGAAATAAACCTGTCCCTAATCCAAATAAATTGGGTAGCCATGCACCGATTAGAGGAGAAAGAATACCAGCCTGTGCTAAAGCTCCAGAGACGGATAATAGTAGGTAATAACTGAAAATGACAATCACACTAATACCAAAACTTGTTCCTCTTCCAGTACGTTGAGGTATACTGCCCATAACTGAGCCAACTAAACCAAAAATGACGCAAACAAAGGGAAAAGCGATTTTTTGTTGAATTCGCACTTGTAATTTGCGAATTTTTTGATCATTACCACCCAAACGTTCGATTTCTAATTGTTCTAAAGCTTGGGAAATATTCATTTCCCCATAATCCCGGCTATTTTCCGCTAAAGTTAAAGGTGTGCGAGGTAGTTGTAATTGCTGATGTTCAAATCGTAAGATATTCCGATATGATTGATCAGTTGCTATTAAATAAATAGTCCCATTATAAAAATCCCAAACTTGTTTTTTACCGTTCCATTTAGCTGATTCAGAAATAACAATTTGATTAACTCCGCCGCGAGAACGGTCTATAATTGTTAAACCCTTCATTTGTTTACCATCAAATTGATCAGCATAAAATAGGCGAGAAAGTATTTTATTTTTGCTCCCATTTGCTTCGTTAATTTCTCGATATTCAGGATAATAAATATTTTGTTGTTTAAAAGAAGGTTGATCTGATTTCAGTGCTGCTTCTAGGGTAACAGTAGCTCGATAATTTGCGGCTGGAGCAATTTGTTCATTAAATATATAAGTCATGATCGTAACTGCAAAACTTAACACTACAGCAGTTAAAACCATCCGATAAACACTAACACCACAGCCACGTAGTGCAATTAATTCACTTTCGCTGGAAAGACGACTATAAGTCATTAAAGTAGCTAACAAAGTGGACATGGGAAAAGAATAAACCATGACATAAGGTAGCTTTAATAAGAAAACTTCTAAAGCGATGTTAAGTGGTAAACCAGATTCTACAACTTTTCTTAATAATTCAAATAAACTATCAATTGCTAAAACTACAGAAGTAAATGCACCGACACCAAATAAAAATGGTGGCAGTAGTTGGAGCGCCAAATAGCGATCCATGATAGAAAAGGAAAATAGGGAGATGAAAGGAGAGAATGGTTTAAATTGTTTATGTATCATGATTATGTTTCGCGCAAAGATATAAAGGAGCAAAGGCGCAAAGTTTAAGATTTTGATAGCTGAGGTGGTATAGGTGTATTATGTAGTGGTCATTCCCAGCTTGAGTCTGGGAATGAGTTAATTGTACCCAGCCAACCCGAAATTTTGATTTATATAAACGGTGCTAAATCTAAGTGTTCTTCAATGTGATTCGCTAAAGATTCTAAAAGCTGTTCTCGCTGTTCTTTGTAGTTGGCTACACCTGTGGGTAAAGATATCAAACCCCGTTGTTTACGAAGACGATTTAACCAAGCGCGTCGCCAAGGTCCATTATCAAAAATTCCATGCAGATAAGTTCCCCAAACTGATTGACAACTATCTACTAACCCTAAATTAACATCATCAAATAGAGGTTGACAGGATTTTTGATCTCCGGGGTTTTCTATGCGTGTACGCCCTTGGTGAATTTCAAAGCCTGTGACAGGTAAACCCGCTTGGGGATAATTGGAGGTAACTTGACGCTGACGGGCAATTTTTTGACCTGTAATTACTGTTTTTATTGGTAATAAATTTAACCCTGGATATTTGCCGTCTGGTCCTTCCATTCCTTCTGGGTCTAGTATAGTCTGTCCTAACATTTGGAAACCGCCACAAATTCCTAAAACCGTGCCACCAGAAGCTGCGTAATTTTGAATTGCTTCCGCCATACCGCTTTTTTGTAAGACGATTAAATCAGCGATGGAGGTTTTTGTTCCTGGTATAATTACTGCATCTGGATATCCTAAATCTTGCTTTGGATGTAAGTATTTTACTGTTACTGATGGTTCTGATTCTAGGGGGTCAAAATCGGTAAAATTGGCAATTCTGGGTAAACGAACCACTGCAATATTCAGTTCAGTTGTAGCTTTTGCGGGTTTGCGTTCCAATAAATCTAGGGAGTCTTCTGCGGGGAAAATCTGCTCTAAATAGGGAACAACACCGACAACAGGTATACCTGTCCGTGCTTCTAACCATTTAATTCCGGGTTCGAGAATTGATCTTTGTCCCCGAAATTTGTTAATGACTACGCCTTTAATCAAGGCGCGTTCATCTGGATCTAATAGTTCTAATGTTCCCACCACATGAGCAAAAGCTCCACCTCTGTCAATATCTACTACTAATAATGTAGGTGCATTTAAGTGTTTAGCAACCCGCATATTAGTTAAATCCCGATGTTTGAGATTAATTTCTGCGGGACTACCCGCACCTTCACAAACTAAGCATTCAAACTCCGTTGATAGGTATTGTAGACATTCTTGAACAGTCTGCCAACCGAGTTCAAAATATTGTTCATAGTAGTCTGTGGCGCTGACTGTACCTATGGCTTTACCTTTGAGAATGATTTGGGATGTCATATTCCCTTGAGGTTTGAGTAAAATTGGATTCATTTCTACTAGGGGTGCTACTCCCGCAGCCCAGGCTTGTACTGCTTGGGCATAGCCAATTTCTCCCCCACTGGCGGTAACATAGGCATTTAAAGCCATATTTTGACCTTTAAAGGGGGCTACTCGCAACCCGCGCCGGGAAAGAATCCGACAAATAGCCGTGGTTATTAGTGATTTTCCCGCGTGGGATGTTGTTCCCACTACCATAATTGATTTCATTTTTAACTACTATTTAGTATTTTTAGATTCGGTAGTGCATCAGTAAATAAACTGTTATTTTTTAAAGTTGTATAAGTATGGCAGCCGGGATGCCTACCATACAAGAGTTTTAACCACAATTAAGTTAGTTAAAAGGGTAAGCGTAACCAACGGGTGATAAAATTATGCCAGCGATCGCTCAGTGTAGCATGAGGAAGATTGTGATTTTTTAACTTTCCGATTAATTGATGACCAAGGGGCGTTAGGCGAAAACTGTCTGTAATTCCCTGTCCGTCAACTTCTCGTCGCAATACGCCTACATCAATTAACCAGGCTAAGGCGTTTTCACAGCTTAATTCTGATAATGGTCGCTTGGTGTAATTTTGCTTAACTCCTTTATCCATTGCTATAGCACCCAATTGGATGCTTTGACTAGTCATGGCGACAAATAAATTCAGGTTGAAGGGCGAACAAATTAGCGATCGCTCCGCTCTTTTTAGTGCTTCCTTAGTATAAACTAGGGGTTTGAGGTTTGGAGAATCCACAGCAGGCATTTTTTGTTACTCTAAATTGGGCTTTTTGTCAAGGCTTTGAAAATAAATACTTCTGGAGGAACATATTGGATAATCAGGTTATTTAAATATTGTAAATTATTGTAAAATCTTGATTGCATGAATATTTCTTAAACAGGATAAGGTGAATTATGCCTCTAGCAGTTGGTACAGACGCACCTGCATTTACCACTAAAGATACTAACGGTAACACAGTTTCATTGTCTGATTTTGCTGGTAAAACAGTGGTTCTCTACTTTTATCCCAAAGATGACACACCGGGCTGCACTAAACAAGCTTGCAGTTTCCGCGATGCTCAATCAGAATATATAAGCAAAGGTATCGTAGTGTTAGGTGTGAGTGCTGATGATGAAGCTGGTCATCAAGCTTTCACCCAGAAGTATAGTCTAAATTTCCCTTTATTGGCTGATACCGATAAAAGCATCATTACAGCTTATGATGTTGATGGTGGTGGTTATGCCAAGCGTGTTACTTACATCATTGATGGTAATGGCAAAATTATTGATGTTGATGCTTCTGTTAACACTTCTACCCACGCTAGTGATGTCTTAGCAAAACTTGGGTAATCAACAGCATTGAGTTTTTTTCCTCTGGGTTCTGTGTCTCTTGGGTAAAAGGTAATTTATTATCTAACCACAGAGGCACAGAGGACACAGAGTTAAGAGGTTGAGGAGGATTTTTTCCGGCTTCAGGTTTTATTTGTCTGATGATGGTAGGGTTTTTAAAGGCAATTCTGATGCACTTGGGTTTTGTTTTGGTTGACTCTGAAGCCGTTTCTGTTGTGCTGCTTTAAATGCTGTTGCTGCTTGATCTAATTGTTGATTCTGTTCTTGGGCGTTCCATTGGATAGTCCCCATTTGTGCTTGATGAATCAGGTTGAACATATTAAAATCTGAGCTATTACCAGATAAAGGGTTACTATTGCGATCACTTTCCAAACTGCTAAAGGGTTGGTTAGGATTAGCTAAGGCCGGTCCTAAGGTGACTATAGCAGCACTAAAACTGGCAATAGTGATGGCAATAATTTTGTGAATTGCTAAAAATGATCTTTTCATGAAATTTCCCCTCCTAATTTTGCTTTTTAGCTTAAGCAAGACTTCGACGTATTTGGGATTGAATACTAAGTAAAGCAAAGAGGGCAAAACCTAGTAAGACTAATAATGCAGACCCAAAGGTAACATCACCCCAGAAGGCGTGCATGACTATATTATTTAATCCCCAACTGCTATGTAGATATAAGTAGCGAATCGGTTCAATTGCGTAGCTGAGAGGGTTGAGGGTAGCGATAACCTGCAACCAACCGGGCATAAAGGATAAAGGGGCTAAGGCTGTACTGGCAAATAATAAGGGAAGATTAGTAACAAAAATTACGGCTATCAGTTCAATGTGTCCGGGTAACGCAAAGGCTAAACCCAGAGAAATAGCGGTGACACCCAAGGCCAGTAAAAAGACAATCAGAGCGATCGCACATAATCCGGTAAAATCAGGTAAACCAGCCCCTAAAAATGCCGCTGCTGCCACAATTACCGCCGCTTGTAGTAAGCTTTGGCTAATAATAAAGATAGCAGATGCAAACACAATTGAAAAGCGTGAGCCTAAGGGTGCAACCAGTAAGCGATTTAAAAAGCCAAATTCTCTGTCAAACATGACGGGTAAACCGGCATTTAAAGCCCCGGCAAAAGCGGTAAATACTATTACACCTGCTGCGAGAAATTGACCGTAATTTGACGTACTACCAAATAAACCTTTGGGAGCATTTTGGAATAACGCCCCAAATAAAACTAACCACATTACCGGCTGAATAATCCCTGCTATCAGGCTGGAAGGTCGTCGTTGCAGTTGAATAAACAGACGACGGGTTAAAGCAACGGTCTCTTGCACAATTTCCCCGAATAAATTGGAGTTTGTATCACCAATTACATCTGGTGTGGTTAGTTGTTGCCAGTTCATAACTAATTTATCATTACTCATACAAAATGCTAAAATCAAAAGGTATCAATTATAAACATCCCTGCTATGTTAAATTAGCAAAGAATATTTATGATTCTTAATATTACATTATAGGGCTTGCTGAAAAAGTTGTCTGTGAGGGCAGGGAACAGGGAACAGGGAACAGGGAACAGGGAACAGTTTTAACTGTTTGGATATCGATATCCTCAATTTTCCAAATCCGACAAAGAAAAATGCAATTGATTTTGAGACACCATTAGCCAAAATCTTGCACTTTTC
>NZ_KE384686.1:0-30359 GCF_000426925.1 Dolichospermum circinale AWQC310F | reverse complement strand
AAACCCTTTGTTAATAAATGGTTTTAGGTTTATATGGCTAACGCCACGCTACGCTATCAGCAAGCCCTAACTAAAATCATTATAGTATATAACGGGTATATCAAGTCTAAAATTTGGTGAACAGCCGAAACTAGTTTTTTCCCGATCACTAGAAAGATTTTTTCATGGTATATTTATTGTGTTTCAAGGTATTTTATTGACCTGTATACAGAATATACTTGGGAAACAAAGTTAAAATTAATACGTTTATAAAAAGTCTGAATTATGAGTAGAGCTTTATTTGTTGTGGAAAATCTGCGTGTAGCCTATCCTCAACGCAGTGGAGAAGGGGAAAACTGGGCTGTTGATGATGTATCTTTTGTTCTCCAATCTGGTCAAAGTATGGGATTGGTGGGAGAGTCCGGTTGTGGTAAATCAACTATCGGTAGAGCAATTATGCGTTTATTACCAGCCTCCAGTCGTGTGGAAGGATTAGTAAAATTTCAGGAACAATCTGTATTTAATTTAACAGAAATTCAGATGCAGAAGTTTCGGGGTGAAGCCGTGGCTTTGATTTTCCAAGATCCCATGACGCGATTAGACCCATTAATGACTATTGGGAATCATTGTATTGAAACTTTACAGGCTCATGCACCAGAATTATCTAAACAGCAAGCCAAGGAAAGAGCTTTAGCGACTTTAGACAAGGTGAAAATCCCTTCTAATCGTTGGCATCAGTACCCCCATGAGTTTAGCGGAGGGATGCGTCAACGGGTAGCCATTGCGTTAGCTTTGTTATTGAGTCCTAAATTAATTATTGCGGACGAACCAACAACTAGTTTAGACGTGACTGTTTCTGCTCAAATTCTCCAAGAATTAACGCGACTGTGTAGAGAAGAAAATATGGGATTATTGTTAATTTCCCATGATTTAGCCATGGTGGGGGAATATTGCGATCGCATTGGGGTGATGTATCAGGGTAAAATAGTCGAAATGGGGAAAACGGAAACTGTATTTGCTCACCCTGAACACAAATATACTCAATCTTTATTAAAAGCAGCTTTACATATTCAACAACAAGAGGAAACGGAGAACGAAGAACAGAGAATAGAAAAGGTAAATCCCATTCTCAAAATTACAGAACTCAAACAACATTATACCATAGAACCGAATTTTATTGAAAGAATATTTAAAGGAGAAGGTCAAACAGTTAAAGCCGTAGATGGAATTAACTTAGAATTGTATCCAGGGGAAATTTTAGGATTAGTAGGAGAGTCTGGTTGTGGGAAAAGTACACTTTCGAGAACCATCTTACAATTGATCAGTCCCACATCAGGAAAAGTCGAATTTTTAGGACAGGAATTAACCAGGTTATCCCGTCAAGAAATCCGTTTTTCCCGGAGACAAATCCAAATGATATTTCAAGATCCTCATGCTTGTTTAAATCCAGCTATGACCGTAGGAGAAAGTATCACAGATCCTTTATTAATTCATAATTTAGCAAATGGAAAAAAAGCCAAAGAACGGGTTTTATGGATGTTAGAAAAAGTTGGTTTAACTCCAGCAGAATCATATTATCATCGTTATCCCGCTGATTTATCCGGAGGACAACAACAACGGGTAGCTATAGCCCGGGCTTTAATTACTCGTCCAAAACTGATAATATGTGATGAACCAGTGAGTATGTTAGATGCGAGTGTGCAAACCCAAGTCCTCGACTTGATGTTACAATTAAAAGCAGAATTTGATTTAACCTACTTGTTTATTACCCATGATTTATGGTTAGCGCGGTTTTTGTGCGATCGCATTGCCGTCATGAATAGTGGTAAAATAGTAGAAATAGGACAGACTAAACAAATTTTTGCTCATCCTCAACACCCTTATACCCAAACCCTCCTAGCTGCTGCACCTTTACTAGCAAAAGCCTAACACTTATGAAGCTCATCTCATATCCACTATTTGTCAAATCGCATATATTTATCTATTTACCTGTGTCAACCAATTACGAAAACTGCGATGATAAAGACTATAATTGATTCCTGTGGTTGTTGATTCTAAATGCAGAAATTCTCGCCATTTATCTAAAATTACCTGAACATCATATTCATCTACATCTAATCTTGCGGCTATTGTTTCCACAGATATTGGTGCTGCTTCTATTAACATAGTTAATACCAGAGAAGCCATTTTCTGTTGTTTATTAGTCATTAAATTCATTTTATCTAAATGCTGTTGATAATAAGTTTGTAAATGATCACTATCAACCTGATGATTACCAGCAGTTAAAATTTCCTTAACATACATAAAATTACTTTCTTCCTCAGTAATTTGTGTTAATAATTGATGATCAATATTGTGAGTATTTAAATAATTTTGCCGATATTTTTGAATATCAAGACGATTTTGTTGCGGGTAACTTGACAAATCTAAAGATTCGGAAGGTGTTTCAATTAATAAACCTGATTTATCCTTTACAAAAGGACGACGACTGAGAATAAAATACACCTTTTCAGGGAGATAACGAGGTAAATAAAATATATTTGCACCCCTTGTTTGCTGATTCATGTTAATTTTATCACAGGCATCTATAACAATGATCAATCGTTGTTCTAAATTTAGTTTATCGCTGACTTGTTGTAATAAAGAAGACAAAAAACTACTATTTTCCGTACTAGCATCAGCAAAATTAGATGGTAAGTTTTTAATACCTTGATATTGAGCAATTTCTCGTAATTGAGTACAAATATTAGTCAAAAATTCACCAGGATGACTTTTACCAGCTAGTTCCACATTGTAATAAAGGGCTCCTGGATTTTGGCTAACATAATGAGCAAGGATAGAACTTTTACCAATACCAGGTTCACCGATTATGGTAAAATAGCCTCGGTGACATTTATGGAGAAAGTTGTCAATAGCAGTGAAGACAAATTCACGACCGACAAAATCACGATTTTTTTCGGTAATTATTTGTCTAAATTCCGGGATATATCTGGGAATATCTGTGATAATTTTCACCTGATTTTAAGTTACTTCCAATCGGAAAAAATGTACCAGTCCTGATTCCTCCTTTGCTATAATAGTAAACCCATCTGGAGAAAATGTACAAGAACTAATAGGACTATCAACAATAAAAGTATTGATTTCCAGACCTTGATCTAAATTCCACAGTTTGAGAGTTTTGTCTCGGGAAGCGGAAATGGCTTTTTCCCCGTCTGGACTAATTGCTAAGGTTGTTACCCAGTCCTTATGACCTTCAAAAGTATGAATTTTCTGAAGTTGATCTAAATTCCACAGTTTGAGAGTTTTGTCCCGGGAAGCGGAAACGACTTTTTTCCCGTCTGGACTAATTGCTAAGGTTGTTACCCAGTCTTCATGACCTTCAAAAGTATGGATTTCCTTACCTGTTTGCAAATCCCACAGTTTGAGAGTATGATCATCTGAGCCGGAAATGACAGTTTTTCCATCAGGACTGATCACTAATGCTTTGATAGGACGAGTATGACCTTCAAAGTTAAAAATTACCTGATTTGTTTGTAAATCCCAAAGCTTTAGAGTACAATCATCAGCAGCGGAAACGGCTTTTTTGCTATCTGGAGTCAGAATTACTACTCTTATCGAATTATTATGGCCTCTAGCTGAAGATTCTTTACTGATGTCTAAATCCCAAAGCTTTAGAGTATAATCATCGGAGGCAGAAACGGCTCTTTCCCTGTCTGGAGTGATAGCAACCCCTCTAACTTTGTCACTATGACCTATGAGGGTACGAATTTCTTTACCTGTATCTAAATCCCACAACTTCAGGGTATGATCATCTGAACCAGAAATAGCAATTTTCCCATCTGGGGTCATGGATATAGCCCCTACAGAGTCTTTATGGCCTGTGAGGGTGTGAATTACTTCACCTGTTTGCAAGTTCCATAATTTTATGGTATGATCCAGTGAACCTGAAATAGCCTTTTTTCCATTGGAGGTAATTGCTACGGCTCTTACCCAACTTGTGTGGCCTTGTAGAGTTCTAATTACTTCACCTGTTTGCAAGTCCCACAATTTTAAGTTATTATCACGAGAACCAGAAATAGCTATTTTCCCATTGGGAGTAATTGCTACGGATCTAACTGCATCTTTGTGGCCTTTCAAAGTGTGAATGCAATTAGCTTTTTTGTTATCTAAATCTAAATGCCAGAACTTGAGGGTATGATCATCTGAACCAGAAATGGCCATTTTTCCGTCTGGAGTGATTGCTACGGCTGTTACCCAGGAATCATGACCTTCTAAGGATAACACAAGTTTACCCGTTTCTGCATTCCACAATTTTAAAGTTTTATTACGAGAACCAGAAATGACTGTTTTCCCGTCTGGGGTAATTGCTACGGCTGTTATCCAGTCGTCATTTTCCCAATTATAAATTATCTTACCAGATTGTAAATCCCAGAGTTTCAAACTGTTATCTGAAGCACCAGAAACGGCCTTTTTACCATCTTCAGTGATAGATACTGAATTTACCCACTTTTCATGACCTGGGAAATTAGCCAATAAATTACCATTTCTGAGACTGGCCGTAATTGGACGCAAGCAAACATTATGACTCTCAGATGCACTTTTTAAGAGATTCTGAATTGGTTGCTGAGGGAAACACTGTAATGTTCCCCATAGTCGCGCTGCTAATTGGTTTGTGTCCTGTTTCAAAATATGGCTTGATAGCAGAAGCGCACCTCTGACTAATTCCAGATTTGTGATTTCTTCTGGTTTAAGTCTACTGCTATTGTTTAGATCATCAATTAAAGCATAGTCCATAATTAAAAATTATACACCCAAATCAGGATGTTGAATCTTGAGAAAAATAAAATCAAAATCCATGAGAATATTATAGTATATGTCTGCTTTTTTTTCTTTTAATACCCTGGTAGGAAATGTATCTAAATATAACTTACGAACTTCTGAACTTTTTGATTTGAATTTTGTAGCAATTTCTCCCATATTATGCCATCTCCCTTAATAGATAATCAGCTATACTTTTTTTAACTTCTTTAAGGATTTTTCGACCAGGATGTAACTCATCTTTGTCTTTTAAAAACTCCAAAAAGCTGCGGTGATAAATACTATATTGATAGTATTTTTTACCATCTTCTAAACTTTCTTGTTTGGTTAAATATTCCACCCAATCATTTAATACTGCTCGTACTTCATACTCCTCTTGATCAAGAATTTCCGCAATCAACTTTGGAGAAACAATACCTATATCTACCAAGACATACAATATCTTGACTTTTATTTGATTAGCTTCTTCTTCCATTCTCATGTTTGACCAGTGGTCTTGATAATAGTTCTCAAGTCCTTGTGGTAGTCCTTCTAGTTGCAAATTTCTATATTCACCTTTAGCAATTCCTGGTAAAATATAGCGCAAATACATGAAATTATTTTCACTTTTAGCTGCTACTGTATCCACAAAGTGAACTTGATCAATATTGCGAGATTGAATCCATTGTTTCAGATTTTCTCCATATTCCTTATCTTCTGCTATGAATAAAGGAATATATTTCCTAACATCATCATTACTCAAATGAGTATATTGATCATCTCTCAAATCTAACTCATCTGTAGGAGTATCTGGAGATAAACTTAAACGTTTTGTTTGCAGATTATAGGGTCTTCTAGTTAATAAAAAATAGACTCCCTTTGGCAGATTTTGTGGTAGACTTAATAGATTATCACGTCCCTCTTGTTCTACCTCATCTAAAGCATCAATAACAATAATTAATTGGTCGTTGTTTTGAGTTAATTTCTCACTAACTTTTTGAATTAAGGCGCTCAAATTATCGTTATCTGCATTTTGTAATGAATAACGATTAATCAATTGTTTACGAATACTGGCTAAAAACTGTTCTGGTGTCCTCCGTCCTTCCGCAAAAATATTAAAATAGCAAGGAAAACAATAGTCTTTAATCAATTTGGCTGCAATGGCACTTTTTCCCATACCAGGATCTCCAACTATGGTAAAATAACCCCTATCCTTTTTACTCAAAAATTCTCGAACTCTCTCAAATACAAACTCACGACCGGAAAATAAGCGAGTTTTTTCGGAAATTGTGGCTTTAAACTCTTTAGGGTAAACATCTAAGTCCCAGTCTGGATAGGGCGAATACTTATCAGATTTTGTGCGTTTAGCCACAGAAACAAAAATTTGACCAAACTGCTCTAATTCCAATAATATATTGGTATTTGCCTGGATTATACTTTTGTTTAAATCAATATTTTCACTCAGGAAATTGCGAATACTAGTTACAAATTCAAAGGGAGAATTATTACTGTAAGCACGCCAAAAATCATCCTTAACTGTTTTTTGTTGTAACAGCTTCAAGATAGCTTCATGCTTGTAAACGCCATACTCTACAAGAGTATAAGCGTAAACTGTATCAACCTCATCCGGGATTTGTGTAGGATTTAGTTTTAATTTTTGCAGGATTTTGATAACGGTCTCATTTTTCTGAGCTTGTGTAATAATCAGTTGACGGGCTTGGGGCGCGTATTCAATAATCTGGGAGACAACCGCGCTAAATTCTATTATCATCAGTTATGACCGCCATAAACTTGCTATTATACGTTAGAGGTTGTTTGCAAAGTATTCACCATCGTCTTTTTAGACATCCTCTCAGCATTAGTATTACTGGTTGCCATAGATTATGTCAAGATATACATTCCTGAATGATGCCAGGGTAAATATTTTTACCAATTACCAATTACTAAAGTCATAAATGTCTAAAAATTCACCTGCTAATACTTATAAAACCAATAACTATTCCGCTGATAAATGGCAAGAGAGAATAGCACAAATAGCATATCGTTTTAACCGTCAATATCAAAATCAAAAATTTGTATTACCCGAAGAAATAGAAGCAATGCCAATATTTCAGGAATGGATTAATGGCAGATTAAATGATAGAATAGTTTCACCATTTTGGGAAATTGCTCAACCTCAAAAAAACGAACATTGTTTAGATATTGGTTGCGGTGTGAGCTTTTTAATCTATCCTTGGAGAGATTGGCAAGCATTCTTTTATGGGCAAGAAATTAGTAATATAGCCAAAGATACTCTTAATTCCCGTGGTTCACAATTAAATTCCAAACTGTTTAAAGGCGTAGAATTAGGACCTGCTCACCATTTAAACTATCCAGAAGATCAATTTGATTTAGTAATTGCCACAGGATTTAGTTGCTATTTTCCCTTAGAATATTGGCAAGCTGTATTAATAGAAGTTAAACGAGTATTAAAACCAGGAGGAAATTTTGTTTTTGATATTCTCAATTCAGAACAACCTCTAGCAGAAGACTGGGCTGTACTCGAAACCTATTTAGGTGCGGAGGTGTTTCTAGAACCGATTTCAGAATGGGAAAAAATAATTAAAGCTGGGGGTGGTAAGATTGTTAAACAGCAATTAGGAGAATTATTTGAATTGTACAAAGTCCGGTTTTAAGATATAATCAGCGAAGTTTATAGCAAACCCAAATCTTTCAAACTGTTGCGTGTAATCTCGACTCTAGCCGATAAATCATCTGGTTTATTTATATCAATATTTGTGGCAAAAAAATAGACATTTTTATTTTGTTCCACATAACCCACAAACCAACCTATTTGGGGTTTATTGCTACTCAACCATCCCGTTTTAGCTCGCAGTGTGTAATCGGGAGTTTGTTCACGCACCATGATATCTTTGACAAGATCCATTGTTCGTTTTGAAAAAGGTAAATTACCTTGATACAACCGTTGCAAAAAATCAATTTGCGCCTTGGGTGTAATTTTCAAAGGTCCTTGCAGCCAAAAACGATCAATATCTGCGGAAGTACCAATCTGTCGGTTGCCATAACCAACTTTATCAATCCATTGCTGCATTCGTTCATTGCCAATTTTGCGGGCAAGAATTTGATAAAACCAGACAGTTGAATTTTTGAAACCTTGACGTAAATTTGTATCTTGATTCCAACCCGGAAAATCTCGATAAATTCCATCCCAAGTCAAGACAGCTACATCATCAGCAATCACACCTGTTTCTAAAGCTGTCAAAGCGTTGAAAATTTTGAAAGTTGAAGCTGGAGTAAATGCCGTGACATTTCGCTGAGGATTGTGTTCATAGGTACCATTGTTTTTTGAATCATAAATTATAATTGATCCTGTCACCCCAAGTTTTTGGAAATGTCGCCCTAAATCGGGGACTCTAACCTTGACTTTTGGTGAATCTGGAGATAACACAGGGGCGGTTTGTGCCTGAACATAGATTGACCCAAGGCTAATAGTGATTATAGCTGTAAATACCAGACCGAGCGATCGCAGACAACTCAGCACCAGAGGTGAACGCCAAATAGGAAACAAGATTTTTCTCCTGAGAGTGTATTATTTGGAAATATCTATTTTATTTTATCAAAAATCTGCGCCCCCAATATCAGCAATGATCATCCGCAATGCCACAGAAACCGACTTACCCGCTATTGTAGCCATTTACAATGCTGCCGTTCCTAGCCGTATGGCTACCGCTGATTTAGAACCCGTATCTGTGGAAAGTCGTCTCGCTTGGTTTAAAGGACGAGTCCCCTCCCAACGTCCCCTATGGGTAGTGGAAACGGATGGGGTAATTGCTGGATGGTTAAGTTTTCAATCATTCTACGGTAGACCAGCCTATTATTCCACAGCGGAAATCAGTATTTACATTTCCCCAAAATTCCAAGGACGGGGTTTAGGAAAACAACTTTTAGAAAAAGCAATTACAGAAAGTCCCAGTCTAGGTTTAAAAACTTTAGTTGGTTTTATTTTCGCCCATAATCAACCTAGTTTAAAGTTATTTGCTTGGTTTGGTTTTCAAGCTTGGGGAAATCTACCGAAAATCGCTGATTTGGACGGTGTAGAACGGGATTTAATGATTTTAGGTTTGCGTGTAATGTAGGGGTGTCAAACTCCAATAACTGTACATACAACTAGTGGGAAATAAGAAAAATCAGGCGTTGCTGAATTGAAACCTTTGCTCAAAATTAAGCGCGGTTTTCCCGTCAATTCCTACTGTCTTTTTCCCAGCGTTTAGCTGTGTTACTTGACGGATAGCCAGTAATCTTGCTGCGGTGGATTTCAGAATCAGCTTTTGTAGGGACTTCGCTTTACGCTTGTCGCCAACTTGAACCGCTTTATATACGCGCTTTTGAAGGTGAAATAGGTTACGGCAGAATTTTTTCCAAGGTAACGTTTTCCAGGATTCATTAGAATTGCTTCTGTGTCTAATCATACTCTGCTCCAGTTTGTATATTCTGAACACCTCAGACCAATTACGGTCTGTCTTACCCGAATTGAGGGGATTGCGCTGCTCGTCGAGCCTACTTATAGGGTTCGACCGCCCTTAGACCCTCAATCCGTTTTTATTCGTTCCCTCGGTTGATTGTTAGTTCCGTTAGGTGTAGCCAATTCAACCACTGGATTCCCTTGACTCTTACCGCTATTGGAGAAATATGCGGCGGGAATTAGCTCCAGTCAAGTCAGGGTTTTGCTGTTGTGTCCTGCTTCTAGATGGGTTGCTTTTATAGGCTCTGTTTCACCGTAGGAACTCCCTGTTAACGCCAGTGTCACCCCACAACGGATGTCTGATTGCGTCCTGTTCCCAGCTTTGACCTCCCGAAACCGAGTCTGGTCAGTGTGGGCAGATAAGGAGTCATACCTGAGTCTGGTAGATGGGACTTGCACCCATATCAAACCGAGAGTTCAACCTTTCTCTATTGCTAGTTAGGGTTTGCTGAAAAAGTCGAAAAAAACTTGAGGAGAATTGAGTGGGTAGTCAGGCAGAAATAAAGATAAGTTTTTGTTGTCCAAACTTCACTAAATAATCAATTTCACTAATCGAATAAGTGGAAAAAGACGTAATTTGGAAAAATTGACAAAAAAATCCCCAAAAAAGCCATGATAACAGGGTAGAAAGATTCATAACCAAAAAGGAAATAGCAATAGAAGTTATATATAAAAAAAGATTTGGATTTAATTTTAATGTAGGGGTCGTAGGGGTAGCGCCCCCGTGCCTACCCCGGTATTTGGGGCAACCACAGGGGGTTTGCTCTTATTTGGGGCAACCACAGGGGGTTTGCCCCTACAAAATTGATTGGTTTAGGGATTTTTAAAATGTTCAACATAAATACAAATCGGGATGACTGGATTCGAACCAGCGGCCCCTTCGTCCCGAACGAAGTGCGCTACCAAGCTGCGCCACATCCCGCCATAGAAATGGCAATTTAGATCCATCATACCACAATTAGCAAAAAATAACAAATTTTTCTGCCGCCGGAGATGTCTTTGCTTGCTAGGATAAGACTTGTATAACTAAAATGGTAAAAGTAGACTGTGACTGTAAAACCAGACTGGTTGCGGGTAAAAGCACCTCAATGGGAGCGTGTTGGTAAAATTAAAGAGATTTTGCGGGATTTAGCCCTGAATACCGTTTGTGAAGAAGCTTCTTGTCCTAACATTGGTGAATGCTTCAATGCTGGTACTGCTACATTTTTGATTATGGGTCCTGCTTGCACCAGAGCTTGCCCTTACTGTGATATTGACTTTGAAAAAAAACCCCAAGCATTAGATCCCACCGAACCTATAAGACTAGCGGAAGCAGTCAGCCGAATGCAGCTTAATCACGTCGTGATTACTTCCGTTAATCGAGATGATTTACCTGATGGTGGTGCATATCAATTTGTTAAATGTATTAATGCTATTCATGATATTTCGTCTCATACGACCATAGAAGTATTAATTCCTGATTTATGCGGTAACTGGCAAGCTTTAGAGATAATTCTCCAAGCTAAACCAGAGGTACTGAACCACAATACAGAAACTATTTCCCGTTTATATCGTCGTGTGCGTCCCCAAGGTAATTATGAGCGAACTATGGAATTATTACAACGCTCGCGGCAAATTTCTCCTAAAACTTACACAAAATCTGGTATTATGGTCGGCTTAGGTGAAACAGATGCAGAAGTGCGTCAAGTTATGGAAGACCTCAGAAGGGTAGATTGTGATATTTTGACAATTGGGCAATATCTCCAACCTACTCAAAAACACTTGCAGGTATCTGATTTTATTACACCAACACAGTTTGCAGCCTGGCAAACTTTTGGAGAAGAATTAGGATTTTTACAAGTTGTTTCTTCACCATTGACAAGAAGCTCCTATCATGCAGAGCAAGTCAGAGAATTAATGAAACGTTACCCCAGATAGTCAATTGTCAGTTGTCAGTTGTCAGTTGTCCGTTGTCCGTTGTCCGTTGTCCGTTATCCGTTATCCGTTGTCCGTTATCCGTTGTCCGTTGTCCGTTGTTATTTTACCCTAATGACCAATTCCAAAATCCAAAATCCAAAATCCAAAATCCAAAATTTAAAATCTGTCGTGATTCTTGGTGCTGGTGCTTGGGGTACAGCCCTGGCCAAATTAGCAGCAATTAATGGTAATCAGGTGCATTTATGGTCACGTCAGGGATCACAATCCTTAGTCAGTCTACTGGAAAATGCCCACATAGTCTTATCGGCTATTTCTATGCAAGGGGTAAGAGATGTAGCTTCTGTGGTACAATCTTCTCCTGTGTCTCCAGAGACAATCTTTGTCACCGCAACTAAAGGATTAGAAACCAAAACAACATACACACCTTCGCAAATTTGGCAAGAAATTTTTCCTAATCATCCCGTTGTTGTCTTATCAGGTCCGAATTTATCTCAGGAAATTGTCCGGGAATTACCAGCAGCAACCGTAGTAGCTAGTAAAAATATCAATGCTGCCCAAAGTGTACAATTGGTATTTTCTTCCAGTCGTTTTCGTGTTTATACTAATCCTGACCCTGTGGGAGTAGAATTAGGAGGAACGCTAAAAAATGTAATAGCGATCGCTGCTGGTGTATGTGACGGGCTAAACTTAGGAACAAATGCTAAAGCGGCTTTAGTCACCCGTGGCTTAACCGAAATAGTGCGAATTGGTAAGAATTTAGGCGCGAAAACGGAAACATTTTATGGTTTATCCGGTCTAGGAGACTTACTAGCTACTTGTAACAGCCCTTTAAGTCGGAATTATCAACTTGGTTATCAGTTAGCTCATGGAAAAACGCTCAAAGAAATTTTAGCAGGTCTTCCTGGAATAGCGGAAGGTGTGAACACTTGTCGGGTATTAATGGAAATTGCACAACAACGAAGTATTGCTATTCCTATTAGTGAACAAGTTTATCAACTACTGGAAGGAGAAGTTACACCTCAACAAGCATTGGATCAACTTATGTTACGAGATATTAAGCCGGAATTTGATGATTTTTCCACAGAACAAATGTGGTAAGTAAGGGTAAAATGCTTACAGAGTAAGGCCTTCAATGAAAATTAAATGATTACCGCTTTTAGTACCTGAAAGAATTTGCCAAATTGTCAGGAAATTACGTTTTGAATGATGTAAATATGACCATGTAGTTTATAAACATCATGATCAAAAGTATGTTTTTGACACTATGACCAGTTAGAAAAACAACTGTAAATATATCTAAAAATGGTGATTTTGACTAGTAGATAACTTCTAATTGAAAGTTGAACTCAAGATTAGAATAGCTATTAGTTCCTGATGCTATTAGAAACCAAAAAATCGTTAAAATATATTCTTTTCAGGCAGTGGAGTGCGGCAAAAATAACTATCAAGTTAAAAAAAGGTGCAAAAGCTGATAAATTAAGTTTTCTTCCTTTATGCCTACTTACACTAGTACAAAGTTTTGCCACTAATTGTACATCGAAGACTAAACTGTTTTATTTGATGAGAAATTACGGAATAGCAACCGTTGATTTGATCATAATTTTAACTGCCCTTAATTTATTTTTACCTGGAGCAACTTGAGACATTATGCCAGCAACATCCGTTTATAAAAATACCAACTACGATAGCGAAAATCAAAGCGTACCTGTGGATCTCGAAATCAGTAGTGATGAAAGTGAGTTATCTCTAGATGATTTACCAGATTTAGATATCCCTGTAGTTGAATCTGATTTACCTGTTCAAGTTAACCGCAGCAGTACAGACTTAGTTCGTCTCTATCTGCAAGAAATTGGTCGAGTCCGGTTATTAGGAAAAGATGAAGAAGTTTCCGAAGCTCAAAAAGTACAGCGAAACTTACGGATGCGATTGGTGCTTAGTTTAGCAGCCCAGGAGGGAGATGCGATCATTATCCCTTATTTGCGATTAATTGAGGTACAGGAGCGTTTAGCTTCAGAATTAGGACACCGCCCTTCTTTAGAACGGTGGGCGGCTACTGCGGGGATAAATTTATCCGATCTCAAACCCACCTTAGCAAATGGTAAGAGACGCTGGGCAGAAATCGCTCAGTTAACCGTGGAAGAACTAGAGCAAATTCAAAGTCAAGGACTACAAGCTAAATCCCAGATGATTAAAGCGAATTTGCGTTTGGTGGTATCTGTCGCTAAAAAATATCAAAATCGTGGTTTGGAATTGTTAGACTTAGTTCAAGAAGGGACTTTAGGTTTAGAACGAGCCGTTGAGAAATTTGACCCCACTAAGGGTTATCGTTTTAGTACCTATGCTTATTGGTGGATTCGTCAAGGAATTACCAGAGCGATCGCTACTTCTAGTCGTACCATTCGCCTTCCTGTCCATATTACCGAAAAACTGAACAAAATTAAAAAGGCGCAACGGAAAATTGCCCAAGAAAAAGGTCGCACACCTACCTTAGAAGACCTGGCAATTGAGTTAGATATGACACCTGCTCAAGTCCGGGAAGTGTTATTGAGAGTTCCTCGTTCTGTGTCTTTAGAAACCAAAGTAGGAAAAGATAAAGATACTGAATTGGGGGAATTGCTAGAAACTGATAACATTACCCCTGAAGAAACCTTAATGCGGGAGTCTTTACATAAAGATTTGTATAGTCTTCTGGACGATTTAACCGACCGGGAACGTGATGTTGTTTCTATGCGCTTCGGTTTGTCCGATGGTCATTCTTACTCTTTATCAGAAATTGGCCGGGCCCTTGACCTATCACGGGAAAGAGTGAGACAAATTGAATCAAAGGCTTTGCAGAAACTTCGTCAACCTAAGCGCCGTAACCTTGTCCGCGACTATCTAGAGTCTTTAAGTTAGAAAGTAATGGGTAATGGGTAATGGGTAGTTAATTTCTGTCACCTGTCACCTGTCCCCTGTCCCCTGTCCCCTGTCACCTGTTCCCTGTCCCCTGTCCCCTGTTCCCTGTTCCCTGTTCCCTGTCCCCCATCAACTAGTAAATATTCTCAATAAGCAATGATTGTTGCAAATTGGGACAGAGATTTGTTATATTCTCAATTAATGAGCTTTGTTGAGAAAATTTAGTATGACTGTCTACACAACTGGTTCACTTAAAGCAGAACTAAACGACCGTGGTTGGCGTTTAACTCCACAGCGCGAAACAATTCTACATATTTTTCAAGAACTCCCCCAAGGTGAGCATTTAAGTGCAGAGGATTTGTATCATCGCTTAGAAACTGACGGTGAAGGTATTAGTTTATCAACTATCTACCGGACTTTAAAGTTAATGGCGAGAATGGGGATTTTGCGAGAGTTAGAATTGGGGGAAGGACATAAACATTATGAAATCAATCAACCTTATCCCCATCACCATCATCACCTAATTTGTGTGCGCTGTAACTCGACTATCGAGTTTAAAAATGACTCTATTTTAAAAATTGGGGGAAAAACAGCGCAAAAAGAAGGTTATCATTTATTAGATTGTCAAATGACTATTCATGCTGTATGCCCTAAGTGCCAAAGGGCGTTAATGCCTATTTAGAAACTAAGAGAGGTGACAGGGAACAGGGAACAGGGAATAGGTGACAGAAATTAACTACCCGTTACCAATTGCTAAGTTATTTTTCTTCGATGGTGGCTTCTGCTTGATGGACTAAATTGCGGAGGTTTTCTAGTGTTTGTCTAGTTACATCTTGCCATAAACCGCGCTGGTTTGCCTCTAGTAGTCTTTCCGCAATATCACGTAACGCCCAAGGGTTTTTGTTGTGAATAAATTCACGAACAGTGGCATCTTCTAAATATGCTTCAAAGACACCTTGATACATATAATCTTCCACACATTGGGCTGTAGCATCGTAAGCGAAAAGAAAATCTACCGTTGCGGCCATTTCAAATGCACCCTTATAACCGTGACGCATAACTCCAGCTATCCATTTAGGATTAACGACTCGCGTTCGGTACACCCTGGCAATTTCTGAACTAAGTTGGCGAATTTTGGGCTGGAGTGTATTGGAATTATCGCCAAAATAGGTTTGGGGATTTTTACCCTGAAGAGAACGCACAGCGGCGGTTAAACCCCCTTGAAATTGATAATAATCATCAGAATCAAGTAAGTCATGTTCGCGGTTATCTTGATTGTGGAGGACGATTTGCATTTGCTTTAAACGTTGTTCAAAAGCTTCCACATTCTTATTCCCTGTTTCCTGACCAGAAGAATAGGCGTAAGCGCTCCAATTTGTGTAAGCTTGGGCTAAATCCTCGTCATTTTGCCAATTTTGGGAAGCCATTAAACCTTGGAGTCCCGCCCCATAAGCACCTGGTTGAGAACCAAAAACGCGATATTGCGATCGCTCTTGTGCTATTTCTAAAGATAAACCCTGTTGAGTCCATTGTTCAGTTTCTTGACGAACCATATCTGCGAGGGGATTTTGATCAGGGGGTTCATTTAAGGCGGAAACCGCTTTTACAGCTTGATCAAATAAAGTGATTAAATTAGGAAAAGCATCCCGGAAAAAACCCGAAATTCTCAGAGTAACATCCACACGGGGACGACCCACAACCGCCAAAGGTAATATTTCAAAATCTATCACCCGTCGCGCTACACCATCCCACACAGGTTTAACACCGAGCAAAGCTAAAGCCTCCGCTAAATCATCACCACCAGTCCGCATGGTAGCCGTACCCCACACCGATAAAGCCAGAGTTTTAGGATATTCTCCATTTGCTTGGGTGTAGGTTTCAATCAGGGTTTCAGCCGCTTTTCTGCCGATATCCCAGGCTGTTTCCGTGGGAATGGCACGAATATCAACGGCGTAAAAGTTTTTACCTGTGGGCAGAACTTCGGGACGGCCTCGTGTGGGTGCGCCGGAAGCACCACTTTTAACGTATTTTCCGTCAAGTCCCCGGAGCAGGTTGGTGATTTCTTCACTAGTTTTTTGCAGGGACGGGAGGAGTTTGTCGCTGATCCAGTTTTCGGTGGTTTTTCCGGCTATGATTTGTTCTACTAAATGGGCGGCTTCTATTTCTAGGAGTTCAACGACATCCCCTATGATGTGACAGGATTTAAGTCTCTCGCAGAGGCGCAGAGGCGCAGAGAGGGGGGTGGATAGGTCGTCGGTGAGGGGATCTATGTCTAAACCCCATTGTTTGGCTATGGTGCGGGTAATGCCTATAGAATAGCGGTTGGGGATGCGGCCGATCGCTATTATTAAGTCTCTTAGTTGGGTTCCTTGGGGACATTGGCCGAATATGTGTAGGCCGTCGCGGATTTGGGCTTCTTTGAGTTCGCATAAGTAACCGTCTAGGGAGTTTAAGATTAGGTTTTCAAAGTTGGTGATGTCTTTGGGGTTGGTAATTCCTAAGTCTTTATATAGGTTTTCTTTGATGACTAGTTCTTTGATGCGATCGCTGATTATTGCTAATCTGGAAGGATCTAAACTTTCGGCTTCGTAATATTCATCAATGAGGTTTTCTACTTGTTGCAATGGTCCATATAATTGCGCCCGTGTCATGGGCGGTGTTAGGTGATCAATTATTACTGCTTGGGCGCGTCTTTTGGCCTGTGAACCTTCACCAGGATCATTGACAATAAATGGATATAAATGGGGCATTGGTCCTAAGGCAATTTCTGGATAACAATTATTAGATAAGGCGACACTTTTACCCGGTAGCCATTCTAAGTTACCATGTTTTCCTAGATGAATTATGGCATCCGCAGTAAAGGATTCTCGCAGCCAATGATAAAAGGCTAAATAATTATGTGTTGGTTCTAAATCTGGTGCATGATAATTTAAACTCGGATCAAGATCATAACCTCTTGATGGTTGAATGCCTACAAAAATTTTCCCAAATTTAATTCCCGAAATTGCCCAATTTTCAATTGTTTCTACTGCTCCCCACCGTTCAATTATTTCTTGTTGTATATTTGCAGGTAAAGTAGCAAAATATTTTTGATATTCGGCTGCTGAAAGACTTTGATTTATTGGTTTCCAATCTCTTCCTTCGGGATCATTGGTGATGCTAGATGTGAGAATTTGAATTAATTCATCTCC
Organism: Dolichospermum circinale AWQC310F; assembly: GCF_000426925.1. Classification (GTDB taxonomy): domain Bacteria; phylum Cyanobacteriota; class Cyanobacteriia; order Cyanobacteriales; family Nostocaceae; genus Dolichospermum; species Dolichospermum circinale. The sequence goes on along the minus strand of NZ_KE384686.1, from coordinate 13,058 downwards.
AGTTTCGGGAATATTTCCTACTTTATAACCAGCTAATTTTAAAGCTTTGAGAATTTCTACACAACTAGCAGGACTGTCCAATCCTACGCCATTGGCAAGGCGACCGTTGGTGTTGGGGTAATTTGCTAAAATTAAGGCTACTTGCCGTTCTGAGCGCATTTTTACCCGCAATCGTACCCAATTTGCAGCTAGTTGGGTGACGAATTGAATGCGATCGCTCAAGGGTTCATAAACTACAATATCGGTTTCTAATTTGTGATTTCTAGTTTGCAAAGTTTTGAAGGATACAGCCCTACTAATAATCCGTCCGTCTACTTCTGGTAAGGCCACATTTATAGCAATATCACGGGGTGTTAAACCTTGTGATTCTGATTCCCATTGTTCAATGGAACTAGCACAAAGAATTACTTGCAAAACCGGGACATCTAATTTTTCCCAAAGTTCAATTTGCGGTATTTCTGTTTCTAATTGCGCTAAGGAAAAGCTGGTGGTATTCATTAATAAACTAATATTTACCCCATTTTGATCTGTAAACCATTCACATAATTTATCTCTTACACCCGGTTCACGCAATGAAGAGACAAAAACTGGTACAGGTTGTAGATTTTTCTCTAGCAAAGCATTACACAAAGCATCAATAACTTTAGTATTTCCTGATAAATAATGAGCGCGATAAAACAAAATCCCAACTTTTGGCTGAATTGGTAAAATTTCTTTTTTTTCTTCTTTCCACTCATACAAACCCACACGGGGAACAGTTTGTGGAGGTGGAGGATTAAATTCTGTTAATAAAGCCGTATCAGCGATAAATTTTAAAGCATTGAGGAAATTTTCTGTACCACCTTCTTGAAAATATTGCCAGATTTTCTGGACAATTTCTGGAGCAATTGTAGATTTCGAGATTAAATCAAGATCAAGTCCGTCATCTCCTGGCATTATAATTAGGGTTGTACCATTACGTTCTCCAATTTCCTGTATAACTTCTAGACCATAATTCCAATAAGAACTTCCACCAATAAGACGCAGAACAATTACTTGCGCTGATTCTAATACTTGTTCGCTATAATCATCTATACTGATTTGTTGTTGTAGTTGTAATAAATTAGCGACTCGAATTTCTGGAAATTCATTAGGTAATTTAGAAACTACAGTTCCTAGAGTTTGAATATCAGTATCTGCTGCTGTAATCAATACAAAGGGTGCTATAGTTTGTTCTAGGAAAAATAAACCCTCCGACTGATTCCAGCCTCCAGCAGTAGCATTTATACGGTGCATAATTGGTAATTAATAATGGAAATAATGAAAATTTTGAGTTGGGAAATTTGGGAGCTTTTTAACGTTATCCTTAAATAAGGCAATAAATAAATTCATCAGTAAATATGTCTCTATCGTTCCCTTTATGCAAAAAATAACATTTATTGTAGGTTGGGTTGTTCGCTTTAGCGTTGCGGAGCAATCGGAACGAAACCCAACAGCCCCTACTATTGTACTAGATAGCGCTTCAACAAATCCTGAGGTGGGATATGGCAATATTACAAGAGTCTCCTTGGTATCAACAGATTTTCAGAGAAGGTGAAAAACGGGGTGAAAGACGAGCTATACTGTCATCCATTGAACTAAGTCTAGAGATAAAATTTAGTCAAGAAGGTTTACAGTTTATGCCTAAAATATCACAGGTTGCTGATTTAGAACAATTAAAAAACATCCAAAGGAGCATTTTAACTGTAAATAGTCTTGATGAATTGCGGGAATTCATGCAAATACAAATAAATTAAACTATAGCTTTTTTCTGATAACGGAAAATATTCCTCAAACCCTCATTTCTCTGTTAAAATAAAACATGATTAACTTACCAAAAGGATTAATCGTTTCCTGTCAAGCGCCCATAAACTCACCATTACATGATCCTTATGTAATTTCTGCAATGGCACAAGCAGCAGTAAATAATGGGGCTGTAGGAGTGAGAATTGACACACCTATTCATATCCAAGCGGTGCGGAAAAAAGTCCAAGTTCCCATTATCGGACTTTGGAAACAAGTAATAACTGGTTCTGATGTATATATTACACCACAATTTCATCACGCTGTGGCCGTAGCGGCAGCTGGTGCTGATATTATAGCTATAGATGCTACTACTAGATATCGTCCCGGTGATGAAAAGTTAGCAAATATTATTAATTTGATTCATGATCAATTAAATAAGCCGGTTATGGCAGATATAGATACATATCAAGCAGCACAATTAGCAGTTAATGCGGGTGCGGATATTGTGGGAACTACTCTTTTTGGCTATACTGGGGAAACTCAAGACTTTTCTCCTCCTGGTTGGGAATTACTGACTAAAATAGTAGAAAATCTTGACACTTTTGTGATTTGTGAGGGTGGTATTTCTTCACCACAAATGGCCAAAAAAGCCTTAGATTTAGGTGCTAATGCTGTTGTTGTGGGTGGAGCAATTACTGGCATTGATTTATTAGTTAAAGCTTATAATTCTGCATTGGAAAATTAAAATCTGTTCCCTATCCCCTATTCTCTATCTCCTCATTCATCTGTTATTTTTGCGTAGCAAAATAGTCGTTAGGACTTACGCAACTGTCACAAAAAGTTATCATTCTTTATTTGTAGTCAGGGCTCTAGCCCTGATCTTATGCCCGTAACTTCTCGAAGTAAGAACTAAAGTTCTTACTACAATCAGGTTAGTTGTTTTTGATAAAAATAGGACTTACGCAACTGTCACAAAAAGTTATCATCCTTTGCTATTGTTGTCGGTGAGGTAATTACTGGCATTGATTTATTAGTTGAAGCTTATAATTTGGCATTGGAAAATTAAAATCTTCTCATTTTTGTGTGGCAAAATAGTCATAACATAACATATTATTCAAATAGGTTGATAAAATGCTAGGAAACACCCTTGTGGGCAGATACCAAATTACTAATTACCTGGGAGGTGGCGGATTTGGCGAAACTTATGTTGCTAATGATACTCATTTACCCGGTTTACCGCAGTGTGTAGTTAAGAAACTTAAACCTCAGTCTAGTGATATTGCTACTTTGGAAATAGCCAGAAGGTTGTTTGACACAGAAGCCCAAGTTTTATATAAATTAGGGACTCATGACCGCATTCCCCAACTTTTAGCTTACTTTGAAGAAAATGCCGAATTTTATCTGGTGCAAGAACTTATTGTAGGTAATAACCTTAGTCAAGAATTAAATCTAGGTACAATTTTTACTGAAAATCAGGTAATTTCCCTAGTACAAGAAATTTTAGAAATTTTGGATTTTGTACATCAACAAAAAGTAATTCATCGTGATGTTAACCCTCGGAATATTCTGAGACGACAACAAGATGGTAAACTAATTTTAATTGATTTTGGTGCAGTTAAACAAATTACGACTAAATTAGTAAATTCCCCTGATATTACTAAGTCTACTGTCGCTATTGGCACACCTGGTTATACTCCCGGAGAACAGGCACAAGGAACACCCAAATTTAGTAGTGATATTTATGCTTTGGGAATTATTGCTATTCAAGCTTTAACAGGATTATCCCCTGAACAATTAGAAAAAGATCCCGAAACTAATGAAATTATTTGGCAAAATTCCGCCACGGTATCCCCAGAATTTGCTCAATTTTTAAATAAAATGGTATGTTATGATTTTCGACAACGTTATGCCTCTGCGACAATAGCATTACAAGCTTTACAAAATTTGCATGAAAATACATCGGAAACAATAGTTTTTTCTCCCGCAATTTTACCAAATCAAGTTAAAAATTCCCCAGTTAAAAAAGGGATATTCTGGAAATTACCTTTGGGGATATTTGTGTTAGTTATTGGTGCTGTAGGTGGAATATTTATAATTAATCGCATTAATAATAAAAATGCCATAGGATTATATCATGAGGCAAATACTCTGCTGCAATTACAACGCTATCAAGAAGCTTTAACAGTTTATGAAAAAGCCAGAGATATTAAACCTGATTATCCTCAAGCTTGGTATGGTCAAGGTCAAGCATTATTTCAATTAAAGAAATATGAACAAGCTTTAATAGTCTATGATAAGGCTATTCAACTTCAACCTAATTATTTAGAAGCTTGGAATAATCGCGGGTTGGTTTTAGTAAATCTCAAACGTTATTCGGAAGCACTTGCCACTTTTGATCAAGCTTTAGAACTCAAAAATGATGCTCCTGAAGTTTGGCAAGCTAAAGGGGATGTTTTTATAAAAATTAATAACTATAATAATGCAGTTAAGGCTTATGAACAAGCAATTAATTTACAACCTGATAATTCTGAATTATGGTACAAAAAAGGATTGGCATTACAAAATCTTAAACAGTATGAGGAAGCAATTACAGCTTATAAAAAAACCATAGAATTAAAACCAGATCATGAATTAGCTTGGTATAATTTAGGTAATTGTTCCGTGAATTTAAATCGTTATGAATTTGCTCTGCAAGCTTATGATCAGGTGCTAAAATACAATCAGGGTAACTTTGCCACTTTGTTATCAAGAAGTAATATCTTGATGACATTACGTAGATATCCAGAGGCCATTGATTCTTTTAACCAAGTGATTAAATCCAATCCTCGACGGTATCAAGTATGGTATAATCGAGGTTGGGCATTACATCAAGTTAAACGTTATCCAGAAGCCATAGAATCTTATAAAAAAGCTATTTCCTTAAAGGGAAATGATTATTTACTGTGGTATAATCTAGGAAATACACAATATAGTTTGCAAAAATATCCAGAAGCGATCGCATCCTATAATAAAGCTATCCGTTATAAACCCAATCATTATCAAAGTTGGTATAGTCGCGGCAATGCGCTATTAAATATGCAACAATACAAAGAGGCGATCGCATCCTACGATAAAGCTATAGAATATAAACCAGACTACCAACAAGCTATAGAAGCCCGCACAAAAGCCCAGAATACCCCAAGCCAAAATCTATGATATATATGATATATATGATATAATTGTAACCCATTCTTTTTTCTCACCAAAATCCAGTAAAATATAAAATACCAGTTATCCAATTAACTCGCCAAAGATATCACATCCCTGCCAGTAGCCAAAATTATGGACGTATTAGAACTAAAACGCGAAATCGAAACATTGTCTAGCCGCCTGGGTAAAACCCAGGACTATCTTTGACGTACCCGCACTCCAAGCCAAAATTCACGACTTAGAACAAATTTCCGCCCAAACAGAATTTTGGGAAGACCAAACCCAAGCCCAAAACACTCTACAAGAACTCAATGATCTAAAGTCCCATTTAGAGCAATATTACCAGTGGCATTCCCATTTAGACGATACTAGGGTAGTTGTTGAACTATTGGAACTAGAAACAGACACAGCGCTATTACAAGAAGCCGAGTCTACCATTAAAAAACTCAATCATGATTTAGATCAATGGGAATTACAACAACTACTTTCTGGACCCTACGACGATAAAGGTGCAGTCTTAACAATTAACGCTGGTGCTGGTGGTACAGACGCGCAAGACTGGGCATTTATGTTAATGCGGATGTATACCCGTTGGGGAGAAGATCATGATTATAAAGTTACCTTAGCAGAAGAATCAGAAGGTGACGAAGCGGGCATTAAATCCGCCACCCTAGAAATAACCGGACGCTACGCCTATGGTTATTTGCGTTCTGAAATGGGTACTCATCGCTTAGTACGAATTTCTCCCTTTAATGCTAACGGTAAACGACAAACCAGTTTTGCGGGAGTTGAAGTGATGCCACAAATAGATAATACCGTCAAATTAGACATTCCCGAAAAAGATTTAGAAATTACCACCACCCGTTCTGGTGGTAAAGGTGGACAAAACGTCAACAAAGTAGAAACCGCAGTCCGCATAGTTCACATTCCCACAGGGATAGCAGTCCGTTGTACAGAAGAACGGTCACAACTGCAAAATAAAGAAAAAGCCCTAGCTCGTCTTAAAGCTAAACTACTAATTATAGCCAAAGAACAACGCGCCCAAGAAATAGCGGAAATTCGCGGTGATATGGTAGAAGCCTCCTGGGGTAATCAAATCCGTAACTATGTATTTCATCCTTATCAGATGGTTAAAGACCTGCGTACAAACGTAGAAACAACAGCCATTACCGATATCATGAATGGTGAGATTGATATGTTTATTCAAGCCTATTTAAGACAAGAAAATCAGATAGTAGAAGCTTAGGGAAAGCAGGGGACGCTTAGTTATACTATCAGAATCAGGATAGCCAGCGATTAAAAATAGCAATCCTCTTTTTGGGAACGAACCACAGAGGACACAGAGAACCCAGAGGTAGAGAGAAAAAAAGAGGTATTTACGTCTTGTTGAGAATTGCTATATATGAGGATTGTCTAATTTAGCTGTGTAATAGCTTAATTTAGGTTAAGTATATGAACGGAAAAAACCAACATAAGTAACCAAAAGTAAAGTTGCCCAAAACCTGTTCCCTGTTCCCTGTTCCCTGTTCCCTTGTCATAACGACAATTTTTAACACCAACCTACTTAATAGTCTGCACTCCCGACTCCTAATTTCCCCGTAACCTGTTAAAGTAATAAAGGAAATTATTGGAGAAATTAACTATGGACAAGTCCCCTACTAAAGAACCCCAACCCAGCTATGTTAAGCTGGCCATGCGGAACATGGTTAGAAAAGGCGGTACTTCCCTCAAACACTTCGCGTTAACTGCTGTAGGACTATTATCTGTCCTCGTTGGTTTAGCGTATCTGACCCGCTAAGGGGGAAAAATTGTGGCTTTACCAGTGGAATTATATTTAGAAAATTGTGTTGACGACTTTTCCCTAATTTCTCCCGAAACTTGGGAAAATTGGTTTCAGGAGTGGTTAGAAATTCTTAATGATTATCTACCAACTGCACCTAGTTATGAGGTTAGTTTGCGGTTGACAACTGATACGGAAATTCAAACCCTCAATTCCCAATACCGTGAACAGGATAAACCTACTGATGTTTTAGCTTTTGCATCCCTAGAAGCAAATTTACCACGAAGCGAAGAAATGCTGATATCTATGCCCTTGTATTTAGGTGATATTATTGTTTCTGTAAACACAGCACAGCGACAAGCACAACAGCAGGAACATAGCTTATCTACAGAATTAGCTTGGTTAACGGCTCATGGTTTATTGCATTTGTTAGGATGGGATCATCCTGATGAAAAAAGTTTGATGGAAATGCTACAGCAACAAGTTATCTTACTTGAGAAGATAGGTATGATTATTAACTTAGAGGTCTAGTATATGTATATTTAAAATTGGGAATCTTAGTGATTACTTCATAGTGTCGCTATTTAAAATAGCCTACAATTGCTTCAAAGTTGATCCGGCTATGAAAATCGGTAGATTCTCACTCTGTCACATATCATATTTTTTTATCTATGCCCTCAAAACTTTCGTCATCACCAACAAGTAACAGCTTACCACCGCTTGTGTCTAAAGACAGGGAACTTTCCTGGCAAATTGCCTCTAATTTATTTGTTAGTTTTAAGTATGCTTGGGCTGGAATTACCTATGGTTTTCAGACTCAACGTAATTTTCGCATTCATTTAGCCGTCTGCGCCTTGGCTATTAGTTTGAGTGTATTCTTACGTTTAGAAACAGTGGAAATAGCTATAATTGCTGTTACCAGCGGTTTAGTTTTGACCTTAGAGTTAATGAATACTGCCATTGAGTCTATTGTAGACTTAACGGTGAAACAATCTTACCATGAATTGGCAAAAATTGCTAAAGACTGTGCGGCTGGGGCTGTACTTATTTCCGCTTTAGTAGCATTATTAGTCGCAACTATACTATTATTGCCTCCTTTAGCGACTTTAATCCTGTCCAATTTCTAGATAGTGGGTTGTAATAGAGACGTTTCCTAGAAACGTCTTGAATATTTGAAGATGAAATTAGGCAAAAATTGTGATATTAGTCATTGATAATTACGACAGTTTTACGTATAATTTAGTGCAGTATTTGGGAGAATTAGCCGCCGATTTTCCTGTAGCTAATGATATCCAAATCGTACGAAATGATAAGATGACTGTAGATGAAATTAGAACCTTAAACCCAGATGCAATAGTCATTTCCCCTGGTCCTGGTCGTCCAGAAGATGCGGGAATTTCCTTAGATGCGATCGCTCAATTTGGCGAAAAATTACCGATTTTAGGGGTGTGTTTAGGACATCAAAGTATTGGTCAGGTCTTCGGTGGTAAAATAGTTTCTGCACCAGAATTAATGCACGGAAAAACCTCCCAGGTATCACACAAGGGGATAGGAATTTTTCAAGGGTTAGAAAATCCCTTGACCGCCACCAGGTATCATAGTTTGGTAATTGAGCGGGAAACTTGTCCAGAAGTATTGGAAATTACTGCTTGGGTAGAAGATGGTACAATTATGGGTGTCAGACACCGGAACTATCCTCACATTCAAGGAGTCCAATTTCATCCAGAAAGTGTTTTAACTTCTTTGGGTAAGGAATTACTCAGAAATTTTCTGCGAACCTTGTAAAGCGAAAATACAGATGAAAAGACGACAGTTGATAGGCTATACTGGGGCGGGTCTAATAACGGCTGTAATTACTAATTTAGGTTTGCCAGTTTCAGTAAATGCCCAGTCTAGTAATGTATCAATTCAGTGGTTAGGTCATACTTGCTTTTTATTCACCACTGGAAATGTCAAAATTCTCATTAATCCCTTTCGCACCTTGGGTTGTACAGCTAAGTATCGTCCCCCAAAGGTCGCGGCAGATTTGGTATTAATTAGTAGTCAATTATTAGACGAAGGTTATGTAGCAGGACTACCGGGAAATCCCAAATTAGTTTATCAACCGGGGGTTTACGAATTTAGGGGTGTTAATTTTCAAGGAATTACCACAGACCATGATCGTCACAATGGAAAACGATTCGGGAAAAATCTGGCTTGGAAATTCACCATAGCAGGACTGAATTTACTGCATTTAGGGGGTTGTGCTGCTCCCCTGACCCTAGAACAAAAAATCCTTATGGGTCGTCCTGATGTATTATTTATTCCTGTAGGTGGTAGTGCTAAAGCTTACAATGCTCAAGAAGCAAAAGCAGCCATTACCGTCTTAAATCCTAAGTTAGTTATTCCCACCCATTACCGCACTCCAGCCGCTGATACAAACCAGTGTGACATCACCCCAGTAGATGATTTTTTGACTTTAATGCAGGGTGTTAATATCCGCCGAAGTAATAGTGACTCTATAGTAATTAACTCCCAGAATTTACCGGAAAATACAGAAATTCAGGTTTTGAGTTATAAATTTTGAGATCAGGAATTGAATTGAGATCCCCCCTGGAAGAAATCAGGAATCTAATAGCAGATTTCAACTGCATGAAGTACAAAAACACCCCACCCTCCCCAAGTGAGGAGAAGGTCAGGGGTGTAGATCATAAACCCAAAATCAGCTATTACAGCTTATTTTACCTATACTGGCAAGTTGACCTTAACAATGACATCATTAAAGTCGTTGTCACCACCACCCGCTAGGTCTTCAAAACCAAAGGTATTATCACCTAAAAGCCGCACATGATCAACTTTGTCTGAGTTAGCAGCGCCGAAGGCGAAGTAAATCCTGGAGTTGATATTGTCGTAATTATCGGGTGTACCACCATTAGTGATAATAAATGGCGCAAAGATAGAATTACCTTGAAGAGTCTTATTGTTAAAATTCGCAGTTCCATTGTTATTGACAGTCAAAGCAAGGTCAGAAACACGCGTTTTCAGAGCGGCTTGAGCATAATTAGCGTCTCCTGGACGGACATCAATAGTACCATTACCATCGGTATCAATACCTCCATTCTCATCATTGACTTTATAAAAACCAACGAAGTTGTTATAAGCGGCCTCTCGGTTGACAACAAAGTTAGCTGTTACCGGAGTATTGCTACCCCGCAAATCTAGTAATTCTCTTTGGGGTTTGTTTTGCACACTTGTACCCGGGGCTATACGTGCATCAGTTGGGGTAATTGTTACCCGCAAATCTTCAAACCCAGTTGCATTACCAGAACCATCTTCCCAAGCCAGAGAGAAGCCATTTCCTAAAGTAGTAGTCCTAACATTAGAAGGAATATCAAAGAGGACATTACTTTTGGGAGTGGTATTGTTGAGTACAGAATCCGTTGAACCATCCTTAACCAAATAGAATCTCAATTTACTATTAGAATTAAATTCTAATAACCTGCTGAGACGAGATTGATCAAATCCAACGGGAGAATTACCAAGGAGAGAGAAAATTACCTGACCACGTTGTAACGCCTTATCGGTATAACCTGGTGCACCGGGTGCAATACCATCTATTTTACCATCGGCATCATCAACAGTAAATACTCCTAGCTCACTATTGAGTTTGGAACTGTATCCTGTTAATTTAACTTCTAGTCTTTTTTTGTCATTATTGTCACCTTTTATAACGAAAGGATTACCACTACTAGGTCTATCTAATGTGGGTGGTTCGTTAACGTTGGTAACGGTAATAGCTACGGGTTCTGTGTCGGTTAATGTACCATCACTAGCGATAACGTTGATGTTATAAACGTTATTTGCACCGTTATCACTAGGTGCTTCAAAGTTAGGAGCAGTTTTGAAGGTGACAGCACGGTTATTGATATTAAATAGGTTAGCATCAGCACCGGATAAGCTATAGGTGAGGGTTGTACCTGCATCTACGTCGGTGGCGGTGACGGTATAAACTGTTCGTGTACCGTTTTCAGCGAAGGTGGCTGTAGCAGCGCTGGTTATAACTGGAGCTTCGTTAACGTTACTGACTCCAATGGTTAATTGTTTCTCAAAAGATAACCCACTTTGGTCTGTGGTTTTGATTCGAATCCTGTAACTGTTTTTGGTTTCAAAGTCAAAGACAGCGTTGGTTTTAAGTTGATTATTGGTAATAGTGAATAAACTATTATCAGTTGCACCTGTTCCTGATACTAAACTATAGGTAAAGGTGTTTACTGTATCTGGGTCTGTGGTGGAAAGATTACCAACCACTGTACCACTAACTTGGTTTTCCGCAACGGTGCTGTTGCTAAGAGTTAAATTGGTAGGAGTTTCGTTAACGTTGCTGACTCCAATGGTTAATTGTTTCTCGAAGGATAACCCACCTTGGTCTGTGGTTTTGACCCTAATCCTGTAACTGTTTTTAGATTCAAAGTTAAATACAGAGTTGGTTTGGAGTTGATTATCAACAATAGTAAATAAACTATTATCCGTTGCACCTGTTCCTGATACTAAACTATAAGTAAAGGTGTTTCCTGTATCTGGGTCTGTGGTGGTGAGATTACCAACCACTGTACCAACAGCCTTGTTTTCCGCAACTGTGCTATTAGAGAGTGTTAAGTCGGTAGGACGTTCGTTAACGTTACTGACACCAATGGTTAATGGTTTTTCAAAGGATAACCCATCTTGGTCTGTGGTTTTGACCCTAATCCTGTAACTGTTTTTAGATTCAAAGTTAAATACAGAGTTGGTTTGGAGTTGATTATCAACAATACTAAATGAACTGTTGTCGGTGTCACCATCCCCTGATACTAAACTATAGGTAAAAGTGCTTCCTGTATCTGGGTCAGTGCTGATGAGATTGCCAATTACACTATCTGTTTGACCTTCATTAATTGTAGTGGTGTCAGTGGTGTTGTCAAATGATAAATCCGTTGGACCGTTAATGTCATTAACGTTAATATTTAATTGTTTCTCAAAGGTTAACCCACCTTGGTCTGTGGTTTGGACTCTAATGCTGTAACTTGTTTGGAGGGATTCAAAATCAAATACAATATTTGCTATGAGTTGATTATCAACAATGGTAAATGAACTGTTGTCAGTGTCACCATCCCCTGTAATTAAGCTATAGGTAAAAGTGCTTCCTGTATCTTGGTCAGTGCTGATGAGATTACCAACTACTGTACCAATGGGTTTACCTTCATCAATTGCGGTAGTGTCAGTGGTGTTGTCATAAGACAAATCGGTGGGTGCTTCGTTAACGTCGTTAACGTTGATAGTCAAAGCCTTCTCAAAAGATAACCCACCTTGGTCTTCGGTTTTGACTCTAATGCTGTAACTTGTTTGGGTTTCAAAGTCAAATACAGTATTAGCTATGAGTTGATTACCAACAATACTAAATAAACTGTTGTCGGTGTCACCATCTCCTGTAACTAAGCTATAAGTAAAAGTGCTTCCTGTATCTTGGTCAGTGCTGATGAGATTACCAATTACACCATCTGTTTGACCTTCATCAATTGTAGTGGTGTCAGTGGTGTTGTCATAAGATAAATCGGTGGGTGCTTCGTTAATGTCGTTAACGTTAATATTGTATTGTTGTTGAGAGGGTAACCCATTTTGGTCTATTTGCTTGACTCTAATGCTGTAACTGTTTTTGGTTTCAAAGTCAAGTACAGTATTAGCTATGAGTTGATTATCAACAATGGTAAATAAACTGTTGTCGGTGTCACCATCCCCTGATACTAATTCATAGGTAAAGGTCTTTCCTGTAACTGGGTCTTGGCTGATGAAATCAATGACTATTGTTTCACCTTCTTGAATTGTCCGAGAAATGGCACTGTTGTTAAGGGTTAAGTTGGTCGGGGCTTGGTTAGGCATCGTTTTTAGATCCTGGTGATAAAATTGGTAGAATAGAAACGACTAAAATACCTTATTATAATGTAACTTTTTTAGTGACACTAAAGAGTGTAACATAATGCTAATTAAAGAAAATTAAGCCTAGATTAAGCCTAGATTAAGCCTAAATTGGCGTTAATACTGTCCGTTCGTTGATTTTGAGATCCAAAGGAGAATTAAAGCCTTAATGTAAAAGGAAACCAGTTTTTAAGTAACCCTTTAATTATCAGTAAAATATATGATCATTATATTCTCAAACCAAAAAGCGATCGCTTCCAGTAAAATCATGGAAAGTGAGCAAAAAAAGCGAGGAAGTCAAACTTCCCCACATTAGTCTAATTAATAGACTAAGTTATTGTTCGTGAAAAATCCGAGTGTAAGTAATCAATCCAGATTAAACGGTAACAATGAAATC
>NZ_KE384685.1:220523-221279 GCF_000426925.1 Dolichospermum circinale AWQC310F | reverse complement strand
TATGCCATAAGAAAAGCATAGCATTAGTTAGTATTAGTTGGCAAATATTTAACTAGCTAAACTCCTTCTCCATAGTTAATAATCATCCATTGTCCTGCATCATTTTTGTGATACAAATCTATTTCCATCGCAGTGGAACTAACCAACAGGTAATCTTTCAAGACTGGGTTATTTTGATACATTCTGAATTTGCCGCCTCTGTCGTAGGCTTCGGTAGTTTTTGAGAGAACTTCAATGATTAAGCAGGGGTAGGTAATATATTGGGTTGTGGTTTTATCGCGATCATCGCAGGTGACGCTAATATCGGGATAGGTGTAGTTATTTGTGCCAACAATATTAACTCTCAGGTCAGAGTTACCTATTATGCAACTACTAGCGTCTAAATGGGTATCAACCATAGTCGCAAATCGAATTGCAATGCGGCTATGATTAACGCTACCGCCAGTCATGGCGTAAACTTGACCGTCGATCAGTTCGTGTTTTTCTAGTTGCTTTTCTTCCCAAGTGAAATATTCTTCTGGGGTGAGGTGAGTGGCGTTGTCTTTGGCTGGGATCATGGTTCGTTATCTCCTACGGTTTGCAGTTGCTTGGGGTCAGTTTGGCTCTGGGTTAGTTGATTTAATTTTAACAATGCTGTCAATTTCATCCAAAATTAGCTGACGCAAGAATGAGGGTTATAGTGTTGTTGACGGCAAAGTTATGGGTAAATTCACAAGCAGTTCACAACTTCTTTGTAAACTGCTAAAACATTTTGTG
>NZ_KE384685.1:219858-220483 GCF_000426925.1 Dolichospermum circinale AWQC310F | reverse complement strand
GATTTTCAACCACCTTTGCTAACTTTCCACTGGAAACCCGCGCAGGTGGGTTTTTTTATGGCTGCTGTCACCGAGATTTTTTTTGGTGCTTCCAGGTAAGCAGCACTTACTTCTAGCATCAATTATTTTTTTGTCAAGTTCTATTGACACTTTGTAAAGATATTGTTATATTAGTTTACATAAAGTAACAAACCCAAAAAAAAACATTATGTATACCACCAGTGATGAAAAAGGCATTCTTAACAACTATGCCAAAGAACCCAAACTTTACTACGCAGAATTTCCTACAAAAGCGCAACAAAGAACCTATGCCTTTCAAGGTGTAGTAGCAATATTATTTTTAACTTCTATAGTTCTAATTACCTTGGGGGTTAGCTAAAATTTCCCGCTTCGGTATTTGTATCTAATCGTCATTCAAATTTTCTCCTAATTAACCCTGGTCAGTTTCGCCAGGGTTTTTTATTGCCATTTCTTGCTTTACTGCTCACTTAAACGGGGATAACTGGCAAATGTTTTACCATAGCCTTGAATAAGTCGCGGTAATTGGTCGAGCAAAATTCGTTTTTTGGGATCAGAATTAGATGTGAGATTTTTAGGAATATGCCCTATTCCTTTTTAAGCATGA
>NZ_KE384685.1:183897-219848 GCF_000426925.1 Dolichospermum circinale AWQC310F | reverse complement strand
CGGTTTCCGATCTGATGAAGTACAAAGTTGAATCATGAAACTCTTGTGGTGCGGGCATCTTGCCCGCTAGATATGTACCTCATAACACCGGGAAGTGCTGTAAATGTGTGTTGTTCGGGGTTAATAATTTTTGGAACAAGAATATCAAGAGTAGTTTTGCCAGAAATATCCTCAACTAATATCTCAAAGTGCATATATTCACCTTGCGTCCAAATAGTCACTGTACCAAAGTCCACCCAGGGGCAAACCCTCAGAAACAAGATTATTTATCAGAGGATCTTCACTAGCCCGCTTAATTTTAGCAAATCCATCCTCACCCTTTTCTAATACCCAAACTTCTTCAGGTTCAAGAGCATCTACAAAATATGGTTGATGTGTTGTCACAAATATTTGTGACCCACCTTTCTGACCTCTAGTGTGTTCTCGAAATTCTCTGGCTAGGGTTTCTAAAAGTTTATGATAAAGTCCATTTTCCGGTTCTTCGATACACAAAAATGGTGGTGGTGAAGGGTCTTCTAACATCAGAAGATAGGCAAATACTTTGAGTGTACCATCTGACATTTGTTGAGAATAAAATGGGTCTTGAAATCCCTTGTCGTTGAAACACAAAAGCAGTCTTCCATCTGGACTTGGGTAAGTGCTAATCTTATTGACACCGGGAATTTTATTCGCTATTTTTTCCAGTATGGATTGAAACTTTTTGGGATGTTCTCTTTCCATAAATTGAACTACATTACCTAAATTATCTCCATGAATATTCAAATGCTTTTGTGGTCCGGCTAGAGGTAAACTGCGGGCAGCATCTGGTGTAAAATAGCTTAAATACCACCCTTCAATAAATCTTCTAAACATAGAAATTCGGGGATGTTGTTTAAGTGAACCTAAAGTAGCAATTCCCAGTTTTCGCGGATCATCAAGTTCAACTACTTCGGTTTCTTTAGTTTCTTCTTCTGCTTCACCTCTTTGGATTTTATCCATTAAATCTGACACATCAAAATCATCTTGCTTACCTTGTTGTTCACCTTTCCATGCGATTCCTCTGCCTTCATTGAGAATTAAAAAAGAAAAAGGTTGTCCCTTAGGTTGTCCTATTCTGCGTTGTCTCAGTCTCTCTTTTTTTACATAAGGTCTTTGAAATGAGTCAATATCTATGGCTAATTCATAAGTAATTGGTCGGGCATTACCATCTTCTTTATAATAGATTTCAAACTCAATACTTCCCTGTTGTCCTTGAGAGAGAATTTTTTCAAACCCACCACGACCATGAGCATAACAAGCTTCTTCTACTCCATTTTTCAAGCAATCAGCAAGAAAGCCAAAAATGTCAAAAATCGTGCTTTTTCCCACGCCATTCTTACCAATAACCGCTGTCATTGGTGTTAATGGCTTGGCACTTTGTGTATTCCACAATTTCCCCAAGGTAATATCACGAATAACTCTGTAATTTCTAACTCTAAAGCCTTCTATTCTAGACATTTAATTTGCTCTACTTTGATTTTACTCGCTAATTTTTTGAGGAATGAGATAAATTATTCCTGAAATAATCGTTAATATTACCGATACCCAAAAGGCAATTAAAATAGGAGTTTGCCAAATTGGAGATAAGGGAGCAATTAGGAGAGATATGGCAATAATTTGACTAACTGTTTTCAGTTTACCCCAAATATTTGCACCAGTGATGGTGGTTTGATTAACTCGCCAACCTGCGATCGCTAATTCCCGTGCTAAAATTATAAAAACTCCCCAAGCTGGAATTTTTCCTAATTCTACTAACACTAATAATGGTGCAAGTACCAATAATTTATCTACCAAAGGATCAAGAAATTTACCTAATTCACTAATTTGATTCAATTTTCTGGCCAAATATCCATCCAACCAATCAGTTAGAGCCGCAATTAAAAATATAGTTAAACATATCCATTTGGCTTGATTTGTAGGATTGTATAAACCGTAGAGTAGAAAAGGTATTCCCAGCAGTCGAGAAAAAGTAATCCAATTAGGTAAAGTCATTAGAAAAATGTAAGAACTCAGGAGTAAGGAGGAAGAATTAAAGACAGAGAAAAATAGAGAATTAGGAAGGAAATACAGGTGATCAAAACTGTATTTCATAATACCAGGAATAGCTACAGCAAGTTTAGCTTGAGTAAAGTACATATTATGCGGGCAAGATGCCCGCACCACAAGAGTTTTATCATTAATATTTGTACTTCATAATAGCGGTAACTGCTGTATATATTCCTGATTTCCAACTTTTTTGTTAAAATCTTTCTACATCTGGGAATTTTTGAATAGATACTTTTGCCGCTTCTCCACAAGTGCGAGGAGTAGGAAAAATCTTA
This sequence comes from Dolichospermum circinale AWQC310F, assembly GCF_000426925.1. Classification (GTDB taxonomy): domain Bacteria; phylum Cyanobacteriota; class Cyanobacteriia; order Cyanobacteriales; family Nostocaceae; genus Dolichospermum; species Dolichospermum circinale. The sequence goes on along the minus strand of NZ_KE384685.1, from coordinate 217,509 downwards.
CCAGGATTTGCTAAATTTTGGGGATTAAATACTTTTCTTACCCATTGCATTGTTTCCAAATCAGATTCACTAAACATATCTGGCATATAGCATTTTTTATCAGCACCAATACCATGTTCACCGGAAATACTACCACCCACTCTTACGCATAATCTGAGAATTTCTCCTCCCAATTCTTCAACTTTTTCCAATTCTCCATGTACAGAATTATCAAATAAAATTAATGGGTGTAAATTACCATCTCCAGCGTGAAAAACATTAGCAATAGGATAACCATATTGATTACTCAACCGCTCAATTTCTTGGAGAACATAAGGTAATTGAGTGCGAGGAATTACACCATCTTGTACATAATAATCTGGGCTAATATGTCCCGCAGCGGCAAAAGCTGCTTTTCTACCTTTCCATAATTTTAGTCTAGTTTCCGGGTCACTGGCACTAGTCACATTTCGCGCTCCATTTTTCTGACAAATTTCTTTAATTAGCTGTTTATTAGCAGAAACTTCGACTTCTAAACCATCAATTTCTACTAATAGAATAGCAGCGGCATCACGAGGGTAACAATTAGTGGCAACCACATCTTCTACAGCATTAATACTAATATTATCCATCATTTCCATACCACCAGGAATAATGCCCGCGCTGATAATATCAGAAACCGTTGCAGCAGCAGCATCTACACTGGTAAAATCTGCTAATAAAACACAAATTGATTCGGCAGTTTTGAGAATTTTTAAAGTGATTTCTGTCGCAATTCCTAAAGTACCTTCTGAACCGACAAAGACACCTGTTAAATCATAACCTGGAGTTTCGGGAATTTGTCCACCAATATCAACAATTTCACCATTAGGAAGGACAATTTTTAAACCTAAAACATGATTTGTTGTTACACCGTATTTTAAACAATGTACTCCCCCAGAATTTTCGGCGATATTACCACCAATAGAACAAATAATTTGACTAGAAGGGTCTGGTGCAAAATAAAAACCAGCGCCGCTAACTGCTTGAGTTACCCAACTATTAATTACTCCGGGTTGGACAACTGCCCGTTGATTTTCTAAGTCTATTTTTAAGATTTGTCGCATTAATGAAGTGACAATTAAAACAGAATTTTCTGCTGGTAAAGCCCCACCTGATAAACCTGTTCCCGAACCTCTAGCAATAAAGGGAACGGAGAATTGATTGCAAATTTTGACGATTTCTGATACTTGTTCTGTGGTTCTTGGTAAGACTGCGACGGGGGGACATTGTTTATAGCTGGTTAAACCGTCACATTCATAGGTAAGGAGTTCTTCTTTGCGTTGTACTACACCTTTTTCTCCCAGGACTGCAACAAATTTTTTGATTATGGGTTTCCAGTTTATGGTTTGAGTTTTGGGTAATTCTTGGGTAAGCATAGAGTTTTTTATCTGTGGTAGATGTTGATGATAGCAAAATATTGATTTATCTCACCACATCCCCATCTAAAACTTCTACCCGACAACATCGTTTTTTTAACTCCAATTCTACCCCCTGAGAAACGGTGGTTTTACCAGCACCACTTAACCCTGTAAACCATAAGGTTAATCCAGAATATTTCATGTTAATTTCCTTTTTATTTTTTGAATGAACCCGATATTTAAGAATCAAAACTTAATACAAGACTGATACTTAAATTTGATTAGCGTTAAAAAACTTTATACATTTCCCTTACTCTCGACTCCCCACCTCCTGTCTCGTTTTATATAATACCTGTGCCATGCCATTAAGAGGATGTTTTAAATGATATTTAATCGTTTAACCTGATTCTGGGTATTATGAACTCGATGGAGAACTTTTTTGGCTTCTTCCTGTTCTGGGAGACGTTACCAAAACCGGCAAAACCAGCCCTAACATATCCACACATTGCTACACTGAGTGGAGGACTACCAGATTTGGCTGATGAAAATTCTTCTGCTATCAATTCCCATTCCATGTCAAGTTACTAAGGTATGCTTTACTCATCTGCTCACAAGGTGCTATTATCTACAAATTCCAGCATATACTTTGTGAGCCTTCTTACAACAGCCTCCCACTTTTAAAACATCCTCTCAGTGAACTGATGCAAAATAAAGGCTTCGGAATCCACTTGCGTGTAAGAAGCATTCTAATAGTGTTATAATCTTTAATTCAGGCTGTCTGTAGTTTTTGCTACTATATCAGCCCCCTTTTCATCCTCTTTTTTTATAGTTTTGGGTCAGTTTGATAGAGCGGATTGGTGGAGGTTCAGACAGTGGTGGAAAATGAGAGTATAGAACAAATTCATGCCCAGGATGTTTCCTGGCGGTTTTGGCCTGTTGTGCCAATTTATCCTTATGGTCAACGTCGCACTATTCGTAAAGAAGTTATTAAAGATACTATTTGGACTTTCGACCAATTACAGGGAATTTTTTATGTAGTTGTGCCAATTCGCATGACTGTAATTAAGCTAGAAAAGGGCGGTTTACTAGTTTATGCACCTGTTGCACCCACGGGAGAATGTACCCGATTACTAAATGAATTAGTCACAGAACACGGTGATGTCAAGTATATTATATTGCCGACGATATCGGGAATAGAACATAAAGTATTTGTAGGTCCGTTTGCGCGACGCTTTCCCAATGCACAGATATTTGTTGCTCCGGGACAATGGAGTTTTCCCCTAAATTTGCCTTTGAGTTGGTTGGGTTTACCTGATAAACGCACTCGGATATTACCTGAAAATAGCCAGGAAGCCCCTTTTGCTGAGGATTTTGATTATGCAATCCTTGGACCTATTGATCTCGGTTTGGGTAAGTTTGCAGAGGTGGCTTTTTTCCATAAGCGATCGCACACGCTCTTAGTTACAGATACTATAGTTTCAGTACCAGCAGAACCACCAGCAATTGTCCAACTTGACCCCTATCCTTTATTATACCACGCCAAAGATCAAGCTTTTGACATGGTTTTAGATACCCCAGCCAATCGCCTCAAAGGGTGGCAGCGAGTAACATTATTTGCCTTGTACTTCAGTCCTAGTACGTTGAAAGTACCTACATGGAGTCAAATATGGCGGGATGCCCAAAAAGCCCCAGAAAGGTCTAAAAAGGCATATTTTGGGTTTTTTCCTTTCCAATGGCAGGAAAATTGGCAAGATTCTTTTGATATTTTGCGAGGGAATGGGCGGATATTTGTTGCGCCAATTTTACAACGTTTGATTTTAAATCGCGCACCCCAGGAAACTATCAATTGGGCTGATAAAGTTGCTAGTTGGGATTTTCAATGGATTATTCCCTGTCATTTTGATGCTCCAATTAAATCAGAACCGCAACAATTTCGTCAAGCATTTGGGTTTTTAGAAACACAACCCCTTGGGGGTGTTGTTAGTAGCAATAGTTATCTTTTACCTGAGGATGATTTTAAATTGTTGAGAGATATTGATGCGGGTTTGAATAAGCTTGGTATTGTGCCACCAGCGCGGGAGAAGGTGTAGAATGACAGGGTATTATTCAGTTTTTAAATTTAACAAATTTCTTAAAAACTCAGTGAAATTTTTAATAGCTGGAATTTCCGCTGTCTCAATACTAATCCAATCATCACGCATAATAGTTACCGTATTTGTCATACCTGGCCGAAGAACACTGGCCACTGTGGCAATTATAGCTTTTTGTTGATCAAAAGGTTTCCACTCTAACTTTTTCTTCCTCTCTTCCTGAGAAAATTTATCTATATATTCCTTTGCTCTTTGCATATATTCAGGATAAACTAAATCTCCACAATCACAAATTAAAGTATCTAAAACTCCTAGTTGAGAATTATCTGGTAATATATAAATTCCTGCTTTTGTTTCTAATTCTGGTGAACCTTCTGTAACATTACCACTTTGAGTAACTTCAGTTGGAAAATGAGGAAAATATTCTTTAAAACCTTTATGATACTCTTTTACCACTTTGTCAGGTGTATTGTTATCAGTATCAGCTACTATTGCAAAAGCGAAAAGAGTTGAAATATCAATATCAGATAATTTATCACTTAAATTCTGAATTAACTCACCTCCATTACCTACATATATAGCTATTGAGAAATTTTCATTATATAATATCTGAGGCATATCAAGCCTATCATATAAATTTCCACCTTTAGGATAATTAGGGATAAATTTTCGCCAAAAATTATCTAGTTCTGACATCTTCCCATCAAATTTAGAAAAGCCTAATAATTTACACAATATCCTAGATACAAAAGCCTGATCATGGGGACCCTCCACACCAATTAAAACATATTTCCGACTCACCAACGCACCTCCTGACCTAATTCTTCTCTTAAACGTCTTAATCTATGTCCATCATGTCTAACTACTTTTGTTTTTCCTTCCTTTGGTTCTAAACGATAAAGCACTAAATCTGAATCTGATTCAGTAACTTCTAATAAAGCATCAACAGCTTCCAGACTATGGGTAGTTGCAAATAATTGAACATCCATTTCTGTACACCATTTAACTAACCATTGAAAAGAATTTTGTAAGGCTTCTGTGTGAATTGTTGACTCTAATTCATCAATTAAAAGAATACCACCTTTGACACTGGCTAGTTTAAGAGCTATATGTAATAAGCGACGAATACCATCACCAAAGGTGCTGACTGGTGCAAGTCCTAGTTTTTCATGTTGAATATATATATTAAATCGAGAACTGATAGATTCTGGAGGTAACAATATTTCTATATCAGAAATATTGTTATCAATCTGTTTTAATAATTTAATTACATCAGCTTTAAAATTTTGAAATGTTGCTTCTGAAAGTAATCGAAATTGACCAACTTCTGAACGATGAGATGATGGTGTTACTACAGATGTTTTTAGACTGGGTTCTCTTTTTCCAGATAATCTATAAAAACGTTCATCCTCCCATAACAAAAAATCTGTAATAAAAGCAGGTGGTTCGCCAAATAAACTTAATTGATAACCATCATCTGCAAATACCTCTATTTTTAGCTTAATTCCTTTCTTAACTCTTGGTGTATCTTCATTTTCAATTTCTTCTTCGTTGCTAATATTTGTGATATTGCTTTCCTCAGATAACGATATTTGCTCCATTTCTTCATAGCTTGCTATTAACTTCTTTACAGAAAATAAACCAGTGCTAGAAATAAGAATAATAGGTTTATCAGGTTCTACAATGGATGCATAATTATGTGTAAATAACCACTTTACAGCATCCAGTAGACGAATACGATATACTCCAATATCCTGCTCTCGTTGATTTGCTGTACTCAGCCACACTTTAATATCCAGTGGGTGACAGTAGACAGATAATGCTTCTAGAACACTAGTTTTCCCTGAGTTGTTAATACCCACAAGTAGGTTAATACGTCCGAGATCCTTTAGTTCTAAGTCTCGAAGTCCTCTAAATTGATGAATTGTGACGTTTTCTAAATTTCTCATAGACTTATTTTAGCTCAAGCTGTATACCATAGATTATTTTTCTAAAAGTTGTCAATATATAACATACCAGCTTAGACAAAAATCGCCCCATGATTACGGTTACGCTAAGAATACCAGAAGATGTAGTAGAAGAATTGAAACAACTTGCACCCATACTTGGTTTTTCTGGTTATCAACCCTTGATTCGAGCATATATTGGACAGGGAATGAGAGCAGATTTAGAAAAGTTAGAAAATAATACAGTTAATGCTTTAATTGCTAGTTTAAAACGACATGGTGTGAGTGATGATATTATTCATGAAGCATTAAATGAAGTTGTTAATAAATAGAAAAACGTTTAAAATTTTCAGATTCTTCAATCGAGAAGGGAATTAAGCCAGTTACGCACTTCTCCTTAAGCCGGTAATCTGAATTTTTTAATTAGAATTTTTTAACTATTTTCTCCCTCAATGATCGCTTTTTCTTCTGGGGTTAATTTATATAGTTTATAAACGATTTCATCAATTAACCAATCACATTGTTTTAGTTGTTTTTTGATGGGTAGGAGTGTATTTAAACTGGCTTGGTATTCTTTGGCTAATGTTTCTTGTTCTTTTCTACTTCTGATATCAATTTTTAGTTTTTTCTTGTTTTTCTTGAGAATATCAATTAATTCGTCAAGGGTTAAATGGTTGTCTGCTTGTTTTTGTTTATAATAATCACCTAAATAATTTTGAATTTTAGATTTATTGGTAAGATTATCAATATCAGTACCGATTAATCTGGCTAACCATGTTAAAAAGCCTTTGATTTCTGTTTGTTTTTGTTTATTTAATTCTATCATTTGTTCGGCTAAATATACCAGTAAGTCATGAATTACGTCTGCTTCTTCTGGTTGTTGGTTAAGGTGGTGATCAATTTGGGTAAGTAGGATATTTGGGTTATGATTGATTTGATATTGTTGGTAAAGGTTAATTGTGTTTTCTAGATAAGTTTGACGTTTTTCTGCGGGAGTTGTGAAGGAGATTTTTGGAACTGGTATTCTTGACAAATAAATAACTTTAACTTCAGCAAAAGGCTTACCAACCATCTGAAAATTTTTCTTTTGATACCACCATTTAATATAAAAAGAATTTAATATTGATAACAAAAAATAATCAGAAAAAATACTATCTTGTTTTTTGAGAAGACAATGTACAGAATTTTGACAAATCCTCAAATCACAATCAATACTTGCAATAATTGAATCATCAGTACGTCGGACTATAATTTTTTGATTTCTAAATATACTTTCATTTCTTGGTTCAGCTAACCATACACCATATTTAACATAAATAAGCTCGTTTTGAGTGACATATTTTTGTATATCTCCACCTGTAATTAGTGGTTCAAAATCTGGTAGTAATTTATTTGATGTATATGGTTTTTCCTTGACAACTAACTGCGTTTGAGGTGGATTACCTTTTCCTTTTTGATATAATTTTGTACCTCCACATATATTAACTAATTCTTCTAATTTAATACATTGATTAATAGACTTGTTCAAAATACTAATTTCTTCCATATTTAAATAATAATCAATTACATAGCCTTCATTTAATAACCATTCAGATGTCAAACGAAAATATCTAGTAATGATTTCCTGATTTGCAAAATTTAAAACTTCTGTGTTTTTACAACTATTAACATCTTTAGAAGCTATTAAAGCAGCAGTTTCTACAATTGCATCTTGAAAAGCCGATCTAAATTCTGCTATCTTAATTAATTGTGTAGTTTGTAAAACTAATTTCCTAAAATCACAACCACTTTCTAAAGTCATCCATGTATTAGGAGTAATTAAGCCTATAGTACCAATTTGGAAAATTATATCTAATGAAAGTTCAATAAAAAATAGATAAATATCTTTGGAGATAACAGTATTACTAATATATTGTAATTTAGCATTTGTATAGTCTTTATAAGTCGATCCATAAGGTGGATTTCCAATCACAGCATCAAAACCGGGATTTTCTTTCCAACTAGCACTTTCTAAATCAATAAAAACCTCTGGAAATTCCAAATCCCAATGAAAAAACCGCTTTTGGTCAAACAACCTTCTCGCTTCCTCATATACCGCAATATCAGCAGCATTCATGTTTTCAAACTTAGCATTGATCGCATTTATACCAAATCTTTCTAAAAAATTCTTAGCTTGTTTCACACCAAAAAATTGAGAAACATAAATATCTAATAACCTTTTAAAAGGTTTCGCAGCCTGATCAAATTCCTTAAATAACCTCTCGCTGGTTTCCACTTCTGCAAAAGTTGCATCACTTAATGTACTCACACCGCGCATAATTTCCGCAGCACGTAACAACCCCACAAACGGACCTGTTAATAAACTCAATTGGCCACTTTCTTCCCTCATCATATTCGCTTCTGCTTCTCGCGCAGTTGTACCAATAAGAGAATTTCCGCAGCGTAAATGATGATCTAAAAAACTCAAAGGAGCGCCAATTGTGAAAAAATGTAACCATAAACTTACCTTGGCCAATTCTACGGCCATGGGATTTAAATCTACACCATAAATACAGCGTTTCATGACCACTCTTTGTAAAAGTTGATTATCGTCTAAATTGATATCAATATTAATTCCCTGCTGTTGTAAGTTTTCTAAAATACTATTGCGGGTTTTTCCTAACATCTCCAAAATGGGATTATGTTCGGGATATTCATTTAAAATATTGATTAATTCGTCTGTCAAATAATCAACAGCTTCGACTAAAAAGTGTCCGCTTCCCATAGCAGGATCACAAATTTTAATATCAATTAAAGTATTTTTTGCTTGTCTTTCTAAACGTTGTAAATCTTTTTGTAAACCGTTACGACTTTGTATTCCTAATCTACCATCTATCATTTTTTCATGTAATTGGTTAATTTGGGTCATTAAATCTGCAAATTTTTGTTTTCTCTCCTCTAAAATGGGTTTGAGGGTATGACTAACAATGTATTTAACAATATAATCTGGTGTGTAATAAGAACCTGTAGCTTTTCTTTCACCCTTATCATTTTCTAAATGCACTTTTGCTGTTTTTTCATCTTCAATAATTAAACGATATTCTAATAATCCTTCATAAATTGAACCCAATTGTCGCACACCTAAAAAGCTGTAGTCAATGGGTAATTTTTCAAAACGTGCTAATTTATCTAAAGCGGGAAATAAGATAGCATCAGATATTTGATGTTCAGACAAAAAATAATTCTCTGGATAATCTTCTCTATCTCCAATTTCATGAAAATCAAAGTGAAATAAACCACCATTATAACGAGGTACTGCTAAGGCTTTATCACCCCTATCTACTATTTCAAATAAACCTAACAAACTCTGATAAATTTTTGTGGAAGTTTCACTTAATGTTCTTTGTTTATCCAGACTTGCGGCTATTTCTTGGGTAATTTTAATTAAACTATAATCACGGTAAGCGGTGGTAATTGGTAATAAGTTTCTCGCTTCAGCATATAAGAGAAATAACAACTTATATAAAAATGATAAGGTGGCTGCGTAAATCTGTTTTGGTTCTACGGTTTTTCCCCGTCGCATTGCGTCTACTATAAACCCTCTTGCTAAATCAGGAAATATCTGATCAAATACTAAGGTTTTTAATTCGTTTCCTACTTGAGTCGCATAAGTTGTACTTCCTGCTCTGACTCGTTCTAAAAAGTTTTTGTTGTAGCTATCTTTTGCAAAAGCCGCGCTTCTAAAAAATAACCAAAAGTATTTGAATTGTTCTATATCTTCGGTTTCTAATAATTCCACTAAATCAACTGGATAAAATTCCGTTGCGGTAGAAGAAGCTTGACGATAATATAAACGCCATTCTCTCCCATTGGTTAAAATTCCCCAGTCAACATTTGTACCACTTAAATAACTGGAAATCTGAAAAGATGGGTTGGCATTTTTGAAAATGTCCCGTTGATCATTAGTGGAAACTTTACTTAATGGTCGTTGCCAATATTTAGCTTCTGCTATTACTAATACTCGACTATAAAAGGCAGTTTCATTATTTTGCAAAGAGTAGGCTGTATCTCTTTCACTTTCATTTAAAAACAAGGCATAATCAGGACGTTCGGCTCTACCTTGACCACGAGAAATGACTTGAGGAATATATTTAAAACCTAAAATTTCTAAGGCTGGTTTAATAAATATATCTTCGGTTTGAGCTTCATTCAGAGTGGCTAAAATCGCCTTTTTTGATAAATAAAGATTTTTTAAGTCCGCAAATTCTGCTTTAATATCTAATTGCCATTCTGGAAGTTCTTGAATGCGATAATCTAAATAATGTTGAGAGAATAAGGGTTTATTTGTATTTTTTGTATTTGTCATGATTGGAAATTGAAAAAATCTATATATTCACGGGAAACCAATCTAATTTGTTGTGAAAAAATATCACTATATATGAATAAAGAAATATCAGCCTCATAGGTGGATATCAAGAAGATTTGATGGTAAATATATATTTTTATTATATATTTTTATTCATCATCAAAATTAATCAGACCTTTTTGTACACCCTCATCAATTTAATTCATTGTTTAACCTGATCAAATATTGTTATGAGATTAATATTATCACATTACAGTTACATAAAATTAGCTGATTAAATATTAAGATTTATTAATAAACATGATCAGCATCAGGATGTCCAGGATGAAAGGATAAACAGGATAAAAAAGATATTTGATCACCAATTACCTATGATTCATGACCAAATTACCAGCCTCAACCAGATGAATGACAACTTGAGTTATTATAAATTAGAGATTTTTTGAAAATCCTGAATTTCTATATTTAAGAACCATTACTTTTATGAATTTTCGTGATGAGTTTAAATTGTTACTTCGCGCTCGGTATCCGTTGATTTATATTCCCACCTATGAAGAAGAACGGGTAGAAGCTGCGATTCGGGAAGAAGCCATCAATCAAGGTAATCGTCCGGTGTATACTTGGGATTTTGTAGACGGTTATCAGGGAAGTCCTAATGATGTGGGGTTTGGTAAACGTAACCCATTACAGGCCTTAGAGTTTGTGGAAAAATTGACTGCTGCGGCCCCTGCGGTGTTGATTTTGCGAGATTATCATCGTTTTTTGGATGATGTGGCGATTTCTCGTAAACTCCGTAATTTAGCCCGACTATTGAAGTCGCAACCGAAAAATATTGTTTTATTATCCCCCCGCGTCGTTATTCCTGATGATTTAACAGAAGTGCTAACGGTGGTGGAATTTCCCCTACCTAACGCTGGGGAGATCAAAACAGAGGTAGAACGATTATTAAAAACCACGGATAAACCTCCTGGTGGTAAATTTTTGGATGATTTGGTACGTTCTTGTCAAGGGTTGTCTATGGAAAGAATCCGTCGGGTGTTAGTACGGGCGATCGCATCCCATGGACAATTACAACCAGAAGATGTAGATTTAGTCTTAGCAGAAAAGCGCCAAACTATCCGCCAAACTCAAATTCTCGATTTTTATCCCGCAACTGAGGAAATTACTGATATTGGGGGACTAGATAATTTGAAAGATTGGTTAATTCGTCGCGGTGGTTCTTTTAGTGAAAAAGCCCGACAATATGGTTTACCCCACCCCCGTGGGTTAATGTTAGTAGGAATTCAGGGAACTGGTAAATCTTTAACCGCTAAAGCGATCGCTCATCATTGGCACTTACCTCTGTTACGATTAGACGTAGGGCGGTTATTTGGCGGTTTGGTGGGTGAGTCCGAATCTCGCACCCGGCAAATGATTCAAGTCGCAGAAGCGCTCGCTCCCTGTATACTATGGATTGATGAAGTTGATAAGGCTTTTTCTGGTTTGGGTAGCAAAGGTGATGCAGGTACTACTAGTCGGGTATTTGGGACTTTTATCAATTGGTTGGCTGAAAAAACTTCCCCTGTGTTTGTTGTGGCCACCGCTAACGATATTCAAGCTTTACCACCAGAAATGTTAAGAAAAGGGCGATTTGATGAAATTTTCTTTGTTGGTTTACCTAGTCAGGAGGAACGAAAAGCAATTTTTAATGTCCATTTATCCCGATTACGTCCCTATAATTTGAACAGCTATGAGATTGATAGGTTAGCCTATGAAACTCCCGATTTTTCCGGTGCAGAAATTGAGCAAACTTTAATCGAAGCTATGCACATTGGTTTTAGTCAAAACCGTGATTTCACAACCGATGATATTTTAGAAGCTGCTAGTCAAATTATCCCCTTAGCGCGAACCGCTGTCGAGCAAATTCAAAAACTCCAAGAATGGGCCGCAGCTGGTAGGGCGCGTCTAGCTTCAAAATATACCCCTTTAAATCAACGTATTCAACGTCAAGAAAAGAATTAAAAATTAAAAATCTTTTATCTATTCCCTAGTCCCCACTATATGTTTAAAAACTTACTTAAATTTATACTCGGTCAACTTTTAGCACTCGCGGTTTTATTAGGTACTGGATTGATAGTTGCTCTCTATTTTGTCAACCGTACTGCCGTAAATCCACCCAAACCGATGTTTGCTAACGATAATCCTACAAACCAAATTACAAAGCCTAAAGCCATTACCAAGCCTAAACCTGAGAAAAAAGTTATTTCTAGTCCAGTACCTACACCTACTCCCACAAAATCACCCAATTCATTACCACCAGGTGCTTATCAAGGAATTGTTACTTGGCCAGCAGGACTAAGTATGAGAGCAGAACCAGATATAAATTCTCCCAGTACAGGAGGAGTTGGCGGTAATAAACAAGTTATTATTTTAGAGCAAAGTACGGATAAAAAATGGCAAAAAATTCGCATTGCTGATACTAACCAAGAAGGTTGGGTAAAAGCAGGTAATATTCAACGTTCTCAGTAACCCAATTTTGGATTTTGGATTTTGGATTTTGGATTTTGGATTTTGGATTTTGGATTTGGGATTTTAGATTTTGGATTTTAGATTTTGGATTTTGAATACTCAATGAAAAATGTACTAACTGCTAACAAAACCACGTTTAATTTGTTCACGTTCAATGGCTTGAAATAAAGCCATAAAGTTACCTTCTCCAAAACCTTGGGCTAAAAGACGACGTTCAATAAATTCAAAGAAAAAAGTTGGTTGTGAGAAAATTGGTTGGCTGAAAATTTGCAATAATAGTTGTCCTATAGTCGCATCTTCATGCCAGTCTACCAAAATTTCCTGCTGGGCGATCGCTTTTAATTCTTGAGGTGATAGGGAAAATTTATCTCGTTTTTGTAACTGGGAATAGTAATTTTGAGAAACGGAAAGAAAGGATAAACCAGCAGCGCGAAAACAAGCAATTGCATTAACAAGATTTGGTATCAGTAAAGCAATATGTTGAATACCTGCCCCTTTATTCACCTCTATAAATTCCTGAATTTGCGAACTAGGTGACGCTGGTTCATTAATTGGTAATTGGATATTTCCATGGGGAGAAATCATGACCCGACTATGCAAACCAGAACGATCAGTTTTAATTTTAAAACTTTGTTGAGGTTGGAAATCAAAGATGTTTTGATACCAATTAACAGCGGTTTCTAACTCACCAACTCCCACATTCAAAACTAGATGATCAATGGCGGTAATAGCATGATCTACTTGTTCCCCCTTCGCTCTCATCTCTTCCCTGATTTTGTCCTTATTTCTGGTAATTAATGTATGATTCAAACTACCCCAGGCAGCAATTTTAGCATACTTACAAAATCCAGCATTAACCACCGGTTGGAGAACTTTTGCACCATTGCTGATGGCCTTTGCTGTCAATGCTTCCACATCATTAACAACAAAGGCTATATCAGCCACACCAGGAGGATGTTGACGCAAAAATTCAGCCACAGGGCTAGTAGGTAAAATCGGTGAAGAAAGTAAAAAGCATACAGAGCCACTTTTTACTACTTTTGTACAAGTATGCAAGGATTTTTGATGGTGAGAAAGACCTGGAAAAATGCCCTCATTTACTGCTTGAAAACCAAGACAATATACAAACCAATCTCTCCACCTTACTGCATCTTCAACATAGAAGTGAACATGATCAACCAGCATAACTTATTCAAAATCAAGTATTCAAAATCAAGTCTTCAAAATCAAGTATTTATGATCAGCTTTCATCTGTTAGATACTAGAAAAATAAATGGCTCTCAGGTTGAATATTAATTTCCATTGGTATAGCCTGGGGTTCAACCGATAAAGCATAGAAAATCGCATTTGCAGCAGTTTCACAACTGAGCATTTTATTCCGATCTACTTTTAAATTTACCTGATCCCAAAAAGGAGAATCTATTCCCCCAAAGTAAAACAGCGTTATCTTCACTCCAAAGCGTTTCAGTTCTTCTGCTATGGATTTACTAAAACCCACTACACCAAATTTAGAAGCAGAATAAGCCGCAGCCATGGGCATAGAATGTTTACCCAGAATACCGACAACATTACAAATATGACCAGATTTACGTTTTTGCATCTCTTTCGCTGCTGCTTGAGTGGTGTAAAAACAGCCTTTTAAATTCAAATTTAGCATTTTCTCTAAATCTGCTGGTTCAATAGTGTTGTAGGCTTTAAGAATGCCCGCTCCGGCTGCATTTACTAAGACATCAATTTGTCCAAACTGGCTTATTGTCCTTTGGATTAATGTATCTACTTGTTGAGGTTGAGTAATATCAGTGGGAACTATAAGTACATTTCCAGGTTCTCCCGGTAACTCAGTTGCTAATGCTGCTAAATTTTCCGCGTTTCTAGCTGCGAGTACCAACCTCACCCCTGTGGGCGCTAGTTGACGAGTCAGGGTTGCACCAATACCACCAGTAGCACCGACAATGACAATAACTTTATCTTGTAGCATCACACTATTTACATTTCTTCACAGACTATATTTATCATATACAGAACTTAGGCAAAATAGAACGGAAGTAGGGGTTTTCTTCGGAAAAAAACCCCCAAAACTAGTTAATGTCCGGTTTGTCCACATTTATCCGATTTGCGGATGATTTTGATAGTCCCTTACCTAAAGATATTTTCAATGAAAAAATTAGATGCTCCCCAATTAGTGCTGAAGGTTTTATCAACATAGACAGAAAATCATTTCCCAGTCGTGAAGAAAGTAGACATTAAAGATAGAAAAATTTTGATTCAGAGAGGTAAGTATTCAGCTATATAGAACTCCTATTTGATTTTTGATAGCTTGCGTGGCGTAGCCATACAAGAATTAGTAGGTATCAATTCTGTCTTTCTTCCTGTGTTCCCTGTCCCCTGTTCCCTGTTCCCTGACCACACAAGTAAATTCACAGAATCAAACCGGATTCCTATAGCAATTGTTCATGTCCAAATCCCCGACTTCAACAGACAAATTTATCATTTATGGATATAATAAATCAAATGAGTCGGGGATATTATCGCCTCACATGAATTATTATCCAGACAGATTTAATAGAAGCAATCATAGCTCATGAGTTAGTAAAATTGCAACTACAGAAAACCAATCTAGTTTTAAGTTATAAAGTATTTCATATCTGTTTAAATTTTCGTTTTCTTTCTTTAGGTCTTTGCGTCTTTGCGGAATATAAAAATATTCATCTTAGACTTGTGATTTGTGTTTGTATTTTACAGATAAAAGTGCTACAACCTAGTTAATCATCTGCTCATTTAAGATTCAAAAACCCTATGTTAGCAGGCACAATTTTACAGAATGGAAAATATACCATCCTCCAGGAAATAGGGCGGGGCGGATTTGGTGTTACTTTTAAAGCTATGCACCACTATTTAGGTCAAGAAGTGGTAATGAAGACTATCCATGAACACTTGCGACAACACCCCGATTTTCCCAAATTCCAGCGCCAATTTCAAGAGGAAGCCAAAAGATTAGCTACTTGTGTTCATCCTCACATTGTCCGGGTAAGTGACTTTTTTCAGGAAGACAGTCTACCCTATATGGTAATGGAATACATTCCCGGAGAGACTTTAGGTACAGCATTTGTATTACCAGGAATACCCCTACCGGAAGCCACCGCTATTCATTATATCCGCCAAATAGGCGCAGCTTTACAGGTAGTACATCATAACGGGTTACTACACCGAGATGTTAAACCAGATAATATTATTTTGCGTCAAGGAACTCAGGAGGTAGTATTAATTGATTTTGGTATTGCTAGAGAATTTAATGACGGGGCAAAACAGACACACACAAGTTTGGTCAGCGAGGGTTATGCACCCATTGAGCAATATTTAACCCAAGCACCACGCACAGCAGCCACAGATGTTTATGGTTTAGCGGCGACCTTATATGCACTATTAACGGCACAAGTTCCTATACCTGCATTATTGCGCGATCGTGAGAAAATGCCCTCTCCTAATGAACTACAGCCTAATCTCAGCGCGGCTGTTAATGAAGCAGTGATGCGAGGAATGGCTATAGAACCCCAATTTCGGCCTACTACAGTCGCAGAATGGCTACAAATGCTACCGGGAAATGGGTTAAATGTCATATCACCAATTTTACCTACTCAGTCAGTACCTACTATTAATTTATCGGGTTTAAAATCAAAAAATTTACATAAAAAAGTTACTCCTGTTCCCATTTCTACACCATCAATCATCTACAAAGTCCCTGCTATTAAACAAAAAGCAGGTGTACCGAAAGGAGTTATTGGTATGGGTATCGCTTTACTTGCAGCTACAGCAGGCTTTAGCATGATTCGGACATTATCAAAATCTGATTTAGAACCATCACCTAAACCGCTGGTTGAACAAACTACTTACGAATCTAACACACCCAAACCTGTTGTTGAAATATCACCATCACCTGAAAATAAAAATGAAAGTGAAAAGACTCAAACCTCATATTCTAGGGAATCTATACCAGTGCGTAGTTTGAGAAGAAGAAGGAAAAATGTGATTGTTTCTCCAGAACCAACTCCTACTAGTAATAGTAGTAATAGCAGTTATGAAGAAAAAGCACCTCAAGATAACTCTCAACCTAGCCCAACTCCTGATACAACAATAGAGAAATCAACACCAGTTGTTACTCCTTCACCATCTTTAGTGGACACTTTGCGTGAGGCTAAAGAATCGCAGAAAACCCCTCCTCCAGTCCCAAAAAATACCGCACCAGAATCCAATCAAAATCAGGTATTACCCTCATCTTCACCAGAATCTCGTCCCGTAATTATCCCCCAGAAGGAATCTCAACCAGCAAATTCTTCTTCCGTGGAAGTCCCAACCCAAGAAACAAACCAAAATCAAGCACCGGAAAATCAACCGCAAAAGGCAGAAAAACCGCCACAAAAGCTAGAAAAACCACCACAAGATGGGGAAAAACCACCACAAGATGGGGAAAAACCGCCGCAATAAGCGGTCAATTCAACGGAGAGGGGGGGATTCGAACCCCCGTTGAGTTTCCCCAAAACGCATTTCGAGTGCGTCACCATCAACCACTCGGACACCTCTCCAAGAAATTATGATTAATTGCGATTATAGCACAACAAGAAAGAAAATTTCTGTGTGTGTTCTAGGTCAATCTGCCATAACGTGCTGTCATTACACTTTCAGGATGAGATTGATTATATAACCAAGCCCACATTTGATCACCAAAGGAAAAATGCCACCATTCTCTAGGATTACGTTGAAATCCAGCTTTTAACATGACATTGTGCAATAATTGGCGGTGAGTATGGTAGGTTTGATGACTATTAATATAATAATCGGGATGCGATCGCTCGGACATTTCATCAATGGGTGAACCCATATCCACAATTTCCCCGGTATCATTGACTAAGGTAATATCCACCGCAGCACCCGTACTATGGGGAGGAGGGGTATTCATATCCAAACTCGGTACAGCCCAAATTTCATAAACTGCTTCCCAGAGTTCTTCGAGTTGCTGGGGTGACAATTCTGCTGCTGTTAAACCCCGATTTCGCAACGCTTCCCTAAAACTATAATCTACCATAAATTGTTGGATAGCTACGGGACGATAAGCATCGAATATTTGAATGTACCAATGGGGATTTGTAAATTGTAAATAATTTTGCGCCTGAATCAAATTGGAAATTACACTTTCGCGCAAATAATAAGGTGAATGTTCCCCATAATTAGCACCTAACTTTTGATAAGGGTGAGGAGATTCTACCGCAAATAGTTCCAGAGGAATTTTCACTAAAGGTTCACCACATTCAATAATGGGGATTTGGTGGTATGGTCGCATTTTAGTTGTTAGTTTCATGTTGTATAATGTTAGTGTAAATTACAGCGCGTTAATACAAAAATATTTACAATGTATGCGGGCAAGATGCCCGCACCTCCTCGCACCCCCCGCAGCGGGGGGAAGAAAAGGATAAACTTTTAATATTGGAGGGGGTTGGGGGTGGGGTTCTTGTATTTCACCCAACCAATAACCGCTATATCTACATCCTTTCTAATACCTTAATTCCTAACAAAGATAATCCCAACTTGAGAGTTTTTGCAGTTAAATCACATAACATTAACCGCGAAGTTCTAGCAGGTTCTTCAGATTTGAGAACAGGACAATTTTCATAGAACTTGTTAAACTTATCGCTGAGTTGATACAAATAATCACACAAGCGATTTGGTAATAAATCCTGTTCTACTTCCTTAATCACTTCATCAAGTTGCAAGAGATGTTTAGCTAAAGTTAATTCTGCATCTTCTTTGAGTAAGATTTGGCGATTTATTCCCAAGTTAGTAAAATCAATATTCCCTTGACGACTAATACCTTGAATCCTCACATAAGCATAAAGAAGATAAGGGGCTGTATTGCCTTTGAGAGATAACATTTTGTCATAACTAAAGACATAACTACTGGTGCGATTTTGGCTTAAATCAGTATATTTAACCGCACTAATTCCCACTACTTCGGCGACATTTTGGATAAATTCCTCTGTTTCTGTGCGTCCGTCTTCTTGTAATCTCTTTTCTATGTCTGCACGAGCGCGGTTAATAGCTTCATCTAATAAATCTCGTAACCGCACAGTATCCCCAGAACGAGTTTTAAATTTTTTCCCATCTTCACCTAATACTAACCCAAAAGGAACATGAACTAATTCCACATCATCAGGAATCCAATTGGCTTTTTTTGCTACTTGAAAAAATTGGGCAAAATGGTTAGATTGTCCTTCGTCTGTCACATAAACAATCCGCTTGGCTTTATCTTCTTGAATGCGATAACCTAAAGCTGCTAAATCTGTGGTTGCGTAGTTATAACCACCGTCTGATTTTTGCACAATTAACGGTAAAGGATTACCTTCTCTATTTGTAAAACCATCCAAGAAAACACATTTTGCCCCTTGACTTGATTCTAATAATCCCGTTGTTGCTAAATTTTCTACAACTTTTGATAATAAAGGATTATAAAAAGATTCACCTCTTTCTATTAATTGGATATTCAGTAAATCATAAATGATTTTAAATTCCTGTCGAGATTGTTCACATAACAATTTCCAGGCATGAAGCGTATCTTCTGCACCAGCTTGTAATCTCACAACTTCTTGGCGGGAACTTTCTTTAAAAACCGGATCTTCATCAAATCGTTGTTTAGCTTGGCGGTAAAAATTAACTAAATCGCCAATATTTAAAGCATTTGCGGTAGTGAGTGCTTCTGGATAAACTTCCCGCAAATAGGTA
This sequence comes from Dolichospermum circinale AWQC310F, assembly GCF_000426925.1. Lineage (GTDB taxonomy): Bacteria > Cyanobacteriota > Cyanobacteriia > Cyanobacteriales > Nostocaceae > Dolichospermum > Dolichospermum circinale. The sequence continues at coordinate 198,470 of NZ_KE384685.1, read as the reverse complement.
ATTAACATTCCAAATTGCGTACCCCAATCACCAACATGATTTAATCTTAAAACATCATGACCACAAAATTCTAAAATCCGGGCAATGGAATCACCAATAATCGTAGAACGTAAATGTCCAACGTGCATTTCTTTAGCAATATTCGGGCTAGAAAAATCCACAATTTGCTTTTGGGGATTTGTCGCTTTAGGTATTCCCAATCTAGAATCTAATTGAATGGCGTTAAGTTGTGCTTCTAAATAAGATGTTTGTAATTTGAGGTTAATAAAACCAGGCCCAGCGATTTCTGGGGTTTCACAAATATCAGATATATCTAATTTACTGACAATTTCCCCAGCGATAATTCGGGGTGGCTTTCCTAACTTTTTACTCAAGGATAAAGCTACATTAGCCTGATAGTCACCAAATTTAGGATTACTTGCAGAAACCAAAATTGGATCTGTATTGGTGTAATCTGTACCAAAAGCAGCTACTAAAGCCTGTGTTAATTTTAGTTTTAGTTGTTCTTGTGTAGCGTTCATTATATCAATTGTATCTGCGTCGAAAGTGTTGTCATGCTTGATTATTTTAACTTAAAAATATAATCACTTAAAGATAATTCTGGATATTAAAACAATTATCTCAATAATTATACCATTTCTTTGTGAGCCTGGGCTGAATTTTTGATCTTTTATTTTTTTCTTCTTTTTTCTTTCTTCGCGTCCTTCGCTCCTTCGTGGTTCGTTTCTTATCTAACTTGGTACATCTTGATAGGATAATTGGTATTATAACTGCCTAATGCTTTATATTCTCTCCTGTTTTTCTTGTAGTTTTAGCATTATTTCTGCGTGCATTTCGCGGGTAATGGGATAAAAGTACATTAACACTAAACCTGCTATTAAACAAACAGTTGGTATTGGTCCAACAGCGATACGAATAGCTAAAAGTGCTGATTCTGGTTGTACAGGTAAGGAACTTTGTCCAATAACAGCCTCTTTAAAACCATAAGCTTGTAAAGTATTACCGACTAAAAATAGCCCCAAAGCTAAACCAAATTTTTGCAGTAAAACCATGAAACCATAGAAAATTCCTTCTCGTCTTTGTCCGGTTTGTAATTCATCTAATTCAATAATATCAGGTATCATTGACCAGGGAATTAGATAAGCTGTAGAAACTCCCACACCTGCCATTATAGCCATAACATACATTAAACCAATTTGATCAGGTTGTAAGAAAAATAATCCACCAGCAGCAATAATCCAAGAACTCATTCCTAGAAAATAAACCAGTTTTTTACCAATTTTTTGACTTAAATAACTCCAAATAAATAACATAAATAAAGCCGTTCCTTGAACTGCAATCATCACCGTAGGGACATCTCCCTCTTTAAGTTTCATACAGTTAACGACAAAATAGGGAATAATACTGGCTGTGATTTGCACACCTAACCAAGAAAAAAGATAGATAGCAATTACAAAGAGAAAGGGTTTATTAGTAAAGACGATTTTTAGCTGTTCAAAAAAGGGAATTTCTGCCTCTTTTGGTAATTGTATACGTTTAGCTTCAAAAGCCAAAATGCGATCGCGCACACCATAAACACACCAGTACAAAGATAAAATAGAAATTACAGTACAAATTGCGGCTAAAACTAAATACTGTTGTTGGCGATCGCTAATTTGTGAGAAAATAATTTTTGATAAAATTAATGATAAAATACTGCCACCAATCGAAAACGTAAACCGAAAACTATTTAAGCTAGTCCGTTCATCATAATCTTGAGTTAATTCAGGAGTCATAGCTGTATAAGGCAAATTCACAACGGTATAAAATGCCTGAGATACAATCCCAATAGCTACATAATACCAAAATAAACACCAAACATTAATACTTTTATCCGCAGTAAATTGGGGGACAATCCATTGCAAGAAAAAGAAAACACCAAAAGGAATTGCCCCATATAAAAGCCAAGGTAGACGACGACCCCAGCGCCGGGATTGGGTTTTATCAGTTAGCATTCCCACCATAGGATCATTGATACCATCCCAAATTTTGCCAATCATCAAAATACTACCTGCCAAACCTGCTGAAATTCCGGCTACATTAGTAAAGAAAACCATCATGTAAAAGACAGCAATATTTGCAGTAATAGCAGGACCCAAATCTCCAGCACCATAAGCTAGTTTGGTTTTTAAATCTAATTTTTTACTGGTTAGCGATTGGTGAAAATCCTTATTATCGGAATTATCCTTAACCATAAATTACACCCATCTTAGTTGACAATTGATAATTATTAGCACACTTTTTTAATCCTATGTCAGACCTTTACATTTCTTGGCCAGATTATCACCACAAAATTGAACAATTAGCCGTTAAAATTTATCAATCAGGCTGGGAATTTAACCAAATTGTCTGTTTAGCTAGGGGAGGACTGCGTGTAGGAGATATTCTTTCCCGTATCTACAATCAACCTTTGGCAATTTTATCTACTTCATCTTACAGCGACATGGGTAAACAAGAGAGAAATAATTTACTTATTTCCCGTCAATTAACCATGACTAGTGAAAATTTAGGTTCGCGGATTTTGCTTGTAGATGATTTAGTAGATTCTGGTGTCACTATTCAGAAAATAGTTCCGTGGTTATACTCCTATGGACAATCCTCCATTGCAGAAATCCGCACCGCTGTAATTTGGTATAAAGCTTGTTCTGTTGTTGTTCCAGATTACTATACTGATTATCTGCCCGATAATCCTTGGATTCATCAACCTTTTGAACATTACGAATATATTAGTCCTTCCGAACTAGAGAAAAAGATGAGTCAACGATGATAATTCTTATCATCTGTTACTTTGTTTGAAAGCGATCGCTTAAACCTGTGAGAGTCATATTTTGGGCGATCGCATCATGGGGTATCAACACATAAACCCAAGGCTTACCATTGTGTTGTAGCATATAGTTAGACGCATTTTGACACCATTTAACGGCTACATCCTTCTTAGCAACCACTTGAGGATTATCTATTTCATCTCGATTTTTAGGTTCAAGTATATAGATAATTTCTGCTGTTTCTGCTACAAAATCGGGTTGATATTCTAAATAATTTCCATCCCATTTGTAATAAATCTGAAATTGTCCTCTTGCTGGTTTAAACCATTTAATTGCATCTCGTTCCAAAATTATAGATAATACCCTTTCTGCTTCTGACTGAAATTTTTGTTCTTGATAAAGGCATTTAGAAAACCCTGTAAACAGATATTTGGACATATTGCTTTTATCTGGAGGCGAGGTTCTATAATCTAAATAATGCTTCGTATTTGTGGTATATGCACTCTCTTTTAAGGATGTAAAACCTTTGCTAATTTCGTATTTGTACTCAACCTTATCATCTTCCCAGAAATGTTTGATCATCTGGTTATGGACAACATTAGCAATCTCAATTTGGTAATAATATAAAACTTTCTGTGTCTCTTCTTCTGATAAGTAAGTGAGAAAATGACTAATAACCTGACTTGCTAAATCATAAAGTAAATCAGCATTTTCATCATAACAAATATCATCAAAATTAACTAAGTTTTTGACAATATAGTTTTCTAACTGAAATTCTTCAGAATTGTCTGTTTTGATTTCTAAAGACGTAAAATCATCCGTTGCTAAAGATTGGATATATAATTCTTTTTTGGATGGAACACGATAATTTAAATCTGTCACATCTAAAGCAAAAGACCTAAAACCTGATTTTACTTCCCCTTGGGGAACAACAATAATTTTGGGAATATCAATGGTTTGTTGAATAACTAAATTAGTGGTTTTAGCAACAATATCTGCAATATTTGGTGGTGTATTTACCCCTTCAATTTCTAATTGTTCTGGTTGATATTCTCTAGCTACAGCTTCCCGCACTATTGATTGAACTTTTGGTGTTGAAAGATAGGAGATAGTTGGTACTTTTTCCGGCTGATTTTCTAACTTTTGAATTTCTTGGTAAGTCAGGTTTGCAATCTTTTGTTCGATGGTAGATGCAAATATAGATGTTTGAATATTTTGGTTTTCTGTTTCTGGAATAGTTATATTTTGTACACTCTTTTGTTCCGTCGTGATTCCTAAAGTTTGGGCAAGTTTTGACTGTGAAACTACTGTTTTATTTTTTTGTTCTAACTCTTCAGGTGTGAGAATAATTTGTTGCAATCTAATTTCTGATTCTGGGCGTTTTGCTTCTTCCACAATTTCTTGAAATTTATCATGGGCAACAATATTTAAACGATCTACAATAGTGATACCTGTACGCTTTCCATAAGGTAAACGTAATCCTCTACCAATTGATTGTTTAATCAAAATTTGCGAATTTGCGGCTCTTAAAGGGACAATAGTATATAAATTAGTAACATCCCAACCTTCTTTTAACATATTTACATGAATAACTATTTCTGTTGGTTCATCTGGATGTTCTACTTTTAGCAATTTTTCTACCATTTCATCTTCTTGAGATCCTGTTTTACTAGAATCAACCTGAATGACTTTATCTTTATAGAACCCTGCTGCAAATTCATCAGATTTAATCAGTTCTAAAAGTTGTGTAGCATGGGTAGTATCACGAGCAATAACCAGCATAAATGGCTTAACAATTGGCTTTCCTGTTTGGAGAGCATAAATTTTTAATTCAGCTTTAATATTTTCGTGCAGATAAATTCCATCTTCTAATTTGATTTGTTCAATTGCTGCTGGTGATAAACTGGCAGGATTAAAATCTTTACGAGTAACAACAGCAGGATCTTTAACAAAACCATCTGTAATGGCTTTTCCTAAAGAATATTCATAGATAACATTTTGAAAATATACTGGTTTTTTACTGGTTTCTATAGAAGGTGTAGCTGTGAGTTCTAAACCCATTAATGGTTTTAATTCATTAATTGCTCGAATACCTGCTGAAGCTCGATATCGGTGCGATTCGTCCATTAAAATTACCAGGTCTTTTAACTGGGAAAGATAATCAAAATAACTTTCACCAATATATTCAGATAATCTTTTGATTTTCGGACTTTTACCACCGCGCACTTCAGAATTAATTTTTGAGATGTTAAAAATATTGATTTTGCAGGGAATTTGTGGATCTAAAATTGTTCTCGCATTGGTTTCATAGTTTTCACCTGTGATAATAATTGGTGAATTGATTGCAAATTCAGAAATACCCGTAAATACATATTTGGGATTATTAGGTGTAAAATCTGTAATTAGTTTATTATAAATTGTTAAATTAGGTGCTAAAACAAAGAAATTTTTGATGTCATAAGCTAGATGTAAATAACTAATAAAAGCCCCCATTAATCGAGTTTTACCGACACCTGTAGCTAGTGCAAAACATAGTGATGGAAATTCTCTTTCAAAATCTGTAACTGTAGGAAACTCTTGATTAATTTTCGCCAAACTTGTTTCTATATCTGATTGTTCATTGATAGGTAAAATTTCACAAACCCGATCTAAAATTTCTAATGATTTTCGTTGAGGTTGTCTGAGACTGAGACGATGAGCAATGTTATTAACGATGTTATTCATTGTATGTTATCCATTTAAAATAGTGATTGTTGTATATGCTGTTGTTGTGGTTTTTGTGGTGATGGTTGTTCAATTTTTGGAGGTGCTTTAGGCAGATTTTCGGTTTTTAAACTGTAATCATCATGACCCCATTCACAGCGTGAAAGTATTTGTTGAGGAATTTTTTTGATCGTCAGATTTGGGAAGATATCAACTTTGGCACGAAAGGCACTACATAAAACTAATAATGTGCGTTCTTGTCCTACTTCATCAGCAAGTTGAGATAATTGTTCATGACTAAGATTTTGGGTAGTGACATAAATAAAATCTCGTTCTGTAGAATATCCATGTTGCCAATAAAATGTATCTGATGGTGAGTATGTAAACCCTTCAATTTTACAGAGCGCTTCCGCTAACATGGCGGGGTTATATTCTTTATTAATTACCCAGTTACCCCATTTATCTTTTTCTAATAATGATGGTGCAAGGCGATAATAACGAAATCCGCCGCCACCTTTCCAGTTAACAGTTTGGGTAATACCTCCTTTATCTTCACCATCAATTACTTTTTTGAGTCGGGGAATAATATGTGTATGACAATGTTCGCCTAGTTCTATCATTATCCAGCGTCTTCCCATTTTTTGTGCAACTGCGCCTGTTGTTCCTGAACCTGCAAAGGAGTCTAATACTAAATCACCAGGATTTGTTGCTATGTGAATAATTCGGTGCAATAGTCTTTCTGGCTTGGGTGTATCAAACGCCTTGTCTTTACCAAAAAGTATGTGCATCTCCTTTTTAGCTTCATCTGTATGACCAGTTTCTTCATGATTCCACCAAGTATTTGGGACGATATTAGATGCTTCTTTTAAGTATTGTTTAAAAGATGGTTTGCCATCTCCTGATTTTCCGAAATAAGCTAATCCAGATTTTACTATTTCCAGCCATTGGTCTTCAGTTCGAGACCAACATCTTCCTGGAGGAGGTAAGTGAATTTTCCCTGTTGGTGTTGTAATTGGATAAGAGAGATTAGGACGGATATTAGGAGCATCCCACGGAATAGCTCGCCAAGACCCATTAGGATCATTATCAGGATTTGTATATTGCCCAGCTTGCTCTTCGTTCCTAGACAATCTATTGCGTATTTTTTTCCATTTTTCTGGGTTTTGTGCGTAAACTAATATGGAGTTATGTGATAGTGAGAGACTTGCATCATTAGACCGAGAATATCTATTTTGCCAAACTACATTTGCTATAAAATTTCTTCTTCCAAAAATCTCATCACACATTACTTTTAAATAATGTGCTTCATTGTCATCAATGGTAATCCAAATAGAACCATCTTCAGATAATAAAGTACGCAGAATTTCTAGACGATCTCGCATTAAACCAAGCCAGATACAATGCTCAACTCCATCATCATAATGTTCAAAAGCTGAACCTGTATTATAGGGAGGATCAATAAAAATACATTTAACTTTTCCTGTAAATTCCTGTTCTAAAGCCTTGAGGGCTAACAAGTTATCCCCAAAAATTAAGCGATTATCAAAAATATCATTTTCACTGACTCGATGTGTAGCATGATAAGATTTTTCAGCATCTTCTAATAAAATTCGCGGTTCTAACTTGGGGCGAATTTCTTTACCTATCCATGTTAATTCTAGTCTCTGTTTTTTAGTCATAATTAGGGTTTGCTTTTATCGGAAAATCAAATTTTAAAGGTTAATTTAATATTAAAAATATTATAAACCATTATTTGATGTTTGTCATTAACTGGCTGATAATTAAATTAATGCTTATATACTGATAATTTGAGTTTAAGAATTATTTTGTGCTAATTCTTGCATTACTTTAGTCATTAATTGTTGAACATCCGTTAAACTCCTAAAAATAGCAAGATAGCCTTTTTCATCACTAGCAAACTGAGATTCAGCAAGAGTATAAATTAACTCAGCAAGTTCTATACCAACATTGGAAAACTCAGTCATATCATCTTGAGATAAATTAACCTCCGGTTTATTGATTAAAGATTTATAGCGTCTTGATAAAATATTCAATATAAATAATCTACCATGTTGATAGAAATTTTTACGTCGAGTTTCTGTTTCTGCTTTGCGAGAATCTTCAAAAATCTGATCAAGATATTGAAATATACGCACATAACGACAAAGTGTAATTCCTGAAAGTTCATTACTAAAAAGTGTAGAATAATGATCCTTATACAAAAGATTCAAGTTTTTCTTAGCTGCAACAATTATTTCAGCATTACCACTAAAACAAGCAAGTGCTATTGCAGCTTGTTCAATGGTAATAGCATCTTGATTATCTGCTGATGGACGATATTGATAAACAATATTTGATACCATACATTCTTGCCGCAACCGTTCCTGATTGGGATCTAATGCTGCAAAATAAATATCACGGACTGTATTTTGTGTATTTCTCGCTTTGGTAATTTCTATACCTATAGTATCTGATTGTGTGCCTACTTCAATGATGGTAACTAATAATTTTGCATTGGGAGATATTGCACCATTGTCATTAAATACAGATGCAATAGATCCCACTGTTTGCGCTCCATTGACTACGGAAAAACCCTCTAAAGTAAATTTAGTTGAGTCCTGATTGTGTCCAGATGGTAAACTAACTTTTGCACAAGTAATAGTTAATCCATTATTGAGATAAAAAAGTTCTAATGGTTGTTCTTTAACAGTTTGAGCAATTGCTTCATTAACATCTTGTGTACCCAGATAATAACGGATATTTCTCTCGAATAATAATTTATTATGCTGTTTATATAAATCTGCTAGTTCAGCAGCATTAACTAATCCATAAAAAGCTCTACGTTTATGTTCTAAACAATGCCATTTTTCTAATGTTAATTTAACTTCAATAGGTGCATTTTCTTGTTTTGCTGTCAACCAGCGATAAATATTTTCAAAATTCAAATCTCGCCATTCAAAACGCGAATCAAATTGATTGAGTTCATCTTTTAATTGATTGAGATCATTAACTACATGAGTTCCCAAACTATCATCTAAATATATATTACAACCAACTATTTTGACTCCATTTCTGTCTAAAGCATCTTCAACATCATGCTGTAAGCGTGAAAAACTGGAATTAAATTTTTGAAACCGTTTATGGACAAGATCCCTAATTCCATCACAGAATTTCTTATTATCACCCATATTTGGGGCTTTCCCCGCTTTAGCCTGTACTAACCAAAGCCGATTATTAACCCGATCAAAATAAACTGCATCAATACCATTATCATCTCCTCCATTGATAATCGAGTGAGCAGCTTGAGAAGGAGTAAGATCAGCAAGATTAGCGATCGCAAATGCAGCCAAAGAACGACTTAAACGATTTTTATCATGTTGTTCTGGTGTCCAATTTCTCTCAAGTTCAGGGATCATGGGAAAATAATCCTGTTTTAGCACTTCAATAATTTGGGTTTTTTGGGCTTTAGTATTCGGCTTTGACATTTTTAGACATTGAGCGATTAGAATTGTTTTTAATATATCATCCCAGAATTAGGTACAGGTAGGATACTTATTTTCAAAACAGCCATAACCAAAGAGGGAGTGTAAATAACAAGACTATAATGCCCATTGCTAAAGCGGTGACAGCCAAATCACGATCTAAATCAAAGGTTTCTGCTATTACCAGTGTAGCTAAAGCTGGAGGCATGGCCATTTGCAAAACTATCACCTGCGCTGCTTTACCAGTGACACCAAAAAGAGAGAGGGTACTACCTAAAATCAGGGGAACTAGTACCATTTTAATGAAGATGCTACTCCCCGCTTGTGGTAATTTAGTCCAGGATTTTAATTGTGAAAGTCTCATACCAATTAACATTAAGGATAAAGCTACTGTACTCCAAGCCAATTTTTCTAACAAAAATACTACTGACTCAGGAAGCGCGACTTGACGCAACAGTAAACCAAATCCAAAACTCCACAGTGCGGGGTTAATAAAAATTACCTTTGCTACTTGGATGCGATTTTGGATATTATTGCCGAATTTAGCAGCTAAAACCACACCTAAACCATAAGCGCCAAAGAGTGAGCCTAACATATCATAAAATAAAGCCCAGGCAAAATATTCTTTACCTACCATTGCTAAAGTTATGGGAAAACCCAGATAACCTGTATTACCTACCATGGCTGCTAAAATCAAAATACCTTGAGTTGTAGCCGGGGGAACTGAATGAGTAAAATAGGCTTGGGCTTTGATTCTTAACCAAGCTAATAATGCCCCCAAAAAGATTGCAAAATAAGCTATTATCGGTGCAATCCAAATCTGCCCTGATAAATCTGTTTCTAATAAAAACCCAATAATACTGATAGGTACTCCCACCCAATAGAGAAACCGACCTATGGAAATGGAAGCACTACCGGGTAATTTACGTCCTAGTATAAATCCTATCAGGATTAATCCCACTAATCGGAGATATAGTTCTAAAATATCTATCAAAATTACACCTAAAATAATTAAGAATTAAAAATGCAAAAAACTTTTGTCTTTTACCTTCTTTAACCATTAAACACAAATAGGAGCAAAAACTTGAATAAAGCTGGGTTTCCCAAAAAACCACACAATTCCTCTCCTCATTCTGATGATGATATTCCCATAGCCCTACGTGATAATTCTGATTATATAAAGAGTATAAAATTAAAACCGCAAATTGCGATCATCAGTGGATTTGCCGGATTTTTGCTGCTGGCTGTCTCTAGTGGTTTTTTGTTTTCTCTGACAACACCTAAGCAAACTCCCAATTCCGTGCCGGAAGCGATTAGCTCTACATCAGTAGCTAATAATACTCCTGCTAAGGATGATACAGTCTTGGGACATTTCCCATATTCAGAAGCACCAGAGTCAGAATTAGCCCCAATTACGGCTGACAATAGGATTAGAATGCGAAAATCTGCTGCTGTCAAATTTCAAGCCATGGTACAAGCGGCTAGGAGTGCGGGTGTAATTTTAGTGCCAATTTCTGGCTTTCGTTCCGTGCAAGAGCAAAAGCAGTTATTTTTTGATATTGGCGCACAACGTAACCAAACCCCAGCAAAAAGAGCGTCTCTGAGCGCACCTCCTAATCATAGTGAACATCATACAGGCTATGCTGTAGACATTGGCGATGGTGCAGTACCAGCCACTAATTTACAAGCCAATTTTGAGAATACTCAAGCTTATCAGTGGTTACAAGCCAATGCTGCCAGATTTAGTTTTGAAATTTCCTTTCCTAAGGATAACATTCAAGGTGTGAGTTATGAACCTTGGCATTGGCGTTTTGTGGGTGATAGTGATAGTTTAGAAACATTTTATAAAGCCAAAAATATCAAACCTACAAAAACACCATAAATGGAGATTTACTATAGTTAAGGAAGCGATCGCCTTGTAAACTAATATAATCTATAATCTTGCCAATCTTTAAACTTATTTGACAAAGATTTTGGTAGAGGACAAATAAAAGAAACCAGTTCTTCTATTTGTCTATGTTGATTATAAATAGCAACAGTGACAGGTAGAAATTTAGATATTTATACGAAAAATAATTAACTCGTGTTGCAAATATTTATATTTATATTTATTTGCAGGGCGATCGCAGCAATCGCCCTGCTTTGATATAATAGTATAAATACTATCAACAAGTCTTGACCATGCAGATTAGTGAAGAAATTACAATCAAAGTGAGTCCTAACGTTGCTCAAGCCTATCAAAAAGCAACAGAACGGAAAAAGCAATCTTTGGCGGCGCTTGTTAGTTTATTTTTACGAGAGGATCTGAATGAGGAAGTTGATTTTCTTGGTAAATTGATGGATGAAATTAGTGATAGAGCAGTTTCCAGAGGCTTGACACCGGAAATTTTGGAGACAATTCTGAATGAATAATCTTCCTAAATATGTCTTAGATACCAATATTATTGTTAGTGCTTTTTTATTTAAAAAGAGTCAACCCCGTCAAGCTTTAGATAAAGCTCGGCATGAGGGAAATATTTTGATGTCTGAGGCGATTTGGCAAGAAATAATAGACGTTTTGAGCAGACCAAAGTTTGAAAAGTATGTTACTCTAATTGAGAGAGAATTTTTTCTAGATTGGTTGGCAGAATCATTAAATTTTATCGAAATTAGGGATACTATTGTTGCTTGTCGAGATGCTAAGGATGATAAATTGTTAGAGTTAGCTGTTAATGGCAATGCAGAATTAATCGTCAGTGGAGATGAAGATTTGTTAATTTTGAATCCTTTTCAAGAAATTGCTATTGTGACAGTTAGACAATTTTTAGAGATGGAATAATCTGGGTTGATATTGGGTTTCGTTTATTCAACCAACCCAAAAGCGATCGCTTGAGTAAATATGATGTAGGATGGGTCAGAATCAAGAATCTGTTTATTTACATGATTTATGTAGTCTGACACACCATACTATTACTATATTTATTTATGGTTTTGTGGAAGCGATTGCTACTTTATGCTTTACGCTAAGGCAGAAGCTTGGGGTTTGGCAAAAATCATCCTCCCAGCGGAAGTTTGTAAAGCGCTGGTGACTACTACCCGTAATTCACCACCCACATAAGGACTACCTTCTTCCACTACTACCATTGTACCATCATCTAAATAACCAATTCCTTGACTTGGTTCTTTACCTTCTTTGAGAATTTTCAAATCAAGATTATCACCAGGTAAATAAGTTGGTCTGACGGCATTTACTAAATCATTAACATTCAAAACCGGGACTTTTTGCACACTAGCAACCTTTGATAAGTTATAATCATTAGTCAGTAATGTCCCATTAATTTCCTGAGCAAAACGGACTAATTTAGCATCAACGTTGGGTGTGTCCTCATAATCCACAGGGTTAATTACAATACGTTCCGGGTAAGTTTCTCGAATGCGGTTGAGGATTTCTAGTCCTCTTCTGCCCCTGACCCGTTTTTGGTCTTTAGTAGCATCAGCTACTTGCTGTAATTCCTGTAAAACAAATTGGGGAACAAGAATTAACCCCTCTAAAAATCCCGTTTCTAGTAGTGTTTCAATGCGGCCATCTATAATACAGCTAGTATCTAAAACTTTGGTATTAGCAGGTTTAAGAGTTCCTTCTACTACCATACTTTCTACCGTATTGGGGTTAATTAATCTTAACAAACCCCGTCCATGGGTATCGGCCAAGTTCATGCCTGTAACAGAGAGGATAATACTGCCAACAACAGCTACAAGGGGTTTAATAAAGCTAAAATCTGGAGGAATGGGTAGTAAAAATAGAGGTGCTAACATCAAGTTAGCTAATAGTAGCCCAATTATTAAGCCAATGGAACGGGTTAAAATCACTTCCAGAGGCATTTCCCGGACTTGTGATTCTAAACGACGGTATGTAGTTTGGAAACTTAGCCCTACAGCACCGCCAATAATGGCAGCAAAGACGGCTATAACTAAGCGTAAGGCCTCTACATTCGTGACTCCATTAAGAGTACCTGGGGAGAGTAGATCAGTGCTGAAATAACCTATCCCCGACGCTGCTAAGATAAATGAGAGAATAATAAAGACATCCAGCATGGTGGTGTTGTGTTCCTACAACGGTATTTATTTGATAAAGTAAAGTATGCTTGCTTCTATCCTGTTGGGTAAATTCAGAAATATGAAATTATATTATCTGATCAGACCGAGGAAATATGCCAACATTATAACTAAAGAGTTTTAACTGCATATTATTTTTATTTTTAGGCAAAAATGCCAAAATTTTGGCAACAGACTCCTCCCGATTCATGATTTTTAATATTTAAATCATATTCACCTCACAATTTTTAAAAGAATGAGTCAACAAAATACTGGTTGGGAAATTCCTCGTTCTGCTTATGTACATATTCCCTTTTGTCGGCGACGGTGTTATTATTGTGATTTTCCCGTATTCGTGGTAGGCGATCGCTCGCGGGGTGAAAATTCTGGGACAATTAGCGAATATGTGGAATTTTTATGTCAAGAAATCAGAATTGCGCCGGTTTATGGTCAACCCTTAGAAACAATTTTTTTTGGCGGTGGTACTCCTTCGCTGTTATCAACAGAACAGTTACAATGTATATTAACAACCTTAGAAAAGCGGTTTGGGATCACATCTAGGGTAGAGATATCTATGGAAATCGATCCAGGAACGTTTGATTTAGCACATATCGCTGGTTATTGCAGCTTAGGAGTAAATCGCGTAAGTTTGGGTGTACAAGCTTTCCAAGCAGAATTGTTGAAAACCGCAGGGCGATCGCATACACTGATAGATATTATTACAGCTATAGAGTTAATCCATAAAGTCGAGATTCCCGAATTTAGTTTAGACTTAATTTCCGGCTTACCGCACCAGAGTTTAGAATCATGGCAAGATTCCTTAACTCAAGCTATAGCAGCCGCACCAACCCACATTTCCGTCTATGATCTTACCATTGAACCGGGAACAGTCTTCAACCGTTATTATCGGCCGGGAGATCATCCCCTACCCACAGATGAAACCACAGTTAAAATGTATCATCTAGGGCATAAAATGTTAACACAGGCCGGTTACGAACATTACGAAATTTCCAATTATGCCCAACCAGGACACCAATGTAAACATAATCGAGTCTACTGGGAAAATCGTCCTTATTATGGTTTTGGTATGGGTGCAGCCAGCTATACTCAAGGTAAACGCTTTACCCGTCCCCGCAAAACCCAGGAATATTACCAATGGTTAAAAGCTGGTGCTGTCATGGATTGTCCAGTCACTTCTGCAAATGATATTTTATTAGAAACTTTAATGCTAGGACTACGGTTAGCGGAAGGAGTTAATTTAAATTCCCTAGCCGCTAAATTTGGTAATCATCAAGTTGAGAAAATTCAAAGCTGTTTGCAACCATACTTTGATAAAGGTTGGGTAAAAATTGTTAAAGATAGGTTACGCTTTAGCGATGCCGATGGTTTTATATTTTCTAACGTCATGTTGGCGAAATTGTTTGAAAAATTGGCAGAATAAGTCGAAGAGTATAAGTAGGTAAAAGGGAAAAACCCGACATTAAGTAACGAAAAGTAAAGTTTGTAACCT
>NZ_KE384685.1:171943-183554 GCF_000426925.1 Dolichospermum circinale AWQC310F | reverse complement strand
CCCTGTTCCCTGTTCCCTGTTCCCTGTTCCCTGTTCCCTGTTCCCTGTTCCCTGTTCCCTGTTCCCTTTAAAATACAGGCTGCTCAAACAATAGTAACGCCAATATAAAATCCATCATAAAAATTGCCACCCAGGTAGTAACAACAGCGGTAGTTGCTGACTCTCCCACTTCCTTTGCTCCCCCTTGAGTTGTCAGTCCCCAACTACAGCCATTAACAGCAACTATAGCCCCAAAAATTAACCCTTTAAGTAAAATAATAAAAATATCTGAGGGTACTAAAAACTCTCTCACTGATTCTAAAAATGTTTCGGGAACAACTTGATAAAACTGCATGGCCGCAAAAGTACCGCCCATAATACCTACAATTAAGGAAAAAATCATCATGATAGGCATCATTAAACAGCAAGCAATAACTCTAGGTAAAACTAAATAGTCAATAGGGTCTGTTCTGAGTATATATAAAGCGTCAATTTGTTCTGTTACTCGCATTGCTCCCAATTCCGCCGCAAAAGCTGAACCAACTTGTCCAGCGATAATACTAGCAGTTAAAATTGGCGCTAATTCCCGACAAAATGCTACAGCAAATGCACCGCCAACAGTATTTACAGCCCCAAATCTCACTAATTCCCTAGCAGTTTGAATAGTGAAAATCATCCCCGCAAAACCACTGACTAATAAAACTGGGTAAATTGCACCCGGTCCTGCTGTTACTGTATGTTCTAATATCTTGCGATAATAGGTTTTTCCGCGCAGAAAATGTATTAAGATTTGACCTAACAACAGAAATGCTGACAAACACCGAATTAGCCAAGATTGCTCTGAATTTCTTTTTGGTTGCAAGTTTACGGCCACTAATTGAAACTAATTGAATTTTTTAACTGGGGAATTATGACAATTTAATTTTCTATTTTAATTTTCTATGAATAAGGTATTCCAATCACTAATTGCATTTCTTTGAGCAGTTAATAATTGCTGAATTCCTTGTTCAGAAAAATCTAAAATTTGATTCAATTGTTGACGACTAAAACTTCCCTCCTCCGCTGTTCCCTGAACTTCAATAATTTGCATTTTATGATTCATAACTACATTAAAATCCACTTCTGCTGACACATCCTCAATATAGTTCAGATCCAAATATGGTTCACCTTGTAATAAGCCTACAGAAATCGCCGCTATTTGTCTACATAAAGGCGATCGCTCTAACACCCCTTGCTGCAATAATTGAGATATAGCATGAGCTAAAGCCACAAAACCCCCTGTAATTGCCATTGTCCTCGTTCCCGCGTCGGCTTGTAATACGTCTGTGTCCACCATTAGCGTCCGTTCTCCTAAAACCTCAAAATCTAACGCAGCCCTTAAACTTCTGCCAATTAAACGCTGAATTTCCTGGGTTCTCCCTGATAATTTCATTAATTCCCGTTCCTGACGTTTTTGGGTAGCAGAAGGTAGCATTCTATACTCTGCCGTTAACCAACCTTGACCAGTTCCCGCCAAAAATTTAGGTACTCCTTCAGCTACACTCACGGTACAAAGAACTTGAGTATCACCACATTTAGCCAAAACCGAACCAGGGGCAAAGCGGGTGAAATTAGGATAAAAACTATGGGGACGGAGTTCGCTGGGTTTTCTGCCGTCAGGACGTTGCCAAGCCATTACAATTGCCTTTTGAATTTTTGCTTACTGCCTTATACATATTAACTGCATCAAGTCAGAATATTTTACTATGGGAATCCTAAATACTGCTGTAGGATGATTATGTGTTTTGCTATCAATTGACCCGTAAATTATTAAATTGGCTTCAATGGATTTAAGGATGAATCTTTCTCACTCCCAAACGCAAAGACGCAGAGGGTAAAAATTTGAGCAATGCAATTTTTGATTTTTATACGTCAACTTAGTAACACCATTTTAGTAACACCATTAAATTTATCACCAGGTTTTCAACTTTGTCTTATGGTTGCCCAATTAGAAATTTCAGTCTCAAATTCTACTCTCAGTTTACCATATTCCGTAGCAGGATTAGTGCAAGTTTTTACTAGTTCTCAACGTAGCTTTTTTACAAGCGTCATGGCACAAGTACTGAGAATTGCTGGACAAGGTACACCAGTACTAATAGTTCAGTTTCTTAAAGGTGGTATCCGTCAAGGGCATGAACGACCCATTACAATGGGACAAAACTTAGATTGGATTCGCTGTGATTTGCCTCGTTATATTGATAATTCCGATTTGGACGAAGGGGAAAAGCTTTCCCTAGAAAAACTGTGGCAATATACTCAACAGGTAGTTAATCAAGGTAAGTATTCTTTGTTGGTATTAGATGAGTTGAGTTTAGCGGTTAATTTCGGTTTAATTCCTGAAAGTGAGGTTTTAGATTTTCTTTCTCACCGTCCTCCTCATCTTGATATTATTCTTACAGGTTCTCAAATGCCAAAGTCTCTTTTAGAGATAGCAGATCAAATTACAGAAATTCGTCGCTCTCATCAACCTTAAGTATTAAAATATTCTCATAAATTAGTTTCAATTTTTTCTCAACTTGTGATTAAAAACGACATCTGGATTACCAAAATGGCTCAAAAAGGCATGATTTCGCCCTTTGAGTCTAGTTTAATTCGTAAATTGCAACCTGATCCATCTCAGATTCCCCAACCTGTAATTAGTTACGGACTTTCTTCTTATGGCTATGATATCCGTCTTTCTGCATCTGAATTTCGGATTTTTCGTCACATTCCTGGTACTGTCATTGACCCTAAAAATTTTAACCCCCAAAATCTAGAGTCCACTCAGTTACATACAAGTGAAAGTGGTAGCTATTTTATCTTACCTGCTCATTCCTACGGTTTGGGTGTAGCTTTGGAAAAGCTGGAAGTTCCAGCCAATATTACAGTAATTTGCATTGGTAAATGTTTGACAGGAGATACAAAAATTGTTGATGCAGCTACAGGAGCATATTTACCAATTAAGGAATTTGCAGGTGGACAAACAGCAAGTTATAGCGAAGAAAAAGGGATTATTAAAACTGCTGCTACGGCTGTTATACCACAAGGAGTAAAGCCGATTTATCAAGTGACAACTAAAAAAGGTGCGGTTATTCAAGCTACTTCAAATCATCCTTTTTTGACAGAAACAGGATGGAAACCTTTAGAAGAATTAACTTCAGGAGTTAAAATAGCTACTCCTAAATCTATACCAATATTTGGTAATGGAGATTTAACTATTGATGAAGCAACATTACTAGGTTTAATGATTTCTGAAGGTCAATGTCATACTCCTGGTAGTAGTCCATGCTTTACATCTGAGGATGAAGTGCTAGTCAATACTTTAAAAAACTGTGTTAAAACAGTTCTTTATCAAGAAGTGACTTATAAAGGTAAAGATTTTGGTTATCGTTTAGTTAATCAAGCTGGTAGAGGTGGTGTAGTAACTCATAATAGAGCTAATCTATGGTTACAATCTTATGGTTTGAATGTAGGAGCATTAGGAAAATTTGTTCCTCAACGAGTATTTACAGCACCAAAAGTAGTAATAGCAGCTTTTCTCCGTGCTTTATTTTCTGGCGATGGTAGTGTTTATTTAGTGGGAGAATCTACAAGAGCAAAACCAACTTTAGCGGTTGAATATTGCTCTATCAGTGAACGTCTGATTCGTGACGTTCATCATTTATTATTAAGATTTGGTATTCCCAGCCAAATTAGAGTTAGGAAGCCAGCAAATGGTCGTAATGCTTATGTTTTGGCTTTTCAATCATCCGAGGCGGTTTGGAAATTCTTTAATGAAATAGGCTTTTTACCTGATTCAATTAAACAAAGAAGATTTGAAGAAAAAATGTATTCTATTCTCTTAGCAACAAAGTCTAGACTACAAATTCATGATCATATACTTTGGGACGAAATTAAATCTATAGAATGTGCAGGAATGGAAGAAGTTTATGATATTTCTGTACCTGGTTTAGAAAATTTTCTTGCTAATGACATAATTGTGCATAATTCTACTTATGCTAGATGTGGTATAATAGCAAATTTAACACCTGCCGAAGCAGCATGGAGGGGTCATCTTACCTTAGAATTTTCCAATTCTTCCAGTGCTGACTGTCGTATTTATGCTAATGAAGGTGTAGTACAATTGCTATTTTTAGAGGGTGAACCTTGTGCTGTTAATTATGAAACTCGCCAGGGTAAATACCAGGATCAGTTAGAGATTGTGACAATAGCTAGGGTGTAAATTTGAAAAACAAATCATTTTCCTGTTCTCCCCCGAAAATAGATACAATGTGGATGCAGTTTATAACCGCTAAAAATTGTATGGATACAGCCCTGCTCAACAACAGATAGTAACTAACCTCTATACAAAATTTCATTGCGATTAGCTGCACCGAAATTTGGTAAAGAATTATCTTTGGGAGGCACAATGGTGGGGGGAATATCCGTAGATACTTCTAATTCTTTTTCTAAATGTTGGAGAAGTTTATCTTGTTCAGCCCGAAAAGCGGATATATTTCCACCACGGTTAATGATTGTAAACCAAACCAAACCGCGATCGCGTGTAGGTACAACTCCTGCTAAAGCACTTACATCATTAAGAGTACCAGTTTTCATCACAGTTGCCTTGGGCATATGTCGAGAATGCATTGTACCTCGGTTATCCAACCCCGAAGTAGGAAACAAATCAGATAAAGTCAACTTGTAAAAACTAGATTCCCGTTGTAATGCCATAAACATAGCACAAACGGCTCTGGGAGAAATCCGATTTTCCTTACCCAAACCAGAACCATTAATCAGAAGAATTTCTGACTTGGAGACTCCAGCAAGTTGGGCTGCTGTGCTGCTAACTACATCAGCACCCCCCACAGATTCAGCCAACATTTCCGCAATATCATTATTACTAAAAACATTCATTTCCTTAATTATTTTTGTCAAAGGTAAGGAAAGATGACGTACTAGTAAAGTTTGTCCTACTTTCGGTCGAGGGTCTACCTTGATATTACCAGTAATCATAACCTGGGGTTTAGGTGTTCCCTTGGGCATAACAGAATATTGGAAAACCACAGAACGAGACCAAGTACGGTGATTTAGTGCTTGCTTGAGTAATTGACCAGCAAGTAATGGATTGCGTTGGAAATTCATCGCAAAAGCACCAGTAATGATTAAATTTCCCTTTACCTGCTTAATACCTATTTTATTCAGACTATTTCCCAGGGTAATAGCTTCTTCCCCAACAAACATAGGATCACCAGTACCAGTAATCACTAAATCGCCCTGTACCACCCCATTTACCACCGGTCCTGTGCTACTCACCAAAGTCTGAAACTGGTGATTTGGTCCCCAAGTTTTAAAAGCCGCTAAGGAAGTAGCAATTTTAGTTAAAGAAGCAGCGGGTAAAGGTATAGTACCTTGATGGTTAGCCATTAACATCAGTCCCGACTGTAACCAAATCCCCTGAGAGGACATGAGATTTTGGTCAATTAATTTTGATGTAATTAAACCCTTGAGATATTGCTGTACTGTTATAGCTCCTGCTGGACTAGGATCAGGGACAAGAATGAAGCTAGGGCTACCTTGCCAAGCCAGTACACTCAAGGCTTCTAGAGGTTGAATTTGTACCTTAGCCATTTCTAGCCACAGAGAAAACAAACCTGATCCTAATAATTCCAGCATAGTTAAATTCCTTTATTTTATTTTTTTTGTGAATCATTCAAGTAATCTACTAACGTAATATGCCACACCAGGTATCAGGTAAAATCTCCTGTATTTTGACCACACCGTATCAAGCCTACTCTGTGCGCTATATCTACGTAATCAGTTTCTATTTCCTATTTCTTGTTTCCTCTTTTCCTAATCACATCTACTAATATACAAGCCTGATTATATTTATCAGTATTGAGTCATAATAATTAGTATTGTCACATATTTTTATGTTAATTAGATTACATGATATCAGTTCACATTTTTTGTTTATTTCCTATTTCCGTCCATATTTTGACTAATTAATAGCTTTCTGTAGTCTATTTCCTTTCTGGATGTGCTGCTTCCTCTGGAGTAGGAATTGCCACCTGATTAATTACCCCAATCATTTGATATAAACGCCCTAAATCTCGTTGATTGAAATATAAAACTAAGCGAGGTAAATTAGATGTTTCATCTTGTCCTTCTTGGGGTAATGCTTGACTCTTGACAATTTTGCCTGTTACCAGAATATCACTAAAGTTAGTATTAAGTGCTTCCACTTGCTCATCTGATAAATCTTCTCTTAACCTGATCACTAGTTGATCACCAACATAACGACTAGAATGATAAACTTGGTAAAAACTAGTAATAGCATTACAAGCAACTTCTAGATTATCTGTAATTGTGTATAAACTAGGATCATCAGGACTAACAAGCCCCGTCTTTACCAATTTCTCATCAATATACTGATTCCAGGAGCGCCAATAATCACCTCCCGGTTGATCAATTAATACTAAAGGAACTGGACCAAATTTACCTGTTTGGCTTAATGTCATACATTCAAAAGCCTCGTCTTGAGTCCCAAAACCACCGGGAAACAAAGCCACAGCATCACTTTCTTTTAAAAGAAATAATTTGCGGGTAAAGAAATATTTAAAGTTAATTAGTTTAGTATCACCGTGAATAATGGGGTTAGCTTGTTGTTCAAAAGGTAACTGAATATTTAAACCAAAGGAATTGTCTGTTCCAGCGCCTTCCTGACCAGCTTGCATAATTCCACCACCACCACCAGTCATAATCATAAATCCTAACTGGGAAACAGCGCGACTAAATGCAACGGCCATTTGGTATGCTGGTGTTTCTGGTGCTAGACGAGCAGAACCAAAAATAGTAATTTTACGGACATGACGATAATTATAAAACAACTGGAAACCACGTTCCATATCTACTAAAGCAGCAGATAGTATTTTCCAGTCAAGACGTTCAATGTCACTATCCGCAAGACGCAAAATTGTAGATAGGGACTGCTGAATAAATTGCCGATGTTTTAGTGTTGGTAAACGGCCTATTAGTTCAGCTAGATCCGCTTGCAGAGAATCTAATGAGGAAAAATACGCTTCAGAAGTCATACGTACTGCCGTAATAATGGCATTATATTTTAACTTAAGTTACTAGCACACTGCGGCGTAAGTCAACTAACAATAACCAAAAATCCCTAAAAGGCTTATGTAATTTGCTTTTTGAATTGCCTTGCTGTACTAGTAACTTACGTTATTTTACATGATATTTCCCATATTGTCTGTTATTATTACAATATAGGTTTCTCAATAACTAAGTTTTATTGAACTAACAATCACCACAAAAATGTCCGAAAGTGGTACTGACACTAAGCTTTTTCTGTAAGCACCATTTTCGGTACGTAATTTATCGTATCAATGAATAACCCAAGAGAATTTTCTTACTTATTGAGCTTCAAAGATACTTTTCCAAAGTGTTAGCTAAAGTGGTTTTAGGTACAGCACCGACCACCATATCTACTTTTGCTCCACCTTTGAAAATCATTAGTGTGGGAATACTGCGAATACCGTACTGACTAGCAATCTGGGGATTTTCATCAGTATTGACCTTCACAACCTTGATTTGCCCTTCATACTGAGCCGCAATTTCGTCAACAACAGGGGCTACCATGCGGCATGGACCACACCAAGGAGCCCAAAAGTCAACTAATACGGGAACTTCGCTGTCGAGGACTTCTTCCTTAAACGTAGAATCTGTAACTTGTTGTGCTGCTGACATACCTAAAAACCTTTACATAAAATATTTCCGAGCTTGGTGAAAATTCTACCACAGCAAAAACCTCCTCTTAGGGTTTAAGGATGAGTATTTGCCAAGAAATTAGAAAATTCATGTCCAATATAAGGAACCGCCCGAACAATAGTCCGGGCGGAATGTGGTGTGAGGAGTGAACGGAAACATTTGTCTCCGCCACTTCTATTGTAGGCTAGATATGTGATTTTTCCAGTCATTCTCAAAGTTGTTGTCAATTGTCCGTTGTCCTTTGTCCTTTGTTAGCAGAAAACTCTCGACTAATGACCAATGACCACTAACCAATGACATGAATGAGTTATTTACCCATGCCTAACTGTTGAGCTTTTTGGTAAACTTTGCCTTCGGTTAGTAGAGAAGGAGCAATGACGACTTCAACTTGCTGCATTTCTTTAATGTTTTTAGCGCCTAAAGTTCCCATGCTGGTTTTTAAAGCTCCTAAAAGGTTATGAGTACCGTCATCTAAGCCGGCAGGGCCTGTGAGTATTTGTTCTAGAGTGCCGGTAGTACCAACGCGAATCCGAGTCCCACGAGGCAATACGGGGCTAGGAGTTGCCATGCCCCAATGATAACCCCGTCCAGGGGCTTCTGCGGCTCTAGCAAAGGGAGAACCAATCATTACACCGTCTGCACCACAGGCGATACATTTACAGATATCTCCACCAGTGATTAAACCACCATCAGCGATGATAGGAATATATTTTCCGGTTTCTTGGTAATAATCGTCTCTAGCGGCTGTACAATCAGCGATCGCAGTAGCTTGAGGTACACCCACGCCCAGTACCCCGCGAGAGGTACAAGCTGCACCAGGTCCAATACCCACTAATACTGCTGCTGCACCGGCTTTCATTAATTCCAGTGTCACTTCATAAGTAACGCAATTCCCCAAGGCCACGGGAATGGGCATAGAGCGGCAAAATTCCCCTAAATTAAGGGGAGTAACAGATTCTGGCGATAGATGATCAGTAGAAACTACTGTAGCTTGGATAAAAAATAAATCTGCCCCTGAAGATGCTGCTACTTCACCATATTTGCTTGCACCCGCTGGAGTCGCACTAACCGCTGCAATACCGCCTTGTTGTTTAATTTCCTGAATACGTTTTTCAATTAATTCCGGCTTTATTGGTTCGGCATATAGTTCTTGCATCAGGCTCACAAATTCGTCTTTGCCCACGGAGGCAATCCGATCTAAAATCGGTTCGGGATCAGCATAACGAGTTTGGATACCCTCTAAATTAATTACTCCCAATGCCCCCAACTGGGACAAACGAACGGCCATTTTCACATCAACCACACCATCCATTGCACTGGCAATAATGGGGATTTCTCGCTCAATATTGCCAATTTTCCATTTAGTATCAGCTAAACTCGGATCGAGTGTTCTGTTACCAGGGACTAAAGCAATTTCATCAATTCCATAGGCTCGACGAGCCAATTTTCCCCGCCCAAGTTGAATTTCCACGCTTTAACTTTTCTCAAAACTGTTTAAGCTAGGGTATCAAATTGTGGTGATATTGGGAATTGGAAACTATCGAAAATTTTGAACTTTTAATTTCGTTCTCATCTAGAACTTACGCAAGTTCCACAAAAAAATATCATATCATTTGTTTTTAGTCAGGGCTTTAGCCCTGATCTTATTTCCGTAACGTCTCCAAAAGCAAACTAAAGTCCTGACTACAATCTAGGATATTATACTTACGTTAAGTCCTGTAATGTGCTATTTCCGGTTTGTTGAACTTGGTGTTAACAGATTCTTATACAGAAGAAACTTCATCCTCAGATTTATGTCCATGGTTAGCTTTTTTGGATTGGTTTATTTTTAGCATGATTAGCACCTGTGTAACCTGTAGCTACCCAAATCACCGCTCTAGCACCATCCCGAATAGATTTTTCAATGGGTTCTGGTGAATTTTTGGAAGGAACTGATACGGGTTTAAAATTTATGCCTCGACTACCTAAAACAATTTCACCAATTACGCAAGCACGAACCATATGAAAGTCAGATGTGATTAAATAAACACTTTTTATACCACGAGATTGTAATTCATCTACTAAAGTGGTAAAATTAGTAACTGTGTCTACAGCTTCATAATCTAAATGTAAACGACGAAGATCAACTCCTGCATTAGCAAATATTTTTTTGGTATGCTGAGGTGGACTACCCCCAGAAATCCAAATCGGTATATGTGGGTATTTATGGGCTAGATTGGCTGTAAACTTTTCCCTTTCTAACAGGCGAGTAGAACCGCCTAGAACTAATATTGCTTGTGGTTGTACAAACTGATTTTGTATAGTTTTATACCCCCATAATGTGAATAAGGCTATTATGCAAGCCATAAACCGTAAAGATTTACCTGTCAACAGTAGCTGATTCAAGGCCTTTAAGGTATGTCTATTTCGATGAGAATCTTTTTTAACAATCAGCACCATGACGGAAAAAGATGATAGTTGATATATGTACCTCTGGCCTGACCACAGCGACAATTTTTAACGCTACCCTGCTCATTGTAACTTATTGCTAATGGGACTCAATACAATTTTCTGCTCCTAATTAATACAATCAGGACAAAATCTACGGATTGTGTGTGATATTCACTCCAGCACATTTCTTTGAATTTTACACCTGTGTCGCCTTCAGAATCAATCCAGGCTTTGCTGTGGTTACTTTATTTTTAACAACTGACAACTGGCAAAGGACAAACAACACATATCAACTTAATAACAAGGCAAATAGTCCACATAAAGCAATCCCGT
Source organism: Dolichospermum circinale AWQC310F (assembly GCF_000426925.1). GTDB lineage: Bacteria > Cyanobacteriota > Cyanobacteriia > Cyanobacteriales > Nostocaceae > Dolichospermum > Dolichospermum circinale. The sequence continues at coordinate 173,033 of NZ_KE384685.1, read as the reverse complement.
CAAACACACCAGCGCCCCCAAGACTCAACACACCCGAACTCATCGCTTGAATGTCTTTGAGATGTAGCAAATCAGCACCAATCAGAGTCCCCAAAACACCACCAGCAAAGGCTACAGGAGCAGCATGGGGTGAAGCTATTAGCATTGCCGAGACGGCCGCACTCAAAGGGGCAAGTAAGGGATTGATTTGAATACCAATTCCTGGTACTACTTGGGCTGCAAAGTAGCTAACAACGGTCACAATTGCTGTAACTAGCAGAATTGCCAGGGCATTTCCCTGGGAAAATTGGTATAATGCTAACACCACAGGTATTAATCCACCACCCACATTTAGAGCTACCACGGTAGAACGTTGCACTTGTCTTAACGGAATCCCCCAAAATTCTTTTAACCACAGTGCTGCAAATTCGTCTGCTAATTGGACTGGAGCTTCTAAGCGGTAAATAGGAATATTGATTGTGCTGGTAACAATAACTAGCACTAATAATAAAAAAGCAGTGTTAGGAGAAAAACCTAACTTAGCTACTGCAATTTCCACTACGTCTATTGCCACCGCAAACCAGATAAATGGTAGCAATAGCAATAAACCAATAAATAATAGTATTGAAACAGGTAAGTATATCATGGAAATGGGAAAATAGAGTGAATTTGGCAATCAACATCAAATCCAACTGATACACAATACTAACAATGACAATCACTCAACTGTCTACTTTTTGTCAGGTTTTATATTTATAAATATTGTAGAAACTCAAGGGTAAGGTTTAAATTAGTATATACCCTATAAAATCATGTATTTTGCCGCACTGTTATGGAAAATCAACACGCCTACACCCCGCAAGCGATCGGATTTTTGTTGAAACTGCTATTATTTTCCGCTTTGCTCTCGGTATTAATTAAATATGCTGCTCCGTTTCTATGGATTCCAGCAACGGCGACAAGTGTGCTAATTATGGTTTTATCACCAACTATGGTTATGGCAACCGTTCTATTGTGGCGAGTACCAAGACAAAAGTAAAATTAACAAAAAAGGCGTTGCTGATTAATTAAGAGTATGATTTTACAGCACTTCCCGGTGTTATGAGGTACA
>NZ_KE384685.1:162975-171926 GCF_000426925.1 Dolichospermum circinale AWQC310F | reverse complement strand
GCAAGATGCCCGCACCACAAGAGTTTCATGATTCAACTTTGTACCTCATCAGAGCGGAAAAGGCTGTATTTCACGCAGAGGCCCAGAGTCTTTTGAGGGTAACAGTTTCATTTTTTTGATTTTTCAATTTCATAGCCCAATTCAGCAACGCCAATTAACAAAAAAAATATAGGTGGTGTTGTTAAAATCAGCTAACCTAACGGCATTGACATCAAAAAGCATCTTACTAAGCTGGGAGTCTCGTTTGTGAACATTGGTCAATGGATAGGTATAATTGCCTTAGTTATATCCTTATATATATTGTGGCAACTTCGTGAGGTTTTGCTACTAATATTTGCCGCTGTGGTGTTAGCAACCACTTTAAATCGTCTAGCTCGACGTTTCCAAGCCTTGGGAATCAAACGAGGATTAGCTGTTTTATTGGCTGTGGCGATTTTCTGGGTTGGTGTGGTTTGTTTTTTCTGGTTGATTGTACCACCCTTTGTCCAGCAATTTCATGAACTCACCTATAGAGTTCCTCAAGGTTTTGAACGTTTTAATGCTTGGGTTGATGAACGCAGAACTTATATCCCTCCACAATTATTACCTTACATACCCGATTTGAATAGTTTAATTGAACAAGCACAACCGCTATTTAATCGCCTATTAGGTAACTCTTTTGCTTTTGTCTCTGGATCTTTAGAAGTTGTTCTCAAAATTTTATTAGTATTAGTTTTAACGGGAATGTTTTTAGCTAATCCTCACGATTACCGAAAAGTATTTATCCGCCTCTTTCCCTCATTTTATCGCCCCCGGGTCAATGGGATTTTAAATCAGTGTGAAATATCGTTAGAGGGATGGATCACAGGGGCTATTATTGCTGTCGCGGTTGTGGGACTAATGAGTCTATTAGGATTGTCAATTTTAGGTGTAAAAGCAGCATTGGCATTGGCAGTATTAGCCGGATTTATGAATTTAATTCCTAATCTCGGTCCAACTATGAGTGTACTACCAGCTATGGCGATCGCTCTATTAGATAATCCTTGGAAAGCCCTGGCTGTCTTCATTCTCTACTTTGTGATTCAACAGGTTGAGAGCAATTTTATCACACCTGTGGTCATGGCACATCAAGTATCTTTACTCCCTGCTGTCACCCTAATTTCTCAATTATTCTTTGTGACATTTTTGGGATTTTTAGGATTATTTTTGGCACTTCCTCTTACCGTTGTGGCAAAAATTTGGGTTCAAGAAGTTTTAATTAAAGATGTCTTAGATAAATGGGATAATCATCAGCAAAATAATACAGAATTACTCATGGTTGAGGAGTGTCGGGATATCAATGATCCTGACATTACCCAACATTAACTAAATAGGACTTACGCAAGTGTCACACCGAAAAGCGGAAATACGAAGTTGAATCATGAAACTCTTGTGGTGCGGGCATCTTGCCCGCTAGATATGTACCTCATAACACCGATAAGTGCTGTATCATGTTAATTTTAAGTAGGTAAGCACAATCAAACCAAACTCTGCTCCCAACAAGAATTTTTAACGCCCACTTACTTAAATTAGTGGTATTCTCGAAGATTTTGAATTTCCTAGTTTTATAGTTGAAAAAGCTCAGTAATATACTGCAATTCAGCGGCACTAAAGATGTTTTAGTTCAAGAGGGTAGAAATTAGCAGTAATGCACTCGTTATTTTTAGCTATCAACCAAAACCAGGAATTAATCGTTTTAATGCACGACCAGCGACATCACCATAGCGCAATTCACCGCAGAGGATTTTACCCATAATCTGAGCGCCGGAGGGGCGTTTGACACCGACTTTATAACCAATACCGGGGAAGCGATAAAATGCTCCTGCTAATTTTTGCGCCCAAGCCATATCAGTTCCCCATTGTTCGTTAATGGCATTGGTATAATTTGCTAAAGCGTTGGCATCACCACTTAAAGCATCGTGAATAAATCCTGCTGCTAGGACACCGCTAAAAATAGAGGGACGAATACCTTCGGCAGTAAAAGGGTCAACTACACAAGCTGCTTCTCCTGCTAAAACTGCGTTTTGGGTGTGTAGCTTTTGATCACCATCCCAAAGACAGATGGCATGACCGTACTGTTTACTATTTTTGACATCAATATCAAAAGATTGAGCGTATTCATCCAAAATTTTCTTAAAGTCTTGGGGTTCGCTACCGATAAATGTACCAACACCAATGGAATAACCGTCATCTTTGGGGAAATTCCAGATGTAACCATTTTTGATCAAACCAAACTCAAAGTGAGCCATGTTTTTATTGGGGACATTGGCTGCGACTTCGGCTTCTAATGCGCCAGCTAAACGGCGTTTACGGTCTTTAAAACCTAACCATTTAGCCATTGGACCCTTTGCACCGTCGGCGGCGATAAGATAACGACCGGTGACTATTCCTGTAGCTGTGGTAACTTGCCAAGAATCATTTTTAAATTCAATACCTTTAACTTCCGTATTATCTTGTAGTTCAGCACCTTGGTTTTGAGCTTGTTGGATTAAGAAGTGGTCAAAAATTTCCCTGCGTACCATCCATACGGGTTCTTTAATATCTATTTTTGCTTCCACGGGATCACCTAATTTCCAGGTAAAGCGCAAAGAGTCTACTTTGGCGGAAATTGCGGGGTTAAAGTCAAAGTCGAACCATTGAGCAATTACTGGTGAGACACCACCACCACAAGGCTTATATCTAGGCAAGGATTCCTTTTCTAGGACTAAGACTGAGCGACCTTTTTTGGCTAGATGGTAAGCGGCTGTGCCACCGGCAGGTCCAGCCCCGACAATTATGCAGTCGTACATGATGGCTAATTTTTTAATCTGATTTTAATTAGTTTATTTTCCAGTATATATAAGGGATTATGATTTTTTATAAATTTTTAGTGAATATAAGCTGCACTGTATTTAATTTGTATGATTCTAGCGGGCAAGATGCCCACACCACAACTTTAGATAAATTTTAAATGGGTAACAGCTTTTAACTTCTCACCTCTTACCAGCTGAGGGGATGAAAATAAAAGTCTTAAATTAAGACTGAGCAATTGGGTTATAAACCGCTCTTATACGGAAAAACCCACTTTATGGTGGGTTTACGAACCTTTATTTTTCGTCAATCACACTCAAGTAGGACTTTAATTATGTAGTAGCGAATTATATTCGCTATTAACTTTTAAAAGATCCTCTTAAACAGTTGAGATGTCCTTTTCCTTTTCTGCCAGCAGTTCGTCTATTTTGGCAGTATACTTGTTGGTTAGTTTTTGGAGTTTGTCTTGTTGATCCCGTGCTTCATCTTCAGGGATTTCAGCGTTTTTTTCCTGTTTGCGAATGGACTCAATAGCATCCCGGCGGATATTACGAATTGCTACACGACCTTCTTCCGCGTATTTAGCCGCAAGTTTGACAAATTCTTTACGGCGGTCAGTTGTTAACGGGGGAATATTCAACCGGATCACAATACCGTCATTGCTGGGAGTTAAGCCCACATCTGACAGAGAAATGGCTTTTTCAACAATATTCAAGCTGCTCTTATCGTAGGGCTGAATCAGGATAGTTGAAGCATCTGGTGTGCTAATGTTTGCCAGTGATTTTAAGGATGTTGGTGTACCGTAATACTCTACTTGTACTTTATCCAACAAACTCGCATTGGCGCGACCAGTGCGAATTGTATTAAAAGCCCGTTGAGTAGATTCAACGGTTTTCTGCATTGTACTTTCAGCTTCAGCTAATTTCACAAGAACCTCCCACAAGGGTGCCAATAGATTCTCCCATAACTGCCCGGTGGATATTACCTCGCACCGTTAAGTCAAATACTAAAATGGGGAGATTATTTTCTTTACATAGGGCAATTGCGGTACTATCCATGACTCGCAAATCTTTAGCCAAAACGTGGGCGTAGGTAAGAGTAGTAAAACGCTTGGCATCAGGATACAATTTAGGGTCAGCATCGTAAATTCCGTCCACTTTGGTGGCTTTGAAAATCACTTCTGCTTCGATTTCTGCTGCTCTTAAAGCCGCAGTAGTATCTGTAGTAAAAAAGGGATTACCTGAACCAGCCCCAAAAATTACCACCCGACCTTTTTCCAAATGACGGATAGCACGTCGTCGAATATATGGTTCTGCTAGTTCTTGCATAGCAATGGCGGTTTGAACCCTTGTCTGTATTCCCATTCGTTCGAGGGAATCTTGCAGGGTCATGGCGTTCATGACCGTGGCAATCATGCCGATATAATCAGCAGTAGCTCGATCCATACCTGCTGAGGCAGCTTTAACACCTCTAAAAATATTACCACCACCAACAACGATGGCGATCTGAACACCGGTGGCTATCACCTCTCCTATTTCCTTGGCTATTTCCTCGACCACTTCCGGGTCAATGCCATAGCCCAGGTTGCCCATTAAGGCTTCACCGCTCAGTTTAAGTAAAACCCGTCGGTAATTCGTTCCCATGAAGTTCCGCTTTATCAAAAAAGTTGCAATTGCCTCCAATTTAAGATAGCAGTACAGTGGCTATCTGTCTCTAGTTAGCTTGTCCCTGATCTAAATCTACATTTTCTATGACAATTTCTACAAACGGACTTACTTCCCCAAAAACCTGGCTTTGGCAAGGTTTCCCCATTTGTTACCAAACCCAAGGAACTACAGGACCTGCTATTATCCTGATTCATGGTTTTGGTGCTTCCTGGTTACATTGGCGCAAAAACATTCCCGCTTTAGCTGTAACCTGTCGGGTTTATGCCATTGATTTAATCGGCTTTGGTGGTTCAGCTAAACCTAAACCGGGGGAAAAAATTACCTACACATTAGAAACCTGGGGACAACAGGTAGCTGATTTTTGCCGGGAGGTCATTGGTGAACCAGCTTTTTTCATCGGTAATTCTATCGGTTGTATTGTCGCTATGCAAGCGGCGGTAATTAACCCAGATATGGCTCTGGGAACTGCTTTGCTTAACTGTTCTTTGCGATTATTGCATGATCGTAAACGTCTCAGTTTACCTTGGATAAAACGTTTTGGTACGCCAATTTTACAAAACTTTTTGGCGATTGAATCTGTAGGTAATTTCTTTTTTAGTCAGTTAGCTCAACCAAGGACAGTTAAAAATATTCTTTTACAAGCTTATGCTCAGAGGGAAACAGTAACGGATGAGTTAGTAGATATTTTAATGACACCGGCAAAAGATCCTGGGGCTGCGGCTGTATTTTTAGCTTTTACTGCTTATTCCAGTGGTCCTTTACCGGAGGATTTATTACCTATAATATCTTGTCCAGTAATTATTTTATGGGGAACGGCTGACCCTTGGGAACCTATTAATTTAGGTAGAGAGTTAGCCAATTTCCCCCAAGTCCAAAAGTTTATTCCTTTAGAAGGTGTAGGTCATTGTCCTCAAGATGAATCTCCTGAGTTAGTTAATAGTATCTTACTTGATTGGATTGGTCAACAACATTAATCTCTATCTATTTTTACAGATAACTTGGTATAAAACCAAGTTATCTTATTTACCACCAATAGCTATCTCCATAATCTCTATGACCTGCATAATCTCTATGACCTCCATGATATCCATGATATCCATGACCTCCGTGATATCTATGACCTCTATGATATCCATGATGTCTATGACCTCCAGATAGAAGTTGCTGTTCTTCTACAGATAAATCTACCACTAAATCAGATGGAACATTTTGATTTGACATAATAGTTTTTAACCTCAATGAAGTTATGGATCGTATACCTATTCTTATTTTATAAAGGTATTTTCGATCAAATTAATGATGCTATAGTTAGAAACTAATAATTATAATTTCTATCTTTAGATTGATATTAGAACTTACACAATTGTCGCAAAAAAGCATCATATCATTTGTTGGTAGTCAAGGCTTTAAGCCCTGATGATTGTTACCATAGCTGATCGAAGCTAGGACTAAAGTCCTAACTACGATCTCATCTGTTATCCTAATTGCGTAAGTCCTAGATATATAGCAACTCGGATTCAATTCAGGTACAAACAGTAATAATTAACCGCAAATAATATTGTACTTCATTAAACTAGGAAATGCTAGATATATTTAATATTTATGTTAATTCAATAAAAAATGCGGTTTTTGTGAATATTATTTCTATAATCAAGTATTTATGTGTTAAGCAAATTATTTGAAAGAAATATCTCTTATGACAGGGCAAAAATAGATATATGATCTAACTTGAGAATTATGATTTTCTGATCAATGATGGTTATATTTGAATTGTTAGCTAGAAAACCAGCTAATGCGAATTAAATTAGTGTTAATGATGAGGTAGAATCATGTCAGTTAATACGATTGAATCTGAGTTACTTGTTGAGTTATCTAAACAGGAACAACAGCTTTTATCTGGAGGTGCGAAGGGAGTTCTGGAAGGTACAGGTGAATTTGTCTACGGTGGTCGAACTTTTCCAGCTACTTTTAAAGTGACAGTTAGGAATCTACCTGAAATAGATAAAAAAGAAGAAACTCCCTGAAATACCATGGACTTTCATGGAGTTTTCAAGACTCAAATCAATTGTCCCTGATGGTAATTGTTTCATATAAATTAGATCCATTACTTGCTTGTTAATCAATTTACAGTCTAATTCTCGTTGGAGAGTTAGACTTTTTTAATGATTAAAAATAAAATAAATATTAAGGAATAAATTACTCCATTAAAAGTAAAAATAAAAAGAAAAAGTAACTGCTATTTATAGTAGTTACTTTTTGATATTCAACACTTTTAATTACAGCACTTCCCGGTGTTATGAGGTACATATCTAGCGGGCAAGATGCCCCCACTACAAGAGATTTATCTTGAATGAATTACCTAAGTTTTCTCCTGTTTTGAATAATTCTAGAGTTTAAACTAGGGGACTAACTTATTAACGTAAGTTGCTAGTTAGGGAAAATGTCTGGTTCAGAATGTCCAGGATTCAAGGATTTACAGAATTAAAAGGGAAAATTACTCATCTATTACCCATTACCAGCCTCAACCAGATAACCAGCAAATTGAGTTATTAGTAACATTAGTTTTGATCTTCATTATCTGAAGAAGTTTGGCTACTGTCAGGCTCATCGGTACTTTTTGCTTCAGAAGGATATATATTGATTACTGGACTGAATACGATTTTCTGTCTTACTCCACCACGTCGTCGCCGTGGTGGGCTGTAATTATCACATCCTCCAGATAAAAGTTGTTGTTCTGCTGGGGATAATTCAACAAGTAAATCAGTTGTGATGTTTTGGTTTGACATAATTATGTGCCTTAATTAGTGGAATTGCTTCGCTTTTAATTGGGAAAAAATAGGAAGTAGAAAAACATGGTTATATCAGCTTTCTCTTTCCCAAAATGCTAGGTTGAAATTAAGTGGTTACCCAATTTATGGATTTTGTCCACTTAATGTATCTGCTATTTGTGAAAATTAATCATCACCAGATTCACTCTCCTTTTCACCATATTCACTCTTGTCCTTGTCATAACGGTATCTTCTCCACCTATAACAGATTATTGGTCGTCTCCCGCCAGACAGAAACTGTTGTTCTTCTGTGGATAACTCCACAAGTAAATCAGATTTAATGTTTTGATATGACATGATTGTTAGCCTCAATTTATGAAGAGGTGTTATTCACCTATGCTTCTTTTATAACTATTTATTATGGGAAATAAATGATCCTCTGGTTATAAAGTTTTGAGATGTTAAATTACTCTTAGGTTATATATCTATTTAGATAAATCTCTCTCTTTTAACTCATGTTTTTTTATTTGATTTATCTAATTAACAGTACATAATTATATACTCTATTTTTTATTTTCAAAAAAGTTATTTATTAATTCAAACAGCAGAAAATGTAGAGCAGAAAATAAAACTGTTTCTACAAAAAGATGTTTAAATTTAAATCTGGCTATTTTAGGGAAACAAATTTTTTATAAAACCAGGTAATAAATTACTCAATTTATCACCACTAGAACTAATTGTTAGTAACCCAAATGTTAATGAAAGTGCCATAGTGACTTGGGATAATTTATATTTAGTGGTTTGTGAACTAGAATCACCTGAAGCAAGTTTTAAATCATTTTTACCTTCATTTTCAATATCAGTTTTTTGGAAGAATGAATTACCTTCAACTAATACATCTAATTGGGGAGATATTTGCCCACCAATTAGAGATTCTTGTTCTGCATCAGAAAGATATCTGAATAATTGAGGATGATTAAATTCAGTATTTTTAGACATATTATTTGTCGTTACGTAAGTAATTTTGGTTAAGTAGCACGATAAAAGCTTAAAAAATATTAAAAAATATTAATTTAAACCTTAATTTATGCAGTTAAAAACTGCAAATGTTCGCCAGGTTTTGATAAGAAAGTATCAGCAGTTCCTTGAATTTTTACTTGACCTTTTTCGATGAGAACAATCCAATGAGCGCGATGAATGACACTAGGACGATGGGTAATTAAAATTGTGGTTTTACCTGCGCGATATTCCAAAAGACGATCTAAAACATTACCTTCACTCATAGGGTCTAATCCAGCGGTAGCTTCATCTAAAATTAGTATAGGTGGATTTGTGAGAATGCCGCGAGCGATCGCTAATCTTTGTCTTTGGCCACCAGAAAGATTTGCACCAAATTCTCCTAAAACGGTTTGATATTTATTAGGTAATTGACTAATAAAACCATCTGCATCAGCAATATCACAAGCTTGAACTACCTCTTCAAAAGAAATATTAGGTGTGCCTAAACGGAAGTTTTCTAAAATAGAACGACTCCAAAAATGAGGCTCTTGGGGAACATAAACTACCTGTTGTCGGTAACAATCTAAAGCAATATCTTGGATATTTAAAAAACCGATGCGAATATTACCAGAATCTGGGACATATAAACCAGATAATAATTTAGCCAAAGTGCTTTTACCACAACCTGATTTACCAATTAAAGCAATTG
>NZ_KE384685.1:151159-162965 GCF_000426925.1 Dolichospermum circinale AWQC310F | reverse complement strand
TTTCCTCCCGGAATCTGAATAGAAAAATCATCTAATAAATCAACTCTGCCGGGGTGATGAAATTTAAGATTTGAACAACTAATATCAGCATTGCTGGAAATTTGTACAATTGGTTTTTGACTTCCTCCTACTACTTCTGGTGTAGCATCAATAACTTCTAATAATCGAGAAACTGCGGTTTGAGAGCGAAAATATTCATCCACAAAGCTAACTAATGAGTTAATTAAAGCTAAAACATTTACTTCTAAAGCATTAAAAGCTAACATTTGACCGATGCTTAAATTTCCTCTAATTACCAAAATACTGCCAAATCCTAGTAAGAGAACGCCACCAATTGTAGATATAATTCTGGCAAGAGTACCATTGATAATTGCTATTTGTACTGTACTAAAAGTAAGATTAGCTAGACGACCAAAACGACTTTGAAATTCATCCCAAAATTGAGGAGCAGCATTGGTAGTTTTAATTACTTGTGCGCCTTTAAATGTTTCTACTAAAACACCTTGATTTTCTGCTCCTAAAACTAAGAGGCTGCGGGTTTTTTGTTGCAAAATAGGTAAAAAAGGTAAAGTAGATAAGGTCATTAAACCAGCAACTAATAAAGCGGCTATTGTTAATTGCCAGCTATAAAATAACATTAAGCCAAGAGAAATTACAGCGATAAAAAACTGACTAGGTAAAACAATCACAATTTGTGATACTAATTGGTTAATTTCGCCAATATCTCGGAGTCTGCTAGTAATTTCACCACTGCGACGGGATTCATAATAATTTAAAGGCAATTGCAGAAGTTTACGGCCAAATTCTAAGACTAAACCTAATTGTAATCTTTGTCCAAAATGAGAAATCATTAAAGCTTGGAATACTTGTAAACCTCCACTAAATAAACTCATAACGACAACAGCAGAAACGACAACAGTAAGTAATTGTACATCTCCACGAACGAGAACATCATCTGTTAATAATTGAATCAAAACCGGAGTTCCTAAAGCTAGTAAACCCAGGACAATATTAATCATTAAAACCTGAGTTAGTAAGCCACGATAGGGTAAAATGCGACGAAAAAAGCGCGTTATTCCACCTTTTGATTCTTCTTGGGGTTGGTCAGAAAAACGATCTGGATCTGGCTCTAATAAGAGCATTACACCGTTCCAGGCAGCAGTTAGTTCTTCTTTTGTCAAATAACGGATTCCCACCGCAGGATCGGCAATAACGTATTTTTTTGCTTTTTTACCATATAAAACAACCCAATGATAGCCTTGCCAATGGATAATTGCGGGTAATGTAATTTCTGTAATTCTGTCTATAATTTCTGGAGAAGCTTTAACTGCCCTAGCATTAAAACCGAGATTTTCTGAGCCTCTTTTTAAACCTAATAATGTTGTTCCTAATTGTCCAGTACCAACAGCTTCCCGACTTTTAATCATACTTAAAAAATGTCCATAATGCTTGCTAATAGAAACTAAACAAGCTGCTCCACAGTCTTCTTCACTTAACTGTAAAGTACACTGATAATCTTGATGATTTTTAAAAGTATTGAGCATATTGAAAATAATTATTAAGAGTATTTTAGTAGGTTGGGTTGACGTGAGAAAACCCAATTTTAAAAAGCTGATGTTGGGTTGCGCTATCCCTTAACCCAACCTACATTTTCACCTATGAATTAGTAATTAACTTGCTTTTTCTCAGGATGAATTGGAGTACAGTTTCCCGACGAGAAATAATATCAGCGTGTCCTTCCATACCAGATTTGAGATTACATAAATGATTACCTTTTCCTAAAAATAGACTTTCTGGTTCAATATTAATTTCATAAGTAGCTAATTGGGGTGTACTAATAATTGAATTATTCGGATTATTTTGTGTGGTTGCTAAAACATCTGCTCCAACAGTTTTGACAGTTCCTTTGAGAGTTCCATAGTCAGGATAGGGACAAGCGGAAACCTGCATTTGCACTGCTTGACCGGTTTTGACTTTGTCAATATCTTTAGCAGGAACGTGAGCTTTGATAATTAAAGGAGCATCTACAGGAGAAATTTGAGCGATAGCTTCACTGAGTTGTACAACCTGTCCAGGGTTGCGGAGTTTAAGTTGCATAAGTGTACCATTAGTTGGAGAGCGAATCACACTTTTATTCAACTCATTTTCTAATTGTTGTAGTTCTTGACGGGTGCGAATTTGTTGTTTTTGTAGTTCTAAATGTTGTTGAATTAATGTTTCTTTTTCTTTTTTTAAAGCTGCTAAATTAGCTTCACCTTTGGACTTTTCTTGTTTAATTCTTTCCGATGCTACTGTTACTGTTGCATTACTGGGATTGACGGCACTTTTTGCTTTTTGTAGGTTTATTTGTGCTAATTTAACAGCTTGTTCTTTTTCTTCTTGGAGATTTTTAGCACTAAATTTAGCTTGTTCTAATTTTGATTGAGCCGATTTAACGGCTTGTTCTTTTTCCTCGACTAGATTCTGAGATATTGCTCCCGATTCAGCTATATTCTGCAAGCGATTTCTCTGTAAGATAGCCAGTTTTAATGCTGCTTCTGCTTCTTGTACCGTTGCTATTAATACCTTTTCTTTTTTTAATCTTTCTAATTGTTCCTTGGCTAAATTTATAGTTATTTTAGCTTGTGTCATTTCTGCAATGGCTTTAATTTGTTGATCTTTATAGTTACGTTGAGTTCCAGTTAATTCAGCTTGGGTAGCTATAATAGTCCGGTTATTTAAGTTAGTTTGAGCAATTATTTGAGTATTAATTTGATTAATTTGAGCATCAATTTGAATAAGTTGTAATTGATTTTTCTCAATAGTATTTTGCAGTTGTCTTTTTTGAGATTGTAGTTGGGAGTCATCAATATAAGCAATTATTTCTCCTTTATTTACTACCTGATTTTCTTTGACAGCAATTCTTTTAATAGTTCCCGTCATTGCCGATTCAACTAACCGTAATTCTCCCAATGGTCGGATAGTTGCGGGAACTTTAACCGTGACGTTATAATAAAGAATGGAAGTAAGACTTGCAGCAACTACAAACATACTAATCATCACTCCCCCACCGATATGAATCCATTTACCGATATGGGGAAGAAACTCATTAGCTTCTAAAATATGGAGATGATCAGAATTTGATTCATTTAAGTTATGGGAATAATTCACGGTATTACACCTTTAGTGATAAATCAATAGTTGAATTGCATAAATTTTGAATTTTGCATAAAAAAGATTCCAGAAACTAATTCACTAATGCTATTCTCCTAAATTCAATGGTGATATGAATTGGGTTTGGCAAAAGAGAAAATGGTAAAATAACTCTGGAATCCTAATTTGTTTTTATTATCCCAATCTATGAAGGAAGAGTGACAACAGGTACAGCAGGAACAGCAGGTGCAACGGGTGCAGTTATACCTACTGCACCTGTTGATGCGGTAACGGTGGTATTATTAAGACCTCCACCTTTGACTGTACTACCCTGAAGATTAGAATTGCTTTCACCCAATGTGCCTGAACGTCTATTACCAAAAGCACTTGAGTTTAGAGAAAAATCTGCACCACCAGTTAGTAACTCTTGTTCTTGATCTGATAGGACGGTTAACATTTGATTTGACACGATTATTAGCCTCACTTATGTGATTAAGTGTTTTATTACCTAACAACTCAACTATAAGCATTGTTGGCTAATATTTCATAAATCTAAGGGTAGAAAGTAATGTTTGCAAATTTACCTCTATAAGTAGAGACAAAATAACTTCTAAAAGTAGAGACAAAATAGTTTTTTATCACTAAAATAGTGTTAGCTGATACATTGTTAATACATTAATTTTCTTTTCTAAAATCTTCATAATTCATAATTTTTATTGTTTAATTTTTTTTTCATAGAAAAATCTGATGATAGGAATTTACTTTGGTTTTTTTATCAGGAAAAAATTTAATCTCTATATTTTTATATATTTGCCTATACCAGCAATTATTCAGGAATTAAAGAGTATCTGAGCTAACAGATAAGCACAAGTAGCACTACCGACAGGAACGGTTAAATTATCTATTCCCCAAAAAGAAAATGCTTCTAAAATCGTAGCTACTAAGGCAACTATTAAAGAAACTATCCAAGTTTGCCAAATATTACCTTGAGTAGCAAGTAAAATAGTTACACAAATCAAATAACTAATTAAAGTCACTGTTAAAGAACCTTCCCAGCTTTTCTGAGAACCGAAAAATATGTATTGATGTTTGCCAAAACGTTTACCAATTAAAGCAGCTAATCCATCTCCCCAAGCCATAATCATAATCCCTAAAACAGCGTATTCAGGTTGATGTAAATGCCAAAAAATACCCACTAAAACCCCAATACTCACAGCATAGAAAAATGTTCCCAAACTATGACGACCGACGCTATTAATACCAGGAAAAATGGGGAATTTATAGGATATCAAGGTGATAATACTCGCCAAAACTGAAGCAGTAATTCCCACATAAGCAGGAATATCTAACCACCAAGCAATTAAAATCACGTTACCCATGCCAATATGCACGATTTTACGAATGATTTCTGGTTCACTATCAGTAAAACGATATACTACCCAAGCAATGCAGATAATTAATCCCACCCAAACCGCAGCCGGGGCAATTTGCAGCGATAATGGAGAAATGGTTTCCAAGCCGAGAAATGTGTTAAACAATGTCAAATAGATGTATTTTTCACTTTAATCCTACTTTATTAGATTTGGGTATGAAAATATTGAAAATATTATTGATTTGGCTCATTCAGGGTTATCGTTTATTTATTTCTCCTCTGTTTCCCCCCACTTGTCGCTTTCAACCGACTTGTTCTATGTATGCGATTCAAGCAATTGAACGGTTTGGGGTGTTTCGGGGTAGTTGGATGGCTATTATGCGGATTTTACGCTGTCATCCTTTTCATCCAGGAGGTTATGATCCTGTTCCAGATGTGAAGGAAAAATCTTGTTGTGAACATGAGTATCTTTAGCTTTTAATAGCACATCCAAAACAGGGACAACATCTGTAAATGGAGACTCATTAAAAGCTGTTTTTGGGTCTATATTATCAATTAAGTCAGTCAGGTTGAATGTCTAGACATAACAGGTCTTTTAGTGCTTCCTGCATCTGACGATAGTTGATACTATAGACCACATTCCGCACTTCAATAAGAGGTATAATTGGAGGAAGCGATCGTTGTGTCATAGTGTACGTTTATGAGTGAATTATCTTTAAAAGTCCATGCTTTCTGGGATGAAGAGGCTCAAGTCTGGACCGCCTCTAGTGAAGATGTACCCGGTTTAGCAACAGAAGCTAGTTCTTTAGAATATCTAACGCAGAAGCTCATGATTATGGTTCCAGAGCTTTGAGAACTGAATCAAGTGATCTCAGGTGATTCAGTTCAAGAAATTTCAATCGATTTCCGTAGTTCCATTGCCCTTTAGCAATAAATAATGGCTGAGAGAGAAAGGGCTTATCTATTAAGCAGTTCAGCCATGAAAGCAAGATTACTTGCAGCTAGAAAACGTCAAGATGGGATTTCTTTGGAAGCAGCCTGTGAAAAACTTGGAATTTGATAATGATATCTATTAATCTAGATCGAGAAAAAGATAAATTTCTTCTCTATTCTCTCTTTATTTATGAATCAAAATATTATTAATACTTTACATCAACAGGGTTTAGATCATTATCGTAGGGGTAATTATCAACAAGCAATTGCTAGTTTTGATGCGGCTTTAGCATTATCTGCTAATTTTTCCACTGCGTATATTAATCGTGGTAATATCTTTCATATTTTAGGTAATTATGAAAAAGCGATCGCTGATTATGACCAAGCTATAAATATCAATCCTAATTTTGCAGAAGCTTACCATAATCGTGGTAATAGTTATTATGCTTTGCAAGCATATCAAAATGCTATTAGTGATTATAATCGTTCTCTAGAAATTAATCCTAATTGTGCTACAGCTTACTACAATCGTGGTTTAATTTA
This sequence comes from Dolichospermum circinale AWQC310F, assembly GCF_000426925.1. Lineage (GTDB taxonomy): Bacteria > Cyanobacteriota > Cyanobacteriia > Cyanobacteriales > Nostocaceae > Dolichospermum > Dolichospermum circinale. The sequence goes on along the minus strand of NZ_KE384685.1, from coordinate 156,985 downwards.
TGCTCATCTCCAAAATTATCACCAAGCAATTAAGGATTTTAATCAAGCATTAACAATAGTTCCTGATGATATTCAAGTTTACTATCAACGGGGTTTAATTTATGGCAATCTAGGGGATTATCACCAAGCAATTAGCGATTATAATCAAGCATTACAAATTAATCCTGATTTAGATATAGTATATGCTTTTCGAGCTAATGCACATCACCAATTAGGAAATTATGAAAATGCAATTACTGACTATAATCAATCATTACAAATTAATCCCCTTTTAGCTACAGCTTACTATGGACGGGGAACGGTGCGGGAAGCTATGCAGGATTTTGTCGGTGCTGTTGCAGATTATACTCAATCAATATCAATCACCCCAGAATTTGCTCCAGCATATTGCAAACGAGGTGACGCTCACAAGTTTTTAGGTAATATACAAGCAGCAATTAAAGACTATAACCAGGCTTTAACAATAGATTCTGACTTTTTAGCCGCCTACTATCACAGAGGAAATATTCGTTATACAGTCAAAGATTTTAATGGTGCAATCAGTGATTTTACTGAGGCTTTACGATTAGATCCCCAATCTGCTGTATTTTATAGCGATCGCGCTAATGCCCGTTATGCCCTCAATGAGTATAAGAAAGCAATATCTGATTATACCCAAGCAATCAGTATTAACCCTAATTTAGCTGAAGACTGGTTTAATCGTGGTCGCAGTTACTTTCTTTTAGGAGAATTAAAAGCAGCATTAACAGATTTAACCCAAGCAATACAATTACAACCACGTTATCCCTTAGCCTATTTAGTCAGAGCGGATATACATAGACAACTAGGGAATCATCTAAACGCCATTAAGGATTTCCGCAAATCCGCTGATCTTTATTCCCAGTCAGGAAATATACAATATTATCAGGAAATTATGAAGCTGATTTCCAGAATTTCCGAGGTGGGTTAACAATAGCGTCACCCACCACACCATGTTACCAATACAGGTTACTCTATCGTAGATTTAATTTCTCGATAGCGTTCCTGAAGATCCTGAATCGTAAATAAAGCCTGAAATTGCAACCCAGCAGACTCATATAACTCCCCACCCCCTTGCAATCTATCTATCAGTGAAATTACCATATTTACAGTATAACCTGCTGCCTGTAATCGTTCCACGGCTTTGAGTGCAGATTGTCCAGTTGTTACCACATCTTCCAAAACTACGACTTTCGCACCCTGGGGTAAACTCGGACCTTCAATGTAAGCCATTGTACCGTGTCCCTTGGCTTCCTTACGAATAATTAAAGCTGGTATCGGTCTATTTTCATAGACAGAGACTACACTCACTGCTGATACAATAGGATCAGCCCCTAAAGTTAAACCAGCTACAGCCTGAGTATCTTCAGATAAGATATGTAACAATAGTCTCGCCACGGCTAAAGCACCCTGGGGATGAAGTGTTACTTGTTTCCCGTTAATATAGTAAGAACTACGTTGTCCAGAAGAGAGAACAAAATCCCCTTCTTGATAAGCAAGCTGACAAAATAAATCTAGGAGCTGATGACGGAGAATAGTTAAATCAGTAGTAACCGCCCAAATATTTGAGTTATTAGGGGTTTGAGTGGAATAAGACATTATAAACCATGAAAAGTTGTGTGAAACCAAACCTAAAACTCAACAGAGTTTTCAAACTAAGCATAAATTAAGATCTACTCAAGCAAGCACAAACCTTTATGGTTAGGCTGGTAAATAATATGAGCGCGGAGGGACTTGAACCCCCGACCCACAGGACCGGAACCTGTTGCTCTATCCACTGAGCCACGCGCCCTTGCATATACATTTAACACTATAACATACTTTTTGAATTTGGTGAAAATTAAATTCTTAGTCATTTTTTATGTTAGTTTTTATACAAAGATTTAACTCTAAAATCTTTTTCACCATATAATTTAGTATCGTAATAATTTAGTATCGTAAGCGATCGCACTTTATTTTTTAGCACAAGTTGGTAAAATCAAAATATGAGTAAAAACATAGTTGTTGGATCTAGCAGTGCGAAGCCGTCAAATCCCTTATTTCCTGTTTATTTTGACTTTAGTTATCATAATTTGCTTTAGTAATTTCTGGCATAAATTACCAAATTTTCCTTGTAAAAATGACGGATTTATGATTAGTGAAAGTACAAAATATTATATTCATCCTAAGAAAGTTGTGGTTCGTCCTTGGTTAGGTCAACATCATGTATATGCTGTGTTTATGCTACCAAATAATTATTCACATGATCCTTTAATTAAAGTTAATTTACCATTCAATCAAACCTTCTGTGGAGTTGTAGCAAATCGTAGTCAAACTATAGCTGGAATTAATGCTAAATCGGGACATTATTTAGTAAAAGCATATTTACAAACACTCACTGCAATTAAGTTTATTCTCACAGGTAAAATCAATGATCTCAAAGAAGTAAAAAATTGGCAATTAGGTTATGGTCAAAAAGAGAATTAATAACCCTTTGGAGAACCATCACCGCGAGGATCGGCCGCTGCTTCTAGGGTATCATCTTCTGTAACTGTGATGGCATTTGCATTGCCCCAAGGTCGAGTTTCCGTGATTCTATGTCCCCGTCGGCGCAAGTCTTCAGCGGTTAACGCATCTAAACCCCATACTTCCACTCGCAATTCATCTGGTAGCCATTGGTGATGTATGCGGGGGACCGAAATCGCTGCACCAACATCCATTTTGGATTCTAAAACATTCAAAATTATTTGCAATACTTGGGTAATAATTGTACTACCACCTGGCGCACCAACAGCCATTCGCAAGCGATTATTTTCGGTGATAATGGTGGGTGTCATACTAGAAAGGGGCGTTTTTTTGGGTGCTATACTATTAGCTTTCTTACCCACTAAAGCAAAGGCGTTTGGTACTCCTGGTGCAACTGCAAAATCATCCATTTCATTATTTAAAACTATTCCTGTTCCGGGTGTGACAATTCCCGCACCAAAACCTAAGTTAATTGTGAAGGTTAAACTGACGGCGTTTCTATCTGCGTCCACTACATTTAAATGACTGGTTTCTGTTGATTCATGAAATTTTGAAGTTTTGAGTCCAGGTTTAATTTCTGTTGATGGTGTTGCCATTTTCATGTTAATTTCTTGGCGACGTTTTTGGGCATAAGCTGGGCTAATAAGTTGGGAAATTGGAACTTTAACAAAATCAGGATCACCTAAATATTCTGCGCGATCGCTATAGGCAATTTTCATTATTTCTATGATTAAATGTATAGCATCGGGGTGATGCCATCCCCAAGACTTTAAGTCTGTGTCACCGATCATATTTAACATTTGTAATAAGTTAACTCCTCCAGATGATGGTGGAGGCATAGAACATATTTTACTTTTACGAAAGTTACCACATACAGGATTGCGCCAGATTGCTTGATATTGTTTTAAATCTTCAATAGTAATTAAACCACCATTTTTATTCATATCTGAGGCTATTATTTCAGCAATTTTTCCCGTGTAGAAACTTTGAGGATTTTCAGAAATTGCTTCTAGAGTTTTAGCTAAATCAGTTTGAATTAATTTTTCTCCTGGTTGATAATATTCACCATTACGAGTAAATATTTTTTTAGCTGCGGGGTTTTTTAGTATTGCTTGTTTACGGATTTCGTAGGCTGCTGAAGAACGCCAAGCAACCCTATCACTAATTATAAAACCATTTTTAGCCAGTGCAATTCCAGGTTTCACAACCTCTCGCCAAGGTAACTTACCATAACGACGATGAACTTCGTACATACCTGCTACAGTCCCCGGTGTTGCTACTGCTAAATAACCAGTAATACTCGCGCCAGGTCGCACTTTTCCCTCAGCATCTAAATACATATTTTTAGTAGCTTTAATGGGTGCGCGTTCTCGAAAATCTAAAGCTTTAATTTCCCCGGTTTTTTGAGAATGAAAAAGTAAGAAACCACCGCCACCAATACCAGCAGAAAAAGGTTCAACGACTGAAATAGCGAAGGTTGTAGCTACTGCTGCATCTATGGCATTTCCGCCTTTTTTTAACATTAAAAGTCCAGCTTCACTGGCCAGAGAATTTGCAGAAACTACCATTCCCCTTTTACTACGGAGGGGCAGGGTGATGGTAGCTGATACGGCTTGACTGGTGAGGATAGCAGCAAAGGAGATAAAGGAGATGATTAGGTGTTTTGTTTTGGTAATCATGGGCATTTTTAGCGTAAATTAAAGCGTGCAAAAACTAGTTAAATGATAAAATACTATTTATTCATCACCATTGGCAAGACTTAGATTATGAACTCATTTGAAAGGATAACTATTGAAGGATATCGTCGCTTGTTTGGTGATAGTTTTAATTTAGAACATTGGCTAGAAGAATATAGTTTAGATCAAGTTTGGGCAATGAATTTAATGGGAGGTCGTCCATGAAAATAGCAATTTTAGTTGAGGGTGCAACGGAAACAGCATTTAAGCAAGTTTTACAGCGGTTTCCGATCTGATGAAGTACAAAGTTGAATCATGAAACTCTTGTGGTGCGGGCATCTTGCCCGCTAAATATGTACCTCATAACACCGGTAAGTGCTGTATTAGGTTTTCTCATATTACGGTTACAAAAAATACCCAAACTCAAGTTTATTACCCATGATGGACGCATTCCCAAAGGAGATAAACTCAAGCGTATTGTAGAAAACTTGAAGGATTTAGCAAAATCTAACAAGTCATCACCAGCAGGTTTACCAGAAAAGGTAAATCATGGAAATCCACCATTTTATAGAATTAAAGAAATATTTGAAACAGGTAAATGCAAACGCAGTTACAATAAAATTCGTGATGCTGCGAGAATTTTAAAAGGGCAAGATTTGATGGTTTCCATTAATCAATGTGCTGAATTAAAGGCGTTTATTAATACTATTCTTGAGTTATGTAAGGTTGATTTAATTCCATAAATCAGAAAATCATATTATTAAATAAACAAGACCAACAGGTTTTTATTGAACCATGACTTAACCCACATCAACCCAATTTAAAATTAAGAAATGCTGCTAAAGTCTATCAGCAATTTTATTCTGATTAAATCAACATTCCCGCAATTCCAGCAGTAATAAAACCTGCCAATAATCCGCCAATCATTGTTTTTACACCCATACGTGCTAAATCTTTTTGACGGTTTGGTGCGATTCCTGTGATCCCACCAATGGTAATTCCTATTGAGCCAATATTAGCAAAATTACATAAGGCATAAGTAGTAATAATTATTGAACGTTGAGAAATTTCCTGTTTTTTAATCAGTTCTCCCAAATCCAAATAGGCGATAAATTCATTTAAAATCGTCTTTTTACCTAATAAAACCCCAACTTGTCCACAGTCAGCCCAAGTTATCCCCATTAACCAGGCTACAGGAAACATAATAAAAGACAACATCCATTCTAGTGATAATTGCGGATAACCAGATAATTTTCCCAACCAACCTAAACCAGCATTAACAGCGGCCAATAAACTTAAAAAAGCAATAATTATTACTCCCACATTCACCGCTAATTTTATGCCGTCAATTGCCCCAGAAGTCGCTGCGTCAATCACATTAACATAATTACTTTTGATATCTATATTAACTTTTCCAGTAGTGTCCGACACTTCTGTTTCTGGATACATGATTTTTGATACTATCAAAGAAACAGGAGAAGTCATAAAAAAAGCTGCAATTAAATGTTCTGGGGGAATGCCAAAAGATAAATAAGCACCTAATACCCCACCAGCAATAGTAGCAAAACCACCAGTCATAACGGCGTGTAATTCGGATTGAGTCATATTTGCTACATAAGGCTTGACC
>NZ_KE384685.1:137305-151149 GCF_000426925.1 Dolichospermum circinale AWQC310F | reverse complement strand
AAGTGCCGCTTCTGTAGGTCCTAAAAAAATATTTCCTGCACAAGATAAAGATTCAGAACCCGATGTTTTCATGGTTTTCATCATTACCCATGCTAAACTGTTAACAACTCTTTGCAAAATACCATAGTGGTAAAGAACACTAATAAATGATGAGAAAAAGATGATTGTTGGCAGAATTTGAAAAGCAAAAAAATGATCTTTGAAATTTTCACCAAAGACAAATTTTGCCCCAACATCAGAAAAAGCTAAAAAATTAGCAACCATATCTCCTAAAGATTTAAATAAATTCAAACCCCAAGGAGTTTTGAGAATTACTAAAGCTAAAAAAAATTCTAATCCTAACCCCCAAATAACGGTCTGCCAACGCACAGCATTACGCTTAACAGAAAGGGCGTAGGATATGGCAATAAAAATGCAGATTCCCAGGGCAGAAATAACACGCTCCATATTCGGTATTTTAATATTTTCGTGGACAAAATGCGGACAAGATTCAGAATAACTTAATTTGAGATCATTTAGTTCAGATAATTTTCAAGTTTAAATTTAAAATGCAATTTCTACTTTACTACTTAACGTTAATCTCATCCCATTACTTGGGGATAATAATCTCTAAATTAGAAGCAATAGTGGCGATTTTACCATTGACAATCCGTATGTATGTTGTTGTGTAAATATCTGTAACGCTAATTAAAGTATTTTTACTCGTAAAGTTCATAATGTAAAGTTCATAATTTTTTAACCTTAATTAAGTAATTGATAGTTTAACATGATTTCAAGCTATAAATTAAACAACGATAAGAACTGGCATTTATGAATCTACCCGTTCGGAAATTAGGATTTCTACCAAATGCTTGGGAAGTAAATCAAACATTTGCGGATATTACCCGTCCCGAAAAGACCCCGCAACCAGTTATTTTAGCAACAGAAACTAAAACTCTGTGCTGCGATTTATCCAAAGCTGCTATCATTGTCATTGATATGCAGAATGATTTTTGTCATCCTGATGGTTGGTTAGCACACATTGGTGTAGATGTCACCCCCGCCCGGCAACCGATTGCACCACTGCAACAATTATTACCACAAATTCGGGCTGCTGGTGTACCTGTAATTTGGTTAAATTGGGGAAATCGTCACGATTTATTGAATATCAGCGCCGGGTTATTGCACGTATACAACCCCACGGGGGAGGGTGTGGGATTAGGTGATGCTTTACCCAGTAATGGTGCTAAGGTACTAATGAAGGGAAGTTGGTCTGCTGCGGTAGTGGCCGAATTGGAACAACTACCAGAAGATATCCAGGTTGATAAATATCGCATGAGTGGATTTTGGGATACTCCTTTAGATAGTATTTTACGAAATTTGGGTATAACTACAATATTCTTTGCTGGTGTAAATGCTGATCAATGTGTTTTATCAACTTTGTCTGATGCCAATTTTTTAGGATATGATTGTATTTTAGTTAAAGATTGTACTGCAACAACTTCACCGGAATATTGTTGGTTAGCAACTTTATATAATGTTCAACAATGTTTCGGTTTTGTCACTGATTCTTCGGCAATTTTGACAGCAATTAATAATTAAGAATATGTACACTACTCGTTGTGTAATTCCAGTCATTAAATCTCCTCAAGATTATCAAGCATATCGTATTAGTCCCCATGACTCTAACCGATTAGCAATTATCTTTGATTCCACAAATGCTAACACTTCTTTAACTTGTTGTGTGGAAATTTTTGACGTGGGTGGAAAAACACCACCAAACCGTCATGAATGGGCGGTAGAAATGTTTTTTATTCTCAAAGGAGAAGGAATTGTAATTTGTGATGGTAAAAAAGTAAATATCAAGGCTGGAGATAGTTTGTTAGTTCCACCTACAGGGACTCATTTGATTAGAAATACTGGTAAAAATCGTCTTTACGCATTAACAATTATGGTTCCTAATGAGAATTTTTCGGAACTAATTCGCAGTGGAATTCCTGTAGAATTAGATGCTGAAGATATGACTGTTTTAGGAAGATTGGACTCTTTCAAATTTTTCTAGTATTTTTATACTTTTTGGCAATTTGAGGGTGTAACAACAAAGGTTTTTGCTGATGTTTTGTTACACTCTCAAGTTTAATTTTTTAGATAAGAAGGACTACCCGCAATTACTAAAATATAAGCCATCTGACAAAAACCTCTTGATTTAATTAATTTTTAACTAATCTACAGTTGCTACTGTTGTTTCTCTAAGTTGTTCTTGAAGCTGTTGAGGAAATTCCCGGTTAGCAACAATTTCACCGAAAGGACTTAATAATTGTGGTTCTACTGTTGGCAAATTATCTAAAGGTAATCGAGGGAAAAGCAATTCTGCTACTCGATAAGCTTCCTCTAAATGGGGATAACCAGAAAAGATAAAAGTATCAATTCCTAAATCTACATATTCCTGCATTCTTCTAGCAACAGTATCGGGATCACCTACTAATGCAGTTCCCGCACCACCCCGAACTAAACCAATTCCTGCCCATAAATTCGGGCTAATTTCTAATGCCTCCCGGCTACCATTATGTAATTCCTTCATGCGGTTTTGTCCAACTGAATCCATGCGCGAATAAGCTTGTTGGGATTTCTTAATAGCCTCATTATCTACATAACGAATCAAATCATTAGCCGCATCCCACGCTTGACTCTCAGTTTCTCTGACAATCACATGAAGACGAATCCCAAAACTTAATGTTCTTCCTTGTGCTTCTGCTAAACGTTTTACAGAGGCAATTTTTTCTGCTACTTGTTGAGGTGGTTCACCCCAAGTTAAATAAACATTAACGTGCTTGGCGGCAATTACTTGAGCAATTGGAGAAGAACCACCAAACCACAAAGGTGGATAAGGTTTCTGAAGGTTGGGAAATAGTATTTTACCTTCTTTAATGTTGAGATAATCACCTTCAAAATTAGCAATTTCACCTGCTGCTATTTGTCGCCAAACTGTTAAGAATTCATCAGTTAGTTGATAGCGATCATCATGACTAAGATGCAAACCATCACCAGCTAATTCAACAGGATCACCACCAGTCACGACATTAATTAATAATCGTCCCCCAGAAATTCTATCAAAAGTCGCCGCCATTCTTGCCGCTACTCCTGGTGACATCAACCCCGGACGGATTGCTACTAAAAACCGCATTTTTTTAGTGTATGTTACCAAAGTTGAAGCTAAAATCCAGGCATCTTCACAAGAGCGACCTGTGGGTAATAAAGCACCTGTAAACCCTAATTGATCAACCGCTTGGGCAATCTGTCGCCAGTAATCAAAGTTGACTGACCTTCCACCTATAGCAGTACCTAGATAACGTCCATCACCATGTGTGGGAATAAACCAAAGAACTTGCATAATTCTTATTTAAGAGTAGAATTTCTAACCAAATTTTTCAAACAAAGATTACACTAAATCTATCGGTAAACCGTATTATTTAGGCAACAATTTAGAGTGTTACACAAATAATTGGAGAAAAGCAATACCTTTACCAAAATTAACTGCAAACCTATCGAGTATTAGTGAATTAACCTTTTAGGTAACTGGGATTCCATTGCAACCAATAATTTTCCAAAGCTCTAGCTACAACATCAGCTAACTTACCAAACATAGCATAGATTAAAATGCTCAAAACCACGACATCAGTTTGCATAAATTCTCTGGCGTTCGTTGCCATATAACCAATACCAGAATCAGCGGCAATTGTTTCTGCCACAATCAGTGTTAGCCACATAATCCCTAAAGAAAAACGCACACCCACTAAAATTGAAGACATTGCTCCTGGAAGAATAATTCGCCAGAATAAACCCCAAGTATTTAAACCGTAAATTTTACCCATTTCAATCAGTCCGTGATCAACACTGCGAATCCCATGAAAAGTGTTTAAATAAATCGGAAACATTACACCCAAAGATACTAAAAATAATCTCGCTTCATCACCAATACCAAACCATAAAATTACCAGAGGAATTAATGCTAGGTTAGGAATATTTCGTAACATTTGCAGTGATGTGTCTAGTAACTTTTCCGCAATAGGAGAAACACCATTAAGTAGACCTAAACTAAAACCAATACTTCCCCCAACTAAAAACCCAGATATTGCCCTGATGGCACTAATACCAATATTTCTGAAAAGTTCACCTGTCTGAGTTAATTTAATAGCAGCACTAACAACTGCTAAAGGTGCTGGTAATATTCTAATAGGAATAACCCCAATAGAAGACAAGAATTGCCAGAATATAATTATTGTTATGGGTACAAGCCAAGGTATGAATGATTGAAAATAGGGATTTTTGATTAACTTCAAATGGAACTTATTTTTTCTCATTGTATACTTTGATGAAAAATCAGGAGATGAAAAACCAGGAGAAGAAAGTTTCATAATGATTAACTGGTGATCAGGATGATTAGGGGCGGGGTTTAGCCGCCGAGGTAAGAATCAGAATAACTACAGGTTATTTCTTACTAATTCTTTGGGGTGTAATAGCCGCATACTGTTGATAACTTAAAACCGACTCTTTAATTGCAACTTGTTTAGGAATAACTCCTTCTTTATAAAACAAATCTGCAATGCGTTGTTGTTCAGCAACAAGAGATGAGTTAATTGGACGTAACCGGAAGGTGCGTCTACGAACTACCACAGTTAAAAGTGCGGGATCAAGTTTTAGTTCAGGTGCAAGAATTTTCACAACTTCGTCAGGATTAGATTCCGCCCATTCCCCTAATTTATCTACCTCTTCTAAAACTATCCGCACAACTTCTGGATTTTCCACAGCAAAACTCCGTCTAGCCATATAAAATCCGCCTTGAGTAGCAATTCTGGAGGCATTTCTCAAAATACGAGCATTAGCAGTTTTTTGGACTACAGCAATAAAGGGGTCCCAAGCTACCCAAGCATCAATTTTCTTTTGAATAAAAGCATCACGGGCTTCTGCTGGAGTTAAACTAACTGCTTGAATATCACTATATTTTAAACCTGCTTCAGCCAAAGCCCTTAGTAGTAAATAATGTGATGCCGATCCTTTTTGAAAAACAACTTTTTTACCTTTGAGATCCTTAACTGTTTTAATAGGAGAATCTTTTTGAACAACAATAGCACTACCTTCACCACTACTAGGTTTACGTCCAGCGATATAAGCTAATTGAGCGCCAGCAGCTTGAGCGAAAATTGGTGGAGTTTCCCCCACAGAACCAATATCAACTTTGTTGGCATTCATGGCTTCCATGAGTTGTGGACCAGCGGGAAATGGAGACCATTCTACCTTGATACCTAAAGGCTGAAGACGCTTATCTACCACTCCTTTGATTTTGACAATATCTCCAGAAGTTTGATAAGCAAGTCGGACTACTTTGGTTTTGATGCCTGGTTTATTAGTTGTATTTTGTGCTTGGACTACATTCGTAGCAATGGGAGTAGAAATCAAAATCAAGGCCAGTGCTGATGTTGAATATTGAACTAATTTCTGTAAAACTGTGCGTCGTGGTAAGTTAAACTTCATGATTATGTCTCTTCACTAAATTTCAGTTCAAAATGTCTTACTACAAGACCTAAAATGGGCGACTACCCGCTAAACTAATCCGTTTTAAAACTCGACGTTGATGAGGATCAAAAGCTTGACGATAATGTAAGGTAGATTGATTATCCCAATAAATAATATCACCCACAGACCAGAAATGTTGATAATAAAATTGAGGCTGATGCAGATGATTTCTTAACTGTTCAATTAGTTCTTGACCCTGTTGGGGTTCTAAACCAACAACTTCAACTTCTGTAGCGTAGTCTAAATATAAAATTTTCTTGCCACTTTCTGGATGTGTTCTCACTAATGGATGAGGAAATACTGGACTAATCAGAGGAATAGTCTGATCTTCACGGTATTTTCTACGAGGTTCTCCTGGTTTATTTAAAAATGGGTTATAGGTAATTAACTGCAAGTTTGCAATTCGTTGTTTGGTCAATTTATCTAAGCTTTCATAAGCTAAATTAAGATTTAACCAAGAAGTATCCCCACCTTCAGATGGTACTTCTAAAGCATAGAGTAGAGAACCGCTAGAAGGATAGGGAGTCCACTTGTGATCAGAATGAAAAGATAATTCTCCCGTACCTGTGTAACCACCATCAACATTAGAAACCGGAATTATAACTGGTGTAACTCCTGGTTGAGAAGCAAGAACTGGAATATTATCTGGTGGGACAAATAATGAACCAAAGTTAAAACTAAAGTTTAAAAATTGCTCATCACTAAGATTTTGATTTTTGAAGATGAGAATATGATAATCTCTGAGAGCTTGTTTTAATTGCAAAATGACTTCAGGTAGAACTTTTTTACTAGCATCTAGTCCAGTAATAACTGCTCCTAATGGAGCATCAAGAGGAGTAATTTGGAAATTAGTTAAAGTAAGTGTGGGCATAGTCAAAAATCAAATCCATTCCGGTTCAATAGTTTTTTAAAAGTCAAAACCAATTAGGTTTTATTCTGTTTTTCGTTAACGAAGCTACTTTTTAGTAAGCACCTCTTTAGGAGTAATTGCAGCATACTGTTGAGGAGTTAAAAACCCGTCTCTAACATTTACTTTTCTAGGTATAAGCCCTAAACTATACCATTTATCTGCAACTTCTTGTTGTTTTTTGATCACCTTTTCGTTAATTGGTACTAATGCAAAATCATATTTGTTGTGCATTTTTTCTAAAGTTGGTGCATCAAGCTGAGTTGCACTAGTTAGTAACTGAGCAATTTCTTTGGGATGGTTTTTAGACCAGACTTGTGCTTTTTGTAATTCCTCTAGAAAAATTTTAATTACTTGAGGGTTTTCTTGATAGAATTTGCGATTTGTAGAATAAAAGTTGTTAGTATCTCTTAAGCCATTACCACCATCTAATAAAACGCGACCCACTTTATTTTGTACATTTCTGGTGACAAATGGCTCCCAAATAAACCAACCATCTACTTTACCTTGGCTAAAGGCGGCGTTGGCATCTGGAGGTGCTAAAAAAACTGAAGTTACATCAGTGAGTTTTAAGCCCTCTCTTTCTGCTGCTCTAACTGTGAGGTAATGTCCGATAGATGCTTTTTGAAAGGCGATTTTTTTGCCTTTCAAATCCTTGAAACGTTTAGCTGGTGAATTGGGAGGAACTAAAAGTGAAACTGCTCTACCATCAGAGGAGTTAGCTGCTAAATATACAAGAGGAACTCCGGCCGCTTGAGAAAAAACTGGAGGTGATTCGGCTGTAGACGCAATATCAAGTCCATTTGCATTTAAAGCCTCTAACTGTTGGGGACCAGCGGCAAATTCAGGCCATTCAACTTTATAGCCTAAAGCTCCTAATCTTTTTTCTAAAGTACCTTGTTTTTCTAAAACGGCAAGGGCTGTAAGTTGCTTGGAGCGAACTATTCTGACTACTTTTTTGCCTGTATTATTAGCAATCAGCTTACTATCTGTGTTAGTAGATGAAATTGCTTGTTGATGAATGGTATTTTGGGGTATATTCCAAGTAAATACTGTGGCAGATAAGACTAAGCTGGAGCTAAAAGCGGATAAAACAGAACGACGAGTGATTCGTTGGTTTTTCCATGATTTCAATTTACTTTCCCAATTCAGCATTGTTAAATTTCCCTTCGGAATATTTTCTAGTTTTGTTAAATACTTAAGAAAGTGAGGTAGGAAAAATAATCTACCTCAACAGGGTGTGAAAAAATCTAAAATAACTGACATCAAAGCTTGTTCACTCATGTAGAGAATATCAGTTATCAACCAGATACCAAGATTGTTTAAATCCTAAAATTAGGAAAGAGAAGTTGAGAAAAAAAATGGGCATAGTGAAGCGGCCTGTAGGAATCGCTATTTAAGATAACATAATTACTTTTCTCAATTTTCATTTTCAACTAATGATCGACAATCATCTGTATCACCTACTCATTCTAAATAACCTCAGCAGGCGCAGAGAGATTTCTGGGTATAAAATTCGGTGTTGATGATAGGATAAACGAGATGATAGGAATGGCTGACTAATTGAATACCTATCTGTACAGATTCGGATTTTTTTGCACTTTCTATGACGATAGTCATAATTCTTGCTCCAAATAGTTTCTAGTAATGGCATTTATGCAGATAGAGAACTCAACAAATAAGAAGATGAGGATCCAGATACAAATTCTGTTGACGGTGATTCTTGTTTACCCATTACTCTATCTAGGATTCCTTCTACAGTCTTGGCAAACTTTGCATCTCCTCTAGCCCGTGGACGTGGGAGATCAATTTGCACATTCATACTAATTTGACCATTTTCAATCAAAATTACTCGGTCTGCTAATACGACTGCCTCCTCTACGTCATGGGTAATTAACAATGCTGTAAATCCTTGCTCCTGCCACAAACTTTCTAGTAATTGCTGCATTTCAATCCTAGTCAGGGCATCTAATGCCCCCAAAGGTTCATCTAGTAGTAATAAGGAAGGTTTACTGGCCAAGGCTCTTGCTAAAGCTACCCGTTGCCGTTGTCCACCGGAAAGGACCGAAGGCCATTCATAAGCGCGGTCTTCTAATCCTACTGCACGCAGCACCTGTAAAGCCGTTTGCTTGGCATAAACTTTGGAATTAGCACCTATTAAACCTAACTCTACATTTGCTAAAACTCGTTGCCAAGGTAACAAACGGGCATCTTGAAACATCATGCGGACTGCTGGATTAATAGGTTTATCATTATATGTGCCGTTTAAGAAAACATTACCATCACTAGGAGCATCCAGCCCAGCTACTAGACGCAACATTGTACTTTTACCACAGCCACTACGACCAACAATAGCCACAAATTCTCCCGGCTGAATTTCCAAATTAATTCCTTTCAAAACAGTTTTATTTCCGAAAGACTTATGTAGCCTTTCTAGAGTTAATTGCATTCCTTTTACTTTATTAGTCATGATCAAAACCTCTTCCTTTGGTTCACTGGTTATTGAAGTACATCTGTCAAATAAAAATAAGCAATGCTTGTGTAACATTTCTCTTAGCCGAAATATTGAGAAAATCAATATATTGATGATCCGGCTTGGAAAAATTTATAAGATGCACAGAAATCGCTCTCTTTTATTACCTTGAGTGTCTGTAGACAAAAAGCTTTAGTAAACAAGCATCTGGCATTAATACCAATATGCTTGTTGTGCCAATCTGTGTTTTCTGGGTATAATCAACCGTAAATCGGTAGGAATACCGTAGCTTCATTCTAGTGTTGCACAAATAAATAAAAATTGCAAGCATTTCTGAGAATAAATTTGTCAAATTTTGTCAACTTTATTTATAGAAAAATCCCCACTTATGTATGAGGATTTATTCTATAAAATTATTCTTCAGACTTCTTTAACAAGTTTTGGAGATTTATATGCCTGTTACAAAAGTTAACTATCGTAATTCAAAACCCAAGTTATTCAGAATTTCCTTTAACTTGTGCCGACCAGATAAAGATTCAGCCAATGCTACCCTTTTACTAGAATGTTCTGACCAATCACCAGGAACGTTGATATGTTGTGAATTGTAAAAGTTCGTCATGACTTGGTTATATTCTGATATTCCTTGTTCTTGTTCTGTCAGGTTATATGTTTCCCTGTGCAATACTACAGACTGAGGTAGGCGTGGTTTAATTGCTACCTTAACAACTGGATCTGCATAACCTACACACAAACCAAAAACACCAACTACATGAGGTGGTAAATTCAAGATTTTGGCTACTTCTTCTGGTTTATTTCGCAATGCACCGATATACACCGTTCCTAAGCCCAGAGATTCTGCTGCTATCACCGCATTTTGTGCTGCTAAGGCGGCATCTATGGCCGCCATCAAAAACATTTCCAAATAATCTAAACCTTCATGAGGTAGTCCGCGACTTTCAGCGATGTGAGTTAGTCTGGCTAGGTCTGCTAACCATACTAAAAACAAAGGACTTTGGCGAATATGTGCTTGATTATTAGTAAGTTTTGATAATTCTTCTTTGCGATTTGCATCTTCAACGGCTACTACACTCCACGTTTGCAGATTGGAGGAAGTAGAAGCAGATTGAGCCGCCGCGATTAAAACTTCTAAGGTCCCTGGAGGTAAAACATCAGGTAAGTAAGCACGAATTGAACGATGGGATAACAAAGTTTCTAAGGTGTCACTCCAGGGAATATCTGGATTGAGGTTACTATTACCATAACGATGATTAAGTAATTCAGTTGGGTTACTCATTCGATTTTAGATTTTAGATTTTAGATTTTAGATTTTGTATTTTAGATTGACCACACTAATAAATTTGGGGGACTGTTACGCTCAAGGAATTGTTGGTAATAATTCATAATTCGTAGTTCGTAATTTTTTTTGTCATTTATTGACAGGATTAAGGAATTTATTTGAATACAAAATATTGTAAATCCTTCAATCCTGTAAATCCTGATTCAGAAGCTTTAAAATTTGAAGGTGGTACGTAGCCAACCCACCACACTACCGGGATTGGTAGCATCGGAATTTGGTGCTGTCACCCAAATAAATCCGGGTGTAACTTCAATATTGTCTGTAAGTTTATATTGATACCATCCTTCAATATGCAGAGAAGTATCTTTATCGGCTTTACCCTTACCTGCTCCTAAATCTACATTACTACTGAGTCCTTTAAGTGTTGGTGCCTGACCTACAAAAATAGCTCCTAAGCTACCTTTTTTTCCTAAATCGGGAAATGTTATTCCCGTCCCCCAGTTCCAGACTTGACCATCTCCTTGTCCTAAATAACGATGGGCAGAATAACCTACAAAACTATTGATTGCTAACTTGGGATTAAGTTTATATAATGCCCCAATTCCATAAAGATTTCCCACAGTTCCTTGATCAACAATGCCATTAGTTGCGTTGGCTGGATTGGTGGAAATAGTGCTGTTTGCCAGGTTACTCCCCGCAGCCGGACCAAAGTTTGTTCCACCTTGACCTAATGTACCCGCTGGGCTGTAGGTGTTAGCGTAACTTAAACCGACCCGGAAATTCTTTTTGGGGCTAAAGTATGTTATCTGTCCAAATGCTACATATCTGCCTGTAAATAAGCCATTTTTAGGTGCAGGATTATCACCATTAGGTGCGCTATATGATAAACCTAATTGCCACTGCTTACTCAGATCGTGGAGGATGGCGACTCCTGGACCTGTATCTCCATAGTTATAGACCATATTCCGCCGGGAAAATCGCGTAATCCCATTACTAGCAGATCCTTCAAATGGATTTGTCGGACCACTTAAACCAATCTCATTTGCGCCATCAGATTGAGCAAAAATATTGAACTGGGTCTTTTTCCCAACTGGAAAACGATAACGAATGCCACCCAGAACAATTTGATTGGGTCCAAAACTAGGACTGGCATTATCGGCAGTTCTCCCGTCAAATGTTCCCAAAATCCCCCCAGTGGGATTGTTTGTGCTAAGTCCTGTTCCAGTTCCTCTAGGATTAGGTACTCCACCTAATGAGTTAATATTTCCACCTGATAATGTTAACCGTAGTTGATCTTTACCAGTAAAACTGGTGTTTAATACTAAGCGAGCCTGGTCTTGAAATGTAATGGTGCGGGGTGCAGGTTTCTTGGTGACAACGTTATTACCAGCTAGGACTCCTCCCAGTACAAACTGAACTTGACCTTGGAGCTTAGTTGTGGTTGAAAATTGATTAGCTTCTAATTCTGTGGTTCGTGCTTCTATTGTGTCTAATCTTCCGCGTAATACAGTAAGTTCGGCATTAAATTCTTCATTTAGTCGCTGTATGGTTTCCAAATCTGTTTTTACAGCTAAATTAGACGTGGTTGAGGCAATAAGTTTGTTGACTTGATCTAAACAAGCGTTCAATCCCGCTGCAAATTCATAGCGACTTAATGCACGATTACCTTTAAATGTGCCATTTGTATACCCAGCAATACAACCATATCGTTCTACTAAAGATTGTAAAGCCTGAAAAGCCCAGTCACTTGGTTGGACATCTGAAAGCTGGGATACAGATGTAATTTGCGACTCATCAGATGAAGAGGAAGGTTCCGTTTGGGCAATTATTTGAGGACCGTTATCAGAGTCGGGAATACTTATGCTGATGGGTGATAAGGGTGATAAAGTCTCTTTACCTATTGTCTCATTTTCTTTTCCTATTTGACTGGCCAGAGTTTTTGTACTAGCTGTTAAGACTAACGAGAATACAGACATTGGCAAAGTAAGCAATAAATTCCAAGCAATTTTCTTCATTTTGATAACCCCACACACACACAAAATTTGATTCAGCAAAAAATCACAGAGAAAAGAACAGAACTTCCCAGGGAGAACTTTCCTGTAACGGGTCTATTTAGATTAGTTTTGTATTCGTAATGACACGAAAGCCTATAGTAGTAACTAAATTACCTTATTTAAATAAATACGGTAATTTGGTCAATTTACTGTAGTTAATCTTTGATAGATAGCAGCATGGCATAAAAAAATTAGAATTTGAGTATTGCTGGATACATTTTTTAGGATTTTAAATTAATTGTTACAAAGGGTTGTATATCTAAATTTTGTATGGTAATATGCACTTTCAGGTATCAACTCCATTAAATCAATAGATTTAGTGTGTTTTGAGGCAACAGTCATATTTTTAGTTTTTGTAGCAAAATCAAATGAGGAGAATCATTTAAACATTATGAGATACAACCAACTGGGTGCAAGTGACCTCAAGATTTCAGAAATTTGCTTGGGAACTATGACCTATGGACATCAAAATAGTATTGAAGAAGCGCATGAGCAACTTGACTATGCTGTTGCCCAAGGGGTCAATTTCCTAGATACTGCGGAAATGTATCCCGTCCCCCCTCGTGGTGAAACCCAAGGAAAAACTGAGGCTTATATTGGTGAATGGTTGAAGAAACAGCAACGAGATCAACTGATAGTTGCTACTAAAATTGCAGGTCCTGGTCGTCCTTTTTCCTGGTTGAGGGGTGGAAATAATAAAGTTGATCGTGATAATATTACACAGGCGGTAGATGATAGTTTGCAGAGATTACAAACTGATTATATAGATTTGTATCAAATTCATTGGCCTGATCGTTATGTTCCTACTTTTGGACAGACAAGTTACAATCCAGAATTAGAAAAGGAATCTGTGCCTATTGCTGAACAGTTACAGGCATTTGCTGAGGTGATTAAAGCTGGGAAGATTCGCTATTTGGGTTTGAGCAATGAAACGCCTTGGGGGGTAAGTCAGTTTGTTAGCATTGCTAATGATTTGGGATTACCTAAAGTTTTGACAACTCAAAATGCTTACAATTTACTCAATCGTAATTTTGAATCAGGTTTAGCGGAAGTTTACCGTTATACAGATGTGGGTTTATTGGCTTACAGTCCCCTGGGTTTTGGGTTTTTGACTGGTAAGTATATCGAAAACCAACAATTAGAAAATACAAGAATATCTTTGTTTCCTGGTTTTGGACAACGGTATTTAAAACCCAATGTCCAAGAAGCGGTTAAGGCTTATGTGGAACTAGCTAGTAAGTATAATCTTACACCTGCTCAATTAGCGATCGCCTTTGTCAAAAGTCGCTGGTTTGTTAAAAGCACTATTATTGGCGCAACAACTTTGGCACAATTACAAGAAAATATAGATAGTGTCAATGTGGTTTTGGATCAAGAGATTTTTGCAGAAATAGATGCAATTCATACTCGTTATCCTAATCCAGCACCTTAACCGAGTTTTGTAAAAAAATACAAAGAGGGTGTTTTAAAAGTTTCCGGTGATTATAAAGATGCCTCCGGCTCCCGTCATGGATACGCTACTACACAAACAAAGTCCACCTGCGTGGACTAAATAAAAAT
>NZ_KE384685.1:114827-137257 GCF_000426925.1 Dolichospermum circinale AWQC310F | reverse complement strand
ATGAAACTCTTGTGGTGCGGGCATCTTGCCCGCTAAATATGTACCTCATAACACCGGGAAGTGCTGTAAGAGTTTGAAACCCATGTTCGCGTAGCGTTCCGCAGGAATAGATGGGTTTTGTCTGTATAGCCGCGACTTCTAGTCGCCAAAGCTTTTCAAACATCCTCTTAGAAAAAACAATGTTACTATCTGATTCTGTTACTATTACTGATGTAGAAGCAGCACAAAAAAGGCTTTTAGGTATTGCTCATCAAACACCAGTAATCACCTCTGATACCGTCAATGAACTGACTCAAAGCCAAGTATTTTTTAAATGCGAAAACTTTCAACGGACAGGAGCATTTAAGTTTCGTGGTGCTTATAATGCCTTAGTCCAATTATCAGCCAAGCAGAAAATAAAAGGTGTTATTACCTATTCTTCAGGAAATCATGGCCAAGCGATCGCCCTTGCTGGTAAATTACTCGACATTCCCACCATTGTAGTTATGCCTGATGATGCACCGATAGTCAAACAAACTGCTACTCGCGGCTATGGTGCGGAAGTCATTTTGTACAACCGTGACACAACTAACCGGGAAGAATTAACCAAAAATCTCGCAGCAGAACGCCAATTAACTTTAATTCCACCCTATGATCATCCTCATGTCATTGCTGGACAAGGTACAACTGCATTAGAACTAATACAAGAAGTAGGACAACTAGACTACTTATTAGTATGTTGTGGTGGTGGTGGATTAATTTCTGGTTGTGCAGTTGCTACAAAAGCACTTTTACCTAACTGTAAAATAATTGGTGTAGAACCGGAATTAGCCGATGATGCTACTCGCTCTTTCTACACCAAAACCCTGCAAACTGTTCATAATCCCCATACCATTGCTGATGGGGCACGAACTCCCTGCTTGGGGAAAATCACCTTTCCCCTAGTCTTGCAATACGTAGATGATATGGTGACAGTATCAGAAGCAGGCATAATTCGCACCATGTTCTTTATTTGGGAACGGTTAAAAATCGTTGTCGAACCTACTGGGGTCATAGCCGCAGCCGCATTATTAGAAGGTGTAGTGAAAGTACCAGCAGCGAGAATTGGCGTAATTATCACTGGTGGAAATGTGGACTTAGCGCAAGTTAGTCAGTTGAAACAACTTAATCATCTTTTGCATTACTAGCTAGATAGCTAATTATCTAACTACTTGATTTTCTCCAAATTGATGTGTTAATCTGTATTTATCTTTAATCTACTAATTTTCGATAGATTTACAGTATTTTAAGGATGAGTAATTAATAACACTCTCCAGAATCTAAATTTTTAGCAATCGGGAATCTTCTCTTATGCCAAAAGATTGGTTAGAATGGCACGATCTTTACAATACTGAAGCTAAATTACAGCAACGGCTAGAAATCGTGCGGGAATATATTTCCTATAGTTTGGATAACTCCCCAACAGGGGCTATTCGTATAGTTAGTGCTTGCGCTGGTGATGGACGCGATTTATTAGGAATATTAGCAAATCATCCTCGCGCTAAAGACGTATATGCAAGATTGGTAGAAATCAATCCCAACTTAGTTGAACGTGGGCGCGAAAGTATAGAATTCTTAGGTTTAACAAAGCAAATTGAGTTTATTCACGGTGATGCAACTGCTGCTGATAACTATGTAGGAGCAGTACCAGCAGATATTGTCATTGTTTGTGGTATTTTTGGCAATTTAGCTGATGAAAATGAACTCAATCGTTTATTAGGAAATCTCAGTTTTCTCAGCAAAAAAGGTGCTTTTGTTCTTTGGACTCGTGGACACTCTCAGGGTATTGCCCATTCAGAAACAGTCCGCAAATACTTGAGTCAATTGGATTTTGAGGAAATTAACTTTAAACTCACAGCAACAGGAGATATGGGAGTAGGGATTCATCGTTATTTAGGTGAAAATCTACTTACACCCAAAGAAGAAAAACTATTTGTATTTTCTGGCGTTCCAAATAAGGCAAGATAAGAAATGGCCATTGCAAGCACTACCATATCCAGTTGGGATCAATTATTAGAAAAAGCTCGACAAAATACCCCCTCTCGTCGAGTCAAAAGGCCAGGACAAGCACCTTCTACTGCGCCTATTCCTAGTAGTCTGTATAAAATTCCCTCTGAGAGAAAACCACCAGTATTGTTATATAGAGATAGTAACTCTTGGTGTCCTTTTTGTGAAAGAGTTTGGTTTGCTTTGGAAGAAAAAGAAATTCCCTTTGACACTGAGTTTATTGATCTGAGTAATAAACCTAAATGGTACACAGACTTAGTACCAACAACCCTTGTCCCCGCAGCAAATATTGAAGGAAAATTGGTTTATGAATCTAAAGATATTCTTTTAAAATTGGAAGAACACTTTGGGGAAACGTTATTACCAGAAGATCCAGAAGAAAATGCTCTTGCCAGACAATGGGTTGAAGACGCAGAAACTAATGGTTTTCGAGAGATTGCCTATAAATTCTTGAGACAACCTCCAGAAGATGTCCAAGAATTAGAAGATTTACAGGCAGAATTTGAAGCTAAATTAGATGAAATTGAAAAGACTTTAGGGAGATATCCAAAACCCTATTTTTTATCAACATTTAGCCTGGTAGATATTATGTATAGTCCCCATTTAGATAGATTGGCGGCTAATTTACCAGTATATAGAGGATATCACATCAAAGGAAATCCTCGTTTTCCTCTCATTAATGTTTGGTTTGCAGCACTTAAAAAACGTCCTGCTTACAACAGAGTTAAATCAGACAATATTACTAATAATTTACTCTTACGGCGGAGATTTGGCGTAGAACCTATTGGTAGTCCTTTACCTTTAGATTTAGCTGATGCTGAATTTATTGAATATCGTGCCGAAGCAGCAGAACGATTAAGTGATAATCGAGAAGTTGCTATTAGCGATATTCTGAAAAATTCAGGAGTTCAATCTTTAGGTGATATCTCAATAATTAAGGACTCTGTTGATTTTCACCTACGATTATTAGCTGATTATCTCCTTAATGGCAATAACAAACTATTACCAGGAGGAAGAACCGGAGGAAAAGAAAGTATAGACCCCATTATCGCTGCTACAGGAGCTATTACACTGGCTTATGTCAGAAATAGAATTTGTGCGCCACGAGATATGAGTGCTGGTGCTGCGACTGCATTACGAGCCGCAGCAGATAAAATTTTAGCATCTATTTATTGATTTCATTTCATCTAAAGAGGAATCAAAATGACTAATTTTAAAAAAGTTAGCGATAATTTGAGTATCGCTGGACAAATTTCATCTGAAGAATTAAAACAATTGGCAAGAGGAGGTTTTAAATCAGTTTTAAATTTACGTTCTCCTGATGAAAATGGTTTTTTCGATGATGAAAAGCAAGAAGCACAAATTGTAGGATTGGAATATACAAACATTCCCTTAAATTCTCAAGCACCAAATCCGAAATTAACAGCAGAAGCAATTCAAGCTGTTGAGAACTTGCCTAAACCAATTTTAATTCACTGTGCTGGTGGTGCAAGAGCGGGAGGAATAGCCTTAATTGCAAATGCAATTCAAGCAGGTTTAAGTTATCAGGAAATTGTTCAAAAAGCTAATGAATTAGGTATTAATTTAGAACAGCCACATCTCAAACAATTTCTATTAGAAAAATTTGCAGCTAGAGAAAGTTATTTGTAGAGATATTGTAGAGATGTTCTATAGAACGACTCTACATTAATTACTACAAAATATCTATTTGTATTTTTGAATCCCTTGGGTAAATTTATCGGGTGTAACCGTTATGAGTTTAGAACTAAATCTATCAGGTAAAACAGCAATTGTTACAGGTGGTAGTGCCGGAATTGGGTTAGCTACAGCAAAAGCTTTGTATAGCGAAGGTGTGAATGTAGTTATTGCTGCTCGCAATCAAGAAAAACTTGAGCAAGCAGTAATTGATATTCAATCTTTAGATAATGCAAATGCTAAAGTTATTGGTGTTAGTGCTGATTTAACTACAGCAGAAGATGTTGAGAAAGTTATCTCTACAACAATTGCAAAATTCGGTAAAATTGACATCTTAATTAATAATGCTGGTTCAGCCCGTGCTGGGTCATTTTTAGAATTGAGTGATCAAGCATTTCTAGACGCTTGGAGTTTAAAACTTTTGGGTTATATTCGCTTTGTGAGAGCAGTTATACCTCATTTAAAAAAACAGGGTGATGGACGCATTATTAATATTATTGGTGGTGCTGGAAGGACACCCCGTCCTAATTTCTTACCAGGAGGAACTACAAATGCTGCATTGTTGAACTTTACACGAGGCATTTCTAAAGAATTAGCCCTAGATAATATTAGAATTAATGCCATTTCTCCAGGATTAACAGACACAGAAAGAGCGAAAACTTTAGCTGTCCAAAATGCCGATAGTTTGGGTATTACTGTGAATGAATATAAAGCCCAAGCAGTGAAATCAATTCCTTTAGGAAAAATCGTCAACCCTGAAGAAATTGCAGCTTTAGCTTTATTTTTAGTTTCTGATTTAGCTGCTTCTATTACTGGTGCAGAAATTCAAGTTGATGGTGGCAGTACACCAGGAGTTTAAGTTATTGCTAGGTTGGGTTGACGTATGTTACCCAACATCTTCAAGACTTTGTTGGGTTGCGCTGTCGCTTAACCCAATCTACTGTTTTTCAATAAATTAATGTTACAAGAAAGAGGAATTTCCATGACTCAAAAACAATTATTTTCCCAAGATAGCGATGTTGATCAAACCTTATTAGCTGATGTATTAGTAATTGGTGGTGGCCCTGCTGGAACTTGGTCAGCGTGGAGTGCTGCTAATAGTGGCGCAAAAGTGGTTTTAGTAGATAAAGGCTATTGTGGTACAAGTGGCTGTGCAGCCGCATCAGGTAACGGTGTGTGGTATGTTCCACCAGAACCCGACAGTAGAGAAGCAGCAATGGCTTCCAGGGAAGCTTTAGGAGGATTTTTATCTAGCCGTGATTGGATGCAACGGGTACTAGATCAAACTTATGCGAACGTCAACCAACTAGCTGACTGGGGTTATCCTTTCCCTACAGATGAAGATGGTAAACCCTATCGGCGCAGTCTCCAGGGTCCAGAA
This sequence comes from Dolichospermum circinale AWQC310F, assembly GCF_000426925.1. GTDB lineage: Bacteria > Cyanobacteriota > Cyanobacteriia > Cyanobacteriales > Nostocaceae > Dolichospermum > Dolichospermum circinale. The sequence goes on along the minus strand of NZ_KE384685.1, from coordinate 132,156 downwards.
TATATGCGCTTGATGCGGCAACAAATAAAACGGGTAGGGGTGAAAATTTTAGATCACAGTCCGGCTTTGCAGCTATTGGTAGATGCAGAAGGTGCTGTAGCTGGGGCGACGGGAGTTAACCGTCAGACTGGCAAAAAGTGGATTGTGCGATCGCATTCAGTGATCATTGCTACCGGAGGCTGTGCTTTCTTGAGTAAAGCCTTGGGTTGCAATGTGTTAACAGGAGATGGATACCTGATGGCTGCCGAAGCGGGTGCTGATATGTCAGGAATGGAGTTTTCCAACGCCTATGGCATTGCACCTGCTTTTTCTTCTGTAACTAAAACCTTATTCTATAATTGGGCAACTTTCACCTACGCAGATGGGACACCCATCCCCGGTGCTGGTTCGCAAAAAGGGCGTTCTGTCATTGCTGAAACTTTGCTAACTCAGCCAGTTTACGCCATTATAGACAAAGCATCAGCAGAAATGCGGGTGACAATGCGTTTATCTCAACCCAATTTCTTCCTACCTTTTGATCGTGCTGGTATTGATCCCTTTACTCAACGTTTCCCTGTCACCTTGCGTTTAGAGGGGACAGTTCGGGGTACAGGTGGCATTAGAATTACCGATTATACTTGTGCTACTTCTGTGCGTGGACTCTATGCTGCTGGTGACGCAGCCACAAGAGAATTAATTTGTGGTGGTTTTACTGGTGGTGGTAGTCATAACGCCGCTTGGGCGCTATCTTCAGGGTATTGGGCAGGACAGTCTGCGGCTACATACTCCCGTGATTTAGGTGTGCAAGCCAACCAAAGACCAGTTCAAGCCGTAGGTGGTGTAGGATTTATTTCTGGTAGTGAAAAACTAATTCACAGTGAAGACATCATCAAAGCCACTCAAGCGGAAGTTTTCCCATACAATCGAAACTACTTCCGTAATGAACAAACTTTAACGGAATCATTGCAAAGATTACATTCTCTCTGGGATGAAATTCGCAATAGTCAAAGTGCAGATAATAGTAATATTCTCCGCACAAGGGAAGCTGCGGGAATGGTAGCCACAGCCAGATGGATGTATAGCAGTGCCTTGGAACGCAAAGAAACACGCGGAATGCACAAACATTTAGATTATCCAGAACAGGATACTAACCAACAACATCATTTAATTAGTGGTGGTTTAGATCAAGTTTGGGTAAAAGTTGCACCTATCCAGGAAGTAAAAACAAAAGAACTGGTAACTGTGTAAATAGTAGGTTGGGTTGACACCAGGAAACCCAACACAAGTTTTGATAATGTTGGGTTTCGTTCCTCAACCCAACCTACATTCATATTAATTTTGGTGGTTTTGGAAATGATTGAATTAGTTAGTGAATCCCGGTGCATTCAATGTAATATTTGTGTTAAAGTTTGCCCAACAAATGTTTTTGATAAAGTACCAGATGCACCTCCGACTATTGCTAGACAAAGTGATTGTCAAACCTGTTTTATGTGTGAATTATACTGTCCGGTTGATGCGCTGTATGTTGCCCCAGAAGTAGAACCATTAACAGGAATTAACGAACAATTATTAGAAGAAGCTAAACTTTTAGGCAGCTATCGTAAAAATATCGGTTGGGGAAAATCTGTTACAACCACAGCTAAAGAAGACTCAACATATAAATTGTTGCAGAAGATGAAATAGAACATCAAAAATCATCCAATTTATCAATTATGAAACTGATTTTACCAGTAGAAATTGCTCATGAAATTGAGCCGCATTTACCTGAAAATACTACTGTAGTGCGTGTAGATAGTGAGGGTAATATAGATGGTGATGCCACAGATGCAGAAATTTATTTTAGTTGGTTTTATCTCCAACAAAATACTTTACATCGAGTATTATATGCTGCGCCTTTATTGCGTTGGCATCATGCCCCAAATGCAGGTGTAAATCATATTTTGACACCAAAATATTTAGAAAGAGATTTAATTCTAACTAATGGTGCAGGGGTTCATGGTATTCCTATTGCTGAATTTGTGATTACTTATTTACTGGCTTATTCTAAACGATTACCAAGTTTATATAAACTACAAAATCAGCATAATTGGCAAAGAGGTTTACCAATTCAAGAATTATTCGACAAAACTTTATTAATTATCGGTGCTGGTGGAATTGGTCAAGAAATTGCGGTTCGTTCTAAAGCATTTGGAATGCGTATTTTTGGTAGTTGTCGTCATCCAGAACCATTACCAAATTTTGATAAAGTAGTCGGCGCTAACAAGTGGAAAGAATTACTTCCAGAAGCAGATTTTGTGGTGATTTCTACTCCTTTAACAGCAGAAACAAAGGGAATGATTGATGTAGAAACCTTGGGATTATTCCGCACTGATTCCTATTTAATTAATATTGCACGGGGAGCAATTGTTGATGAATCAGCACTGGCTACAGCTTTACAGGAAGGCTGGATTGCTGGGGCGGCTTTAGATACAGTATTTACAGAACCATTACCAGCACAGAGTCCTTTGTGGACATTACCAAATGTATTTATTACCCCCCATTGTTCTGGAAATTCTCCTAGAGTTAAAGAGAGAACACTTGCCCTATTTCTTGACAATTTCAACCGCTATTGTCAAGGTAAGTCTTTACGCAATGTGGTAGATAAAACTGCTGGTTATTAAATAATAAATATAAAATAAGTATAGGTTAACGTAAGTTGGCTTTTACATTTTTAACGTAGATTACGCAAGCTATGCCGTACAACTTATTTAGTCGGTTGAGTGAAATAGCTACACTCTTTTTTAAACTGGGTGTTATTGGCTTTGGTGGCCCAGTTGCCCATATTGCCATGATTGAAGATGAAGTAGTGAAGCGTCGTCGGTGGTTGACACAAGACCATTTTCTGGATTTACTAGGTGCAACCAATTTGATTCCTGGTCCCAATTCCACTGAAATGGCAATTCATGTCGGATATATTTATGCAGGATGGCCAGGGTTAATTGTCTCAGGTGTTTGTTTTATATTACCTGCGGTTTTAATAACAGGGATATTTGCCTGGATTTATGTTAATTATGGTAGTCTACCTCAAATTGCACCTTTACTTTATGGTATCAAACCTGCTGTTTTAGCGGTTATTGTCAATGCCCTTTGGGGTTTAGCAAGAAAGGCGGTGAAAAACCGTCAATTACTGATTATTGCTATAGGTGTGGGATTACTGGTATTAATTTCCCAAGTGAATGAAGTAATTGCCTTATTGTTTGGAGGATTACTAGGTATGATGTGGTTACATCTTAGAAATCAAGACAAACCACCAGGAAATAAACCTGACTTATGGATTGCTGTCTTAACTACAGGCGCAACTTTACAGACAACATCTACAATTAGTGCTGTGGCAGGTACATCTGTTCCTTTATGGCAATTAGGTTGGTTTTTTCTGAAAGTTGGTAGTGTTTTGTTTGGTGGTGGCTATGTGTTAATTGCATTTTTGCAAGGGGGATTAGTTCAAGAATATGGCTGGTTAACACAACAGCAGTTACTAGATGCGATCGCTATTGGTCAATTTACCCCTGGTCCAGTGCTGTCCACTGCCACCTTTATCGGCTATGTCTTAGCTGGTGTACCTGGTGCGATAGTAGCTACCATTGGTATTTTTCTACCATCTTTTCTCTTCGTTGTTGCCTTAAATCCGGTTATTCCCCGTTTACGTAGTTCTGCTTGGACAAGATCATTTTTAGATGCTGTGAATGCCAGTGCTGTAGCATTGATGGTAGTAGCTGCGTTCCAACTGGGAATAGCTACTTTAAAAATAGCAAAACCACCCTATATAGATATTTTGGGGATAGCGATCGCACTCATCTCCACAGTTTTGATTACTCGCTACCGCATCAATGCTGCTTGGCTAGTTTTAGGTAGTAGTTTAATTGGTTATGGTGCTATGGCTTTAGGTTATATCAAATAAAAAATTGTTGAATATTTTAGCAGAGAAAATTCACGGAAAGGATTTTTCAGCAACCCCTAATTAGAGAAATATTTTTTTTACAGCAGATTGGAGATTTATGAAGTACATTAGCCTATTGAACTTCAAGTTTTAAAACTATCTTCTAAACGGGCTTCAGATGGAGTTAGTCCCACAACTTGAACATCACTAATGCTTAAACCTACTTCTTTTAAAGCTTTTGCTAATAAATAGTGGGCATTTGATCCTCTTTGAAAAGCAACTTTCTTACCTTTAATATCCGCTAATTTCTTAATCGGAGAATTGGCTCTGACAACAATACCTTAGTCCACGCAGGTGGACTTTGTTTGTGTAGTAGCGTATACCTGACGGAAGCCGGGGGCATCTTTCTAATCGCCGGAAACTTTTAAGACATCCTCTAAGAGGATGTTTTAAAAGTTCTTAATGTATAGATAAACCCCTCTCCAAACCTCTCCCCTACCAGGAGAGAGGCTTTAAAGCCTCCATTCCCTGATAGGGGAGGGGGGGTTAGGTTTCTAGAGATTATTGGTTTCATCTAATACTTTTCAAACACCCTCTAAGAGAGTAATCCCATTTCTTGATATATTGGGTTTACCACTTTTCTAATATTTGATATTTGTCTAGCAAAAAAATACGTTCCCAAAATACAACAAACACCGCCAAATAATAAAGCATTAGCAACGCCAATATAATTTGCTAATCCTCCGAAACATAAATTACCAAAAGGCAATATTCCCAAAAAAGTTGTCATAAATATACTGGTTACTCGTCCTCTTTTATCTTCTTCAACTAAAATTACTTGCAAAAAATTACTAATTGAAGCTAGAGTCAGTGTGTTAGTTAATCCCACAATAAAGATTAATACTAAACAAATTTCTACCTGTGTTGAAAGAGAAAATAATATTAATGATACTCCCAGCACTAGAGTAGAAATTACCATAACCTTCTCCAGTCCTATGACTTGTTTACGCTGCATGAGATAAATCCCAGAAAAGATAGAACCGAAAGCTGTAGAAGTCATCAAAAAACCCATCGTTTCTGCATTGCCTTTTAAGACTTCTTTGGCAAATATTGGCATGAGATTTACATAAGTCATTGCCATAAAGCAAACTATAATTTGCAATATTAAAATAGATTTAATAGGCACGAAATTATAGACAAAAATAAATCCTTCTTTTAAGTTATGCCAAATTTTTGGAGATTTTGATGTAGATAAATTATTGATATTTGGTTTTATCCGCATAATTAAGATAGCTAATATAAAAGGCAAATAGCTAATAGCATCTACTAAGAAACATAAACCTGCTCCATTTCTAGCAATTATCAAACCCCCAATCATAGGACTAACAAATTTAGCTGTATTAATTAAAAATGAATGCACAGCCATTGCACTATAAGTATCACTTCTGTTTTCTAGCAATCTGGGGATAGTTACTTGACGTGCTGGTAAATCAAAAGCTTTGACTATGCCCTGAAGAATACCAATGATTATAATATCTGTAAAATTTATCTGATTACTAACAGTTAAAAAAGTTAGTAATGAAGATAAAAGAATAGATACTATCTGGGTAGTTAATAGAACATACCTTAAATTCCATCTATCTAATAATACTCCTACCAATGGTGTAATCACTAAACCCATAGCTTGATTGCTAAAGCCAGCTATACCAACTAACATAGCTGAATTTGTCAATTGATAAACCAGCCATACTAAGGTAATTTGTGTCATCCAAGAGCCGAAAAAAGACACGCTTTCCCCAATCAAAAAACCAGATAAATTGGGTGATATAATTGCAGGTGAAATTCTCGAAAAAGCAGATATTTTATTGCTTTTACTTAATGATTTTTCATTTTCTTCTAACATTAATATTACCTATTTTTCGGTATTATTGTGAATAACTGTGAGTATCATCGATCTTGCAAAGTTGGGCGAATTAAGATCTCATTGACATTAACGTGCTGTGGCTGGCTAACAGCATAAACTATTGCTGCTGCTATATCTTCACTTTGTAATGGTGTAATTGCTTTCCGTCTGGCTGCAATTTCCTGCTTTGCTACTACATCGGTAATATGCTGATCAATTTCTGTTTCTACTAAACCAGGCTCGATGATAGTAACGCGGATATTATCTTGATATACTTCCTGTCTCAAGGCTTCCGAAAAGGCATTTACCCCCCATTTGGTTACATTATAACCAGCCATACCCGCACGAGCAATACGGCCAGCTACAGAGGAAATGTTAACGATATGTCCCGATTTTTGCGCTTTAAAGATAGGTAATGCTATGTAAGTTGTGTACATTAACGCTAAAACATTGATATCAATCATTTTTCGCCAGTTTGAGGGATCTGCATTTTCAATCCTCCCCGGAAAAGATATACCCGCATTGTTGACTAAAATATCTATGTGTCCAAATTCTGCATGAGCTTTTTGTATCACGTTTTTAGCTTGAGCTTCATCGGTAATATCTGAAACAATAGATAAGGCTTGTCCACCATGATCTATAATCTGTTTTGCTACAGATACTAAACGCTCTACCCTTCTGGCCGCAATTACCACCTTTGCTCCTTCCGCTGCTAGAGCGATCGCTGTTGCTTCCCCAATTCCCGAAGAAGCTCCGGTAATAATAGCGACTTTACCTTCTAATTTACTTACCATAATGAACCCATTAATTATGATTAACTAATTGTAGGAGGATGTTTACAACGTCTAAACCACTACCAACTTGGGTAGTTAAAAACCGCGTCTACAGGGACTGAACCCACGCGAGTGGGTTTAGAAAACTCTTAAAACATCTACTAAATACGGTATTTTGGTCAAAATAACGTAGATTTAAATTAAGCATCTCACAAATAACTAGAAAAAGCAAGAAAAGTAGACTGCAATGCCGCTGCAATTTGTATAAATATTTCACTTGTCGTTGAACTAGAATCAGCAAGGGTAAGAGGTTGACCAGTATCACCACCATTACAGATGCGAGGATCGAGGGGAATTTTCCCTAAAAGCGGCGCTTGGAGTTCATGGGACAATTTCTCACCTCCTCCAGTCCCGAAAATGGGAGTTTTTTCGCCATTTGTGGTGATAAAGTAGCTCATATTCTCAATAATACCCAGAACAGGAACACCGACTTGGCGGAACATATAGATACTACGACGCACATCAGCAACAGCCACTTCTTGAGGTGTTGTTACCAACATGACACCACAAATCGGGCTTTCTTGTATAATTGTGATTTGGGCATCACCAGTACCAGGAGGTAAGTCTATTAATAGATAATCCAGTTCTCCCCAATCAACATCATGTATAAATTGAGTAATAATTTTGTGTAACACTGGTCCACGCCATGCTAAGGGATGATCCGGTGCTGCCAATAATCCCACTGACATAACTTTGATACCTAAAGATTCTAAAGGTAAAAATTTCTGACCATTAGCAGTATCAATAACTGTAACTTCAGATTTTCCCAGTCCCAACATCTGAGGAACATTTGGTCCATAGACATCAGCATCTAATAACCCGATCTTTGCTCCTGTTAATCTCAAGGCTGCTGCTAAATTAACTGCGACTGTGGATTTACCAACTCCCCCTTTACCGCTAGATATAGCTAAAGTTGTTTTCACCTTGGGAATTGTACAAATTTGGATATAAGTTTTTTTGCACCAGGTCAGTGAGGATAAAACGGACTTTATCTCTGCTTCCAAGTATTGTTGAAGAGAACCTATATACAGGCGCAGATAAACATACTGATCAACTATCCTTAGATTTCGTACCATTCCTAAACTAACAATGTCATTTTTGAGGGTGGGTTCAATTACCTGTTTAAGAAGTTGGATAACTTCTTGTTGTAAAAGATTGGGATCATCTATTTGTATCATCTATTTGTACTTCCTTTTTTCTCAGCATCTCACGGCAATCAAGTATAAAAAAATCAAAATGAAATGTTTACTGACCAAATAATTGCTTTTTTCAAAGAAAAGCTTGCATTTCAATTTCCTCTATGTAATATTATAAAGTACGGTATTTCGATTGACATACTGTAGTCTTATCATAAATTGACATCAAGTCTGAATATTCTATTCACCCTAATAACTCAGAGTAATGTTGACTAAATTACCTCTATTGCGACGATTAGAAGCTAAAATCACCTTTCTCAGAAAATATCGTCAGCAGAACATTCGTACTTTTTCTTTACTATTTACAGTTGGATTAGGCTCAACATTAGCCGTTTCTGTTTTTTCTCCCACCGTTAGCAATAATGGCGAGACAATTCAGAAAGCTAATGCAAATACAATCGCTCAAAATAATAGTAGCAAGACAGTAATTCGTATTGGCTATCAAAAAGCAGCAACTATCCTATACGCACTCAAAGCAAAAGGAGAATTAGAAAAAGCCGTAAAAGCCTCTGGTAGTTCTGTCACATGGACTGAATTTCCTGCTGGTCCGCCGATGTTAGAAGCTTTAAATGCAGGAAGTATTGACTTTGGTTACACAGGAGAAGCACCTCCTATATTTGCTCAAGCCGCAGGTACACCATTTGTTTATGTTGCTTATGACCCTTATGGACCTAAAGCGGAAGCAATTATTGTCCATAAGGACTCACCAATTAAAAATGTAGCTGATCTCAAAGGTAAAAAAGTGGCTTTTGCGAAAGGAGCAAATGTTAATTATTTAGTAGTCAAAGCACTGGAAAAAGCCGGATTAAAATACACTGATATTAAGCCAACCTTCCTCGCACCTGCTGATGGTCGTGCTGCTTTTGAAGGGAAAAATGTTGATGCTTGGGCGGTTTGGGATCCTTATTTAGCTGCTGCTCAAAAAGCCACAGGCGCACGTACTCTTACAGATGCCACTGGACTAGCTCCCAATCGAGGTTATTACTTGGCAGCTAAATCCTTTGTAGAAAAGAATCCAGCAGCTTTAAAGACAGTTTTGGCTGGGGTAACTAAAGTCAGTGATTGGGCAAAGAAGAATCCTCCTGAAGTAGCAAAGTTACTTTCTCCTGTATTGGGTATAGATGCGGCTGTATTAGAGGTAGCAGAAAAAAGACGCAAGTATGGAATTTTTCCATTAACAAATGATGTAATTGCCAAACAACAAGAAATTGCTGATACTTTCTATAAAATAAACTTGATTCCTAAAAAAATCAAGGTTAAGGAGATAGTTTTGCCAGGCAAGAAGTAATTTTGTAATTGGTAATTGGTAATGTAGAAATTACTAATTATCAATTATTTTTTCAAATCTGTTTTTACTCTCTGGTGCGTTCTTTGCTCCTTTGTGTGAAAAAAAATACATTTTAAATTATTGAAAGAGTTGTATATGACAACAAACATCAAGACACAATGGCTAAAAACCGATATTTTAGTAATTGGTGGTGGTACTGCGGGGACAATGGCAGGGATTAAAGCTAAACAAGCTAATCCCGATGCTGAGGTGTTAATTTTAGAAAAAGCAAATATTCGCCGCAGTGGGGCGATCGCCATGGGAATGGATGGAGTTAATACAGCCGTCATTCCTGGCAATTCTACCCCAGAACAATACGTCCGCGAAGTCACCATTGCTAACGATGGTATTCTGCACCAAAAAGCCGTTTACCAAACAGGTAAATTAGGTTATGAAACTATCCAAGAATTAGAAAATTGGGGTGTTAAATTCCAAAAAGATCCCCAAGGGAATTATGACGTTAAACAAGTACATCGGATAGGTAAATATGTCTTACCCATGCCAGAAGGTAAAGACTTAAAAACCATTCTTACCCGCCAAGTTAAACGTCATCAAGTGAAAGTAACTAACCGCGTTATGGCAACTAGAATATTAGTAAAAAATGGTAGAGCCATTGGTGCAGTTGGATTTGATGTGCGCGGTGGTGATTTTGTTGTTATCCAAGCCAAAGCCGTTATACTGTCTACAGGTGCTTGTGGACGTTTGGGTTTACCTGCATCTGGCTATCTTTATGGAACTTATGAAAATCCTACAAATGCGGGAGATGGTTATTCAATGGCTTATCATGCAGGAGCAGAATTAAGTAACATCGAATGTTTCCAAATTAACCCATTAATTAAAGATTATAACGGTCCTGCTTGTGCCTATGTCGCAGGTCCCTATGGAGCATATACCGCCAACTCAGAAGGAAACCGCTTCATTAATTGTGATTATTGGAGTGGACAAATGATGCTAGAAATCTGGAAAGAATTAAACTCTGGTAAAGGACCTATTCAAATGAAAATGACTCATTTGGATGAAGATACAATTTCTGAAATTGAGTCTGTTTTATGGGCAAATGAACGACCAAGTAGAGAACGTTTTCATGAAGGTAGAGGTGAGAATTACCGTACTCATGGCGTAGAAATGAATATTTCAGAAATAGGATTATGTAGTGGACATAGTGCTTCTGGTGTGTGGGTGAATGAAAAAGCAGAAACTACAGTACCGGGATTATATGCAGCCGGAGATATGGCCAGTGTTCCTCATAATTATATGATTGGTGCATTTGTCTTTGGTCGGTTAGCAGGAGAAAATGCCATTGATTATATTGAAAATTTAGAACATTTAGAACCTAATACTGATTTTTTGGAAACAGAAAAAGCGAGAATTTATGCACCATTAAATCAACCTAATGGTATTCCCCATACTCAAGTTGAATATAAATTACGCCGACTGGTGAATGATTATTTACAACCACCAAAATTCGGCAATAAAATAGAAATTGGGTTAAATAATTTTGTGCGTTATCATGAAATTTTAGCCCAAATGGGAGCGCGTGATCCTCATGAATTAATGCGATGTATGGAAGTACATTTTATTCGTGATTGTGCAGAAATGGCAGCACGAGCATCTTTATATCGTCGGGAAAGTCGTTGGGGTTTATATCATTATCGGTTGGATTTTCCAGATAAGAATAATGAAGAATGGTTTTGTCATGTGAATTTGAAAAAAGATGAAGCAGAAGAAATGATCTTATTTAAGCGTCCAGTTGAGCCTTATGTTGTAGAGGTTGATTTACAGAAAGAAGTTTATGATGTCGCAGTTAGATGAAAATAACGTATTTATGAAATGCTGCCAAATTCCCAAGAAATTCAATTAGTTAAACCAACTGCTGATTTACAGTCAGAATTTCTTGATATGATAAGAGAGTATCAAGATACTGATGAAGCGCGTATTTATGATCAGGATTTTTTGCAATTGATTCAGAGTGATTTTTTAGCTTATATTCAATATTTAGAAAATAGCTCAGAAGGTATTGGATTAAAACCAGATTTTGTACCTGCAACAACTTTTTGGTTGCTTCTAAATCGTAAAATCATTATTGGTGAAAGCCGATTACGTCACTGGTTAGTACCAACTTTAGAACATTGGGGAGGACATATTGGATATATGATTCGTCCTCTTCAAAGAGGTAAAGGATACGGAACAAAAATGCTAAGTTTAACTCTTGAACAAGCTAGAAATATGGGATTAAATCGTGTTCTCTTAACTTGTAATCAAGATAATCATGGTTCTAATCGCGTGATTCAAAAAAATAACGGTAAATTTGTAAGTCAGGGATTACTAGAAAGTAATAACAAAGTTATTTATCGTTATTGGATTGATTTTTGAAAATTTGATTGTAGAAGTTTGTTAATTTCAATCCCATTAAATAAACTGAGGTAATTAAAAATGATTAAAGAAATAACACGCCGTAAATTTATCGCTACTGCTGCTTTAACAACTGGTTTTGCTGTAGCAGTACAACCTGTTTCCGCTAAAGTGATTACCACAAATGCTAAAGGATTAATTGCCAAAACAGTGAAAATTCCCGTCAAAGATGGGGAAATTCCCGCTTACAGAGCGCAACCGGACAAGGGTGAGAATTTTCCTATTGTCTTGGTAATTCAGGAAATATTTGGTGTTCATGAACATATTCAGGATGTTGTGCGACGCTTTGCTAAATTAGGCTATTTAGCGATCGCCCCTGAACTGTTCATCCGTCAAGGTGATGTGTCAAAATTAAGCAACATTGACGAAATTCGCGCAATTGTGTCCAAAGTTCCCGATGCTCAAGTCTTATCAGATTTAGATGCTACCGTTGATTGGGCGGTGAAATCAGCAAAAGGTAACGCTGATAAATTAGCAATTACGGGTTTTTGCTGGGGTGGTCGAATTACTTGGTTATACTCTGCACATAATCCCAACGTGAAAGCAGGTGTGGCTTGGTACGGAAGAGTTGTAGGCAATGTTACCGAACTACAGCCTAAACACCCTGTTGATATTGCTTCTACACTCAAAGTTCCTGTTCTCGGACTCTACGGAGGTCAAGATACAGGTATTCCTCTAGACACAGTAGAACAAATACGAGAAAAACTCAAATCTAATAGCAGTAAATCAGAGATAATTGTTTATCCCGATGCACCTCACGCCTTTTTTGCCGATTATCGCCCTTCCTACCGCGAAAAAGAAGCTCAGGATGGTTGGCAGCGTCTCCAGAAATGGTTTAAACAGTATGGAGTGTGAGTTTCAATATTTCATGTTTTGATAGTCAACCCATTTAAATACTAGCTATGTCAGAAAATTATCGTTTTGAAACTTTACAAGTCCATGCTGGACAAGAACCTGCACCTGGTACTAATGCCCGCGCTGTACCAATTTATCAAACCACTTCCTATGTTTTTGATGATGCTGAACATGGAGCGCGGTTGTTTGCACTTCAGGAATTTGGTAACATTTATACCCGGATCATGAATCCGACAACGGATGTATTTGAAAAACGGATTGCGGCTTTAGAAGGGGGTGTAGCAGCTTTAGCCACTGCAAGCGGTCAAGCAGCGCAATTTTTAGCATTGAGTACGATCGCTCAAGCAGGAGATAATATTGTTTCTACCAGTTTCCTCTATGGGGGAACTTATAATCAATTTAAAGTTTCTCTGCCAAGATTGGGAATAAACGTCAAATTTGTGGAAGGAGATGATCCAGAAAATTTCCGTCAAGCAATTGATGAAAACACAAAAGCCTTGTATGTTGAAACCATTGGTAATCCCCAATTTAACATTCCTGATTTTGCAGCCTTAGCCCACATTGCCCATGAAAATGGCATTCCTTTAATTGTAGATAATACCTTTGGCGCGGGTGGATCTTTAGCACGACCCATTGAACATGGTGCAGATATTGTTGTAGAATCTGCTACCAAGTGGATAGGTGGTCATGGTACATCTATTGGTGGTGTAATAGTTGATTCTGGTAAATTTGATTGGGGTAACGGCAAATTTCCCCTCTTTACCGAACCTTCCCCCGGTTATCATGGATTGAATTTTCAAGAAGTGTTTGGAAAAGGTAGTCAATTTGGTAATATTGCCTTTATTATTCGCGCCAGAGTCGAAGGATTACGAGATTTTGGCGCAGCATTGAGTCCATTTAATGCTTTTCTATTACTTCAAGGATTAGAAACCCTTTCCCTGCGTGTAGAACGTCATATCAACAATGCTTTAGAATTGGCCAAATGGTTAGAACAACAAGAGCAGGTAGCATGGGTTAATTATCCCGGACTTCCCAATCATCCATATCATGAACGCGCTAAAAAATATCTTCGACATGGCTTTGGAGGAGTTCTCAATTTTGGTATTAAAGGTGGATTAGAAGCAGGTAAGGCTTTTATTAGTAATGTGAAATTAGCCAGTCATTTAGCAAATGTTGGTGATGCTAAAACCTTGGTAATTCATCCTGCGTCTACAACCCATCAACAGCTAAATGATACCGAACAAATTTCCGCTGGTGTAACACCTGATTTAGTGCGGGTATCTGTGGGAATTGAACATATTGATGATATTAAGGAGGACTTTGAACAGGCATTTAAGAAGGTTTCTGGCTAATATACCAAAAGATCTCCGACTTATTTAAGAAGTCGGGAATCTAGATATCTATAGCTAACTATAGCTAATTGCTAATTTTATGAAATACCTAGACTTCATTTCAGCAAAAACCCAGTTTTATCAACTCTCAGCACCATTTTCACTCTTATCTGGTGAACTATTAATTGGTGTTCAGGTTGCTTATCGTACCTGGGGAAAATTAAACGCAAACCGCGATAATGGGGTCTTAATTTGTCATGCTTTAACTGGTTCTGCTGATGCTGATGATTGGTGGGGAGATTTGTTTGGTTCAGGAAAAGTCTTTGATCCTAATCAGGATTTTATCGTGTGCAGCAACATTTTAGGAAGTTGTTACGGTACAACTGGAGCAACTTCTATTAACCCAAATACAGGAAAAGCCTATGGTGCATCTTTTCCCAGAATTACAATTCGGGATATGGTTAACCTCCAAGCTGCACTATTAGAATACCTGGAAGTTAAAGCTCTACAATTAGTAATTGGCGGTTCATTGGGTGGAATGCAAGTTTTAGAATGGGCTTTATTATATCCAGAAAAGGTGAGAGCAATTTCACCAATGGCTGCACCTGGAAGACATTCAGCATGGTCTATTGGCTTGAGTGAAGCACAAAGACAGGCAATTTATACAGATCCAAATTGGCAAGGGGGAAACTATACAATTGATGCACCTCCAAACCAAGGACTAGCAGTAGCAAGAATGATGGCAATGATTACCTATCGTTATTGGGAGAGTTTTACAAATCGTTTTGGCAGACAGCAGGATGAATCCAATCAGTTTGCTATGGCTAGTTATTTACAATATCAAGGTCAAAAATTGATAGAACGTTTTGATGCTAATACTTACATTACACTAACTCATGCAATGGATAGTTATGATGTTAGTTGGAACAGAAAAGATTATCAATCAGTTTTACAAAGTATCAAACAACCAACTTTAGTTGTATCCATTGATTCTGATGTTCTTTATCCTCCAGTGGAACAACAAGAATTAGTAGATTTAATCCCTCATGCTCAATTGGGGTTGCTCAAATCAACTCACGGACATGATGCGTTTTTAATTGATATGGAGGAATTGAATAAAATGGTAATTTCTTTTAGGGAAGAATGGGAATTTTTTGTTTAATTTTTAATGAAATTAGGGAGTGATAAATTTATGGCTTTAATTAATCAAAGAGTTGATGTTCCGGTAATTGTTGATGAATCTAAATGTTTAGAAAAATGTGTGGCTTGTATTGAAGTTTGTCCTTTGGATGTATTAGCAAAAAATCCAGAGACGGGAAAAGCATACATGAAATATGATGAATGTTGGTTCTGTCTACCCTGTGAAAAAGAATGTCCAACCAACGCCATTACAGTCCAAATTCCTTTTTTGTTGCGGTAGAGGTACAGAAATGTTTATAGATACAGATTCAGAGTTAAATCAATGGTTAGAAATGTTGCGATCGCCTGATGTGAGCGATCGCCTAGTTGCGGTAAAATCTCTACAGCATCTTGGAGAAGACGCAGCAGTGGACGCTTTAATTATTGCACTGGAAGACGAAAGCACCGCAGTCCAAAAAATTGCCGTATCTGCACTTTGGGAACTTGCTAATCCTGTTGCTGTACCTGCTTTATTAAAAACTCTTGCTTCCCCAGATATAGAAGTTCGCACCGAAGGATTATCAGCTTTAGGTGAATTAGTCACCACAGATCATTTATTGCTTTTATTGGATGCACTACATCAAGAAAATATCAATCTTCAAGTTAACATCTTAATCTTATTGCGGAAGATACATGATGTTCAATCTCTACCTGCGGTGTTATCTTTCTTTGATTCTAAATATCCACAACTACGAGAAACTGCTATTACAACTCTACGCTATTTAAACCAAGTGCAAATATGTCCACCTGCTTTATCATTAATCAATGATCCTGATGCAAATGTCCGTCGTGCAGCAGCTTTAACTTTAGGACATTTAGCAGATCAAGAAATTGTAGAATTATTAACTCAATCACTCACTTCTGATCCTGATTGGCAAGTACGACGCAATGCAGCTAAATCCCTAGCTATTCACGCTAATTCAGAAGCAATTCCAGCTTTAAAAATTGCGCTAAAAGATGAACATTGGCAAGTACGAAAATTCACACTTCAAGTATTACAAAAAAGCCTAGGTTCAAATTTATTACCTGATTTGATTCAAGCATTAACAGACGAATATTCTGATGTCAGAAAAGAGGCAGCTATAGCACTTGGTAATTTAGATAATGCTCAGGCTTTAAATGCTCTACAACAAGCACTAGATGACCCTGATCGTGATGTTTCTATTTACGCAGAAAAAGCAATAAAAAAGATTCAAAATTTAGACATTTAAAGATGTACAAATTTGCTGCTGCTTGGGAAAAAGAAACAATCGTATTTGGTGCTTCTCAACCTGGATATTCAAATCAACAGGTAGAAGACTGGATTAAGTTTATGAAATCGCACAATATCAAGCGAGTTTGTTGTTTACTTAGTGAAAAACAACTAGCTAATTATGCACATCTTTTAGATACATATCGGCAAGAATTTGGTAATCAACAAGTTTGTTGGACACCAATTGAAGATTTTCATTTATGTGATTTAGAAACACTTACACAGAAAATACTGCCTTTTTTGATCACAGCAAATCAAGAAAATGAAAAAGTAGTTGTACATTGTGCTGGTGGAATTGGCCGCACTGGACATATCTTAGCAGCTTGGTTAGTGAGTGTTCGGGAATTTTCTAACAAAGATGCGATTTCTGCTGTAAAGAAAACAGGTAGAAATCCTGATGAAGCTGTAATTGCTGCTCCAATATTAGGGAAGAATTCGTTTGAAGTTGCAGAAGAACTGAATATGTTACTGAATAGTTGTCGTTTAGCATTCTTAACCAATTGATGGATATTGCTGAATTTGTCTGAAAAATCAGCAATTTATAAACACGTTACCATTGATAAAATAGGTGATTATCAAAACTATTATAAAATTGGAATCTAGCAGTTCCCACAACTAACTTATTCGCCTTTTCACCAGAGGAAATAACATGAACTTGAAATAGATAAATACCTTCACTAGCGGGATTATAAAAAGGTTTTAAAGCGATATTAATTGTTTGATTCGCAGAAACTGGTTTATCAAAAGTAGCAATGACAGTTTGTGGTTGAGTTGAACTCTTGCTGAGGGTAATACCTAGCTTTTCTTTTTGTCCACTTGCTTCTATAAAAGCAAAACTGTCTTTCTGATTGAATTCAATATTTTCTACACCTTCTATTTGTGTTAAAACAACCTGTTGCAGTTGCCAATTAGCCAGAGATTCTGGTAATTTGATTGTAAAATAATAAGTTGCATCCCAAGAACCTGTTTGATTGTAAGTTGTTTTGGCATTTAACAACGGTTTTGGTGGTATCCCGTAGGTAGTAGGAACAGATAACAAAAAGATTCCTGTACTAATAGCTAGGGTTTTACAAAGAGTTTTAAAGCTGTTCATGTTTTTAGGATTTGATATTTTAAATGGGCTTTTCTATTGAATTACATCTTAAA
>NZ_KE384685.1:79853-114817 GCF_000426925.1 Dolichospermum circinale AWQC310F | reverse complement strand
CTCCTCGCTTGCGGGGAGGGGGTTGGGGGTGGGGTTCTTGTACCTCATAACATCGGGAAGTGCTGTAATATTTAGACAGTGTAATTATAGGTGAAATTTTAGTTTGCAACCTTTCCTAAAAAACTGTCAAAAGAATTGGAATTGATTAACCCATTCTCTACCAATACTCGACGTACAGCTACCAAATGCACAGGCCGAACATAAGCCTTTTGTTCGTAAGCTGGTAAAATGACCAAAGTTCCTGACGATGAATATTGATAGATTTAATGAATTAGATTGAGTGTTGGGTTAACCAATCTTCTAAATCAGCAACACTAGAAAAGTCTAATAACGCCTCTCCTAAGTTTTCTAACTGTTCAATTGATAATCCTGTAATTCGCTCGATTAATAACGCATCAATTTCCCCAATCCGACGATGTAGTAGACGCACTATTAAGTTTTTTTCTCCTTCTTGCTTTCCTTCTTGTCTTCCTTCTTCTTTAGCTTGTTCTCTATTTCTTTGATAAAGTGGTTCTAGTCGCATAATTAACTCCCTATCATCTGTTTCTAGTTCTTGATTTACTCTCAAATTTTCGCGCAAGTTGTAAACTAATTCCAGGGTGACTTTTTGGTAAGGGTGATCTAATGGTAACGCTTGCAACTCGATAATTGCTTGTGATTGTACGCTTCCCCTACCCAAAAGCCTCAACCATAAAGTCTCTGGTGTTTGTGGTAGTTGGTGTATTGCCACAATTGCTGAACGCATGGCATCTGCTAAAAAATGTACTCCCGATAACCAACCTTCTTTTTGGATAGTTCCAAAGCTAGATAAACGAGTTTCAGATATGGTGGGGGTTAAAATCCACAATTTAGGAATTTCTGACTCCTGAAGTTTGATTTTATTGGCTTTGGCTTCTCGTCGCAATAAAGCCTTGACTTCTAATAACTTGAGAATACAGTCGCAAATTTCATCGGTAGAAGCTGGATTGCGGTATGGTTCTATTATTGCAGGATTTTCGACAAGTCTTCCTAGTAACCCCAGTATTTGTAATTTAGAAGTTTGTTGTTTAGTAGGTGTGAATAAAACATCTATTTCTTTAATTTCTCCTGAGACTTTTTCTGATGCTTTGACTTCTCCGTAATCTTTTAATAATTCTTCTAGATAGTCTTTGGCGAATTTATCATGTATAAACCTAGTCATTAAATTTTAATTTTGAGTAAAATCTGGGAAATAATTTAGACTTCTATTATATAGCAGTTATGAATTTTCCGTAAGAGGATGTTTGAAATTTTTTGGTGTTGTATTCAATACTTTTACATTCCCCTAAATCACCCCTACGTAATTCTATTTTTTGAGCTTAACCGACAAGTGCTGAAAGTACAATAAAATTATCCTGCATTTAAGCCCCATCATGGTTATTCCACAACTCGAACAACAACTGCTTCAGCTTTAGCTTGCAACCTTTCCTAAAAAACTGTCGAAAGAGTTGGTATTGATTAACTCATTTTCTACTAATATTCGACGTACAGCTACCAAATGCACAGGTTGAACATAAGCCTGTTGTTCGTAAGCTGGTAAAATGACCAAAGTTCCTGACAATGGATATTGATATACTTGCTGAGAGCCTGCTGTTGGTACTTTAGTAAAACCTATTTTGAAAAGCAACTTTTCTAGGTCAGTAAACTGAATATCTCTAACCATGATGACGAATCACTCCCTTTAACTGCTTTAGAATATCATTCCGGTATTTGGCAAATTTTTTGATTGCTTCTTGATTTAGTATATTCGTTTTAGGCAAGTGAACGGTAATACTTTCACCAACTTTAGATAGATCAAAACTTGGCAAATTTTCAAAATATGCCTGTAAGTATAACCAATAAGCTATATCCAACTGAGCATCATATACAATTAGAATACATGGCATAGGCTCAAATAACCACAATTCTAAATCGGAACGCGCTATGCTAAAAGCAATAGTTTCTTGATTTGCAAGTGTTCTGAGAGAATCTGTAGCTTTTAATTGTAAGTAAATTTGACCGTTTTCAATTTCACTATTTATATTATATGTAAAAAGAATTAAATCAAACCCATAATCATATTCAACTCTTTCTACGGAATAACCACATAAGAAAACATATCGTTCAACATGATTTACGCTCAAATCTGCTATTATATGTTCTCTAGGTCGTTTCTTTTTTGCCATTAATTAAATTTACCTAAACCTTTCTGGATTGATTATACCGAAAAATGTTTTTCATAGTTTGAAATCACAACTATTAATACTACTTTTTAGTATTTGGTAATTAGTTAGGATGAATAAATAACATATTACCATTTAATCACCATATACTTTAATCAAATTTTCCCCTCTCACAAGTAAATCAGTATAAGTGATAACTTCAATACCATGTAATGCGTGATTTAGTTTCCTAAAAGCTTCTCTTTGTTTTTCATTCCAATTGTCAGACTGTCCTATTAAAATAAAGGCGCGAGGTTTTATAGTGCTTAATTCAAGAGAGTGTTCTTGTTTAAGTTTTTTAGATATTTCGAGTTGATGTAACTCTATTTCATGTAGATAATTTACGACTTGTCCAATGGCCTCATTTGCTTCCCTTGACCAAACAAAAGCTCCAGGGTGTGATTTATTTTCTTTGATAACTTCATGTGATGGTTTTTTGATTTCTAAAATATCTATAAATCCATCTGGAGTAGGAAATAAATAATCAAGAATACTTCTAAAGCCTACTTTTGGATGTGCAATAGAGTTTCCGTATTGAATTCCAAATAGCCAATTATTTTTGTAAATCCACTCCTGCCAAGAATCTGAACTTTTAGTTTCTGGTAAATCCATTGTTAAGCGATACTTGAATTCATCAAGCTTATTTCGATAAGTAACAAGCTTACTTTTTTCAAGCAAATTATTTGTATCCTGTAATTGCTTCTGTAAATCTTGCATTTGTGATTCTAATAACTGAACCAAGTCATCTTTTTGTTTGACTTCTAAATTATTAAAATCCTCCAATCTCTTCTGTAAATCTTGCTTTTGTGATCTTAATAATTGAATTATAGCATCTTTTTGTTTGACTTCTACAGCTAATAGCTGAGTTATATCTGCTATTGGTTTGAGATATAGATTAATTTTTTCTTTAAATATTCTCAAGTGTTCTTCAAATTCATCTTCAAAAAGATTATAAACTCTTTCTCGTTGAATATATAATGCTGTCCAAAAATCATCTTTATCCTGAAAGTAAATGTTATTATATACATCAATCTTATTGTTAAGTCTATTTTTTTCAAATAGTAGCGAAATCTTCTGTCCAGCATTGCTCAAACTTTTCAGGTGCTCATTAGGTAAAACAGGACTACGGCACTTACATTTTTTAAATTTTCTATGAATCTTTCCTGCATTTGAAATGCTAAATTCAATCCTTAAAGACTCGTCAAGATAAATTGGAACATATATACCACCATTATTAGCTTTTATTAATGGTTTAGTTTTAAGTTGTTTTATGGTTTCTTTATACAATTCTTCATTTACGTCTTCTGATGGTTTAACAAAGGCCATCAGTTGAGTGTTTTTTGGTAAAAAATCAGCAACACGAATAAAAACTGACATATTATCAATACCTTCTCTAATTTTTTAGGAATACCTACAGAATTATTTTTCATAACTTACCATAAGATTTCAATAAAAAAGATTGTTGAGAATCGAATAATTAGAGAACTATTAGAGAGCTTTAAAAGTAAAGTATAAATTCACACTAATTGTCTGCTAGAATACTTATCCTGAATCCTGGGTCTTGACTCCTAGAAAATCTATGTCATACTAATATTTAGATAAACTAAATATTTAAAAAAGGAAGTGTCTTCCAATCGTGACGAAACTTACGGGAAGAATAGAATCTGCGGAAATACCTGCACAAGTTCCCAAGTCAGTAATATTACAAACTCTGGAACTGACGCGCCGCTTTGAAAAATTTACAGCTGTTGATGCTTTAAATATCTCCGTTGCATCTGGAGAAGTTTTTGGCTTACTGGGTCCCAATGGTGCGGGAAAAAGTACAGTAATTAAGATGTTAACTACCTTGCTACCAGTCAGTAGCGGGAAAGCATACTTAGCCGGTTATGATGTGACTCATCAACCTGATGCAGTCAGAAGAGTAATAGGTTATGTACCCCAGGCTTTATCAGCAGATGGGACTTTAACAGGTTATGAAAATCTTTTAATATTTTCCAAATTGTATGATATTCCCCCTCGACGCAGAAAACAGCAAATCTCTGAGGTGCTGGAATTCATGGGTTTGGAGAATGTAGCACATCGCTTAGTGAGAACTTTTTCTGGGGGAATGATTCGTAAGTTAGAAATTGCCCAGGCTATTTTACATCAACCCCAAATCTTATTTCTGGATGAGCCAACAGTGGGATTAGATCCTGTTGCAAGAACCCAAGTATGGCAACTTGTACAGCAACTCTGTAGAGAGTACGGTACAACCATCTTTTTAACTACCCACTTTTTAGAGGAAGCGGATAATCTTTGCAATCGAGTGGTGATTATGAATCAAGGTAAAGAAATTATCACTGGTTCGCCGTCAGAATTAAAAGCAGCCATAGAAAAACCAGATGCAACTTTAGATGATGTCTTTATCCACTACGCAGGTAATCAATTAGTATCAGGAGTGAGTTACAGTGAAACTGCAAGAACTAGACGTACCTCTCAACGGTTGGGCTGAATCCAGATATAATCGCCCTAAAGGGATTTTTTCTGGTATCAAAGAACTATTTACCAAAACTCTGGTAATTACTGAGTTAGAAGTAAGAAAACTGCGCCATGATCCTAGTGATTTAGTGATTAGGGCTGTACAACCGGCTTTATGGCTGCTGATATTTGGGCAAGTTTTTACTCGCACTCGTGCTATCCCTACAGGTAATATACCTTACTTAGATTTTATGACTCCTGGTATTTTGGCTCAAAGTGCATTATTTGTGGCCATTTTCTCTGGGGGAATGACACTAATTTGGGAACGTGATTTAGGAGTTGTCCATAAATTTCTAGCAGCGCCCATACCCCGCGCAGCAATTGTTTTAGGTAAAGGAATTGCTTCTGGTGTGCGTTGCTTTTCCCAAGTGGTGTTTATTTATATCTTGGCTTTGTTGTTAGGTGTACACTTAAATCACAATCCTATAGCTTTCTTGCAAGTAGTTTTGATTGTGTTTTTGGGTGCTGGTTGTTTTTGCACTTTTTCTTTAATTATTGGTTGTTTGGTGAAATCACGGGAAAGATTTACAGGAATTGGGCAATTAATCACTATGCCGTTGTTTTTCGCCAGTAATGCGATCTATCCTATTTCCCTGATGCCAACCTGGTTAAAGCTCATTTCTCACTTGAATCCTTTGACTTATGAAGTGGATGCTTTACGCGGTGCAATGCTAGCCAATGGCTCAAGTATTTATGGATTTGGGTTAGATTGTACAATTCTCTTGCTAACATTAATAGGTTTAACCTACATCTGTGGCCGACTTTATCCACGGGTGGCGATGTAATCTGGAGAAAAACGATCTTATGAGTTTGGATAAACCCTCTAAAGAATGTGCCGCTAGGGTGATGGAAACAGTTCCCTTATTGATGCGGTTTATCCGAGCCGAAATGCGATCGCACAGTTCTGACTCTTTATCTATACCACAATTGCGATCGCTCGCTTTTCTCAATCGCAATCCTGGAGCTTCTTTATCAGAGGTAGCAGAACATTTAGGTGTCACTTGTGCTACAGCATCAACAACTATAGAAAAATTAGTCCAACGAAATCTGGTGCAACGGACAGATAATCCTCAAGAACGACGGCGAGTAGTCCTGAATTTGACGAGAGAGGGAAAACTGCTTTTAGAGCAATCCCAGGAAAAAACTCGCGCGGAAATTGCGGAAATTCTAGAGGGTTTGACACCAGAGCAAGTATCAAAAATTGAAGAAGGGTTAAGTCTACTAAAAAATGTCTTCGAGCAAACAGAAACAAATCCACCCTAAAACTGAGGCTGCACACGATCCTTTTGCAGCCATGAGATTTCGAGATTATCGGTTATTTACTATTGGGCGTGTTCTCTTGTTTACAGGGGGACAAATGCAAACGGTGGCTATTGGCTGGGAACTTTATGAGCGCACCCATTCCCCTTTGGCCTTAGGTGGAGTGGGATTAGCCCAAGTAACACCCATGATTTTACTGACGTTAATAGCAGGTCATGTTGCTGATAAGTATAACCGCCAACGCACTACTTTACTAGCAATTTTCCTCCTGGCGGTTTGTTCCTTGGCTTTAGGGGTTATTTCCTATACCAAAGGGGCAATTTTCCTAGTTTATGGCTGTTTAGTATTAATGGGTGTAGCTAGGGCATTCCTCAAACCAGCCAGTGATGCTTTAATGTTTCATTTGATACCAAATAATCTTTTTTCTAATGCGGCGACTTGGATAAGTAGTAGCTTTCAATTAGCATCGGTGATAGGTCCATCCTTGGGGGGATTGGGTATTGCTTTGTGCAAAAATGCTACAGGAGTATATGTAGTAGCTGCGATCGCCTCACTATTATGTTTAGCATCTGTAGCCGCCATTAAACCCCAACCAACGAATTTTAGCAAAGAACCAGTATCTTTAAAATCCCTAGCTGCGGGGGCTGAATTTGTCTGGAATAATCAATTAATTCTCGCAGCCATTACCCTTGATTTATTTGCAGTTTTATTTGGTGGTGCTGTAGCATTATTACCCGTTTTTGCCAAGGATATTTTGCACGCTGGTCCGGTGGAATTGGGCTATTTACAAGCTGCCCCATCTATAGGCGCATTAATTATGGCAGCATTGTTAGTCTATTTACCACCTATCCGCAAAGCTGGAGCAGCTTTATTGTGGTCAGTTGTGGGATTTGGGGTTGTAACAATTATCTTTGGGTTATCTCGTTGGGTGTGGTTGTCGTTGTTGATGTTGGCATTCAGTGGGGCGTTAGATAGTATTAGTGTGGTGATTCGTCATACTTTGGTGCAAATTAAAACCCCTGATCATTTACGGGGTCGTGTTGCGGCTATTAATAGTGTGTTTATCAGTGCTTCTAATGAGTTGGGGAGTTTTGAGTCTGGTTTGACTGCGGCTTTATTTGGTCCAGTGTTATCTGTTGTTGGTGGGGGTATTGGGACGATTTTAGTGGTGGTGGCTACGGCGATGATTTGGCCGGAGATACGTAAGTTGGGGGCGTTGCATGAGGATTTATAGGGGAAAGTATCTCACGCAGAGGCGCAGAGTCGCAGAGAGGGAGAAGGAGTCTAAGGAATGAACTATTCATTACTTCTCTGGTTGCAAGTTGATGAATAATGAATTTTATTAAAAGCACTTTATGAGAGCATCTTTAATGAATTAATCTATGAAAGAGATGACCGTCATCCTCCTGATTCTCGCCGACTTGCACAATTTAAAAGAGGATGGTTAAATGCAACATCACAGCACAAAAAATATACAGATCAAACATTAAATAAGCGTCTGACATGGAATAATTTAGGATATCGCCTTGGTACAAAATTAAGTTATTTGGATGATGTATACATAGCAGAAATCTATAATTTCTTTGCTGAAAAATACATACGAGACAAAAATGAAATTGATCGTGATGAAGAATACGAAGTTGATCCTATAAAAGATTTGCGCCCTGTTTGTCCAAATTGTCACGCAATGATTCACAGACGACTTCCACCTCTTAGTATTGACGAAATAAAGTCTATAATTTCATCAGAAAAATTGGAAAAATGACCCTTACTTTTAATCCCAACAAATACAAACAACTATTAACAGCTTATCTTCCTAAAGTTATCAAGACTGAAGCAGAAAATGAACAAGCTTTAGCCATTCTCGAAGATTTAATGCACCGAAAACGTAATCCAGAAGAAAATGAATTATATCAATTGCTAATTACTTTAATTGAAAAATTTTAACAAGAACATTATCAGCCTACTCAGCAAAATAATCCTCAATCTATGTTGTTATTTCTTTTGGAACAATTTGAGGAAAATAAAGCCGATTTACAAGCTGTTTTAGGTTCAGAAATTCTGGTTGATGATATTTTAAACGGCGCTCAGAAAATAAATCCAGAATTAACCCAAAAATTAGCAGACTTTTTTCATGTGCAAGCCAATATATTTGATGAATAGGATTATTCTGTAGAGACGTTGCATAAAACATCTCTACATTAATTAACAGTTTTCTCCAAAAAATCCCTAACTACCCAACCGCTACCGGAACTTTATAATAAACCGTCTCATTCCCTGCTTTCCATTTAATATTAGAAATCTGTTTATTGATGAAATTTATACAGTCTGACGCACTCTAAAAAGACTAGTAAATCTCATGAGAGAAGTTGATTTATGGAAACTGAAAAGACGATTCTGAACCGAAGTTTTCATAATGATGAACCCAACATTCAGTTATATACTTTTCCATTCCTTCTGGAATAACTGCTTGATGCCAATTTTCGCCAGCAAAATCTTTGACAAATTGCTCATTTTCCCAAATTGAAATCATCACATATTCTTCGGTTGCCCATTTTGTTGGTCTGCCAATAGTGACAGACACCAAACCTTGATATGACTTAACAAGTGGGATTGATACCTTCAGGAATTTTGACTCAAATTCTTGATGAAATTCCAATGGAACTCTGACCCGAAAAATGCGGCTGATCATTTAAGTTTTTGTGTATTTAGATTACTGATAAAATCATCATACACAAAAAATAACGGTAATATCAGCTGGTGTTGGTAAAGTTTCACTTTTTCTCCATAAAATCCCTAACTACCCAACCGCTACAGGAACTTTATAATAAACTGGCTCATTCCCTGCTTTCCACTTGATATTACAACCAATACTCGGCTTTTGCTCCCAAGTAATTACCTGATCTGCTAAAACATAATTAATCGCTTTCCGTAAATCTTGTCCAGTTACAGGTAAAGTATTTTTCGGACGACTATCATCTAATTGTCCCCGATAAACAACTTTTCTATTAGCATCAAATACAAAAAAGTCTGGAGTACAAGCTGCAAAAAAATCTTTAGCTGCTTTTTGACTTTCATCATAAAGCAAAGGATAGGATAAATCTATTTCTTGGGCAAACTCTTTAAGTAATTCTGGTGCATCATCAGGATGAGTATTAATATCATTAGAACTAATGGCTACAATACCCACATTTTTATTTTTGTAGTCTTGTCCTAGTTTTGCCAATTCAAATTTGATATGTTGCACAAAAGGACAATGACGACTAAGAAAGATAACTACTAATACTTTTTTATCGGCAAAGTTTGCCAGTGAAATCGTTTTACCTGAAACTACATCTGGGAGATGAAATTTAGGTGCTAAAGTTCCCAAAGGTAACATTGTCGAAGGTGTTAAAGCCATAAAATCCAACTCCTTAAATTATCAAATTACAGTGTAGAGACGTTTCATGAAACGTCTCTACATTTCTACATCATCCCCCATTTTTTCTGAGATAATGGAGTTAAGTTAGGTTAAGCTGCTACAAGATTGGGAATATATGCCCCAGAATCTCCTTGAATGGCTTGACTATACTGACCATCAATACCTAAAGGAAGATCACCAGCAATGGTTACACGCTGCACACGACGGGGTTGATCTCCATAATCAGCGATCGCATAATGTTGAGTAGCACGGTTATCCCAAAATGCCACATCTCCAACTTGCCAACGCCAACGCACTGTATTCTCAGGTCGTGTAATATAAGATTGCAATAGTCGAATAATATCCGCTGATTCAGTGGGAGATAAACCCCGAATTTGGCGCACAAAACCACCAATAAACAAACCCTTTTCCCCAGATTCAGGGTGAATTCTCACCACTGGATGCAAGGTTTCATACACTGTTGAAGTAAACACATCTCGGTAAGATTTTACCTCTTCAGGTATATCGAAGGCTGTGGCATAATCATAAGCATTACTATGTACAGCCCAAAGTTTATCCGCTAAATTCCGCAAATGCTTCGGTAAATCTTGGTATGCAGTCACCGAATTTGCCCAAATGGTATCCCCTCCCGCTGGCGGAATTACCAATGCCCGCAAGACCGAGCCAAGGGGCGGACGATCTACAAATGTAACATCGGTGTGCCAGCTATTCGCACGGGCAACGGTGCGGCTATAATCTAGGTCTAATACTTCTGGATGTCCAGGAAGTGATGGAACTGTGGGATGTGCAGTAGTTATTTCACCAAAACGCCGTGCAAAAGCTACTTGTCCATTAGCATCTAATTCCTGTCCACGAAAGAAGATGACTTTATATTCAACTAGGGCTTTTCTAATTTCGCTGATGATTTCATCACTGAGGTTTTCAGCTAGATTAACACCTTTAATTTTTGCACCGATACGTCCAGCAATTGGTTTGATTTCTATGTTTTGATAACTCATAAATCTGTGATCTCAATTTAGGAATAGTTGAATGCAGTGTTTGACTAAGCAGCGACTCGAACAAGAGCAGTAAATTTAGCATATCGCTTAATATAGAACTCTTTGGAGTGAGCGAACTATCGCTTTGACTGATTCACGTTCTTTGAGCGCGTGTTTCCACTGTCTTGACGGGGTTGAATAATTTATTGATGACTTGAGACAAAATAGAAACTACAGTTTGTTGACCGATTTACCAGTGATTGTTTTAGTAGTATTACATGATCACAAAGAAAATTCAAGTGGTTTGACAAGAAAATATTTAACTAAATTTATGATTGACTAATAATTAGTATATCTAAATAATTGTCAAGTTATACTTGAGAACAAGAGGTGAAATCAAGAACTATGAATACAAATACTGATATTACTGGCTTTTATGCACATAGTTATTTTTATACTTGCAGCTATGAAGCAGTTGCTTGTGTAAGAAAAGATTGGGGCGTTAGCATTAACAGCCTATCGGACTACACCCCAAATCCATGTATCAAGTAAGTGAGTTAGTTATATGGTAGTAGAAGTGGGAAAGGTGATTTAATTTCCTGCATTGTAGCGGGGGAAAGCCTTTTACATTCTACTGTAGTTAGGGTAGGGTAGGAGATCGCCTTCATGATAAGCTGTTGTGCGCTTAATTTGTATAATTCTAGCGGGCAAGATGCCCGCACCACAAGATTTAGCTATATTAGGATTATAAAATTTGGGTGCGTCACAGCTTATCAGGAGAATGAAAACCCCCTTGTGCAGTTCGTACTTCTGACTGACTGATACTTTGGTATTTTTATACTTATATTTTAAACCACCTTTCTTTTACTCAGTAGTCAAATATAAGTACGTTTGTTCTATATTGTGTATTTAAATTGAGCGATCGCCCACTCTGCACACTCTAGAGCCTGCAAATACTTAGAATATCTAACAATTAGCTGCTAATAAATTTAGTTCACCATATTTTTCTTGAAAGGTACTTGCTTTTTGATGAGAGTTATGAGATTATACTATTTATCTATAGTAAATCAGTCGAGATACAGTAGTTTTATCCGCAACCCACCACTAACGCTAATGCCTACAACGATGGCCAAGGAGTTGAAAAAGCCTTCCCAACAAACATGAGGTAGTCACATTGATATATATGACAACTGCCAAACCAGAAAATTTTTATCATCCTATATTCGCTTAGTAAAAAATATTACTTGGAGTCTGATATGAACAAACAACAAAAACAACTAAGACTAGGTGCATTTTTACCCGGAGCAGGTCAGCACGTTGCAGCTTGGCGACATCCCCAAGCACGGAGTAATGGTGCTCTTAACTTTGAGCATTATAAGCAGATAGCCCAGACAGCCGAGCGCGGTAAATTTGACGCATTTTTTCTCGCCGACGGTTTAGCCTTACAACATCGTCCTGGTGCAGAAGGCCGCACAGCCTTTGGTGGAGACTTTGAACCTGTTACCCTATTTTCAGCTTTGTCTGCGGTGACAGAAAAGATTGGTTTTATCGCCACAGCCTCTACCACTTATGAAGACCCATATATTTTGGCACGCAAATTTGCTTCCTTAGATCATATTTCTGGGGGAAGAGCAGGCTGGAATGTGGTGACAACCGGTAGTAGTGAAGCCGCCGGGAATTTCGGTCTAGAAGCCCATCCTATTCATGCAGAACGGTACATCCGCGCCCACGAATTTATTGATGTGGTGAAAGGTCTTTGGGATAGCTGGGAAGATGATGCTTTTATTCGTGATCAAGAGACAGCTTTTTACTACGACCCCAATAAAATACATGAACTTAACCATAAAGGTAGATTTTTTTCCGTGCGCGGACCATTAAACATTGCCCGTCCGCCCCAAGGTTATCCTGTAATTGTGCAAGCAGGTTCTTCTGCAGATGGTAAAGAACTAGCCGGTAGAACTGCTGAAGTTATATTTACTGCCCAACAAACTCTAGAAGATGCTCAAGCCTTCTATGCAGATGTTAAAGGTAGATTAGCAAAATATGGACGCACCCCGGATCAACTCAAAGTTATGCCCGGTGTCTTTCCAGTCGTGGGACTAACAGAAGCAGACGCAAAAGCCAAATATCAAGAACTGCAAGATCTAATACATCCCCAGGTTGGTTTGGCTCTATTACAGGGACTCATAGGCACGGATCTTTCGGCTTATCCTCTCGATGGACCATTGCCAGATTTACCAGAAACCAATGATAACAAAAGTCGCCAAGCATTATTAATTGATATTGCTCGTAGACACAATTTTACCATTCGGGAACTTTATCAATGGATTGCGGGAGCGCGTGGTCATTGGACAATTATCGGTACACCAGTACAAATTGCAGATCAACTAGAAAGTTGGTTTGTCAATGATGCTGCTGATGGTTTTAACATTATGCCTCCTTATCTTCCCGGTGGACTAGATGATTTTGTTGACTTAGTAATTCCTGAATTGCAACGTCGGGGATTATTCCGTACTGAGTATGAAGGAACAACTCTGCGGGAAAATCTTGGATTATCTCGTCCAGTTAATCAATATCAAAGGGTATTAGCAACAGTCTAATACTTGGCATTACGAAAGAAGATTGATTGAACCACGAAGGAACGAAGGAACGAAGGAAGAGAAGATATATGAGCAAAATACGTAAGTTTCGTTTAGGTGCATTTGTTCAAGCCACTGGACATCATATTTCTGCATGGCGACACCCGAATACACAAATGGATGCAGGTTTGAATTTTGAGCATTATAAAGAAATTACTCAAACTGCGGAACGTGGATTATTTGATGCGGTTTTTCTAGCAGATAGTCCAGGAATTTGGGGTGGTTCACCAGAAACTCAAAGTCGTAACGGTAAAATTGCTCATTTCGAGCCTGTGACTCTGTTTTCTGCTTTATCATCTGTCACCAAAAACATTGGTTTCATTTCCACAGCTTCCACTACCTACGAAGACCCTTACACATTGGCGCGGAAGTTTGCCTCCTTGGATCATTTGAGTAAGGGACGCGCAGGATGGAATGTAGTCACCACAGGGAATGAAAATGCGGCGGCTAACTTCGGACTGGAACATCACCCAGAACACAGCCAACGTTATGAACGGGCTCAAGAGTTTGTGGAAGTGGTACAAGGATTGTGGGATAGTTGGGAAGATGATGCCTTTATTCGTGATAGAGAATCAGGTGTTTATTTTGATGCCAACAAACTGCACACACTGAACCATAAAGGTAAATATTTTTCTGTGAGAGGTCCTTTAAATGTAGGTCGTCCACCCCAAGGTTATCCAGTCATTGTACAAGCTGGTGCTTCTGAACCAGGAAGAGATTTAGCTGCCCGTACTGCTGAGGTAATTTTTACAGCTAATCAAACCTTAGCTGATGCTCAAGAATTTTACGCAGATGTCAAAGGAAGGTTAGCAAAATATGGACGTTCTCCCGATGATCTCAAAATTATGCCTGGTGCTTTTCCGATTATAGGACGGACTGAAGAAGAAGCTCAAGAAAAATACGAGTTTTTACAATCTTTAATTCATCCTGATGTAGCTTGGGGTATTCTCCAAACTTATTATAAAGGTGTGGATTTATCACAATATTCTTTAGATGATATAGCTCCTGAATTACCCAGTGATACCAACAATAATAAGAGTCGTCTGAAACTGGTTAAGGATTTAGCTACTCGCGGCACGTTGACACTGCGTGAGTTATATCGTTCTTTAGCTACAGCACGGGGTCATCGTACTATTTTGGGTACTCCTGAAACTATTGCTGATCAATTAGAAGAATGGTTTATCAATGGTGCTGCGGATGGTTTCAACATTATGCCTCCAATTTTGCCTACAGGGTTGGATGAATTCGTTAACTTAGTCATTCCTGTTTTGCAAAAACGCGGACTATTCCGTACTGAATACGAGGGTAGTACCTTACGTGAAAATCTTGCTTTGCGTCGTCCAGCTAATCGTTTCGCTCTTAAACAAGAGGAAAAAACGCTGGTGTTGGCGTGATTTCTACACGGATACCCGACTTCTTTAAGAAATCGGATATCTAAACCACCCCGTCAGCACAGACGTTAAAAGCCTACCGAAGTTCATGTAGATTTCGGAAAGTTATGCTTGTCCAACAGACAAGAATTTTCAATCTCACATATAGCACCTAAGTTACTCGATTTTGGATGGACGTTAGCGAAGCGTACGCAGCGAATATTTTGGATTTTGGATTGACTCAACCTAAAGTGTGAAAGCTTTATGGTTTTAGATTTGGGCTTGACGTTAGCGAAGCGTATGCAGCGTAGCGAGTATTTTTCTGTTCTGAAAGACGGAGTTATACACCAAATTTTTTTAATCGAAAATCTAACATCTAACATCTAAAATTCCTAGTCAAAATCAGCAGCACGTTCTCCCACAGATACCTGATTTTTTGAAAATTCATAACTTTTAGATTCTGCAATTGTTTGAGAAGTCAGGGATATAAGTTGTCTTGTAACTTTTCTAAGGAAAATATGACTAAATATAGCAAGTTGAAAAGCTCTCCCTCTGCCGCAGTTAGAGCCAATCTCGATTATCCTGTCATTGATACTGATGTTCACACTAATGACTTTACTCCTGCCCTTGAGGATTATATTGCTCACTACGGCGGTGTGAAACTGGTAGATGAATTACGCAAGGCTGAATCTTCCCGTCTCAATTCTAAGACTGAGGGTAAAGACTGGTATCAGCAAACCCCAGAAGAACGTCAATATAACCGGACATTGCGATCGCCTTGGTGGGCTAGAGTTACCCGTAATACTTTAGATTTAGCTACTTATACTCTCCCTGCTCTCCTCTATGAACGTCAAGCGGAGCAAGGATCTGATTATTCGGTACTATTTCCCAATAATGCCTTAGCTGCGGCCGGTGCAAGTAAGGAGAATCGGCAATTGTTGCAACGGGCAATTAATCACTATCATGCTGATATTTACCGTCAATATAGCGATCGCTTGACTGTGGTAGCTGGTATCCCCATGACTACTCCCCAAGAAGCGATTGAGGAGTTAGAATTTGCAGTCAAAACACTGGGTTTAAAAGTTGCAAATATTCCTGGTGGTGTGAGACGGCCAATTAAGGCGATCGCTGATAAATACCCAGCCGATCAATTTCCCGAAATTGGTAAATATGCCTCTTACATTGACTTTTTCGGACTAGATAGTGAATACGACTATGATCCCTTCTGGGCTAAAGCTGTCGAATTAGGCGTACCTCTCACCACCCATTACGGTAGTCAAGGATGGACTGGACGCTCCTCCATCAGTAACTACATGAACAACCACATCGGTCACTTTGCTGATGGTTCACAAGCATTTGCGAAAGCCTTATTCTTTGGTGGTGTAACCAGAAGATTCCCACAATTGCGTGTTGGTATGCTCGAAGGTGGTGCAGATTGGGGCGCTCACGTCTACATTCATTTAGTAGACCGTTTCTCCAAACGGAGTTTAGAAGGACTGCAAAACTATAACCCAGATTTAGCTAACCCCGATGAGTTGTTTGAGTTGTTTGCAGAATATGGTGAGGAAATCACTCAAGGATATTCCCTCAGCAAGGAGGAGCTAACTAAGAGCGTATTGGGAGCTTCCTTTAACCGTCATAGCCGTTCACCAGTGGGTAGCGAACTGGAAGATTTTGGTGCAGCAGGAATTAAGACAATTGAAGATATACGCGACGCTTGGGTGAACAGTTTCTTCTTTGGTTCTGAATCTGATGATCGCACCATTGCAGCCGCATTCAACGACAAAGCCAACCCCTTGGGAGTCAAACTCAACGCCATTTACTCCTCCGATGTTGGTCACTGGGATGTACCCGATCTTACCGCACCTTTAGCTGAAAGCTGGGATTTGGTCAGAGAAGGGGTAATTTCCGAAGATGACTTCAAAGCCTATGTATTCGGTAATCCTTATAAATTCTACACCGAAGCTAATCCCGACTTCTTCAAGGGTACAGCCGTAGAATCCAAACTACCTAAGACCGAATCTCAAGTAGAGAACAAAACTTTGGTAGGTGTATAGATGTCCTTGTAGACCTCTGGTAAGTAATCCGGGATAGGTAGAGACGTTCCATGGAACGTCTCTACATCATCTATAAAATATGTCAAATATTTGTAAACACAAATTTGAGAATTTAAAACTATGCCAGTTGAAAAAAGATCCCACGACACCAGCAATGGTTCATTACCCTATATTTTCTCTTCTGCTGATACCAACAAACCTGCCCCTCTTGTATTATTTCTGCATGGCGCAAAAGATAGAGGAACAGATATCAATGTTTTACTAAAATGGGGTTTTCCTCTTTTTGTAGATTCATCAGCATCCTTACCTTACTTCTTTATTGCCCCTCAACTCCCTGAAGGACAAACTTGGGTAGATAGAGCAGATGATGTAATTGCTTTACTTGATCATATCATTGCTACCCAAACCGTAGATCCATCCAGTGTGATCATATCTGGATTCAGCTTAGGCACTGCTGGAGCTTGGCATATCGCCGCTTCCTATCCTGGTCGTTTTGCCGGTTTAGTAGCCACATCAGGTCGTGTACCCCAAACATTAGAACCTGCCCAAATAGCTGCACTTAAAGAAATTCCTATCCAAATATTCCAAGGAGCAAAAGACGAAAAACTCTCAATTGAAGATACACAAAATGTTGTTAATACCCTGCGTGAATCAGGAGCAAAAGTAGATTTTACTGTATTCCCTGAAGGCGATCATTTTATAGCTAATGAAGTTTACAGTAACCCAACATTGCAACAATGGCTGGTTTCACAAAGTAGTCGCCAGCCGGCTGTAGTAAGTTAGAATCAGAGAATAATAAGCCAATTTTATGTGAGGCTGCACAGAATTATGAAATCAATAAAGTTATCCCTCTTTATCTGTGTTCATCTGCGTTTATCTGCGGTCAATTATTATTGATATCTTATTCTATGCAGCTTCAAATTGCAGCAATTTTCATCTAGTTAAACCACACTCTTAATTCCTCTTCGCGCCTCTGCGTGAGATAAAAATTCTACAACTAACATTTCCATGACATTACCAACCACCAAACTTGGTCAAACCGGACTCACTGTTTCCCGACTCGTTCTCGGTACAATGACTTTCGGACTACAAACCGATGAAGAAACATCTATCAAAATCCTTGATACCGCAGCCGAAGCTGGAATCAACTTTCTCGATACAGCCGATGTTTATCCCCTTGGTGGTGGTCTACCCACTGCTGGAAGAACTGAGGAAATCATTGGTCGTTGGTTAAAAGGTAAACGAGAACATTTTATTGTTGCTACTAAAGCCGTCGGTAAAGTTGGCCCCGCACCTTGGGATCAGGGATCTTCCCGCAAACATATTTTAGATGCTATTGATGCTTCCCTGAGACGACTGGGAACTGATTATGTTGACCTGTATCAATTGCATTCTGATGATGCTTCAACTCCCCTGGATGAAACCCTAGAAGCTCTGGATACCATAGTTCGTGCTGGTAAAGTCCGGTATATCGGTGTTTCCAATTTCTTAGCTTACCGACTAGCCCGCGCTTTGGGTCGTGCAGATGTGCGTCATCTTACTCGTTTCGTCTCCATTCAACCCCGCTACAATTTGTTATTCCGGGAAATTGAACGGGAATTATTACCCCTAGCTCAAGAAGAAGGTTTAGGTGTCATTCCCTACAATCCTTTAGCGGGTGGTTTACTGACAGGTAAACATAAACTTGCTGAAGGACCCACTGCCGATACTCGTTTTACTTTGGGAACTGCCGCAGAACGTTATCAAGAGCGTTATTGGCATGATCGTGAGTTTAATACTGTGGAAGAATTACGCACGGTCGCAGATTTAGCAGGATTATCTCTCACAACCCTATCATTGGCTTGGGTTTTAGCTAATCCAATTATTACTGCTCCTATCATCGGTGCGAGTCGTCCAGAGCAACTTTTTGATAGTCTCAAGGCTGTGGAAGTCAAACTTGATGACAATTTGAAACAAAAATTAGACGACATTACTGCTGAATATCGCAAGGGGGATTCAGTACGTTAGAAGCAATCATAATTAATAATTTGATTTAACATCAGCAGTGGTAACTAACTATTACGACCGAATTGCTCACCTCTATGACCAAACCCGTTGGTTAACAGAGCTAATTGCAGAAGAGGTTACAGATTTTATTCTTGAATTAGTTGATGCAAAATCTGAAACATCTTTTTTAGAACCAGGTGTTGGTACTGGTTTAAATATTCTTCCTTTGGTCAAGCGTGGTTATTCTGTAACTGGAATTGATGTGTCTCAAGAAATGCTCAATCAGTTGTGCCAAAAATTAGATTATATTCCTCACAATTTAAAGCTAATTTGTGGTGATGCCTCACAATTATCTTTTCCAGATCAGAGTTTTGATGTTGTGTTAACTCTTCACATGGTTCATACTGTTTCAAATTGGCAGAGGTTTTTAGATGATATTCATGGCGTACTAAAACCACAAGGTTTTTATCTCAATGCCCAGTGGATTACTCCACCTGCCAGGATGGAATTTGAGAATTATTTTAGAGCTATTTTGTCCAAGTACCAACAGACACAAAACTCAAAGCAGACACAAAGAACAATTCAATATAATGTGGAGGAATACTTTCTTAAAAAAGGTTATCAGTCAAACTATCTGATTGCTAAAACGTGGATTGTGAGCAACAAAGTTGAGGAATTACTTGGTTTTTTCAAATCACGAGGATACGGATTATGTTGGCAAGTATCAGATGAAATTTTCCGTAGAATTATGGAAGAATTTGAAGTATTTTGTACTGAACATTATGGTTCATTGTCAACAGAGTTATCATCTGAAGCTAAGTTTGAAATTTGGGCGTACACCCGATCAAGGGACTAGGCATTTAGGAGTCATAAACTACTTTGATGCTATCTTAATTTATAAAACTGAACCATGTAGAAAACTTCAACCTAAGATTTTTTAGAAAGCCAAAAAGCGACTTATACAAATAATTGGGTATTGAGAAATATAGACAACGAGTTAAATCTCTTGGTGTTGAATTCCGAGAGGGTCGCAATCGTATTGAAGATGAAGGAAATTCTTTATATTTCTATGATTATGACAATCACTTGTTTGAGTTACACACAGGTACACTTGAACAACGTTTAGCTAGATACAGCACTTCCCGATGTTATGAGGTACAAGAATCCCACCCCCAACCCCCTCCAATATCAAAAGTTTATCCTTTTCTTCCCCCCGCTGCGGGGGGATTGAGGGGGGTGCGAGGTGGGGGCTTAAGATGTACCTCATAAAAGCGGAAACCCCTGTATAAAGAATTTGTTTAGTACATTGCAAAAATTATTTGAAGTACACCACTAAGGAGAAACCTAAATGATCGGAATAAATCGCCGGTTTTTACATAAAAAAACTCGTTTATCTCAACCATTCCAACGCGCTCCCAATGCGCCAGAATTGCCAGATACTCCTTTCCTATTTATTTGTTATTTCGTTAATCAATTTCGCTGGTGGTATGTGGTAATGGTGCTTCTGGAAATTGCACACGCCACCTGTGGAATTATGTTACCTTATGCTATTGGCGAAATGATCCGTAGTGTGACACGCTCTACAGGAGACAGCAAACTCATTTTTGATACCTTAAAACAACCCTTGATCCTGTTTACGTCCTTGAGTATAGGTGAAGTGGTATTTGGACGTTCGGCGGGACTGTTGCAAACTATTCTCCATCCAATTCACAGACAGCATATAGTCCGGTCTTTATATGCCTATTTACAACAACATTCCCATCGCTACCTGAGTAGTAGTTTTGCTGGCGCATTAGCCCATCGGATTGCGGAAACTTCCCTTGGTGTCACCCAAACGATGCAAATGATGATTACTGAATTTATGCCAGTAATTATTGTCTATATCGTCTCCACAATTTTACTCTATCGCGCCTATGCTCCCCTAGCTGCATTTGTGGGAATTTGGGCAGTTTTCTTCCTCAGTATTTCTTTCTGGTTGGCGACTCGTTGCCGAATTTATTCCCGCAAAGCTGCGGCGGCCAGAAGTGAAACTACAGGCATTATTGTAGATTCCGTGACCAATCTCACCAGTAGCCGATTATTTGCCCGTTTGGGTTTTGAACGCCGCTATTTGAATGACCAATTAAAGCGCGAACTCAAAGAGGTGAGAAAATCAAACTGGTATTCTGAACGAATTCGCTGGTTTCAGTTTGTCTCAGCAGCAATTCTCAAAATCGGTACTTTATATTATTCACTTTCTCTATGGAGTCAGGGAAAAATAGCTGCGGCTGATTTCGTTGTTGCCACCAGTTTATCGCTATTAATCATTAGTGAAGCCCGCAATTTAAGCAAACGGTTTTTAGAATTTTTTGAACATATTGGTAATGTGGCGAATGGTGTTCAGACTATCATTCAACCCCATGAAATTATTGATCGGGACAATGCGATAAATCATGCCATTACTAAAGGTAGTATTGAGTTTCGGCAGGTGCATTTCAGTTACTCATCAGAGAAAACTGTATTCACTAATCTTTCTGTCACCATTCAACCAGGGGAGCGCGTCGGATTGGTGGGTTTTTCTGGTTCTGGGAAATCTACTTTTGTGAATCTAATTTTGCGTTTATTTGACCCGCAATCGGGACAAATATTGATTGATGGTGTGGATATCAAAGATATGACTCAGGAAGCCCTACATTCGCAAATTAGTTTGATTCCTCAAGATCCTTCTTTGTTCCATCGCACGTTGTTGGAAAATATTCTCTATGGGCGTTTAGAAGCTTCAGAACCAGAACTAATAGAAGCATCACGGAAAGCCTATGCTGACGATTTTATCGCCCAGATGAAGGAGGGTTATGATTCTCTAGTGGGAGAACGTGGTGTTAAACTTTCTGGAGGACAAAGACAACGAATTGCGATCGCTCGCGTTATCCTCAAAAATGCACCTATCTTAATCTTAGATGAAGCTACTTCTAGCCTTGATTCCATTACTGAAAAAGCAATTCAAGATACCCTAGATGCAGCCATGAATGGAAAAACTGTCATTGTGGTAGCCCATCGTTTATCTACTATCGCTCATTTAGACCGCATTTTGGTGTTTGATCATGGTCGCATCATTGAAGATGGTACTCACTCTAAGTTATTGGCTAAGGGTGGTGCTTATCACAGATTATGGCAAATGCAAGCCGGTGGATTTTTACCAGTATCAGCTAATAATCATCCTCTGTAGGTGATGTATCAAAACTATTAATAATTTGGCAAATTTCAGACACTTAAATATTACTTTGATCTGATTTTGAGTAAATGTCCAGTAACACAACTAATGTAGTATTTGCAATTTTTACCTTTTTGAATATCGCTATTTTTAACCCGCACTTTCATGACTGTGAACCCAGTTCCAGGAATTTGATCACCTGGAAATTCTCCCATCTGTAACATTTCTAAAGTTGGCTGGATATTCACTGAAATTTGGCGGTATTTTTTGGCTAAAATTCTCAGTTTCCGCCTAAATTCAGGTGTTAATCTAATTTCGATTAAACAAGAATCAGTCAACGTTAATGTCCTCCCAAAGTTGAGAAATTGGGAGAGTTTTTCCTGTTACAGCTTGTTGCCAAGATTTGCGAAAGCTTTCAGATGAAAAATCTGTATCATCTTTTATATCGTTTTGAGTTTTAACTTCCAGAGAATGGTTTTTTTGAATACTGATGGATAGTATTTTTAGCAATTCAAGCTGCTCTACTAATGAAAGATTTTGAGCAATATTGATAGCTTGTTGAAGTTGTGATGTCATAACATACCTCCTTTTTTTATTTTACATGATTTGTTATCATCCTCAAAGCCGATATGAGAATCCAGAATGCTTATCAGGACGATAACTTCAATAGTTATCAGTTTTAACCACGAATAAAAAAGTAAGTAGTCATGCTAAAACCAACAACTATTACAAATATCCGCACAAAACGAGGATCTAATTTCCGTGCATAATGAGCGCATAAGTAACCTCCAAGAGAACCACCCACAGCCATTAAAATAGCCTGATGCCAAGCAATTAAACCAGCGAACATAAAAGGAAAAATAGCGATACCGTTGATACA
Organism: Dolichospermum circinale AWQC310F; assembly: GCF_000426925.1. Lineage (GTDB taxonomy): Bacteria > Cyanobacteriota > Cyanobacteriia > Cyanobacteriales > Nostocaceae > Dolichospermum > Dolichospermum circinale. The sequence goes on along the minus strand of NZ_KE384685.1, from coordinate 92,301 downwards.
ACTACCAAGAAAAGATTTAAAAGCATTCATAGTGTGAATATTTTTAATACCTAAAAAGCTTAAAGTTGCTAACATTAAAATTCCTAAACCTGCACCAAAAAAACCACCATAGATAGATATTGCTAATTGTGCAATTACGAGAATTAATAAAGGTGGAGATTCTGATGATTTTTGGCTTTGAAATTGTAGCCATATTTTCAGAGGTTCACTAAATGTAAATATCAAAGTTGCTGAAAGTAACAGGTAAGGTAGTAGCTGTTTAAACATATCTGCTGATGTATACAACAAAATAACAGAACCAATTCCCCCACCAATTAAACTGGTAATACATAGTATCAAAAGTTCTCGTTTGGGGATGTTTAAATTGTGACGATATGCACCCGCACTGGCCATAGCTGCAATCCATAAAGCAGTATTATTCGTGGCATTGGCAGTAATTGGCGATATACCAGTAAATATTAAGGTGGGAAATGTAATAAAACTACCACCTCCCGCTACAGCATTAAGCGATCCGGCAATAAACGCGGTACTGAAGAGAAGCAAGCTATGGACAAGTGTTAAATGGTTGGGCATCTTGGCTCTAAATTTTGAGAATAATGATTGCTAAAAGACTTGTTTTTTAGTAAAAACTATGAAATACTTCTAATATAGTACGATAACCTGACCGATAAACCGTAGATAATGTTAAACTGTGGAGTGAAATTGATTCACTTCTATCTTTGACTGTCATTCAACCCGCAATTTTGGCAATTAACCGAAAATTCAAACAAATCCCCATCAAGGAAAGGACGAAATGAGTAGCTTACAACTTTATTACACTAAAGGTTCTACCTTCTCCCAAAGAACCCGTGCAGTATTACAGGAAAAAGGAATTGATTATACACCGATTGAAATTGATTTACAGCACAAACCAGAAGGTTTTACCCATATTTCTCGTTACGGTAAAGTTCCAGCGATTAAGCATGGAGAAGTAGAAATATATGAGTCTGCAATTATCAATGAGTATTTAGAGGAAGTATTTCCTGAACCCGCTTTATTACCTCACGATCCCGCTGAAAAAGCCGTTGCGAGAATTTGGGGCGATTACGCTAATACTCGTTTAGTACCAGCTTTTAACAAATTCCTGCGTGGTAAAGATACCCAGGAACAAGAACAAGGACGAAGAGAGTTTTTAGAGTCTCTTTTATATATTGAGGAAGAAGGGTTAGGTAAACTTTCTGGCAATGGTCCTTACTGGTTAGGAGAAAATTTCAGTTTAGTTGATATTAGCTTCTATCCTTGGTTTGAAAGATTACCAGTTTTAGAGAAGTTTCGTAATTTTACGTTACCAACAGAAACACCCAAAGTACAGCAATGGTGGGAAAATTTGCGTCAACGTGAATCCATCCAAGCAGTTGCTAATCCTACAGAATTTTACATAGAGAGATTTACCAAAATTCTTGGTTTAACAATACCATCAGCGTAAAATGCAGTTTTTAATATCACTACTAATTCAAGTAATTGCACTTATATTACTGTTCAGCAGTTCCCCAGCATTAGCCGCTGTTAATACTTGTCCACCAGGAATGCTGATGATTTCTGGAGGTACATTCAAAATGGGAGCAGATGATTCTGGGTTTGTGGAAGAGCGAGGGGCTGAAAATGTTACAGTTACTTCCTTTTGCATTGATAAATACGAGGTAACAAACGCCCAATTTATTGAATTTATCAATGCCACAAACTATGTAACAGTTGCCGAACGCCCGTTATCAAAAGAACAGTTTCCCAATTTATCAGATGAAGAAAGATTACCAGGTTCTCTAGTTTTTCAAATGCCAAAACCAGGAGTTAAGCAAGTTCAACTTCTGAGTTGGTGGCATTGGACACCCAGTGCTAATTGGCGGCATCCCTTTGGTAGTGACAGCACAATTGTAGGTAAAGAAAACTATCCAGTCGTACATATTGCTTACGAAGATGCACTAGCCTACGCCCAATGGGTGGGAAAATCATTACCAACAGAAGCACAGTGGGAATATGCTGCTCGTGGAGGTTTAGAAGGTGCAAATTATACATGGGGTAATCAGTATTCAGCCAAAAAAGCCAATACTTGGCAGGGAATCTTTCCCTTTTTTAATACCAAAGCCGACGGTTATGTAGGAACTGCAAAAGTAGGCTCTTTTCCAGCTAATGGTTATGGACTTTACGACATGACCGGCAACGTTTGGGAATGGACTTCCGACTGGTTCAGTTTAGGACATGACAACAAAGCCCACAATGTTAACCCCACTGGACCAAATAAAAGTTTTGACCCCAAAAAACCTACAGAAACTTCCCTTCATTTCATCAAAGGCGGCTCTTACCTATGTGCGCCGAACTATTGCAGCCGCTACCGTCCAGCAGCACGAGAATCAGAATCTCCTGATACCGGAACAACTCATATCGGCTTTCGATTAGTAAAAAACCTGAATTAAAGAACACTCTCTTAATTCCTCTCTGTGCCTCCGCGTCTCTGCGTGAGAAAAAAATATGTTAAATTTAATTTTGCGAGCGCTCGCATTATCTCTTTCCATCATTTTCCTAATCACTACTAGCCCTGCCCTAGCAGATACAGGAAAAGTATTGCCGATTAATCCACCATCTTTCAAAGGTAAAATCGGTATAAATTATCAAGAGTCAACACCAGATTTTCCTGCACCCATTAAAGCCCCTGAAAAAGCCCCCAATGTATTATTAGTATTATTGGATGATGTGGGTTTTGGGCAAGCGAGTACCTTTGGTGGACCTGTAGATACACCGAATTTAACTCATTTAGCTGAAAAAGGATTACGTTATAACCAATTCCATACTACAGCCCTTTGTTCTCCTACACGCGCTGCTTTATTAACTGGACGTAATCATCATTCAGTGGGTACAGGTGTAGTTGCAGAGTTAGCATCTGGTTTTCCTGGTTACACAACAATTTTACCAAAGAGTGCTGCTACTGTAGCGGAAGTATTGCGGCAGAATGGTTACAATACTGCGGCTTTCGGTAAATGGCACAATACACCAGATTATGAAACTAGTGCGGCTGGCCCTTTTGATCGCTGGCCAACCGGGTTGGGATTTGAGTATTTTTACGGTTTCTTAGGTGGTGATACTAACCAATGGAGTCCGGCTTTGGTAGAAAATACTAAGCGGGTTGCACCACCAACTAATAACCCTGATTATCATTTGACTCCCGATTTAGTAAATCATGCTATTAGCTGGATTCATTCTCAACAGTCTATAGCCCCTGACAAGCCCTTTTTTACCTATTTGGCTACCGGTGCTACCCATGCACCTCATCACGCCCCTAAAGTCTGGATAGACAAGTATCAAGGTAAGTTTGATCAAGGCTGGGATAAATTACGAGAGGAAACCTTTGCGCGGCAAAAACAACTGGGTGTAATTCCTGCTAATGCCCAGCTTACTCCCCGTCCCAAAGAATTGCCAGCATGGGATTCATTATCTCCAGATGATCAAAAAATCTATGCCCATGAAATGGAAGTATTTGCGGGATTTTTAGCATATACAGACCATGAAGTGGGAAGATTAATTGATGCCATTGACCAAATTGGTGAATTAGACAATACCTTAGTTTTCTACATCGTTGGTGATAACGGTGCTAGTGCTGAAGGTGGTTTAGCAGGTAGCGTCAATGAATTAAAAGTTTTCAATAAAGTACCCGAAAGCCGAGAACAACTTCTAGCTTCTTTGAATGACTTAGGTAGTCCCAAAACCTTTAATCATTATCATGCAGCTTGGGCTTGGGCTGGTACAACACCATTTCAATGGACTAAACAAATCGCTTCTCATTTTGGTGGCACTCGTAACCCCTTAATTATTGCTTATGGCGATCGCATTCAAGATCAAGGCGGACTTCGTGGCCAATTCCATCATGTCATTGACATTACACCAACTATTTTTGAAGCAGCAGGAATTACAGCACCGACTCAAGTTAATGGGGTACAGCAGCAGAAACTCGAGGGTACTAGTCTAGTTTACACCTTTGATGCTCCTAAAGCTGCTTCTAAACATGAAACCCAGTATTTTGAGATGTTTGGCAACAGGGCTATTTATGATAATGGATGGATAGCTGCGGCCCGTCATCCTCGATTACCTTGGCAGGGTACAATTAATGCTGACTTCGAGAAAGATCCTTGGGAACTATACAATATTGAGGAGGACTTCAGCGAAGCTAATAATCTGGCGGCTAAAAATCCAGAAAAATTAGCAAAACTGCAAAAGTTGTTTTTATCAGAAGCACGCAAATATAACGTTTTACCATTAGATGACCGCGTTTCTGAAAGATTTGACGTGCAAGATCGTCCTTCTCCCGCCGCAGGACGCACAACTTTTACTTACTATTCTACAGGAGTGAGCATTCCTGAAGGTAGCGCCCCAAGTTTAAAAAATAGATCATTTAGCATTACCGCTGATGTAGAAATTCCAGAAAGTGGTGCGGAGGGTGTTTTATTAACTCAAGGTGGACGTTTTGCGGGTTGGGGATTTTTCCTAGAAGATAGTAAACCAACTTATGTTTACAACTTTGTAAATGCTGAACGTTACATTATTCAATCTTCTGAAAAATTAGCCCCAGGTAAATCAACAATTAAATTTAATTTTGATTATGACGGTGGTGGAGTTGGTGCTGGAGGAATTGGCAGGTTATTCATCAATGATCAACCGGTAGCTGAGGGTCGAATTGCCAAAACTATACCCTATCGTTTGGCTTTGGATGAAACTTTTGATGTTGGTCGAGATACAGGTACTCCAATTGTGGAAACTTATCAAGTACCGTTTGCGTTCACAGGTAATTTACAGAAAGTTACTTTGAATTTGAAGTAATTTTTTCTCACGCAGAGGCGCAGAGGCGCAAAGGAAGAAAGAAATATTCTTTGCGCCTAATGCGTTTATTAATGAAATGGAAAATTTATGAATGAAGTTATCCTAATACTTGACAAAATCGCATTTCTGGCTTTTGTTGTTGCTACTATGTTTGGTACAGGTTTAAAGTTAACTGTACAACAAATTTGGCAACCTCTTCGTAATATTCGTTTGGTTGTTTTATCGCTATTGACAAATTTTGTTTTAGTACCACTTTTTGTATATTTGCTGCTGCAAGTAATACCTCTCAATGAACCTGTGAAAGATGGTTTGATCATTATGGCATTGGCTTCAGGTCCCCCTGCTTTACCTAAACTTGCCCAAATAGTGAAGGGGAATTTAGCTTTTTCTACAGGGCTAATGATGATGTTAATGTTTGGCACTGTTTTTTATATGCCGATGGTATTACCATTGGTTTTAGAAGGTGTGGAAGTCAATTCTTGGGATATTGCCAAACCTTTAATATTGATGATGTTAACACCGTTGGGAATTGGGTTATTAATTAAGGCAAAATATCAAGATATCGCTTTAAATCTCCAAACAATTACTTTCAAAATCTCTAATTTTGGATTGCTTTTAGGTTTAGGAGTGCGGTTGATAGTTCACTTCAATGAAATTCTTATTTTATTGAAAACTGGTGTGATTTTTGTTTGTGCTATTTTTATTATTTTCTCCTTTACTTTGGGTTATTTATTAGGTGGTCCTGGTATTGATACTCAAAGAGTTTTAGGAGTGGGAACTGCACAACGTAATTTTGCTGCTGCTTTATTAATAGGTACGAGTAATTTTGATGATCCAAATGTGATAAGCGTGATTATGGTGACAAGTTTATTAATGATGGTTTCAGTTCTAATTTTGGGTAAAAAATTACCAGCATTAGATCAAGAACAGGGTGGGGAAATAAAGCAGTTTGAAGTTTAGTGATGACGTGAAAATATGACATGAAAATGATTGTATTTTCTCAATATTTAGGGATGAAAGTTATTCAGTCGAAGCAGCAACAAGAAAGGTCAAACCAATATAGTTCAGAGAAAACAGGAAAAACTCATGTTTGGAAAAATGAGATTGAAAATTTGCACACTTATAATTCTGAAAATAGTTTTTCCCAATCAATTATATTCGGTCTATTTCCTTGATTTACTATTTCAAAAACTTTATTAATAGCACTTTGATGAAATAAACTTTCTACGCAAGCTGCGGCTACGTCAATACGACTAGAATCACCTGTAATTATATCCCCTGTTTTGAGAACAACGTTTAATTTACCTACGGTTGTGGCTTTGAGTAAAGTATTGAGATCATAGGATGTATAGGGTCCATCAATTAAACGTCCAGGACGAATGATAGTATAAGATATTCCTGAATTTATAATTGCTTGTTCTCCTTTTTCTTTAGCATCAAGTACACCAAAAAGATTGAGAATATTAAAAGGAAATTGACGTTTACGAAGAATACCACAGGAGGAAACAAAGACGAAGCGATTTAAGTTTTTTGGTGCGGCTAATATCAGATTTTTTACACCTTGATGATCAACTTTAGTGGGGGTATTTTTAGCTTTATCTTCTAAAAATTGAGGATTCAATAGAGTAATTCCTAATTCAATAATGTTGGGATTTTGATTAAATTCCCACCTGGAAGAAGGAAAAGCGGTAGTTCCTGTACAACAAATAATAGAAGTAATATTTGTCATGGCTGCTGTTAAGCTGTCGGGTTCACGAATATCACCAATCGCAATTTCTACTTGATCATTAAACATTTTGATGGCTTTTTCTGCATTCCTGGTGAGAATGCGAATGGGTAAGCCTTTTTCTAAAAGTTTACTAACTACGAGTTGTCCGACTCCACCGGTAGAACCGACAACTAAAATGAGATCTTTACTGCTGTTCATACTTTCATTAAGCAATGCTATTTAATCTACAATAATTTTGACTCTAATAGTTTACCATAACTGGAATCTTTTTTGAAAAATTCGCCTCACGCCAAGACCCAAAGATACGGATTTTACTGTTGACTCCTGTTTTATGTTAAAATTCCAATTATCAGTAGGCTGGAAATGAAGATTTATGGTTAAGAAAATTCGCCGAGTTTCCAAGATGATCAATAAGTCACACGATAAGGAGTTTTTTCAGCAAGCAGGAACTCCACCAGGAACAATCATTGTTGATGAAAATGCTGAACAACCCATTATTTTTTTAATTGACTATAACCAAACTGATCTCATTTGCAAACAAATAAGTTATCCAGAAGAGTGTATTAACTATTTGGATACAGAATCCGTTTCTTGGGTGGATGTTCAAGGTTTAGGAAATAAAAATATTCTACACCGTTTAGGTCAATCTTTTGATTTACATCCTCTGGTTTTAGAAGATATTGTGAACATGGTAGAACGTCCAAAAATTGAGGATTATGAAGATCAATTAGTGATTATTGCTCACATGGTTGTACCTAATAATAATAATGGCAGTTTTTATAGTGAACAAGTAAGTTTAGTTTTAGGTAAATATTATGTATTAACAGTGCAGGAAGAACCTGAACATGATTGTTTTGATGGAGTGAGGATGAGAATTGATAAAGGTAAAGGGATCATTCGTAGACAAGGTAGTGATTATTTAGCTTATTCTTTATTAGATGCTATTATTGATGGATTTTTCCCGGTTTTAGAACTTTATGGTGAACGCATTGATGAGTTAGAGGAAGAAGTAATAGTTAATCCTAATCAAAAAACATTGCAAAAAATATATCAAGTTAGACGGGAATTATTACAGCTTCGCCGCGCAATTTGGCCTCAAAGAGACGCAATTAATTCTTTAATTAGAGACGGTAGTGAATTAATTAATGATGATGTGAGAATCTATCTGCGAGACTGTTATGATCATGCAGTCCAAGTTATGGATATAGTGGAAACTTATCGGGAATTAGTAGCTGGATTAATGGATGTCTATTTATCAGCAATTAGTAATAAAATGAATGAAATTATGAAACTGCTAACGGTGGTTTCTTCGATTTTTATTCCCTTGACTTTTATTGCAGGGGTATATGGGATGAATTTTAATACCGAAAAATCTCCCCACAATATGCCTGAATTAAATTGGTATTGGGGCTACCCCCTGTGTTTGGGAGCAATGGCGTTAGTTGCGATAAGTTTACTATACTTTTTTTGGCGCCGGGGTTGGTTGACTAATTCTGTTAATTTCCAAAAAGACTTTCACCGCTAGATTTGATAAAAATCCATAAAACTTAATAAAATAGAGACGTTTTAGGGAACATCTCTAAGTAGTGAATGGAATTAAATAACGGGTGCGGCTGTAAATATGAACCACAACAACAAAGCTAACATCAAGACACCGATTTTAACCAGCAGGTATGTATAAGCATGAGGGATAAGAAAATCTTGGGTCGTCATATTCCACCTCTACTTACTAGCGGTTAACTAGTTATTTATTAAATCTATTTTCTTACACTCCCATTATTGCTTAAAAATGGGTTAGAAACAGACTTGAGTTATGTTTCGTTAATATTTCTTAGCTTGATTTTGGATTCTCCTATGGCTTGATTAGCTAACTGTTGAATTTTTGGCCAATGGGATCTTGGGCTGAGTCATATTTTCTGATTCTAGGCTGGAGCGGGCTAGAAGCCCACCCCACAGGGATGATGGGCAGATTTGATCTCAATGAGTTATGGGCAGGCTAGAAGCCCACCCCACAGGGATGATGGGCAGATTTTGATCTCAATGAGTTACGGGCAGGCTAGAAGCCCACCCCACCATAGGAAAGCCCACCCATTTACCTATTTATGCGAATGGCACATCAATTAAAATGTTGCCCTCTTCGACGCGGAGGGGAAATACTGGCAGGGTTTTTTCTGAGGAAACCATTGAGAGTAATTTACCCACTACGGGTGGAAATGGACACCAGGTTTTGACTTCACCGTTACCCAAGTCAAAAGCACTACGATGAAAGGGGCAAACTATCGCCCCATTTTCGATTTTCCCGTTTTTTAAGGACATTTTTAAGTGCGGGCAGGTATTATCTACAGCATAAAACTGATTTTCGTGGTTTAAAAGTAGAATTTGGCGATCGCCTACTTTTACTATTTCTCGCGCACCAGTAGCCAGTGCATTAGCAGCTAAAACTTGAGTCCAAGTCATGATCTTCTCCTGATTTTGTGATTTTATAAACCCGTTCTTAGTTTCTCGCAATTTTGCTCTGTGCGATCGCCAATCTTGATAATTTAGATTTCCACAAACTCGATAGTTTCCACAAAGTTCAAAATAGTTTGTTTCATTTTCTCAGCTTCTTCTTTCACCGAACCGAGTGCTTCACCATTTAAAAGACTGCGTTGGCTACTAACTATATACAAACATTCACTATTGACAAAGGACAATAATCCTCTATAGGCATCTAACTTAATACCATGACCATTAGTTTCCTGTTGAGAAATAGTTGCACCAGGAATATTTACTAATACATAGTAGTATCTTTTTAAAGGCTCTTGCCAATATTCTCTATGTCTAACTTCAGCATTTGGCACATTAGAAATAATCGTCTGGGGGACATATTCATTGATAATAACTTCATGAAGATAGGCTTCATATCCTTGAGTTTTGATCTCCTTAATCTGTTCTAGAGACAGAGGATAATAATCAATTCTCAATAAAGTTCCCATATCATCAGAAAAGCTCACCATTCCTTCATCTGTTTGAATTTTTCCTCCCTGTTCAGAATCCAGAGGAATAGGAACTGTAAAATTCCCCAAAGGTGACTGATAAAATTGTTCGCCAGATTCATTGAATATTATTGATTCAAATTCTTCATCTAAATATTCTCCGTCATCTCCTTCTTGGACTGCGGCAATTACCTCTTCAATAATTTCTTTTGCTTCTTCATCTTCCAATTCTAAAGCTATTTGTAGTTGTTTAAGATAAGTCTTTTTATCGGCAGGAATAATCAAATCTTCAGCATCTAAAAGCATAATCACCCCAGCTGCAAAACCATCTAATACTACCTCCTCAGAAATAGCAGCATTAGCAGCATTAAATAAAGATCCTAATCCAGCATCTTCAGCAAGTTCTATGAGTGTATCCACGGTTTCTAACATTTGTTCTTCTGAGTATTCGTCAAAAATCTCAAATTCCCAGAGAATATCAGCTATAATTTCTCCATTTATATCTTCAATGCCTAAATCAACTGCTGTTGTAATTACAGCAATTGCTACTACCGCTTCTTCTGGATTCAATGATGCTGCTATTTTCTCTTTTGATTTGAAAATATAGTCATACTTCGTCATAATTTCTAGCTCCTTGATCAATGTTCTGTTTGTACTTAATTACCTGGTTGGGAAATTCGGGCTTCAATATCTTCTAATGTCCGTAATAATAGACTATTTGCCTGTAATTGCCAACCCCACTTTTGAATTTTAAAAGCCGCCACAGTCCCCCCTATAGCTGCTAATAAGCCTATGGGTTGATTTAGAGAAATTCCCAACAGCAAACCCAAACCAGCAATTCCCCAAAACGGTAAGGCCACCACTTGTCTTTGCTCCTCTACAATGTCTGCAATTTTGCTAGATGGCATTGTACCTAATAACGCGGCTTTTAGTTGCCGTTGTTCTGCTAATGATAACGATAAACTAATCCGGCGGCGGAGTTTTTCCATTTTCCGGGCATCAGTGCTATACTCCGTTAGTTCATCTTCTGCCATTTTTACCCATCGTTCTAATTGTGACATAGTAGATTAAACCTGATTGCTGGACTACAGCTATTATTCTTAATAATATTCTACATTTGAACTCAAATACCAAGGGATCATAGGGAAAATGAAAAACTTTCCCAAAAAAGAGATTGATCAGGGGAGTTCTTCCACAAAAACATTCGCTAAGTATAATAGTATTGAACTGTTGCTATTTCAAAAACTGCCAAAATCACAAATAATATGAACAAAACTTGGTTTCGATTGGGAATTATCGGCATATTTATCTTTTCATTCAGTTTACGTTTTTGGGGACTAAGCCGATTTAATACTTTAGTATTTGATGAAGTGTACTTTGCCAAATTTGGTAATAACTATCTGACGCACACACCATTTTTTAATGCTCACCCTCCCCTCAGTCAATATTTGATTGGCTTGGGTATTTGGATTAGTAATCATATTCCCCTAGTCCGAGAAACTGATGTAAATAGTCTCACAGGTTCTTTATTATCTCCTGGGAGTTATCGCTGGTTAAATGCTCTGACAGGTTCATTTATTCCCGTAGTCGTGACTTTATTAACTTATCAAGTAAGTTATCGTTATCGTTTGGCTTTATTGGCAGGATTCTTTACAGCTTGTGACGGACTATTTTTAGTAGAATCTCGTTATGCTTTAAGTAATATATATATAGTTATTTTTGGTTTACTAGGACAATGGTTATTATTATTAGCATTGCAAAAGCAAAAACGTTGGTTTTGGTTGCTGCTTTCTGGGATAAGTTTTGGTGCTTGCGTAGGAACTAAATGGAATGGTTTATGGTTTCTTGGAGGTGCTTATAGTTTATGGATAGCAGTTTGGATAATTCACTACTTACAGTCTTTTGACTCTACATCTCGTACCCCATTATTTCCTTATTTACACTTTTTTCAAGCCCCCCATAATTCCCAGATTCTTACTAGAAAAACACCATTACAAAACCTGACAGAAATAAATATTTGGCAGATGTTTTCCTATTTAGGAATTATTCCCGCAGTTGTTTATAGTTTGATTTGGATTCCTCATCTCCAACTTGATCAAAGATATGGATTTATTGAAGTCCATAAACAAATTTTACAATTTCATCTGCAATTAGGTGGTAATAGTCCTAGCGTTCATCCTTATTGTGCTGCATGGTATAAATGGCCATTATTAACCCGGCCAATGGCTTATTATTATCAAACTGCTCAAAGTATTGATGATCCCTTACCTGTATTTGGACCACCTTTACCTGATGGTGCTGGTAAGATAATTTATGATGTTCATGCTATGGGTAATCCATTTTTATGGTGGTTTGGTTTAGCTGCTATGATATTTTTAATTGGTATGGTGATCATCAACATGACTATGCCAGGAATAGAAAAAAAGCTAGTATTTATTCCGAAAAATCTCAGCATTGATACTTGGATTGGTCTATTTTTAATTATAAATTATGCAGCTAATTTGCTCCCTTGGGTAAAGGTAACAAGATGTACTTTTATCTATCATTATATGTGTGCTGTAATCTTTACATTCATAGCCATTGCTTGGTTTGTAGACCAATGTTTATTAAGTTATAATCGCAGATTGCGGTTTTTAGGTGTAACGATAATTTTTATAATTATAGCCGCCTTCATTTTCTGGATACCTATTTATCTAGGTTTACCCCTTTCTCCTGAAGATTACAGAATACGAATGTGGTTTAATTCTTGGATTTGAGAGAAATTATCTAAGGGTTTTGAATAAGTTATCTCTGAGGGAATAGGGAACAGTTTTAACTATCTGGATATCCTCAATTTTCCCAATTCGACAAAGAAAAGATGAGGAATTTTATATTATAAAAATACCCGAATTATTGAATA
>NZ_KE384685.1:73468-79787 GCF_000426925.1 Dolichospermum circinale AWQC310F | reverse complement strand
CGTGCCGAAGGCATAGGAACGAAGAGAACGAAGAAAAGAGGGTTTGAGAGATATTTTGCGTAAGTCCTGAATAATTCGGGTAGGGGAAAAATATAGATTATTGAAAAATCTAGCCTAACAACTCAATATTAGAAAAGATAAAATCTTGAATAGAAAGGCTGTTGGCTATTTCCGTGCGAATTTCCCGACGGTTGAGAATGTAATAATTACCTACCTTTTCATATTCATCAGTAAAATCGCTTTTTCCACCCTTTTGTGCGCCGGTTTCCGGGTCATGGTACACAGAATTATAAGTATGAGAAAGATATCCTGCCCCTGTATCATGACTGGCAAAGGTGTCAATAGTCACAAAAGTACCGTGAATTAAACGGTGAACGTGGCAAACTTCATTGTTACGCACTTTGTATTTATCTCCTTCCGACTTACCACCAACAAAAATTTCTACTGCGCCCGTTGCGTCCGTGCTACCATATCTAAAAGTATTTGCGCCGTGAGTTTGTGCAAAAGGACGACGCACACGGTGAACAGCGATTTCCCAGGCTTGACCGTGAATGGCTTTTTTAGCGGCTTCGTCCTCGACATTGAGAACTTCAGCTTTGAGACTGGCATCAATTCGGACTTGACCTGTGATCACTTGGCCATCATACTTATAAGTAATATCTGCGGTATAACCAGGGAAATTTTCATCCCAGGTATAACGGTTTTCGTAAGCAGCCTGAAAAAGTTCTTGAGCAGAGATTTGAGTGACTGTCATGGGGAAAAATCCTCTATAGGAAGTGAAAATAGCATTTTATTCTTGCTGGTATTAGCATAGAAGTAATTATCAAGGTTCGCATAGTCCCCAAATGGGTACACTTATGGCTAAAACACTCCACGCCATTTTCCAGGCGATCGCTAATGTCCAAAATGAGCAAGAATTAAAACTAGCTTTAATGGCTACCATTGGCGAACATTTTGCGGTTCAACATTGGGGTATTAATCTCCTAGATTACCAATTAAATACTAAAATCAAAATTCCCGAAATTCCCGCTGTTTGCTTAGAAGCTAATCCCATTGGGCGTTATGTTATGGAACGTCACGCTCCCACCCATGAACAGTTAATTTTATCTCCTGAAGATTGGAAAAATTACTGTACTCGTCACGAGCACGTAATGACTGGTCCGATAGTTTGTGATGGTCAATTAGTGGGGACTTTAAATTTTGCCCGTGACCCCGGAAATCTGCCTTTTGATAGTAATGATTTAGCTGATTTAAGTGCAGTTTGTCTGCATTTGTCGGCTAAAATTGCCACATTACGGGTACAATCAAAAACCTTTTTATCTGTGGATAATTGTCCCTTAACAGCGCGAGAATTAGAAATTGCCACGTTAGTAGCCCAAGGTTTCACTAATGGCGAAATTGCAGTTAAATTATGGATTACTCAAAATTCTGTTAAACAGGCTTTAAAAAGAATGTTCCGTAAATTAGAAGTTTCTACCCGTGCGGAAATGGTGGCCAAAATAGATCCCCAACTTCTTAAATAATTTTTAAATAAATTGGTAATCCATAAGGATTGAGAATCAAGTGAATTGTATTTATATTAAGTGATCAATCAAATCTAATAGATATTAGTTATTTATTTATGCACAAGTTATTATCTGGAGCTTTAAGCACAGAAAAATTAGTCGTAAAAATCAAAAATTTACATCCATCTTTAGTAGGATTAAAACTGGTACAGATGTCAGATTTTCATTATGCTGATGGTCTATTATCAGAGAAAATGTTAACAGAAGCGATCGCAATTAGTAATGCAGTCAAACCAGACCTAGTAATTTTAACTGGTGACTATGTGAATACAAAAGCAAAACCAATTCATCAATTAGCACCAAAATTGAAAAATCTCCAAAGTCGCCATGGTGTCTATGCCATTCTAGGAAATCATGATATAGCTTTTCCTAGTTCCAAAACAGAAATTACAGATGCTTTAACCAAGGTCGGGATTAAAGTTCTTTGGAATCAAATTGCTTATCCCTTGGGAAACAAATTACCCCTAATAGGATTAGCAGATGTTTATTCACGAGAATTTAACCCAGAACCAATCATGAACCAACTTGATTCTACTACACCTTGTATTGTCTTATCCCATAACCCAGATACAGCAGAAATACTGCAAAAATGGCGAGTAGATTTACAATTATCTGGTCATACTCACGGGGGACAAATTGTCATTCCCGGTCTAGGACCAGCAATAATTTACTACACAAAAATATTGAAAAAAATCCCCAAGAAAATTAGGCGCAAATTACCATTTTTACGGAAAACCCATTCCATATTACATCATTGGCAATGGTCAGAAGGTTTACATCAAATAGGAAATAATCAATTATATGTAAATCGTGGTTTAGGAACTTATTTCCCAGGGCGGTTATTTTGTCCGCCAGAAGTTACTATTATTACCTTGGATGTCCCTTAATCTATTTCTGGCTTTGCGTCTTTGCTCCTTGGCGCGAAATAAAAACAATATATAGGACTTCTATTTGATTTTTGATAGCTTGTTGATTTTTGATAGCTTGCGTGGCGTAGCCATACAAGACTCAGTAGATATCAATTCTGTCTTTCTTCCCGTGTTCCCTGTTCCCTGTTCCCTGTTCCCTGTTCCCTGACCACACAAATAAATTCAGTAATCAAACCGGATTCCTATAGTACAATGGGGAATTAGTATCAAGTAATTTATTATGTCTGCTACGCCCCTTGTATCTCAAGTAGATTCACCTAACTCCGTCAAATCTGAACTTCTTCCTCCTCTCCTGGGCGCTTCGGTAACGGAGTTAACCGCTTGGGTACAGCAACAGGGACAGCCCAGTTATCGGGGTAAGCAATTGCATGATTGGATATATAATCAGGGAGCGCGTTCCCTGGCTGATATTTCCGTATTTCCCCAAAATTGGCGTTCGCAAGTAGCAGATATTCCCATAGGCCGTTCTTCTCTACATTACCGCTCTGTTGCCCCTGATGATACGGTTAAATATTTGCTGAAATTGGCTGACGGGGAAATTGTGGAAACTGTCGGTATTCCCAGCGATAAACGCTTAACTGTCTGTGTTTCTACTCAAGTGGGTTGTCCCATGGGCTGTGATTTTTGCGCTACTGGTAAAGGTGGTTATAAGCGTAACTTGACCCGTGGGGAAATTGTTGATCAAGTTCTAACTGTTCAAGAAGATTTTCAAAAACGGGTTAGTAATGTGGTATTTATGGGCATGGGTGAACCGTTGTTAAATACGGAAAATGTGATTTTAGCAATTAAATCTATTAATCAAGATGTGGGCATTGGTGCGCGATCGCTTACACTATCTACTGTAGGCATTCCCTCACGTATTCGTCAAGTAGCCGCACACCAATTACAAATTACCCTCGCTGTCAGTCTCCACGCACCTAACCAAGCATTACGGGAACAACTCATTCCCAGCGCCAAACCTTACCCCATAGAAGACTTACTCGCAGAATGTCGAGAATATGTGGAAATAACCGGACGCAGAGTAACTTTTGAGTATATTCTTTTAGCTGGAGTCAATGATTTACCTGAACACGCTTTAGAATTATCAAAACGGTTACGAGGCTTTCAAAGTCATGTGAATTTGATTCCTTATAATCCCATTCAAGAAGTAGATTATAAAAGACCCAACCGCGATCGCATAGAAGCCTTTGTTAACGTTCTTCAACAACAGAATACCGCCGTTAGTGTGCGTTATTCTCGCGGTTTAGAAGCGGACGCTGCTTGTGGACAATTAAGAACAATTAAAAGGTAATATCATGTCTGTTGAGGCTGGTAATGGGTAATGGGTAATTGGGAAAAGGCAATACAATGATGAACTATATCGTCAGTGATTGAGCGGACATGATAAGCTGTTACGTACCTGAATTGTATAATCCTAAAATGGTTAAATCTTGTGGGGTGGGCATCTTGCCCGCCAGACTTATACAAATTAAATACACAACAGCTTATAATTTATCATGAAAATTGTCAAAAATTGTCATTAAAATTGTGAGAAAATTGTCAATTATTTCCTAGCATAAATACCTGGTGCATAAGCCTCAATGACTTTACCAGTGCGAGTGCAAGTTATCATCAGGTAGTCGCAACTAGGGCATTGTGTCCGCGTAATTTGACTATCAGCAATATAGTGACGTTCAGCCGCACTACCGCAATTTGGGCAATGAATCTTTTGTGATACTTGCATTTTTAAAACCCTGAAATTAATAATTTTTGATTTGAGAAAAATTAACAAAAATTGACAAAAAATGTTTGATTGTCCTGAACTTGATATCTTTTATTATCTTAAACCTGATAATTATTATCATCATGCTTCAGATATATAAATTTACTTTAGATGTCACTTTTTTAGATTAGCTTTAGATTCGCGGTGATCCCTATGCTGTAATCCTTGAGATAGTCTTGTTTATTTTTTGGGAAAAAATGAGTTATTTTCCCATTCAAGCGTTACCAGATGGAAAAAACTGTAATCAAAATCACAAAATTGGTAGTTTTATATTTAATTAATCTTTGTTCCCTGTTCCCTGTTCCCTTGTCATAACGACAATTTTTAACGCCAACCTACTTACTTAACTATGAAGAAAAAAGTAGGTAGTCATAGCAAAAGCTACCACTATGACAAATTTTCGCACCAAACCGGGTTCTAATTGGCGAGCAAAATGAGCGCACAAATAACCACCTAAAGAACCTCCGACTGCCATGATAATAACTTG
The DNA here is from genome assembly GCF_000426925.1 of Dolichospermum circinale AWQC310F. GTDB lineage: Bacteria > Cyanobacteriota > Cyanobacteriia > Cyanobacteriales > Nostocaceae > Dolichospermum > Dolichospermum circinale. Next base: position 75,044 of record NZ_KE384685.1, on the reverse strand, counting down.
ATGCCAAGCAATCAAATTAGCGAACATAAAGGGAATAATTGCCACACCATTAATACAACTTCCTAACCAGGTTTTAAAAGCATTAATAGCGTGAATATTTTTAATACCTAAAAAGGTTAAAGTTGCTAACATTAAAATGCCCATACCAGCACCAAAAAAACCACCATAAATAGAGATTAGCAATTGAGAAATTAGCAGAACAAACAAAGGTGGGGTTGCAGAAAAATCATTTCTAGTCCTAAATTGCAGCCAGCTTTTCAAAAAATCACTAAATGTAAATATCAAGGTTGCTGATAGTAACAAATAGGGTAGCATCTTTTTAAATACATCCGGTGATGTATATAATAAAGCCACTGAACCAATAACACCACCAACTAAACTTGTACCAGTCAGTAGTAATAATTGTCGTTTTTCGATACTCAAATCTCGACGATAAGCCCCTGCACTGGCTATAGCTGCTATCCACAGAGCAGTATTATTAGTAGCATTAGCAGTAATTGGTGCGACACCTGTAAATATCAGAGTCGGAAATGTAATAAAACTACCACCACCCGCTACAGCATTTAGTCCACCGGCAATAAAGGCCGTACTGAAGAGAAGTAAGCTATGAATTAAGGTTAGATCTTGCGGCATTTTTGTAATTAATAAACCTAGCTATACTGTTTTACAGTAAAATACCGCAAGTTTATGAAATCATCATTGTTTAAAATCTTGTTAAAATTCCGCTTTTTATTTGTATTACGTCTTATTCTAGCGTTAATATAGAAGATGATATATCTATTACCAAACGTCTGTTTTTCAACCATTTACGACCAAGTAAAATTTCCGGTAATCCTTGTCCCACATGAACAGGAATATCAAAATATTGTCCATCAATTTGCACTTTTCCTAAATAGATGTCAAATTCCGCATCACCCTGGGCTGTTACCATTGTTTGTTGTTCTAAATATATCCAACCAAGTGCTTCTATGTCCTGGTTATTAATTGCTAACCACCAAGAAAACCCAGTATCTAAAAGAGCTTCTACTGATAGTTCTAATCCATCAGCAGCTATTAAATTTATGTCAAAAAATAACTCATCCTCATCACCAAATTTACCATCAATCATATTTTACCACACACTCCAGTTTCATTAATTCGGAAAACGTGCAGTTTGACATTTGGGTATTTCTGATGTGCTTGTTGTGCGGCTAATAAGGGATCTTCATTAATAAAATATTCACGGCTATTTGGCTCAATTGCTATATACCAGTTATAGTGAGTTTTAATTAGTTCTGGTTTTAACTGCTCAAAAATTATTTTACATTCTTGAGATAATTTTTCCCGTTCAGCTTGCCATTGCGTCTTCTGTTCTTGATTCCATTGAATTTCGGGGAAGATTCTTCCTCTGCGGACTGTGCGAGTAGATTTTGTTTCTGGCATAGCTTTGTTTTGTACTAATGAAAAATATATAGGAATCCGGTTTGATTCCTGACTTTTCGGTTGAGTTAGGGAACAGGGAACTCTTAACTGGGAACAGGGAAGAAGGATTTTAGTATGTACCGAGTTCTGTTCAAAAATCAAATAGGAGTCCTAT
>NZ_KE384685.1:67018-73458 GCF_000426925.1 Dolichospermum circinale AWQC310F | reverse complement strand
GTTCCCGGTATTATGAAGTACAGATATTAATGATAAAACTCTTGTGGTGCGGGCATCTTGCCCGCATAAGGTGTACTTCACGACCAAGTAAAATTTCCGGTAATCCTTAATCAGATTTTACCACACACTCCAGTTTCATTACTCTTGTGGTGCGGGCATCTTGCCCGCATAAGGTGTACCTCATTCAAGCTGAACTTGCTGTATATTGTTACATAACAATATTTTATATTATCGCCTTTTTTGATGAATTTATTTCAAATTGATATGTTGTAATTTACAAGCTGAAAAATTCGTAATTGATAATTCTTAAAATTACAAATTACGAATTTTTAATTACCTATGCTATTACTTTAGCTAGTGCTTTTTCTACGGCTTTTAATGCTGCGTTGATTTCTACCTCTGTCACAGTCAGAGGAGGCACAAACCGGACGACTTTGGGACCTGCGGGAACAAGTAATAAACCTGCTTCCATAGCAGCTTTGACAATTTCCGCCGCAGTTAAGGGAATATCCGCTTTGATTTCCATGCCGTTGATTAAACCCCAACCGCGCACTTCTGTGATATACTGGGGATATTTAAGAGCGATCGCTTTTAATCCTTCTCGTAAATGTGCGCCCTGTTCTGTAACATTCTGTAAAATATTCTCTTTTTCCAAGGTCTCACAAACACTCAGAGCCACACCACAAGCAAAGGGATTACCTCCAAAGGTACTTGCGTGTTCTCCTGGTTGGAAAATATCACAGAATTTCTTACTCATCATCGCACCAATGGGAATACCACCGCCCAAACCCTTGGCGCTGGTGAAAATATCTGGTTCTACTCCCAAATGTTCATAACCCCATAATTTACCACTGCGTCCCATACCTACCTGCACTTCGTCGAAAATCAACAAAATACCAGTTTCATCACAAATCTCCCGCAATCGCTTAAAATAGGCAATATCTCCAGGACGAACTCCACCCTCACCTTGTAATGGTTCAATTAAAATAGCTGCAACACGATAATTACCTTCATCTAATTCGGTAACAGCAGCCTCAACTGCTCTAATATCGTTATAATTGACATAATGGAAACCAGGAACTAAAGGATCAAAGTGCTTTTGATACTTGGGTTGTCCGGTAGCGGTAACGGTTGCTAAGGTTCGCCCGTGAAAACTCGCATGGGCGGTTAAAATAATCGGGTTAGCAATCTCTAAAACCGTGTGTCCATATTTACGAGCTAGTTTAATAGCTGCTTCATTAGCTTCAGCACCAGAATTGCAGAAAAATACTCTATCTGCACAAGAATGATCAACAATCCATTTAGCTAATTGACCTTGTTCGGGAATATAGTACAAATTAGAGACATGATGCAGTTTTTGAATTTGTCTAGTTACCGCTTCTACCATTGCTGGATGAGCGTGTCCTAGAGTACAAGTGGCTATTCCCGCGACAAAATCCAGATACTCGTTACCTTGGGTATCCCAAACACGACAACCAGCGCCCCGTTCTAAAGCCAAGGGAAACCGTCCGTAAGTGGACATGACGACTTGATTGAAGCTATCTGCACTAAAGGGGATGTCTGAAGAGATTGTAGGCTGCTCTGCTAGACTTTGGATACTCACTACCGCACCTCCTGAAAATTTTTATTTTAATAGATATTTACCAGATTAACGCGAGAAAAGGTTGGTTTTGATAAAGATAATTAATTATTGCAAATTAGGATGTACGTAAGTGTCACACCAAAAAATCTGTTCTAGGTCCTGACAATTTCTTTTTTTTATTGAACCACAGAGAACACAGAGAAAATGTTAAAATTATCTGCGTTTATCTGCGTTTAATTTTTGATATTTCATCCTGTACATCTTTTAATCCTGGTTATCCTGATTCTGACATTTCTCTAGTTATTTTCATTGTTTCCACACTCACGGTACAAACTCTCATTAATAAATCTATTACCTGTTCTTTATAATCTGCGAAACGATAGGTATTGAATTTTTCCGCAATGGTGGGATCTTTTGGTTTTTTCTCTTTATATTGATCTAATATCCATTCTAATGCACTACGATTACCTAACATATATTCCCACGCGATTTTAGGAATGTTTGATAATGTGGTGACATCATCTAAGATGATACTATCTTTGGTTTTGTCTGCTTTTAGTTTCGGTTTCGGTGTTTTTTGGTTGTCTTTTAAGGGAATATCAACACGGGTTAGGTTATAAGGTGTGACTGTTTCATAGTTAATATGAATTTCCATGAGTTGCTTTCCCCAATTAACCCATTTTGGGAAGTTTTCATAATAGGGTAAGCGGGGAAATTCCCGTTTTAGGTTGAGTTCGTATTTGGTGCGATAAGCTGGGTTATGTAGGACTGCGTAGGTATAATGAAAGATGTCTATTTTGGTAATTGTTTCATCTTGGTAATGGGTTTGAATTTGTTTTAGTCCCCAGTCGGTTATGTTATCAATGCGTTTTCCTTCTTTGTCGTAACGGTAGAGGGGGAGACATTGAGTTTTTTCTAAAAAATCAAGACAGGTAATTTGATTTGTTATTAAACTTTGAAAAGGTTTTGATGCACCAATTCCAGAAAAAGCTATATATTTGTTTTCTGCATCCTTTTCATTTAAAATATCAAACCATTGATAGGTTCTACCATTGAAATGTCTATCAAAATAAAGTTGTTCTTTATAAAATGGTCTATATAAGCTTGGTTTAATACTATTTTTATCAAATTGTTTTTGTATTTTTCGTTTAAAGTAGCTTTTTAAATCCTCGTCCCATTTTATTTGTTGTGAAAGTTCTGCTTCCGGTTGTTTATCAAATTGACTTTGATAAATTTCTACAAAGAATTTCATCTTATTTACTAGATATTTTTCAGATAAATCATAAACCCATTCATCTCTTTGTGTTTTTAACCCTGAAGAAAATAACTTAAATACAGCTTTTTCTCCTTTACCCGCTTTCACATCTTTATCAACTAAAGGTAACAGACTTTCAAAATCATTATCAGATTGATTTATCCAATTAAATTTTTGATCGGGTTTAATATGATCAAATCCTATTTTCTGAAATTTATTTTCTGCTAAATATCTAATTTTGTTTTCTCGTAATTCATGAATATGAAATGGATGAGAATAAAATATTTTACATCCTTGGGAATTACTATCTTTAATTAAAAAGCAAATAACTATACCAGTCATTGCACTTTCACCAAAAATAGTATGCTTTTCTCCAATAAATATACCATCTTTTCCTGAAATTGATCTGACATTCCCCCCTAAATCAATAATATAAACAAAAGAGAAATCGTCTTGAATAGATTTTCTAAAACCATCAAATGCACGTCCATCTAAAAAAGAAGAATTAGTAATAAAACAGATAATACCATTTTTAATTCTATCAGTCGCCCATCTATAAAAACGAACATACATATCATAAAGCACAATTTTATTTTGCGCTTTACTATATTTTACATAACTTTCCTTAATCAACTTATCAATATTCTGATAACCACGATTTGCATTATTATCATTAAAATTTTCCTGCTTTGCATTATAAGGAGGATTACCAATAATCACAGAAATAGTTCTATCATTCTGTCTTTTGATTCTCGCAGTATTCTCCACAGTCATAGCAAACAAATCCATTTGCTTACCCTCAAAAGACGTATTATCCAAAGTATCCACAAAACAAATATTTTCAAACTCCTCATACACCCCCATTTTCTGCTTATAGGTAAATTCAATATTCAAATTCGCAATATAATAAGGTAAAATAGCCACCTCATTACAATGAATCTCATGTTTATATTTGTGCTGTAAACTATGGGTTGGTAAATAATCAATTAACTCCGTAATAAAAGTCCCCGTTCCCGTCGCAGGATCTAAAATCTCCACATCTTTATCCGCTAACAACTTCCCAAAATGTTTATGTACTAAAAAATCTGTACTCTCTATCATAAACCGGACAATTTCATTCGGAGTATAGACAATTCCTAACCTATCTGCTGCTTTGGGATTATAAGCTTTATAAAAGTTCTCATATAATGCTTTTAAAAACTTCTGTTTTTCTTGATGATTGACAATATTAGCCGCAGTGCGTCTAATTACTGCATAATATCTTTCAATACTTCCTAAGGTATTTCTCTTTAAACTTCCAGTAAAAAAGGTGGAAATTACCCCTTGTAATTCCCGCGCTACGTTATTTTCTTGATGAAATTGTGACTCACTAAATATATTGATAAAAATGTCTTCTGTTAAAATATGTTGGATGATCATTTCCTGAATATCTAATAAGGTAATTTCAGGATTTATGGACTTTTGACAAATATTAAAAAACTTATCTCTGGCGTTTTCAAATAATATATTATTACCCTCTTGACATTTTATCAACTTTCTGAGAGAATCTAAGATAATGGGTAAATCCTGCCTAAATGTATCTATTGCTTCCCGAAAGTCCCGCACTTCAGGACGGACATAATTAATGAAGTTATTAATAATACTATCTACCGCGTCAGCATCGCGCATAGTCACGCGCTGGGTTTCTTGTCCAGATTGAATTAAAACCGCAGTTTGAGAATCTTCAAAGAGGATATTACTATCGGGATAACCTTTATTTAATTTCTTCTCAATTTCCTGATCTAAATTATCATATTCGTCCTTACTTTCCCAGTAACCCCAATCTAACCGCAAAGCATCTTTTACTGTACCATCAGGATAGACTAATTTACCATTGGGTAGTTTATAATCCAATTCGGGAATGAGGAGAAAATCACGAGGTTTACAATATTCATTTAACAGGTTTTGAAAAGCAAAACGGATAGAAGTTTCTTTCCGTGAACCTCCATATTGAATAATCTTTTGTACTTCAGTTTGGTATTGGGTAATTAAGAGTCTTGACATAATTGAGGAAAGGATTAATAGGGAAAATTTATGAAAATATTACTACAATAGTACCCGACCCTAACCCTGTTTTTGTTAAAGGCATAGGATCATGAGATGTTTTCACAAAGCGATCGCTCATATTAGAGTATGATCTATGTCATCATTTAATTTTAAATTCTTAATTTTTATTAACTGTGTATTCTACCCTAGAGCAAAAATATCAACGTATTCAAAAAGAGTTAATGGCCGGGGCGCTGGCCTTGGGCTGTATTTTTTTAATTGGCACTTTATGGTATTGTTTGATTGAAGGCTGGTCATGGGAAGATGCAGCTTACATGACTGTGATTACCTTAGCTACCGTCGGTTATGGGGAAACTCACCCCTTGGATAGTCGCGGTCGTTTGTTTACCATAGCCTTGATTTTGATGGGGGTGGTCAATCTTGGTTATATTGTCAATAGGTTTACAGCCGCAGTCATTGAAGGCTATTTTTTAGAGGGAATTCGACTCCGACAACAAAGGCGTTTAATGGAATCATTATCAGGTCATTATATCATCTGTGGATTTAGCCGCACCGGGCGACAAATTGCTAAGGAGTTTCAAGCTGAAGGTGTTTCTTTTGTGGTCATTGATTCAGAAATTGAATCCGCACAAAAAGCCCAGGAAATTGGTTATATTGTTTACCAGGGTGATGCCACATTAGATGATAGTTTGCTCAAAGCTGGTATTCTTAAAGCAATTTGCATTGTGGCTGCTTTACCTTCAGATGCAGAAAATTTATATACTGTACTATCAGCAAAAACACTTAATCCTGGTATTCGGGCGATCGCTCGCGCTAGTACAGAAGAATCATTACAAAAATTACAGCGTGGCGGTGCAGATGCCGTAATTTCACCGTATATTACCGGCGGTAAACGTATGGCCGCAGCAGCCCTCAGACCTCAAATCCTCGACTTTGTAGATGGTATTCTCTCCGGTGCAGACCGCCAGTTATATATGGAAGAATTTTTACTGGATATGTCCCAGTGTCCCTTTATTGGTCAAACTCTACAAAAAGCTAAATTGCGATCGCAATCCGGGGCTTTAGTTTTAGCAATTCGCCGCGTTGATGGTAAACTCATTGGTGGACCGACTGGAGACACGGTGTTAATGTCGGGAGATACTTTGATTTGTATGGGTACTGCTGAACAATTACGGGGTTTAAATCAACTTTTGGGTCCTATCAGTTCCCAACCATTACGAAGACCGAAAAATAACTAAAATCAAACCCAATACTCGTTTTTATTGGCAGAATATAGATTATATTAACCACGAAGACGCGAAGAGCGCGAAGGAAGAGGGAAAAAATAAGTTGATCATTAATAGTATAATTACTGCAAACTTTGTATAAGAGGTTACTATACTAAATTTTACAATCCTAGTATGGCTAAATCTTGTGGTGCGGGCATCCTGCCCGCTATAATTTTACTTTAAATGTAGTACAGCTTAACTTATAAAAATTATGAAACTAGCTTTCGTTGCGGCTACTATTTTTACCTTCACTTTAGGGCTTTACACTGAAGTCTCTGCTGCACCTGTA
>NZ_KE384685.1:29073-66870 GCF_000426925.1 Dolichospermum circinale AWQC310F | reverse complement strand
GTAACAACTACTAAAACTCCTGCTAAAAAACCTGTAACAACTACTAAAACTCCTGCTAAAAAACCTGTAGCAACTACTAAAACTCCTGCTAAAAAACCTGTAGCAAATGTAGAAATACCCATGATAAATGAACAAGCACCTGAGAAAAAACCTGTGACAAATGTAAAAACAACAAAGGATTTTTTACAATGGTGTGACCCAAAAGCCAAGTTACCGCAAGAGACAAGATACACAGTTGAAGTATTATTACAAATCGCTGGTACAAAAAACTGTACTCAAGCCAATCAAAGACTGATTAAATTGACTACTCTTAACCTCTGGAAAAGTCAAATTAGTGATATCAAACCTTTATCAAGCTTGACTAATTTAACTGCTTTGAACTTGTGGGAAAATCAAATTAGTGATATCAAACCCTTATCAAGCTTGACTAATTTAACTTCTCTTGACTTAGGAGGAAATCAAATTAGTGATATCAAACCCTTATCAAGCTTGACTAAGTTAACTACCCTGAATTTGTGGGAAAATCAAATCAGTGATATCCAACCCTTGTCAAACTTGAATAATTTAACTTTTATCTCCTTGTGGAAAAATCAAGTTAGCGATATCCAACCCTTGTCAAACTTGAATAATTTAACTTTTATCTCCTTGTGGAAAAATCAAATTAGCGATATCCAACCCTTGTCAAACTTGAATAATTTAACTTTCCTGGACTTGAAAGAAAATCAAGTTAGTGATATTAAAAGTTTGTCAAACTTAACTAAATTGACTGCTGTTTATCTGGGAGGAAATCAAATCAGTAATATTCAATCTTTGTCAAATCTGACTAAATTAACTGCTGTTTATTTGGAGAAAAATCAAATCCAAAATATTCAATCTTTATCTACTTTGGAAAATTTACGGACTCTTAAAGTTCAGAATAACCCGCTTTTTTCTAAACAATGTCCTATACAACCAGAGTCTATTTGTAAGTTTTAGTAAGTTTTAGTTTCAAAAGCGATTAGACATCGCGTCTACACAGACAAAACCCACCTTCCTGGGTTAAGAACCTTAATTTTGTGTTACAGGGTACTTCAAAAGTCGTGATTGATGTCTCAAATATTTTTGACCCCTCCCTAACCCAGCAGGGATTTGGGGGTGGGGTTTTATATCTTAATTCAACCCAGAATGACTCAATTATTAATATGGCCAAGTCCAGTCACGGATTTCTGGCATATCTTCACCATGTTTCTGGATATAATGCTTATGTGAAATCAACTTATCTTGCAATTTTTGTTTAACATAAGCTGCTTGATAACCTAAGTTTGGTACACGGTCAATCACATCCATAACTAAGTGGAATCTATCTAAATCATTCATGACCACCATATCAAAAGGTGTGGTTGTTGTTCCTTCTTCTTTATAACCACGGACATGAATATTCTGATGATTTGTATGTCGATAAGTGAGACGATGAATTAACCAAGGATAACCATGAAATGCAAAGATAATTGGTTTGTCAGTTGTGAAAATTGTATCAAAGTCTTTATTACTTAAACCGTGAGAATGTTCGCTTTTTGGTTGTAGTGACATTAAGTCAACAACATTGACAACTCGCACTTTTAAATCTGGGAAATTTTGACGTAAAATATCCACTGCTGCTAAGGTTTCCAAGGTGGGAATATCCCCAGCACAAGCCATAACTACATCTGGTTCACTGTTTTGGTCATTACTAGCCCATTCCCAAATTCCTAAACCTTTAGTAGTGTGTTTAATAGCAGAATCCATGTCTAAATATTGTAATGCGGGTTGTTTCCCAGCCACAATCACATTCACATAGTTACGACTCCTTAAACAATGGTCGGTTACTGATAGCAATGTGTTAGCATCTGGGGGAAGATAAACACGAATGATCTCCGATTTTTTATTAATTACATGATCAATAAAACCAGGATCTTGGTGAGAAAAACCGTTGTGATCTTGCCGCCAAACATGAGAAGTGAGAAGATAATTTAAAGATGCAATTGGTCTTCTCCAGGTAATATGACGAGTTGTTTTCAACCATTTAGCGTGTTGGTTGAACATCGAATCAATGATGTGAATAAAGGCTTCATAGCAGGAGAAAAAACCATGACGACCTGTTAACAAATATCCCTCTAACCACCCTTGACAATTGGTTTCGCTGAGGATTTCCATAACTCGACCGTCGGGAGCTAAATGGTCATCTTCGGGAAGAATTTCCCCATCCCAAGCGCGATTTGTCACTTCAAATAAAGGGTCTAGACGATTTGATGCCGTTTCGTCAGGACCAAAAACGCGGAAGTTGCGGCTTTCGTCATTCAGTTTCATGATGTCGCGGACAAACTTACCAGTAACTTTTGTTGCTTCAGCGTTAATTGTTCCCGGTTTATGTACTTCTACGGCATAGTTAGTAAAATCAGGCATTTTCAATTCACGCAGCAAAATTCCGCCATTTGCGTGGGGGTTGTCTCCCATGCGACGCTGACCTTGGGGGGCTAATTCTGCGAGTTCGGGAATCAGTTGACCATTGGTATCAAATAGTTCTTCTGGTTTGTAGCTTTTGAGCCAATCTTCTAATAGTTGCAGATGTTCCGGTTTACCAGCTATATCACTAAAAGGGACTTGGTGCGATCGCCAATAACCTTCTGTTTTCTTCCCGTCCACTTCCTTGGGACCTGTCCAACCTTTAGGAGTGCGGAGGATAATCATCGGCCATTGTGGTCTTTTTTGAAACCCATGTACTCGCGCTTCTTGTTGAATACCCTGAATTTCATGGATAATAGTATCTAATACTGCTGCCATTTGTCGATGAACTTCCGTAGGATCTGCACCTTCAACAAAGTAAGGTTTATAACCATAGCCGATAAATAGACTTTCTAACTCGGCATCAGGTATCCGTGCTAATACTGTAGGATTGGCAATTTTGTAACCATTCAAATGCAGAATTGGTAACACCGCACCATCAGTAACAGGGTTAATAAATTTGTTAGAATGCCAACTAGTAGCTAAGGGTCCAGTTTCCGCTTCTCCGTCACCCACAACCGCAGCTACAATTAAATCAGGGTTGTCAAATACCGCCCCATAAGCGTGAACTAAAGCATAGCCTAATTCTCCCCCTTCATGGATAGAACCGGGGGTTTCAGGGGCGACATGACTAGGAATACCACCAGGAAAGGAAAATTGCTTAAATAATTTTTGCATTCCTTCAGCATCTTGAGAGATATTAGGGTAATACTCACTATATGTTCCTTCTAAGTATGTATTGGCGACCAGTCCCGGTCCACCATGTCCTGGTCCAGCGATATAAATGGCATTGAGGTCGTATTTTTTTATAACTCGGTTCAAATGGGCATAAATCAAATTTAGTCCTGGAGTAGTTCCCCAATGTCCCAATAGTCTTGGTTTGACGTGATCTTGTTTCAGAGGTTCTCTGAGTAAGGGATTATCAAGCAGGTATATTTGTCCAACAGAAATGTAGTTAGCAGCACGCCAATAAGCATTAATTTTCCTGATTTCTGTATCTGTCAACGGCTGAGGTGAGGTTATGGTTATTAATGTCATTATCAACTCCAAAAAGGTATTTGCACCAAACAAGCTTATTGTAACTATAATTGTTTCTTCAGGACAAGCTAAGTATTTTTTGGAACTAATAGACTGATAATCATCATATAATGACAATGCCAGCATGGATTATTTTTAGTACCAAGGTGAAAAAAGCAATCTTATAGTACAGAATAATGGGATAAACAAGGATGAATAAACTGAAAAATTTTTCCCGTCAAGAGTAGATATTATCAAGGGGAATTAGAAAAAAGTTAGGGAACGCATAAACAAACATACGTTCTCTAACAAATAAAATCTAATTTCTCAGTTGTACAGGCATAGCTAAATAAGTCATTTTTAAACCACCCAAGGGAGTGAAAATAACTGGAGTTAAACTTTGATTTAGGTGCATTTGAATTTCTGAAGATGGTAGTTCTTTCAAGCCTTCCATGAGATATTTAACATTAAAAGCAATGTCTATATTTTCTCCCGAAATTTGTGCCGGTATTGATTCTGTTCCACTACCTACATCTTGCGCTTCACAAGATAAAGTAATTTCTTGATTAGCATTATCAATACTAACTTTGACAATATTATTTTTCTGGTCTGCTAACACAGCAATTCGTTCTAAAGTGCTGATAAATTGCTTTCTTTCTAATGTTACTTGTCGTTCAAATTGTCGCGGAATTAATTGCCGATAAGCGGGATATTGTCCTTCTAATGTCCGGCTTGTTAAACGTTGAAATGCCCAAGCAAATACAACCTGACCTTGATCAAGATATACATCTACTGTTTCTTCAGATGCGGAATTATGCCCTAACATCTTTTGTAATTCACGCAATGCTTTCGCCGGTACTGTGACTTCTACTTGTTCGCTACCTTCCACAGAACGCTCATTTGTAGTTTCTAGCACTGCTAAACGGTGTCCATCAGTAGCAGCAAATTCTAATGTATCCTGTTTTAATGTTAAATGTACACCTGTGAGAACTTGCTTAGTTTCATCCGAACTAGTAGCAAACAAAGAACCTTTCAAACCTTCAACAAGTGCCGCAGTAGTAATGGTAATCGCTTCTGCGTTTTCAATTACGGGTAATTCGGGAAATTCTTCCGCACCCATAGCCCGCACTTGATAACGTCCACTTCTGGGCTTTAGTGTTACAAGTATACCTTCTCCACTACCGTCTCCTGATTGATCATCAAGGGTGATTTCCCCTTCTGGTAAGCGAGAAGTGATATCTACAAGTAGTTTGGCCGGGAGAGCAATTTCCCCACTTTCTAATACCTCAGCACTAAAACTAGTACGAATACCTAAACTCAAATCAAAGGCTGTTAAACTGACTTGATTAGTCTGAGCATCGGCTTGTAATAATATATTAGCAAGCACCGGGTGAGTTGGTCGAGATGGAACTGCACGACTGACAAGGGAAAGATTACTACTGAGATCACTTTGGGAACAAATTAATTTCATCTTTAAATTCAATAATGGGGGAATTGGTTATTGTAATTGGTAATGGGTAATTAGGTATTCACCAATTTTCCCATCACTACGTGATTCTAATTGCTTAAAGCTTTAATGAACCGCTCTAAACTCTTAAATACACTGGGTTTTTTAGCAGGTGTCCCGTCGCTGGTGTTTTCCTTTTGTCCCCCCATAAGAATTGCGTCTAATTCGTCACCAGATGGTTTTTTAGGGAGTTCCGCAACTTTTTGATATTCTCCCTCTGTTTCTAACCATACTTCCCATTGTCCAGGATAGCAACGAAATAGGGCAGATTGATCATCTACAGCACGGATATAGTAAGAAGATTCAATGGTACTAATAAAGCGACGACGGGTTTCCCTGGCTGTGTAACCAATACCGACGATACTAGAATCTTCCAACCGGGGAGTTAACATAATTACCGGGCGTTCCCCTATAATTTCACACAACTTTTCTAATTGTGGTACTTCTACGGAAGTTGGGGCAATAAACAGGAAAATTTCATCTTCTGGCTGAATTTTCGCTGCTAAGGAAGCAGCCCTACCTGTACCGATATCTAAAATTTTCTCGCGGACAAGATTAATGCCTAAGTTAGACTCTGCTGATGTCCAGTCACGACGAGCTAAAGCAGCCGCACCCGCGTCAGCAAAGAAGACTTTTAGACCGGATTCATATTCAGTAAATAAAGGGAGAAACTGTTCTGCAACTGTCATGAATTTGAGTTCTGGAAATAATAACTCAACTTGAATCCGCATTATACCATCAGCTACAGCTGATTTTACCGCTTCACAGGACTGAGCGATCGCATCTTCTAGGGTTTTAGGTAGTTCAGCCATAATTTACAAAGTCTTACTAAAGTCGCTGGGTGAATATCTAATTCTCTCACTATAGTTATTTAATTCTGCTATAATAGGGTACTATGGCATTTGCGCCTAGTCTTGGTGCTTGCTGCCCATTGAGTATTTTAAACCATTCGTCCGCCTAAGACTGAAGCCGTGACCGGCGACAGGCCGATGTTATTTCTGGAGTTATATGTCTTTTTCTCATCTCGGCTTGTCCCCTGAAATCGTCCGTGCTGTCACTGAGCGAGGATATAGTCAGCCTACACCAATTCAAAAACAGGCTATCCCTGTGGTATTATCTGGTGGTGATATTTTAGCTGGAGCGCAAACGGGTACTGGTAAAACCGCCAGCTTTACTCTACCGCTGCTACATAAGTTATCTACTCACAAGGTTCAAAGCAATACTAACGGATTTTTACCAATTCGGGCATTAATTCTTACACCTACGCGAGAACTCGCAGCCCAGGTACAAGAAAGCGTCCGCGACTATGGTAAATACTTAAATCTCAATTCCATGGTCATGTTTGGGGGAGTCAGTATTGGTCCCCAAAAACAGAAATTGAGAACCCGTGTAGATATTTTAGTATCAACCCCCGGACGACTGCTAGATCATGTTCAACAAGGAACTGTGAATTTATCCTGTGTAGAAGTGTTGGTATTAGATGAAGCGGACCGAATGCTAGATATGGGTTTTATTAATGATATCCGGCGCATTCTCTCGCTTTTACCCAAACAGCGGCAAAATTTGTTATTTTTTGCCACATTCTCGGATAAAATTAAAACTCTCGCAGCCGGGTTACTAAATAACCCAACAATGATTGAAGTAGCACAGCGAAATGTCACCGCCGCCACAGTATCACAGAAAGTTTATCATGTAGACCGGGAGCGGAAACGACAATTACTTTCCCATTTAATTCGAGAAAATAAATGGTATCAGGTATTGGTCTTTAGCCGCACTAAATATGGTGCTGATAGGTTAGTGAAGCAGTTGGCTGAAGACCGCATTCAAGCGCTGGCTATTCACGGTAATAAGAGTCAAGGAGCGCGAACCCACGCCCTAGGTAAGTTCAAAGCAGGGACACTACAGGTATTGGTAGCAACGGATATTGCCGCCCGTGGTCTTGATATTAGCGAATTACCTTATGTCATTAACTATGATTTACCGAATGTACCAGAAGATTATGTACATCGCATTGGTCGGACTGGACGCGCTGGATCAGAAGGTGAAGCGATTTCCCTCGTCTGTGTTGATGAACATCATTTATTAGCGGATATTGAGGAACTAATTCAGCAGCGTTTACCGAAAGAAGTCGTCGCTGGTTTTGCTGTCAACCCGGAAATTAAAGCTGAACCCATTCCTAACGGACGTAAAGCCCCTACTGGTGGTGCTTCCCGCAGTCCTCGTTCTGTTTCCCAAAAATCCCCTCAACAGCCTTCGTCACGGACAGCAGCAGGAGGTAAAAAATCTGGTTCTGGTTCTGGTTCTGGTTCTTCAACACCGCGTCGTTCTGGTAAGGGTAGGTAATAACCGACTTGGCTGCATTGCTGAATATTATGAATGTATATCACCCAGAGGATATCTAGGTATAAAGAGGTCTTGCTGATAGCGTAGCGTGGCGTTAGCCATATAAACCTAAAACCATTTATTAACAAAGGGTTTCGCGGATTTTTACCACAAAAAAGTGCCAGGGTTTGGCTAATGGCGTCTCAAAATGAATTGCATTTTTCTTTGTCGGATTTGGAAAATTGAGGATATCCAGACAGTTAAAACTGTTCCCTGTTCCCTGTTCCCTGTTCCCTGTTCCCTCCCCTCACAGACAAATTATTCAGCAAGCCCTAAAGAGTAACAGCTTGAGCAATAGAGTTTTGACTTTTCCTGGTTATTCTTAATTCAATCTCTGCAAAACCTGTTTCAAAACCATTGCTGTCCAGTCAATATCCGCTGCTGTTGTTTGTTTTCCTAAAGTTAATCTAATTCCCCCCAAAGCCGCTTTTTCAGAATATCCCATTGCTAATAAAATCGGACTAGGGCTTAATTTTCCGCTATGACAAGCAGCACCAGCACTAATACCAATACCTGCTAAATTTAACTGACGTACCAAAGTTTTTCCGCTGATTTTTTCCCCGTCCGCAGTTGCTAAATAAAAACTAAGATGGTGGGGTAATCGGTTAATTCTGTCTCCTGTGGGTATTAAACTGGGAATATCTGCTAAAATAGCAAATAAGCGATCGCGTAATTCCATTAATCTCACCCTTTCCGTCTCTAATTCCCGTGCTGCTAACTCCGCAGCTACCCCAAACCCAGCAATAGCGGGGGTTGCTTGCGTCCCTGAACGCAGTCCAGCCTCCTGTCCACCCCCAGCCAACAACGGTTTTATTTTCACCCCCGGACGTACATATAAAGCTCCTGCTCCCAAGCCACCATATAATTTATGACTAGATATACTTAATAAATCTACTGACAAACTCTGTACATCTATCGGTAAACGTCCAGCAACTTGCACCGCATCAGTGTGAAATAAAGCACCGTGGCTTTCAGTTATTTTACTTAATTCATGAATGGGTTGGACTGTTCCTACCTCACTTTGTCCATAAATCACAGATACCAACACTGTATTATTTTGCAATACGGCCTTTAGTTCTTCAGGGTTGACTATTCCTTGATAATTTACACCCAAACGAGTAATTTCCCAACCCCAATTTTCTAACATTTTCGCCGGTTCAGAAATAGCCGAATGTTCTACACTGGAAATAATTATATGCTGGGGAGCATTGTAACATCCCGCCACCCCCATCATCGCTAAATTGTTCGCTTCCGTTCCCCCAGAAGTAAAAATAATCCCTTCGGGAACAGCATTAATTAACCCCGCGACTTGCATTCTCGCTGTTTCCAAAACCAATGCGCCACGGTTGCCCCATTCATGTAAACTAGAAGGATTACCCCACTGTTGAGTTAAGATTGTCTGGATCATAGCGATCGCTTCTGGACGAGTGGGAGTAGTTGCACTATAGTCTAAATATACTTGCATAAAAATTAATCATTGAGTGGGAGCAATAATTTACTCATTGTCTTTTTTAGTTAAAAGTTTCGCGCCAAGTCGCAAACAAAAAAAAGAAATTAATTCAGATTGTGATTGAATTATACTAAAATCATATTCAAATCCCTGTAATTTACTTTGATCAAATCGCCGTGTCTATTTTCCCACAAATGCGCTATTTTTCCTGTATATTTTTGTTGCTATTCACTCTGACTATTTGTGAACGAGTCAAATCAGGAAATCAACTTTTAACACCATTACCACAAGATCCTTTAATTCAAGTTTACTTTAATAATTCTGAATCTTCCGAATATCGGGAAACCTATCGTCAAAAAACTCGCCTAGGGGACGATTTAGAAACGCAAATTGTTGATACTATTGCTCAAGCTAAATCTACTGTTGATATAGCTGTACAAGAATTGCGTTTACCCAAAATTGCCCAAATATTAGCACAAAAACAAAAAGAAGGCGTAAAAATTAGGTTGATTTTAGAAAGTAATTATTCTCGTCCTTGGAGTAGTTTCACTTCCGCAGAAATAGCCAAATTAGGAAAAAGAGAACAAGAACGATATCAAGATTTTCAGAAATTTGTTGATATCAATCAAGATCATCAAATCACATCAGAAGAAATTAGTCAACGGGATGCTTTATTAATTGTTAAAAATGCCCAAATTCCCTTAATAGATGATACTGCTGATGGTTCAAAAGGTAGTAATTTAATGCACCATAAATTTGTGGTCGTTGATCATCGTTTTGTGATTATTACTTCTGCAAATTTTACCCTCAGTGATACCTCTGGAGATTTTACAAATCCTAGTAGTTTAGGAAATAACAATAATTTGCTAAAAATTGATAGTCCTGAATTAGCAACCTTACTCACTCAAGAGTTTAATATTATGTGGGGTGACGGTGTAGGAGGAAAACAAGATAGTAAATTCGGACTTCAAAAACCTCCCCGTCAACCCAAAACAATCACATTAGGTAATAGTAAAATCACAGTTCATTTTTCCCCAATTTCTCCCACTCAACCCTGGAATCTTAGCAGTAATGGGTTAATTGATCAAACTTTATCCACAAGTACAAAAACCGTTGATTTAGCATTATTTGTATTTTCTGATCAACAACTTGCTAATACCCTGGAAAACCTACATGATCAAGAAGTCCAAATTCGAGCTTTAATTGAACCACAATTTGCTTATCGTCCCTACAGTGAAGCTTTAGATATGATGGGATTTTCTTTAAGTGATAACTGTAAATATGAAGTTGATAACCGTCCTTGGAAAAATCCGATTTCTACCGTGGGAGTCCCCATTTTACCCCAAGGTGATTTATTACATCATAAATTTGCAGTTATTGATCATCAAACTGTAATTACAGGTTCACATAACTGGTCAGAAGCTGCTAATCATGGTAATGATGAAATATTAATTGTCATTGAAAATCCTACCATAGCAAATCATTTTCAGCGCGAATTTAATCGGCTCTATAGTAAAATAAAGACCGGTTTACCAGCAAATATTCAATCTAAAATAGACGCAGAAGTTAAACAATGTCCCCAAATACAAAAACCATCATCTTCGACAATTTCTACTCCTACTAAAATTAACCTCAATACCGCAACTCAAGCAGAACTAGAAACTCTTCCCGGAGTTGGTAAAAAGTTAGCCCAAAAAATAATTATAGCCCGACAACAACAAAAATTTACTTCCTTAGAAGATGTTGGCAAAATACCGGGAATTAGTGATAAAACCTTAGCTAAATGGGAGGGAATCATAACTTGGTAAATATTTTTTTAACGAACCGCAGACGATACAGAGGTCTGGGAAAAGCAGATTTTTATCTCTTATTTATTACGGATTTATTACGGATATTTATTACGGACTTTGTTTTTTCATAAAAGCAGTATTTTATACCTAAAAACATGATTCTCTCTTCAAAGTATCCGAAAACTATTAACTTTTGTTAAGTTAACTTGCATTGTTTTCGTGATGGTGTTAGTGTTATTAGTAACATTGCTAGTTGTGTTTTATGCCAAAAACTTTGACATCACTAGACTCGCAAAATAGTTGTGTGTATAACTAATATAGTTATTTATATCATCAGGTTTTATCTGGTAGAATGTTTATGGTAACAAACAACCTAATCAGTTTAATCAGTAAGATGCCATTAAAATCTTCCCTTAATAGATTAAATCAAGTTCATGCGTCTCAATTGTCTGAATTGGGCAATAATTTAATGAATATATCTATAATCACAGAGTTTTTCCCACCAGACTATGCGGCCACAGGACAGTTAATTGAGGAATTAATAAAAGAGCTAGAGAAACAAGGAGTCACAATTAGAGTATTAACAGGACAACCAGGGTACGCGTTTACTAAATCTGAAGCACCAGCATCAGAACAAATAGGTGATATTCTCGTTCGCAGATCCCGGTCTACCCAGATTTGGAGTGGAAGAATTCGTGGTAAAGCTGTAGGAGGAGTTTTATTTACACTGCGGGCTTTTCTGCATATTCTTAGGAACTACCGCAAATCAGATGTATTCTTATTAACTTCAGCACCTCCATTCTTACCAGTGGCAGCATATTTTAGTCATTTATTATGGAAATTTCCTTACGTATGTTTAATTTATGACCTGTATCCAGATATTGCGATCGCCCTGGGAGTAGTTACGAAAAATCACTGGTTAGCAAAATTTTGGCAAGCAATCAACCGCAAAGTTTGGCAAAATTCTCAAGGTATTATCGTCCTGAGTCCTGCCATGAAAGAGCGAGTCATAGAAATTTGTCCAGAAGTAGCTGACAAAGTTTCCGTAATTCATAGTTGGGGAGATCCTCAACTCATTGTCCCCATAGCCAAAGAGAAGAACTGGTTTGCCAAAAAACATAATTTAGTCAACAAATTTACAGTCCTTTATTCTGGTAATATGGGCAGGTGTCATGATCTAGACACCATTTTAGCAACTGCTCAACAACTGCAAAACCAGCCTATTCAGTTTGTTTGTATAGGTGGTGGACCCAAAAGGGAAAGCTTTATTCAAGACGTAGCTCGTTTAGGACTAAAAAACTTTCTCTTTCTCCCCTATCAAGAAAAAAGCGTATTACCATATTCCCTAACAGCTTGTGACTTATCATTAGTCAGTGTAGAAAAGGGTCTAGAAAGTTTAGTTGCTCCTAGCAAACTCTACCCAGCTTTAGCAGCCGGAAGACCCATAGCAGTTATTTGTCCGCAAACTTCCTACTTGCCAGAGCTAATAGCAGATGGTAAATTTGGAATTGCCATTGAGAATGGAGATAGTAATGCTTTATCTGAATTTATTCTCCAGTTAAACAGCCATCCCCAAATGGCTGAAAAAATGGGTCAGTCCGCCCGCAAATATTTACAATCAAAATTTACGCTAGAAATTATAGCCAAACAATACATTCATGTGCTACAATCTTCCAAGAATAGAAATTGCTCCGGTGACAATTAACCTTGTTTAAAAATGTATAGATAATTACAATATAACCACTGTAAAAAAATTAAATATCTCAGACTAGAATCAGGAGTTGGGCTTCGATGGTCGTATTGATCTCAGTCTCTCCCATGCAACCTTCTTGCGATCTATTTTTTAGTTATTGATCAGGGGGCCAAAGTGCAGAAAAGGTGTAACAAAAATCGCAAGCGTTCTCAGCGCAGAGCCATATACTGTCCAATCCATAACTGCTATATGGATAGTGTTAGCCAGAAATACGGACTGTTTGCCGAAAAACCTGGACAACTACAAGAAAGGGGTGTAGCCCGCCGAGAAGCGATGATTTTAGTAGCAGCTAAAACCACAGTTTCTTTAGAAGGTGAGTGGTTAGAGGCTTTTTGGTGTCAAGAGTGTCAGGAAACTAGATGGTATCATGTACACAAACTTAAATCCAAGTATGAGTTATACCTGGCTTCAGCGGAAATTTGGCAACAAGCCACAGGTGTGATTGATCCCCATCGTAATCCATCCGTAGGAGAGTTTACCTACAGGCAATCTCGGACACTCAATGGTAACAGTGTTAAAGATTTTTCGATTATGAATTGATATGAAAAAAGCTCTGATTTGTGGAGTATCTGGACAAGATGGAGCTTATCTGGCTCAATTCCTTCTTAACCAAGGCTATACAGTCTGTGGAACATCGAGAGATGCCCAAATTTCGCCTTTCCAGAATTTAGTTTACTTAGGCATTAAAGACCAAGTAAAGCTAGAGTCAATGTCCTTAACTGACTTTCGTAGCGTCTTACAGGTACTCACAAAAATTCAACCAGATGAAATCTATAATTTAGCAGGACAAACTTCCGTAGGGTTATCTTTTGGACAACCAGTGGAAACCCTAGAAAGTATAGCTACGGGAACACTTAATTTATTAGAGGCCATTCGCTTTTTAGGCGCGGCAATTAAAGTTTACAATGCAGGATCGAGTGAATGCTTTGGTGATACTGGGAATATAGCAGCGGAAGAAACAACACCATTTCGCCCCAGAAGTCCTTATGCTGTAGCTAAAGCCACTGCTTTTTGGGAAGTAGCTAACTACCGAGAAGCTTACGGTTTATTTGCTTGCTCAGGAATTTTATTTAATCATGAATCTCCGCTACGTCCAGAAAGATTTGTGACACAAAAAATTGTGGCTACTGCTTGTCGTATTGCCCAGGGTAGTCAGGAAAAATTATATTTAGGTAATATGTCAATTCAGCGGGACTGGGGTTGGGCGCAAGAGTATGTGGAAGCCATGTATTTGCTGTTGCAGCAAGCACAGCCCGATGATTATGTGATTGCGACGGGAGAAAGCAGTTCCTTAGCAGATTTTGTCAATACTGCATTCACATCTCTAAATTTAGACTGGCATGATCATGTAGTTGTTGACAGTAGTCTGTTTAGACCTACAGATTTAGCTATAGGTAAAGGTAATCCCAATAAAGCAAAAAACCAGTTAGGATGGGAAGCTAAGTATAAAATGCAGGATGTAGTGAAAATGATGGTGAAAGCAAGGTTGTCAAAATCAAAATCATGAAACAAACCACTTCCCAGCCAGAACTGATAATAGAAGCAGGGCGCACAGAAAAGCAATATTGGCAAGACTTATGGCGATATAGAGAATTATTTTACTTCCTAGCTTGGCGAGATATATTAGTTAGATATAAACAAACAGCTATTGGTATAGCTTGGGCGCTGATTCGTCCATTCTTAACAATGGTAGTCTTTACAGTAGTATTTGGACAATTAGCTAAATTACCATCAGCAGGTGCGCCTTATCCAATATTAGTATTTTCTGCCATGTTGCCTTGGCAATTCTTTTCCAATTCTCTGTCAGAGTGTAGTAATAGTTTAATTACCAATGCTAACTTACTATCTAAAGTCTATTTTCCTAGATTGGTAGTTCCTACAAGTGCGGTAGTAGTGAGCTTTGTAGACTTTATGATTTCTGGAATGATTTTACTGGCTTTAATGGCATGGTATAACTTTGTTCCTACTTGGCGGATTTTAACTTTACCATTGTTTATTGCTGTTGCCTTTGCTGCTTCCATGGGAGCGGGTTTGTGGTTAGCATCATTAAATGTCCAATATCGAGATTTTCGCTTTATTGTGCCATTTATTGTCCAATTTGGTTTATATATTTCCCCCGTAGGATTTAGTAGTAGTATAGTCCCACAACAGTGGCGGTTCATATACTCATTAAACCCTATGGTAGGAGTAATTGATGGTTTTCGCTGGGCAATTTTGGGTGGTAACTCCCAGTTATATTTACCGGGTTTTATTCTCTCTATGGCTCTAGTATTTTTACTATTAGTGAGTGGAATTTGGTATTTCCGCAAGATGGAACGGACATTTGCGGATGTGATTTAGATTTTTTGATAAAATGGCAAAGTAATTGGTGGCTAACGTTTATGTCTAAATCTTCTCCCTACGAAGCGGTTTTGAGGTGGATAGGGATCTAAATGCGGCAATTAATTTATCGCGTCAGGCTAAGGCGTGAAAGTCTACCGAGGGATAACCGCTCCCATGCTCCCATTGAAGTAGAAAATAAAGTCTAGTTTTGTCTAGGTTTTATATAGCAGATATTAAATCCTGAGTTCTTGTGCAATACTACAGATGATTTTGAGAGAGCGGTTATAGGGAGTTAATCAACTATGTATCAAACAGATCCACCATTACCTCCTCAACAAACACTGCCAACGATGTATGATTTACCTAGCGAAGAGGCAGAGGAGCCAGGGTTGCCAGACGAATTTCACCTTTTACAACCAGAATTATTGCGTAGTACCTTTCGTCCTCCTTCTTATACAGAAGATAATGTATTTACAGCCAGCGACTTAAACTTATACTATGACAGCAAGCATACACAATGGTATAAAAGACCAGATTGGTTTGCAGTATTAGGAGTATCTCGTTTTTATGAACAAACAGAACTGAGATTAAGCTATGTTACCTGGTGTGAAGGAACATATCCCTTTGTAGTAGTAGAACTAATATCACCAGGAACAGAAAACGAAGACTTAGGTAAAAACTTACGGGAAATTAATCAACCTCCCAATAAATGGACAGTATATGAGCAAATTCTGAGAATCCCCTATTATTTTGTCTATAACCGCTATACCAACGAGTTCCACTGTTTTGGGTTAGTAATGAACCGTTATCAACCACTATCTATCAGTGGACTAGGGGTATGGTTAGAAGAAGCAGAATTAGGTTTAGGATTATGGGAAGGAGAATATCAAGGATTAACCAGACAGTGGTTACGTTGGTATGATAAAGATCATAACTGGTTGCCTACGCCAGAAGAAAGAGAAAAACAACGGGCAGAACAGGAAAAGCAACGTGCTGAACAAGAAAGGCAACGTGCTGATTTAGCTGAAGCAGAGTTAGTAAGATTACGACAGTTATTAGCAGAAAGATAACAGTATTTACTTTTACTTGTTCTTGTTCTTGATTGAGACTCTAAATAAGTAAGTAATTTGAAAACGGTGATGACTATTTCCTAGTCACAATCTCTAAAAATAGATAGTGATATTCAGCTTATTTGCTATTTAGATATCCGAGATCGCCAAGAAGTGCTAAATTTAATTGCCAGTCTCCAATCAGATTATCGTGCCACAGCCATTCCTTTTGATGATTTTGATGCAAATGCAGTAGGAACTCTGAATTGACCAGAAGGCCTCTTCCCCTGAGAAGAGACAAAAATTTATGAAATCTTAAATTAGTCCTTGGGGATTGTAAAGTTATTTGAAGATAAACAATTAAGGGGAAAAAATGAACGAAAATTGTCGAGCGTAGACATCGCCCTTGAAGAATAGAGACCCTAAATTTTTATTTAGTCCACGCAGCTAGACTTTGTTTGTGTAGTAGCGATTTATAATCGCCGATAGGGTAGTTAAACTCATAGATAATCATCCAAAGCATCAGGAGAACAAATCCATGGCAGCAATTACAGCCCGCGAACTAGAGTTGCAAATGCCCGATGCCAGTAAACTTTTAAGTGATGAACCAGAAATGGAAAGCTCCCTGCACTATATGCAGTTATTACTGCTAGTCAGCGGACTAGAATGGGCATGGCAAGAGCGGGATGATTTTTTCATTGGTGCAAACCTGACCATTTACTTCAGTCGTCAGCAACTCAAAAATCGTGAGTTTCGAGATCCAGATTTTTTCTTAGTCAAAAACACCACCAGAGAACCACGCAACTCCTGGGTGGTGTGGGAAGAAGACGGGCGTTATCCCGACCTGATTATTGAATTACTGTCCGACTCCACCGCTAATGTAGATCGCACCACCAAACTCAACTTATACGCAGAAAGATTTCATACCCCTGAATACTTTTACTTTTCACCCGAAACCTTAGAATTTGCAGGCTTTAGACTAGAGGATAATAAATATCGCCCCATCACGCCCAACGCCCAAGGATGGCTATGGAGTGAAGCCCTGGGCTTTTTCCTGGGTATTGACAATGGCCAATTGCGTTACTTCTCCTTAGAAGGAACTATCATCCCTACCCCCCAAGAAGCAGCCAAAAATGAAATACTCAAAGCCAACCAAGCAATTCAAATAGCAGAACAAGAATCCCAAAGGGCAGAACAAGAAGCCCAAAGGGCAGAACAAGAATCCCAAAGGGCTGATTTAGCAGAAGCAGAATTAGCTAAATTAAGACAGTTAATAGCAGAAAAAAGAATTAATTTGTAAGCAAAATTAAGGTTATAAAAAATGGCTTACAGTGACTTTACTCTAGACAAAATCACTAAAATATTTGGCATTAATATTGAAGAAAGAACAAATGTTTTCACTGCTTTAGACCAGTTAACAGTTGATGCTTTTTTTATCAAATATTTACAAAATAATATTCCCTTAGCTCAAGCAATTAGTACAGAAAAAGCCAAATCAGAAATGATTATTGCGCCTGTTTTAATTGAAGTCAGAAGATTATTAGATAATAAAATTAGTTTATTCTCAGGAATTGATTTTAATGTTAATATTGAGCAAGGTTTAAATGGATTTTGCGATTTCTTAATCGGTCTATCATCTCAACAGTTATATGTAACATCTCCCGTGATTGCCTTGGTGGAGGCAAAAAATGATAATCTTAAACAAGGATTCGCGCAATGTATTGCAGAAATGATTGCTGCTGCTCAATTAAATCAATCCGAGGGAAATAATGTTGAAAATATTTATGGTTGTGTTACCAATGGTAATCAATGGGTGTTCTTGCAATTAACTGGTAATCTAGTGGTAGTTGATTTAGATGAGTATTACATAAATCAACCAGAAAAAATTATTAGTGTATTTGTGAGACTAATTAAGTCGGAGTTAGAGTCTAATCCGCAACAAATCAGCTAAATTAAGTTAATTACTAGCAGAACAGAGAATCAATTTATAGAGATTTCTGTCCACCAAACATCAATATTTAAACTGTATTTGAGTAAGTAAAATGCAACCTACACCAGCAAATTACGATATTTATGAACAAGATTATCCTGAATGGTTAGATATTACCCTTAACCAACTACAAAATCGGGATTTAGAAAATATTGACTGGGAACATTTAATTGAGGAAATCACTGCATTGGGAAACGAACAACGACATAAGGTAGAAAGTTATTTGAGACAACTTATTAAACACTTACTTCTTTATCAATATTGGGAAAGTGAGAAATCCTATTGTGCTAAAGGATGGATTGAAGAAATTGATAATTTTAGGTCTGAATTAGATTCATTATTGGAGTCTAAAGTTCTTTATAATCATTGTGCAAAAATACTGGATAAGATTTACATTAAAGCTAGAAATAATGCCATTCGTAAATCTGAACTATCTCCAGCAATCTTCCCTGAAAATTGTCCTTATTCCTTAACAGAGATTCTCAATCCTGAATGGTTACCTTGATCACAAGAAATCTAAATAATCAATTATGTTAGATTCTAAACAAGAGTTAAATAACTTATACCATCAAGATTTCTACCAATGGATAGAAACTACTCTTTTATTCATAAAATTCAGCATCAAAATTTAGATCAATTAGATTGGAAAAACTTAATCCTAGAGTTAGAAGATTTGGGTAATTCTCAAAAGCATGAATTAGAAAGCCGATTGCTAGTATTATTTGAGCATTTATTAAAATTGCCATATTGGCAAGAAGAAAGAGAATATAATATTCCTGCATGGCAGGGTACAATTATAGAAGAAAGAAAACAAATTCAGAAACTTTTAAAAAGAAATCCTAGTCTTAAACCTTTCTGGTTAGAGATACAGCACTTCCCGATGTTATGAGGTACAAGAACCCCACCCCCAACCCCCTCCAATATCAAAAGTTTAGCCTTTTCTTCCCCCCGCTGCGGGGGGATTGAGGGGGGTGCGAGGAGGGGGCTTAAGATGTACCTCATAAAAGCGGAAACCCCTGTATTTTCAGAAACATATCAAGATGCTAGAGATATTACCATAGTCAAAACTGGATTGGATGCTGGGGTTTTTCCTAGAGAAATATTTTGTACTCCTGAGCAAGCTATAGATGAAAACTGGCAACCAGAGGAGGTATAATCATGGTGTAATGTAAACAATGCCTTAATTTTAAGCCAATCAATGATACCTAAAATCAAAATATTACAAGAGGATCAATCTTATACCTTTAGTTCTTACTTTGATTTACCCTATGAAACTGATGATATTTTAAGAGAATTTGATTATTCATTTATCAAAACAGAGTTATCTTTGCCACAAACAAGTCAATGTATAGATGAACTGTTACTAGTTAAAGAAAAAATCAGAAAAATTTTACCTTTGATTAGTTTAAGTAGTGAAACTGCGAGACGAGAAACTTTAGTAGCTCCCGTTTTGTTGGAAATTATTGCTATCTGTAATTGTCAGCTAAAAATTGAATATCCGTTAAGAGTGAATGAGCGGTTAAAAGAAACTTTAGATTATTTATTAGAATCTAAACATAATTTATTAGTAATTGAAGCAAAGAAAGATGATTTAACCAAAGGTTTTACACAACTAGCGGTGGAATTAATTGCTTTATCTCAAGTCAGAGATCAAGATATATTTTATTGTGCTGTGACTATTGGAAATTTGTGGCAATTTGGGAAATTAGATAAAATGGAAAAAACTATCTATCAAGATTTAAACCTTTTTAAAATTCCAGATGATTTGCTAGATTTAGGTAAGGTTTTATTAGGAATTTTAGGATAAAATAATTTTACAGGATAGCCATTAGCAAAAACTATGAAGGAAAAATACAATAGTCCTAAAGAATGGCGTAAGGCAAATTACGGAAAACTAAAACAATATCGTGGAGAATGGATTATTTACACCAAGGATGGTATAGTAGCTCATCACCAAGATTATAGAATAATGACACAGCAAATTGACCTTCAGAAATTAAACCCTTCTGAATACATTACTGAGCGTATCTACGAAAACGAATTTATTGAGCCAGTTAAGTTTTTACCCGTGCGGTTTAGAACAGTGAAAAAACATGATTGGCAACCAAAATATGAAGTATGTTTGACATTTCAAAATACTAAAATTTTGGAAATGCTGGTAGATTCTGGTTCAGATATTAGTCTAATTACCTTGTATTTAGGTACAGATTTAGGATATACCCTCTCTCAAGGAGAACTTCTTAGTAATGGAGAGGGAGTAGGGGGGAGTGTTCAATATGTACTCCGACAAGTTGAAATGCAGATTGATAATTATACCTTTTCTGCTCCTGTTGCCTGGTTACAAAATGAGGATTGCCAAGAAGTTTTATTGGGTAGGGAAGTTGTGTTTGATTTATTTGATATTGAATTTAAACAAGCTGAGGAGAAAATCCTATTCAAATATAGGGGTAATTAACAAATGTTTAAATTCATACAATAAAAGTTTTTTATAAATTTTTACCATGACTAAATAATCATTTGTTCATGTATAAAAGTTTTAAAATTCTCCTTAATAAAGAGCAAATTCTAAAATTACAGTAATGTAAATGTAAAAGATGTTGAATTTACGAAAAACTTTTTAAGCATTGAAAAACTACTAACTCATTTATCAAATTAGTATTGTTGAAATTCTTAGTTAATTGATACCATGTCAGATACAGTTATTCGAGTTGAAAATCTAGGTAAAAAATATATTATTGGACATCAACAACAGGAACGTTATACAGCACTGCGAGATGTTATTACTAATAAGGTTAAATCTATTGGTAGTCTCATTAATCCTCAAGCTAAGAATGAAAATCCTGCTTTTGAGGAATTTTGGGCTTTAAAGGATGTATCCTTTGATATTAAACAAGGTGATAGAGTAGGAATTATTGGGCGCAATGGAGCAGGAAAATCAACATTGCTGAAGATTTTAAGCCGTATTACTGAACCTACTACTGGAAGTATTAAAATTAAGGGTAGGGTTGCCAGTTTATTGGAGGTAGGAACAGGGTTTCATCCAGAGTTGACTGGGAGAGAGAATATATTTCTCAATGGTGCGATTTTAGGAATGGGTAAGGAGGAAATTAAACAGAAGTTTGATGAAATTGTGGCGTTTGCTGAGGTGGAAAAGTTTCTGGATACGCCAGTAAAGCGGTATTCTTCGGGGATGTATGTGCGGTTGGCGTTTGCGGTGGCAGCGCATTTAGAACCGGAGATTTTGATTGTGGATGAGGTTTTGGCGGTGGGGGATGCTGCTTTTCAGAAGAAGTGTTTGGGGAAGATGGAGGATGTGGGGAAGCAGGGAAGGACGGTTTTATTTGTAAGTCATAATATGACAGCATTAAGAAGTTTATGCGATCGTAGTATTCTTCTCAAACTAGGAAGTGTATTATGCCAAGGTGAAACAAATAAAGTGATTTCCCAGTATTTAGATACAGTAATTACATCCCTAGATATGGAAAAACACTGGGATGATCCTGCTAATGCTCCTGGTAATGAAAAAGTTCGCTTAAATTATATTGGTGTTTTTCCTAATAATGATACCTTAAATCATGAACTCACTATAGAAACACCATTAATAATTGAATGCAGATATTGGAATTATCTTGATGGTAAAGAACTAAATTTTAGTTTGCATCTCCTTAATATGGAGGGTTTTTGTATTTTTGCATCAGTTTCTGACTCTATAATTACTCCTTCAGGATTAATTAAAGGAAGTTGTTATATACCTAGTAATTTTCTTAATGATGGTAGTTATCAAATAATGTTAATGATAGTTCAAGATACCTCTACTGTTATATGTAGTTTTCATGATATAATAACATTTACTATTCATGATATTGAAAGGCATGGGAATTGGCATGGTAAATGGCCAGGTATAGTTAGACCAAATCTAGCTTGGAAAGTAGAAAATCTAAGTCAACATATTTAATTTTTACAATCAAAAATACAACGAAAATTTATGAAAACCTCTAATTTTAGTGACTCTTTGCTTAGAGAATTGATAAAAAACATTAATAATATTTTCTTTGATAATGTTAGAACTTATACAAGTAAACATTATGAATATAATTTACTTGTGAGATTTTTAAGAAAACTTATTCATAATTTTCGATTATTATCATGTTCCAAACAAGAAAAATTCTATAGTGAATTATCAGGAATAATACACCAATATATTCTTGCAAATAAAGAATTTCATAATATATATGAAATTTTAGATGATGACTACTCTCGCAACTTATTATTAAATGTAGTAGCATACCGAATATTAGGTTGCAGGCGATATAAGCTACCCTTAAATAATCCTGAATATTGGCAATTATTGCGAAAAATAGAAAAAAGTTCAGATTTGAGAAACTACATCGATCCAAACTTTCTAAACTTTAAACTATCCCTTTTTAATGTAGACAATGCAAAACATAACATTAGTTTATATTATATGCCAATTGGGGTTTTAAACACCTTTTATTTGAAACAGTATGTTTGCCCAAGCAATAACGCTATTAAAGCAGAAGTAGGTGATATTGTTATTGATGCTGGGGGTTGTTGGGGAGATACGGCACTATACTTTGCTAGTGAAGTAGGTGAAACAGGAAAAGTTTACTCATTTGAGTTTATACCCACTAATATTGAGATTATGAAAAAAAATCTTGATCAAAATCCGAAACTCAAAGAATCAATTGAAGTCATATCACATCCTTTATGGAGTAGTTCAGGGGAAACTATGTACTACATTGATAATGGACCAGCCAGTCGTATATCTTTTGAAAAGTTCCCTGAATCAAATGTTCAGGGTGAAACTATATCCATATCTATTGATGATTTTACTGAAAGATTTGATATCCAAAAAATTAATTTTATTAAGATGGATATAGAAGGTGCTGAACTAAATGCCCTTAAAGGATCTATTAAATCATTAAAAAGGTTTAAACCCAAATTAGCTATCTCAGTTTATCACAATTGTGATGATTTATCTAATATCTCAGAGTTTATTAATTCATTAGGATTGGACTATAAATTATACCTTGGACATTTTACAACTCATTCAGAAGAAACAGTTCTCTATGCAATTTAAGGATCATTTATTATAATATTATAACTATGATATTAAAAAAATCTCCCAACAGTAAGAATAATATCCAACATCTAGCTATCTTCGGAGGTGAGCCTTTTTTTCCCGAAAAACTCTATGTTGGTCGTCCGAATATTGGTAATAGAGAAAAGCTTTTAGCTCGGATAAATGATATGTTAGATCGCCGTTGGTTATCTAATAATGGTGTTTTTGTTCAAGAATTTGAGCAACGGATAGCTGACTATTTAGGTGTTAAACATTGTATTGCAGTTTGTAATGGTACTATTGCCTTAGAGTTAGTAATTCGAGCCTTAGAGTTAAAAGGGGAAGTTATTATTCCTTCCTTTACGTTTATTGCCACAGCCCACGCTTTACAATGGCAAGAAATAACTCCCGTTTTTGGCGATATTGACCCGAAAACCCATACCCTTGACCCTAATAAAATAGAATCTTTGATTACTCCCCGCACATCTGGTCTTATGGGGGTTCATGTTTGGGGACAACCCTGTGATGTGGAAAAATTGGCAGAAATTGCCGACAACCACCATCTTAAGCTCATGTTTGATGCTTCCCATGCTTTTGGTTGTTCCTATCAGGGCAAAATGATCGGTAATTTTGGTAATGCTGAGGTTTTTAGCTTTCATGCTACCAAATTTATGAATACCTTTGAAGGAGGAGCTATTGTCACCAATGATGATAACTTAAATCAAAAACTGCGCTTAATGAAAAATTTTGGCTTTTCTGGCTTTGATAATGTCATTTATTTAGGCACTAATGGTAAAATGAGCGAAGTTTCTGCCGCTATGGGGTTAACTTCTCTAGAAAGCATAGAGGAGTTTATAGAAGTCAATCGCCGTAATTATTACTGTTATCGGGAAGGTTTTGCAGATATTCCGGGAATTACTTTATTTCCTGTGAATGAAGCCGAAAAACATAACTATCAGTATATTGTTTTAGAAATAGACGAGGAGCTAACCAAAGTTAGCCGTGATTTTTTAATTAAAATTCTCCATGCAGAAAATGTGATCGCTAGACGCTATTTTTATCCAGGTTGTCATCGGATGCAACCCTATCGTTCCTATTTTCCCCATTCTGGTTTATTGTTACTTGAGACGGAAAAATTAACTCAAAAAGTTTTAATTCTGCCCACAGGAACAACAATTTCTGAAAATGATATTAATAAGATTTGTCAAATTCTTAGATTGATAATTACTAATAATAATTGTAAAGAAATCAATTTAATAAAATCCTAAGATTAGGATTAAATTTCACAATAACTAAAAATTATGGCTTGGCTAACAAATGAACAAATAAATAAAATGGGATTTACCAAAGTTGGTAAGAATGTTTTACTTTCTGATAAGTCTTCCTATTATAATTGTGCCAATATCGAAATAGGAGATAATGTTAGAATAGATGACTTTTGTGTTTTATCAGCAGGTGCGGGTGGTATTTCCATTGGTAGAAATGTTCATATAGCTATTTATTCATCATTAATGGGAAGTGGTAAAATCGTTTTATCTGATTTTTCTAATCTCTCATCCAGAGTATCTATTTACAGTAGCAATGATGACTATAGCGGAAGTGCAATGACTAACCCTACCATTCCCGCAGAATTTACTAACGTCACTCATGGTGATGTTTTTATTGGTAAACATGGAATTATTGGTTCAGGATCAATTATTTTACCTGGAGTAGTCCTAGAAGAAGGTGTAGCAATTGGAGCTTTAAGTCTTGTGAAGAAAAACTGTCAATCTTTTACTATTTATGCTGGTTCTCCACTTAAAAGAATTGCACCCCGAAAGCAGGATCTTCTGGAAATTGAAAAATCTTTTCTCGAATCTGAGAAAGGTATTTAAAACAGTAAAGCCAATTATAAATTATGACATTATTAACCCCTCTAGTTAGTGTTTGTTGCATTACCTATAACCAAGAAAAATTTATTCGTGAAGCAGTTGATAGTTTTCTAATGCAACAGACGAATTTTCCTATAGAGGTTATTATTCATGATGATGCTTCCACTGATAATACAACCAAAATTGTCCGAGAATATCAAGAAAAATACCCTCATATAATTAAATTAATCTTGCAAACTGAAAATCAATATTCTTTAAGACGTTTTGGATTTTTATCGGATTTATTTAATTCAGCTAAAGGAAAGTATATTGCTCTCTGTGAAGGTGATGATTATTGGACAGATCCTCTGAAACTTCAAAAACAAGTTGATTTTTTAGAAGCTAATCCAGACTTTGCCATTTGCTTTCATAATACTGAAATTATTAATGAGGATTATATCGAAAGAAACCGACTAAATAATGATAATTTAACTCCAGAAATTAGCACTTTGGATAACCTCCTTGAAGGAAGTAACTATATTGCAACTTGTTCAGTCGTAATCAAGACCGACTTGATTCAAAATTTACCTAATTGGTTTAATTCTGTTTTTTTTGGAGATTATGCTTTGTGGATAATTGCTTCCCGATATGGCAAGATAAAATATATCAATGAAATTATGAGTGTTTACCGTATTCACCAAGGTGGAGTACATGGGTATCTAAGCAACTCTGATAAAGGTATAACAATAGCATCTCAGAGGCATTATGAATTTTGGAGATTAATTTCTAAATCTGGCATAATAAATAAATCTAATCTCAATCAAGCAACCTTAAGAGCAATTCATAATGTCATTCATTGTGCAACAAAATCACAAGATTTAAGAACTTTTATTAAATATCACTATCTTCTATTAAGACATTCTCGTGGTAAGAAATGGAGATTTGTAATTGGTAATTTAATTAGAGTATGTCAAAAAACTTGGACCAGAATATTATTCAAATTAGGATGAATCAAAAAACAGTTTGCCTTATTCAAGCAAATCAATCTTCTTACTCTGAAACCTTCATTCGCGCTCATATTGATCACTTACCAGCAAAAGTGAGACATTTACATCATAATACTTGGTATCCTGGGCTTAAACCTTACTATCATGAAGATGGGAAACCTTTCATAAATGGTAATATACATTTCATCACCTACTTGTTTGGGAAAAATATTCTCAAATCCCCTAACTATTTCCAAACTCAAATACTAAAAAGATTTCTTCAAAAAAATAAAATAGATATTGTTCTAGCAGAATATGGATTAACGGGAATATGTGTAATTGATGCTTGTTTAGAAGCAAGAGTACCATGTGTTGTTCATTTTCATGGTGGAGATGCTTACGTTGATGCTATTTTGGCAGAACATCAAAATGATTACAGGCAAATGTTTTTAAAAGCTGATGCCATTATAGTTGTTTCTAAGGATATGGAACAACAATTACTAAACTTAAAAGCTCCTAAAGAAAAGGTACATTATAATCCCTATGGTGTAGATGTTTCTTTGTTTGATCAAGCAACACCCGCAACGGCACCTCCTATATTCGTTGCGGTTGGGCGGTTTACTGATAAAAAAGCCCCTCATTTAACACTACTAGCTTTTAAAAAGTTACTAGATAAACATCCATCAGCAACGTTAAAGATGGTGGGAAACGGAGAATTATACAATCCGTGTAAAGATATGGTTAAAGCATTAGGAATAGTCGATAATGTTGAATTTCTAGGATTCCGCAATCATGTTGAAGTAGCAGAACTAATGACAACAGCCAGAGCATTTGTTCAACATTCTGTTAAAGCACAAACTGGTGACACGGAAGGCACACCCGTGGCTATACTGGAAGCTGGAGCATCGGGATTACCTGTCATTAGCACTCGTCATGCTGGTATTAAAGATGTAGTTATTGAAGGAGAAACGGGTTTTTTAGTTGAAGAAAGAGATATTGATAATATGGCAGAATATATGATTAAAATAGCTGAAGATCCATTATTAGCTGGTAATATGGGTGCAAAAGCCAGGGAACATATTCTAGAAAACTACTCTATGGACAAGAGTATAAGTCAATTGTGGAGAATTTTAAGTAATGTACTTAATCATCGAAGCAGTTGTAAATAAAAACGTGGTAATAACTTTATAAGTTATGAGTTTAGCCCCAATCGCATTTTTCGCTTATAAAAGACCCGAACATACAAAACAATCACTAGAATCACTTGCTCAAAATGAAGGTGCAGAATCAAGTGAGTTATTTATATTTTGTGATGCTGCTAAAAAGCCAGAAGATGAAGCATCTGTTACACAAGTAAGGGAAGTTGTTAGAAGTAAACAATGGTGTGGGAAGGTTCATATTATTGAAAGGGAGCAAAATCTAGGATTAGCTAACTCAATTATTCAAGGTGTTACAGAACTTTGTAGTAAATATGGTAAAGTTATTGTCTTAGAAGATGATTTAATTCTCTCTCCATTTTTCTTGAATTACATGAACACTGCTTTAAATCAGTATGAAGATACTCCTGAAGTGATGCAAATATCTGGCTATATGTTTCCAGTTGAACTAAAACATACAAAAGCTGATGCTATATTTTTACCTTTTACTACTTCTTGGGGATGGGCTACATGGCAAAGAGCTTGGAATCATTTTGATCCATTGATGTCAGGATATATAGAGTTGAAAAATAATAGGAAATTGAGAAATAAATTTAATCTTAATAATAGTTATCCTTATTTTGAAATGTTGGAGAATCAGCTTAATAGAAAAATAGATTCATGGGCTATTAGATGGTATTTGAGTACATTTGTGTTAAATGGAATTACACTTTATCCTACACATTCTCTTGTGAAGAATATAGGATTTGATGGTAGTGGTGTTCATTGTGGTGTTAATACTGTATTTGAAACAATAATCTCACAACAAAATATTTTTTCTTTCCCTGAAAAGAATAAAATTAGCATGAATAAATCTCAAATTGTTTTTAAATACTTGAAGGTAAAAACAAAACAAAATCTTTTTACTAGTTTTACTGGTAGTAGATCCTCTTTTTATATCATTTCCATTTTATTTAAAAAAGCTAAATACAAATTATATAAATTTATAAAAAACATTATTGATTTTGGACATGAATATAGATAATAATCAAATGTTATTTCTGAATACAAATTCAGATATGTCTACTAGATTGTTAGGTTGTGGTAGAATACACAATTTATCAAATAAACCAGATTTAATATCAATAGGGTCTAATTCAGTTATTAAAGGTGAGTTATTGATATTTGCTCATGCTGGTCAAATCAAAATCGGAAAAGATTGCTATGTAGGAGAAGGAACAAGAATATGGTCAGCGAATTCAATAACTATAGGTGATCGGGTTCTTATATCCCATAATGTTAATATTCATGACACTAACTCACATTCTTTAGATACAAAACTGAGACATGAACACTTTATAAAAATTCTTTCTTATGGTCATCCCCAAAATAATGATTTTGATATTTATTCTGAACCTTTATTTATAGAAGATGACGTGTGGATAGGTTTTAATTCTACAATCCTTAAAGGTGTTAAAATAGGTAGAGGTGCTATTGTAGCTGCTGGTAGTGTAGTTACCAAGGATGTACCTCCATTTTTAGTAGTTGCAGGTAATCCAGCAAAAATCGTTAAGGAATTAAATTATGAACATTAAGAATGAAATCAAAAAAATATATAATCAAGTTATACTGAAAAAAACAATTCATTCTCGTCAAGCATTAAT
Source organism: Dolichospermum circinale AWQC310F (assembly GCF_000426925.1). Lineage (GTDB taxonomy): Bacteria > Cyanobacteriota > Cyanobacteriia > Cyanobacteriales > Nostocaceae > Dolichospermum > Dolichospermum circinale. The sequence continues at coordinate 38,371 of NZ_KE384685.1, read as the reverse complement.
AGATTTATATATCAAAAATGGTCGAAAACCTTGGTCAAATGGCTACTCTCAGTTTAAAGAATATTTTATAAAACAATCTATTAACGAAGAAAGTTTAATAGAAACATTTAGAAAAAATCTAGCACTCCCAGAAGGTTATGGTGAGTTTTTAGATGAAAGGGTAGTTGAATATCTTTGGTTTCTATCTCGCGTTGCTAATGCGGAAGGAACGCTGTTAGATGCAGGTTCAATTCTCAATTATCAATACATTCTATCTCATCTAAAGCTTAATAAGAAAGAAGTCTCTATTATGACATTAGAGCCAGAAGCTGATTGTTTTTGGAAAAGTAGAATATCATACCACTTTGGTGATTTGCGTTATATGCCTTTCAGGAATGATTACTTCAATGAGGTAGTATCTATATCAACACTTGAGCATATTGGGATGGATAATTCTATGTATTCACCTAATGATAAATTTAAACAAAATAATAAACTCGATTTCCTAAAGGCAGTATCGGAAATAAAACGAGTAACAAAACCAGGTGGAAAAGTATACATCACAGTTCCTTACGGAAAATATACTGATTTCGGTTGGTATCAGCAATTCGATTCAAACTTAATTAACAAAATGATTGATGTCTTTTCCCCCTCTAAACTGATAGAAACATACTATTGCTATGAATCAGGTGGTTGGCGAATAGGTGATAAGCTGTATTGTGAAAAATTTGAAGGTTTTAATATTCATGATACTAAATATTTTAACCCTAATAGTACCAAAGAATATGATCCTGATTACGCTGCCTGTAGCCGAGGTATTGCTGCTTTAGAATTATGGAAATAGGTTTTAATCAATGAATTCAAACTTTAAATATAGTTGGGAAGAAGCAGTTCAATGGTTAAGAAATCAGCCTGAAAAACAAGAACTGGTTCAGCATTGCTATTATGATGACCCCCTAGAATCTGCTGCTGAACGTTTTAGCCAAAGCGAAGAATGGACTGCTTTAATTCAACTTCTGAAACCGAAAATCCCAGGGAAAGTTCTAGATATAGGAGCAGGGAGAGGAATTTCTAGTTACGCTTTTACTAAAGCTGGATGTTCTGTGACAGCATTAGAACCAGATTCCAGTGACTTAGTAGGTGCTGACGCAATTCATCGTTTGTCTAAAAACACAGATTTATCTATTCAAGTTGTGCAGGATTGGGGTGAAACATTGCCATTCACTGACAATTGTTTTGATATTGTCTATGGTAGAGCAGTATTACATCACGCAAAGGATTTAAAACAACTGTGTAAAGAAGCAGCAAGAGTTTTGAAGCCCGGTGGTTATTTTATTGCTACCCGTGAACATATTATTTCTCGAAAAGAAGATTTACAACAATTTTTAGATTCTCATCCTCTTCATCATCTCTATGGTGGAGAAAATGCCTATCTTTTAGAAGAATATAAAGATGCTATTTCTTCCGCCGAATTGCAAATAATTCGCTCTTTTGCTCCATTAGAAAGTGTTATCAACTATGCACCAATGAGTCAAGCAGAATATCAAAATTTAGTTAAATCTTCTTTGTCAAAGTTCTGTGGAGTAACATTAGGGACTAAGTTATCTGAATTTAACATATTGCAAGACTTTTATGGTTGGTATGTATCACAAAAATTAAATAGCCCTGGACGACTGTATTCATTCCTAGCCGTTAAGCGATGACAGAAAATAATAAAATTGCTTTGGTTACAGGTGTAACTGGCTTTCTTGGGCGCTACATTACCCGTTATTTCTCAGAACAAGGATGGTCTATCATCGGTATTGGTACATCTCCAGCAGAAAATGCACCTTTAGCCAACCTCACAAAATACTATTGCCTCAGATTACCAAGTTCTGATTTAAAGGAAATATTACAGGAACATCTACCTTCAATTTGCATTCATTGTGCTGGTCGTGCATCAGTTGGTTTATCTGTCTCTGAACCTATCTCAGACTTTTATACAAATTCGGTAGTTACCTTTGAATTACTTAATTCACTACGTCTCTATTCTCCTAAGTGTAAATTTATCTTCCTTTCCAGCGCAGCAGTCTATGGAAATCCTCAGTCATTACCTGTAACTGAAGCACAAATAGTTTCTCCTATTTCACCCTATGGGTTTCATAAACTGATGTGTGAGCAAATGTGTCTAGAATTTACAAAAATCTATGCTTTACCAACAGCTAGTTTAAGAATTTTTTCTGCTTATGGACCCGGTTTACGTCGTCAAGTTCTTTGGGATATTTGCCAAAAAGCAATCACTCAAGGTTCTTTATTACTACAAGGTACAGGAGAAGAAAGCCGTGATTTTATCCATGCTTTAGATATTGCTAGAGCATTAAACGTTGTTGTTGAATCTGCACCAATGGCAGGAGAAGTATATAATCTAGGGACAGGCAAAGAGGTAAAAATTTCTGAACTGGCAACAATGGTGTTAAATTCACTAGAGGTAAAGTTTATACCTGAATTTGACAATATTGTCCCTCCAGGAAATCCTCTTAATTGGCAAGCTGATATTTCTAAATTAAAATCTATCGGTTTTACTCCCACTGTTGAACTAAAACGAGGAGTTAAGACTTTTGTAAACTGGTGTCGTGCTGAGTTGGTAGGTGTATGAATAAACCTCTGAAAATTGGTCTATTAATGCAAGGGGGACGTAGTTGGATAGGTGGCACTGAGTATATAAAAAATATTATTTTTGCTTTATCCAGCTTACCTCATGAAGTCCGCTCAACTTTTGAACTTAGTTTGTTATTTGATGGTAAATATGCTGAACCAGAAATTCAAGAGCAATTAAAACATCTCTTAGATTACCAATATAACCTAGATTCTGAATTAGAACCTTATACTTTTATCAATCGCTTAAAATGGAAAATTATTAGAACTATTCAACCACATCCAGAACCTCGGTTATCACCTTTTTTGAATAAGGCTAATATTGACTTTGTTTATCCTTTTTTAACACCTAATAAAGCCAATCTCTCCTATAGAGGATTTCCCTGGATATTTGACTTTCAGCACAAGTATATGCCGAATTTATTTTCAGACTCCGAAATAAAGTATCGTGATGGCTATTTCGCTCAAATTTCTGAATTAAGTTCCAGGGTTGTTCTGAGCAGTAAAACATCTGCTGCTGATTTCCAGAAATTTTATCCTGATTCTCAATGTGCAACTGAAGTATTGCATTTTCGCACTAGCCTTCCAGATTTATGGTTTAAATTAGATCCTATAGAAACTCAACGTAAATATTTTTTACCTGATAGGTTCTTTTTGATTAGTAATCAATTTTGGCAGCACAAAAACCATTTAATTGTATTAGAAGCTTTGAAAATACTTCAGGGAAATTCTATCTATCCTCAAGTTGTTTGTACTGGTCATGTTTATGACCACCGCCAACCAAACTACTCTGATAAAATTCTGACAACTATCCATACTTATGGGTTAGCTAATCAAGTATATTTATTAGGTCTAATTCCTCGAAGTGACCAAATTCAACTGATGCGGCGCTCTCTTGCTGTGATTCAACCATCTCTATTTGAAGGTTGGAGTACAGTAATCGAAGATGCTCGTTGTCTTGGTAAGAAAATGATTATTTCTGATTTTCCAGTTCATTTAGAGCAAAACCCACCAGGAAGTGTATTTTTTAATCGTAACTCTCCTGAACAACTAGCTGAACTCATTGGTGAATGGTGGAGACAGCTATCTTCTGGTCCAGATGTAGATCAGGAAAATCTAGCTAGGATTAAAAATATAGAAGAGGTTCAAGCCTTTGGATACCTCTTTCTAGAGATTGTCCGTAGTGCTTAAATCAACTCAGATTTAATTTATCAGTAACTCAATAAAATTAGCTTTTAAATATTTTGTTATGTGATGAGCAAATTAAACTCTAGTTGTTTTTTTGAAGTATTTATACACTCAAATTTATTTGTGGATATGAAAATGAATAAAACATCATTTATTCCAGAATTGAAAAACTTTATTGTCTCAACTTTAGAGAAATGTTTTTCTGAAATAGGAGAAGAATTAAAACAAAATTCTTTAAATTTAGAACAATTAAAATTAATTGATTACATGAGATATGCTGAGTTTTCAGCTATTTATGATCGGCTATCTCTACAACCAGGTCAACGCATTCTTGATGTCAGCAGCCCTCAGTGGTTTAGTATCTTTTTAGCTCACAAGTATCCTCATACTCATTTTGATTATATTAATATTATAGATAGTGAAATTGAACTTTACAGCAAAATTTGCGATATTTATGGAATTTCCAATATTCAATATCATCGTGAAGATGTACGTTGTTTATCATTTAATGACCATATTTTTGATAAAGTAGTTACTATTTCTGTTTTGGAGCATATCTACCCAGAGAAAGATGGAGACGTAAAAGCACTAACTGAAATTAAGCGTGTGTTGAAGCCTGAAGGAGATATATTATTAACAGTTCCCTATAAAGAAAAAGGCAACATTGTTTATATTGAGGGTTCAGTTTACGAAAGAGAATCTCAAGAGAAAAACTTTTTTGCTAGAGAATATGATCAAGAAATGTTTAATCTGATGGTTGAAAATAGCGGATTTATTTGCCGAAATATTACTTGTATTTGCGAAAAAACTGGCGTTTTATCTTTAGACTATTACCAATGGGGACCAGGTAAACTATTTTGGTATGCAAAATATATCTGTAAGTTTAAGCAAATTCTTGAAAAGATTGTAGGTCATTCTTTTGATGAAATCCTAGCTCGACGTTATCTTTATATTTCTGACAAAATTATTCATCGAGTTGTTAATGTTGTCGCAATTTTAGAATCAAATTAATAATATACAATACACATCGTGAACAATTTTCCTGTAAGTAATAAAATTGGCTGGCCTTGGTCTTGTGAGAGTTCAGTTGATTCTAATTTTTCATCGCTCAATCTAGAATATCCCAAAATCACAGTTGTTACTCCTAACTATAACTATGGTCACTTTCTGGAAGAAACTATTCGTTCAGTGTTACTTCAAGGTTATCCCAATTTAGAATATATAATAATTGATGGAGGTAGTACAGACAATTCTGTTGAAATTATCAAAAAGTATGAATCTTATCTTACTTACTGGGAAAGTAAACCAGACAGGGGACAAACTCATGCTATCAATAAAGGCTTAGAAAGAGCAACTGGTGAAATCTTTAATTGGATAAATTCAGATGATATTTTAATGCCAGGTGCTTTGCTGGCTATTGCCCAGGGTATTCAAGGTTATAATGCTTTTGCAGGTGTGGTCAATAATTTCGATGAAGTAGGAAATCAAGTAAAAGTATTTCCACAAAATATTACACCTGAAGGCTTATTGACTAAGTTTAATACTACAAATAAACCGAGCAAAAAAGATACTGTTTATCATCAACCAGGGTTTTGGTTTAAGACTCAATTATTAAAAAATATTGGTAATTTAAACGAAAATTTACAAATTCAATTTGACTTTGACCGAGTAGTTAGATATCTACATTATTATCCTAAAGTTAATTATTCTAACCAAGTATTAGTTAATTTTAGATGCCATCAAGAACAAAAAACTGCTCCAAGTAAGGTGAAACAAGAAGGTCAATATATTGTGCAAAGTCTTTTTGATGAGCCAGAATATCAAAATTTATACAAACCTGCTAAATTATGGCTAGAGCGGTTACTATGGTATGAAAATCTAGCTAAAATTCATCAAGAACCTAGAATAAATCAAATCATTAAAGTATTAAAAATATTGATTTTATCATGCAAAAATCCCCAAGCTTATTGGACGAGATATACATTTGGTAGTATGCGCCAGTTATTGATTAGATAGTATATAAAATCATGAAAGTAATCTTTGATATTTCTTCGGTTGGTGATAACCCGAAAACAAGAACAGGTGTAGCTCGTACAGCTTGGACATTAGCTGATTTATTGCATCAAGAACTAGGAGACAACCTAAGTTTTTCTGCTACTGGCTCAATAGAAGCATCACTTCAAACAGAAAGGCTACTTAATTCCTATACTGAGCTTCGTTCTGCAATATATCCAGTTAACTCCATTGCTAGAAGTGTCAATCATTTGAATATACAATTCAGTAAAAACTATTCTGGTAAGAATATTTTTCAGAAAATCCAGCAGTCAACTTTAGTTAACATTTCTAGATTATTTAATATAATTAGGCAACCAATCGCTCCAGAAATACTAGCTGAAGCAGACATTTTTCATTCTTCTTACCCTCGGATTCCCAAACAAGTTAGAAAAGCTCTTCCCAATCGTCATTTACAAACAGTTTATGACTTAACTCCTTTAATTTTAGACGAAAAATATTTTCTTCCAGGTCAACGTGGTATTACTCAAAGACTTATAGACACTATCCAGCCTAATGATTGGGTAACGACGATATCAGATGCTACTCGTAATGATTTATTAAACAGACGACAGTTAAATCCTGAAAAAGTCGTTACAATTTATCTGGCTGCTTCTCCTGAGCTTTTTTACCCTGTTTCAGATAAATCCATTATTCAAGCCGCAAGGAAGAAATATCATCTTCCCGAAGGAGAGTACTTTCTCTCTCTTCATTCTCTCGCTCCTCATAAAAATATGAATCATTTAATAGCCTGTTTTAAACAAGTTATTATGCAAGAAAAAAAGAAAGATTTACATTTAGTAATCTGTGGAGGTAGCAAAGATGCGGCAGTATCTATGATTAATGCTAACCAGTTAACAGAAACTGACTTAAAATTTATTCACTTTACAGGATTTGTAGATGACAATGATTTAGCAGCAATATATAGTGGTGCAATTGGTTTTATTTTTCCTTCCCTTTATGAAGGGTTTGGACTACCAGTTTTAGAAGCAATGCAATGTGGATGTCCTGTGATTAGTTCTAATACATCATCTTTACCTGAAGTAGTCGGGGATGCTGGACTTTTGGTATCACCGAAAGACAATGATTCTCTTTGTGAATCCATGATCAAACTATATTGCAACTCTGACTTAAGTGCCAAATACTCTCACTATAGCTTGCATAGAGCGGCTCTCTTTAGCTGGGAAAAAACACTAAGTACAACTTTAGAGGTTTATAGAAAGATGAAAATCTAATCTGCATTTGGTGGAGACTTTATGTATTAACAAGCAAGAATAAAAAAATGTAGTTGATTATCTAAACTAAAAACAAAGGTAAATATAAACATGAAAAGTTTCAAAAATTCTCTAAGACCAATTGCATATATCATTGGTAAAATTATTACCAGCAATCAACAAATGTTTGACATTTATCGTCATACTGATTTTCGGGGTAAACTGTTCTTATCAGAATATATTAATACCGTTTTCCAAAATGGAATCTATAGCTGTAATGAATTAAAATATAACATTGACTTTAGTGATCAAATTCAAAAATCTGTTTATTTAGGCACTTATGAACGTCACGAACTTACATTCTTAAAAAAGTATATAAAACCAGGTTGGGTCTGTTTGGATGTTGGTGCAAATATAGGATTTTATACTCTTAACCTTAGCAAATTAGTAGGATCAGAGGGAAAAGTCTATGCTATAGAACCTTCTCCAAGTAATTACAAAAAGCTAGAGGAGAATATTGCAATTAATAACTTAGATAACTGCATAACCAGTAATATCGCATTATCTTCAGAATCAGGAGAGTTTGTATTTTCTGTGAGTCCTCATCAGAACTCTGGATGGGGAAGACTTGGCAAATGGACATCTGCTCAATCGGAAATTATCGTTAATGTTAATACATTAGATGATTTTGTATTATTTAATAATATTTCCAACATAGATTTTCTCAAAATAGACATAGAAGGTCACGAACTAAAATTTCTGGAAGGCGGAAAAAATACCTTCAAGAATGGAATTGTTAAAAGGATTATGATTGAATATTGTGGTTACGTTTTAGAACCACAAGGGATCACATTAAAAAGTTATGTTGATTCAATTATGAAGTTTGGTTATACCCCAGTTCATTTTAACTTAGATAGAATTGAAAAAGCAAAGGATGGAACTTATCAGGATCAAAAAGAGATTTTAAATCTTTTGTTTGAAAAAAATATTTGATTTTTGATAATGAACATTACTTCATATATCCACCCCATTCGTACCTATTTACCCTGTACAGGTGCAGGAAGACATATCAACAACATATTGTTGGGATTAGCTTCACAGGAGTCAATAAACTTAGAGTTGCTATGTTCCCGACAATGGTTACAAGCAGATGGTAAACTTGATTCTCGTTCTCCCCTGCAAGATATACCATTAAAAACTTTCCCCTTTCCAGAAAATATCACCGAACGACTGTGGAAATTAACGCAATTTCCTAAAATGGACAGATACCTTTCTGAAAAAACAGATTGGTTATTTACACCAATGGAAACCTATATTCCTGTATCATCCTGTCCAGTTGCTGTAACTATTTATGATTTGCAAGCATTTGAGACTGATTTACCTTGGTCAAATACTCCTCAACATCGTTGGTTTCGTTATAAATGGAGTCAGTGGATTTATAGGGCTTTGGCTAATTATAGGGTTGTTTTTACCATTTCCGAATTTTCCAAACGCCGGATGATTGAATTACTCGGAGCAGATGCCAATAAAATAATTGTTGTTGGTTGTGGTGTAGAACAATCTTTTTATGATATTGCCTCAATTGATCCGATTAAGCTAGAAAGACCTGTAAATAATCCGTATACCTTCATTATTGGTGGTTTAAGATTAAGAAAAGGTGCAGATTTTGTTCTCAATGTAGCCAAAGGTTTGCTAGATAAAAATTCTGATATCCAGATTGTCGTAGCTGGAGATTCAGAACTAGAATATGTTGCAGCAGCTAAAGATTTACCTAATGTAAAACTATTAGGAATAGTACCAGATCATGATTTACCTCGGCTGATGCGTTGTGCTTCCTCACTATTGTTTCTTTCCCATTATGAGGGCTTTGGTATTCCAGCAATAGAATCAATGGCAGCAGGAACTCCTTCAGTAGTCAGCAACCGCGCTTCCTTACCAGAAGTAGTGGGAACAGCAGGTATTGTTGTTGAACCTGAAGATACAGCAACCATTGTTGATATTCTCATCCAACTGGAGAAAAATTCGCAACTGCGAGGAGATTATAGTCAGCGCGGAAAAGAACACGCAAAACAGTATACTTGGTCACGCTGTGTTGATGTTGTCCAGAAAACATTCCATGAGTATATTTAACTACATGAAATATATGTTATCCGCAAAAGAAGCTCGTTTTACTCAGTTTGGTTGTGGACTTTACGCTCCACCAACATAGCTGAATTTTGATGCTAGTCCAG
>NZ_KE384685.1:9919-28982 GCF_000426925.1 Dolichospermum circinale AWQC310F | reverse complement strand
TATCAATTAATGACTCTATTCTCAATAGACCATGGATTTTACCTGGGTAAAACGCAAAGATTGTAAAGTTTTATTGCAGGATTCAACACTTGTGCTAGTCCAGCTATGCGCTTACAAAGATTGTTTGTAAAAAAGAACATGATAAAAGTTGTTTTCTGCTGGTCTGATATTTCTGGTTACATGACAGCTTGCTGGCGAGCATTACACGCTATACCTGAAATAGAAGTATTTGTCATTGCATTTAAAGCTCGGACTCAAACTGCTTTTGCTGATGACTTAATGCACGGTATTCCTCACCGTCTTTTAGATTTACAGGAAAGGGATAAACCAGAATTAATAGAGAAATTGGTAATTGAACACAATCCTGATGTGGTAGTTCTGTGTGGATGGTTTCATTCACCCTATCGTCAATTAGCTTTCTCATCTCAATTGCGCCAGATAAAATTCATTATGTGTATGGATACTCCCTGGTGGGGTACTTGGAAGCAATATTTAACTCGTTGGATGTTGCATTCTTATTTACAGCGTATGGCTCATATTGTAGTTAATGGAGAGCGTAGTTGGCAGTATGCTCGTCGTCTGGGAATTCCATTGAAAAATATTTCCCCTTTGGGTATGTGTGGAATAGATTATCAAGCTTTGTCTCCTCTATTGCAGGAGCGAAACCAATCAGCCTGGCCACGCTCTTTCTTATTTGTAGGACGTTATAGCCACGAGAAGGCAATAGATATTTTAGTAGAAGCATATCAACAGTATCGCCAAGCAGTTCAAGACCCTTGGAATTTAATTTGTTGCGGTAAAGGTGAATTGGAATTTCATCTACAATCCCAACCAGGGATTGAAAACCGAGGTTTTGTGCAACCCATGGCCATGAAAGATATTTGGCTCAATGCAGGGGCTTTTTTATTACCTAGTCGTTTTGATCCCTGGCCATTAGCATTAGTTGAAGCTGCTGCTGCTGGTTTACCTGTTGTCTGCACTCAAGTATGTGGCTCGTCAGTAGAGGTCATACGTTCGGGATATAACGGAATAATTATTCCTGCTGATGATGCTCATGCCTTAGCACAAGCCTTACTGAGAATTCATAATAATTATGAAGATTTGCCAGTGTGGGGAAACCGCGCCCAACAGTTTGCAGAACCTTATGGATCTGAACAATGGGCAGAGCGTTGGTTAAGCATCATCAAATCTGTAAAGTAATTAGGCATCTATGGATTTTGTCAATCAATTAATTGATTTTATTGCCACGCCTTTGGGTTTGATGCTGCTAGGTGGGGGTTTGTTTATACTTATGAAAGCTAACCAAAGTAACCCCCACTTAGGATGGTTGCTGATAGCTATCTTTGGTTTTGCTGCATCTCTCAATAAATTTGCAAATGAATATATCAAAGAAGCCCCACCGCTAGTTTTTCCCCTCCAGCAAATTCGTGAAGTTGGACGACCATTAACGATAATTTTGTTGGTGTTGTTAATATTTATTGCTTTCAAGTCCAAAAATATTTGGCGACAAAAAATCATACCCCAGCCCATTATTTATCTGATCTTAGTTCAAAGTGTAATTTTCTTCAAAATATTACTTTATGGGAATGTAGGTTTTGCTTTTTTAAGTGCTGCTACCTTTGGGGGATTAGTGTTAATGGTAATTTTGGGTCCATCACGATGGCTTCAGAATGAAGAAAATTTTCAACTAGCGGTATGGTCGCTCGCCATGGTTGGGGTAATTTTTGGTCTTGCTAATGGTTATCAAGCATTAATTGACAAATATGCCATTACATTCATTCATGGCTGGTTCTTGGGTACTACGGGCAATCCTCACCATGCAGCCATTTTGATTACTGCTACTATACCTGCATTCTTATTCCTATTCTTTCATAATGAAAAACATTCGCCGATGAAGTGGATCTGGGCTGGGTTTTTGCCTTTGGCAATCTTTGGTTTGTTCATGACCGCATCTCGCACAGGTACAATTGTGGCTGTTGTTTCATTACTGATTTTTTTCCGCCGTCGAGGTGGAAATTTATTGCAGATAGTATTGATTTTCGCAGTAATCGCAGCATTTGTTCTACCCTCCCTCAGTCCCACAGATCTAGATACATCAGAACTATTATCCCCAAGCTCTTCCAAATTGTCTGACTTAGACATTAGTACCCGTACCTGGGTATGGGGTGGCTATTGGGGACAATTTCTAAAGTATCCCCTATTTGGAGCGCCCTTTGTAGGCGATCGGCTGCGCTTTGGTGAAAGTTCATGGCTGGGTGTATTGGGAAGCATGGGTTTAGTAGGTGCTATACCAATGTTTATGTTTGGTTGGAGTAGTTTACAAATGATATTCAAGCTGAATCATCTCTCCAAAATTAGACCAGACTTTTATCTAAAATGTAGTTTTGTCATGTCTGGTTTGCTTTCCCTATTAGTTGGTGGTATCTCAGAAGCTTATCTATTAGGTAATCTCACATTCTCACTGCTTGCAGTTTTCTTATATCTTGTCCTCGGTAACTATCTGATTGAATTTGCACAGCGAGAGTATAATTATTCAATCGCTCAATATTACGACAATCATAAGCTTTCATTTAAATCATGAATATTCTTCATGTCATTCCTTCCGTCGGTCCACACCGTGGAGGAGCAAGCCAAGCCGTCTTGGAAATGCTGCAATCTCTAAAAAATACTAAAGTTAAGGTAGAATTAGTAACGACTAATGACAACGGAACTGATTTGCTAGATGTTCCATTATGTCAATTGACTCAGTATCAAGAAATTCCTACTAGGTTCTTCCCCCGCTTCTCCCCTCAAGTCTCTTTTGTCCGTGAATTTGCCTTTTCCTGGGAGTTAACGAAATGGCTGTGGAAACATATTCATGAATATGATTTAGTACATATTCATGCTTTATTTTCTTATGCCTCAACTGTAGCAATGATAATTTCTAGATTTAAGCAAGTACCTTATATTAATCAACCACATGGTTTACTGTGTGAATGGTCTTTACAACAGAGTCAACTGAAAAAAAAGATATATTTATCACTGCTAGAAAAAAGTAATCTTCAACATAGTCGTATTTTACAACTAACTTCCACAAAGGAAGTTGAAGAAGTTGAACTTTTAGGTTTGGGAGTTCCACCCGTTGTTATCCCATTAGGATTACAAATTTCTCCAGACATTCCCCAATCTCGTCAAAAATTACGGGAAATGTTTAACATACCTCCAGAGCAAACAATTATCTTATTTATGTCTCGGTTACATTATAAAAAGGGATTAGATTATTTAATTCCTGCTCTGAGTAAAATAAAAGATAAGGAGTTTACATTTATATTAGCCGGTAATGGTTCTCCAGATTATGAAGCCGAAATCAGTGAACTATTGATTAATAACCAACTTGAGCATTGTACCCATCGTCCTGGATTTGTAACAGGTGAAATGAAAGATATTTTACTGCAAGGATCTGATATATTTGTTTTAACTTCTCATTCTGAAAATTTTGGAGTTGTTGTACTCGAAGCAATGGCAGCCGGTTTAGCAACTATTGTCACTCCTGGGGTCGCTTTAGCTTCTATGATCAAGGAGAATGATGTTGGTTACGTTCCCGAACTAGATATTGAGGAAATTAGCGGCGTGATTGAACATTGCCTGAATCATCCTCAAGAATCTCAAGAAATCGGCGATTCCTACGGAGCGCTTCGCTATCGCGCCCGGCAGTTTATATTAGATAATTATACTTGGGATCATATTGCTTCAAAAATGATATCTGTTTATGAAAATATCATTCAAGATAATAAACATTTATAGACTCTACACCCAAATTCATACTTGGTTTCAGCAACGCCATTAAATGCAGTACAGCTTAAAAAGCGATCATTTTGGTTTCTCGACTTTTGAAAAAAGGATTTGGAGCGATAGGGCAATTTCTAGGTCGCGCTTCGCTATCGCAGCTATAATACTATAATAGAGTAAACAATACTTAGGTGCTTTGATGAACACCATTAATGCTCTTTACGAACAAGATTATTTCCTTTGGCTGGAAGAAACCTATAAATTACTAGAAAATAATCGCATTGAGGAATTAGATTTTTTACATTTAAAGGAGGAAATTCTCAGTTTGGGTAATGAACAAAGGCGGAAAGTTGACAGTTACCTGCGTCAATTGCTGATTCACTTATTGTTGTATAAGTATTGGAACTCTGAAAAAGAATACTGTGCCAAAGGTTGGCAAAATGAAATTGATAACTTTCGATTTGAGCTTGAGTTATTGTTAAAGTCTAAAACGTTGTATAACTATTTCTGGCAAGAAATTGCAGAAATTTATGTTAAAGCTAGAAGACAGGCTATCAAAAAAAGTGAATTACCTGCTGATCTTTTTCCTGAAAGTTGTCCGTTTTCTGCTGATGATCTACTTGATCCAGAATTTCTTCCTGATTAAAATTAGTGATGTCCCTGTGAAATTTATAGGACTTACGCACAAGTCACGGAATAATGAACCACGAAGGAACGAAGAGAACGAAGAAAAGAGGGTTTGAGAGATATTTTGCGTAAGTCCTGATTTATATAGTAATGCTTCTCAAAAGTGGGCGATTCCTAGGTCGCGCTTCGCGATCGCGCCCGGCAGTTTATATTAATGTAAGTTGCTGGCTATGGGTTTTACGTTAAGTTGACACCAATGACACCGTAGCCAAAGCATCGGGGGATTAAGAGGGGTAATTTGACGATGGCAATGAAACACAGGAGATAATGAATCATGTATCAAAGTGAAGCACCTCCACAAAAAAACCTGCCCACCATGTATGATTTACCCAGTGAGGATATTGATGAAGAATTAGAGTCCACAATTCATCCGCGTCCACCCTGGGAAACATTGCCCACGATGTATGATTTACCTAGTGAGAATCCAGAGGAGCCAGGGTTGCCAGACGAATTTCATGACTTTCAACCGCAATTATTACGAGAAACCTGTCAATCTCCGGTTTATCCCCAGGACGAAATGTTCATTGGTACGGATTTAAACTTATATTATGATGTGCGCCATTTTGGATGGTATAAAAGACCAGATTGGTTTTTAGTGTTAGGAGTGCCTGCTTCTGAAAAACAAGAACATATGCGCTGGAGTTATGTGATTTGGCAAGAAGGATTAGCTCCATTTTTAATAGTAGAATTATTATCACCAGGTACAGAAGCAGAAGACTTAGGACAAACATCAAGGAGCGCGAATAAACCCCCCACAAAATGGCAAGCTTATGAACAGTATTTGCGATCGCCCTACTATATTATTTTCGATAGATATGAAAATCGTCTGCGAGTATTTCAACTACTGGGGATAAAATATCAAGCAGTGGAACTGACAGAACCAAAATTCTGGTTTCCTGAATTGGAATTAGGAGTAGGAGTTTGGTCAGGAAAATATCAAGATACAGAAGGTTTGTGGCTACGTTGGTATAATCAAGATGGTGATTGGATTCCTACTTTTGCTGAACGAGCAGAACAGGAGAAACAACGAGCAGAGCAGGAAAAACAACGAGCAGAACAGGAGAAACAACGAGCAGACAAACTAGCTGAGAAACTGCGGGCTTTGGGGGTGAATTTAGATGATCTTTAAGAGGATGTTTGAAAAGTTTTTAATGTATAAATAAACCCCTCTCCAAACCTCTCCCCGACGCGGGGAGAGGTTTTGAAACCCCCATTCCCTTGTAGGGAAGGGGGGAAGGGGGGTTAGGTTTCTAGAGATTATCGGGTTCATCTAATACTTTTCAAACAACCTCTAAAGAAAATTAACTGAAAAAAGCATTTCCGCAGTTATGTTATTGTGGATGCCCATTACCAAGCACCCCATCTCCAAGCTATAATTGTCTCTAGGAGGTAGTCCAAAACGACAAAAATTTACAGCCGAATTTGCTTAAAAATATATGAAACAGTGGCACAGTCCAAAATTAGATGATATTATCCAAGAGCGCCGTTACAAGTTAGAACAAGAACGCAAAGATTTAATTGTCAAGACAAAACAATGGTTAGATGAATTTTCGCCAGAATTTGGCATAGATAAAGGCTACATTTTTGGTTCTGTAACCCGTGTTGGTAAATTTCGGCAACATTCAGATGTTGATGTCGCAGTAGAAAATATTCATCCTGAACAATATTGTTTAGCTATTAGCCTCCTGTCAACCTATTTAGAAAGGGATGTAGATATTATAAGATTGAATGATTGTCATTTTAGCGATCGCATTCGGCAAACAGGAATATTATGGAAAAAAACACCCTAATTATCTTCCAAACGGATGTCAAATATCAATTAGCATTGAACTTTTCCTGGAAAAAATCAACTAGTCAACAGGAAGGGGGAGTAGGGACTGGTAGAGATAAACTCAGCACTAAGCACAATGATGGAAAACATCACCACGGAAAACAGCAATCAAACTCTAGAAGAAAGAAAACAAGAGGCATTACAAACTGCCGCAAAATGTCAGCAAATTCTCCTAGAAAATGGAGCAAAAGAGGTAATATTATTTGGTTCTTTATCAGGAGAAAGTCCTTGGCATTGGCAATCTGATTTAGATTTAGCCGTGAGAGGAATGTCAGAAAAACAACAATGGGAGGCTTATTCTCTTCTAGAAAAAATCACACCTAATTGGTTAAAAATAGATTTGGTAGCATTAGAAGAAATCCCAGATTTTGTCCGTTCTCGCATTCTCAAAGAAAAACCTATGCCTACTAATAAATATTTAGCCCTAAAAACCCGTATTGAAGATGAGATGATAGCTTTAGAGCAGAATTGCCAAGCTATGAAAAATGCTTTAGAACAAAGTGATAATGTCCCAGAAATCTTTATCACTCCCACATTGTCCAGTTATATTTGTGATTTTTACACAGCTTGTGAGCGAATTAGCGAAAGAGTTGCTGTGACTTTAGATGGTGGAATACCAAAAGCAGAAAACTGGCATGAACAACTATTATTACAAATGGCAGAAATTGGTGGAGAAAATCGTCCGCCTTTATGGCAAGGTTCACTGTTATTACAATTAAATGATTATCGCAAGTTTAGACATTTAGCACGTCATAATTATAATTTGCAATTGCGAAAAGAAAGAGTATTAGAATTAGCCCAACAAACAGAAATAATCATAGCAAAAATCCAAGAGGCGATCGCACTTTTTAACCAATGGTTAGAATCTCAAGTAAAAGACTTGTAAATTACTCCCCTTAGTCCCCGATGCTTTGGGGGGAAACAAGAATTTAGTCCACTTCAGTAGACTTGAGCTATTAGACAGGGAATTAATTCCCTGGCAGATTATGGAATAATTAGAAAAGTGTGAATAAATAATTAATGATAAAATAGACTATATATAGAGTTGTGGCTAAACAATAATGATAGAAAACATTACCACAGAAAATATCAATCAAACTCTAGAAGAAAGAAAACAAGAGGCATTACAAACTGCTGCAAAATGTCGGCAAATTCTCCTAGAAAATGGAGCAAAGGAGGTAATATTATTTGGTTCTTTATCAGGAGAAAGTCCTTGGCATTGGCAATCTGATTTAGATTTAGCCGTGAGAGGAATGTCAGAAAAACAACAATGGGAAGCCTATTCTCTTCTAGAAAAAATCACACCTAATTGGTTAAAAATAGATTTAGTAGCATTAGAAGAAATCCCAGATTTTGTCCGTTCTCGCATTCTCAAAGAAAAACCTATGCCTACTAATAAATATTTAGCCCTAAAAGCCCGTATTGAAGATGAGATGATAGCTTTAGAGCAGAATTGCCAAGCTTTAAAACAATTAATTGCTCAAGCAGAAACCATTCCAGAAATTGCTCTCACTCCTGCCTTGTCCAGTTATATTTGTGATTTTTACACAGCTTGTGAGAGAATTAGTGAAAGAGTTGCTGTGACTTTAGATGGTGGAATACCAAAAGCGGAAAATTGGCATGAACAACTATTAT
Organism: Dolichospermum circinale AWQC310F; assembly: GCF_000426925.1. Classification (GTDB taxonomy): domain Bacteria; phylum Cyanobacteriota; class Cyanobacteriia; order Cyanobacteriales; family Nostocaceae; genus Dolichospermum; species Dolichospermum circinale. Next base: position 21,061 of record NZ_KE384685.1, on the reverse strand, counting down.
TACAAATGGCAGAAATTGGTGGAGAAAATCGTCCTCCCTTATGGCAAGGTTCACTGTTATTACAATTAAATGATTATCGCAAATTTAGACATTTAGCACGGCACAATTATAATCTGCAATTGCGAAAAGAAAGAGTATTGGAATTAGCCCAACAAACAGAAACAATTATAGCAAAAATTCAAGAGGCGATCGCTATTTTCAATAATTGGCTAGAATCTCAAGCACAAGACATATAATTCACGAAATTATAATTCTTCCCAAAACTTGTTAGTTAATATAGCATCTACATCATTGGGAAATGGACAAAGATTGGAAAAATAAACATCAGGATAACTATCTTTGACATTTTCCAATGCCATTTCATAACTTTTAGCGAAAATTTCTCTCAAAAAAGTTTTCAAACTTGGTGAATCTTCTAATTCAATTTGTAATCTTTGGCGAAAATTCCGTATTTCAATTTCCCAACCTCGATAACAGTCTGACATTGGTACATAACACCGTTTTAATAAATGTTCTAATAACCGCACCAAAAAACTCCTGACTGCTTTACGCTGACTTTTGCCCAAAGATTCTACCTCTTCAATTAAATTCTCCCAATCTAAATTATCATGATCTCGCGTTTTTAACTTGTTAATTGTATCTTCAATCCAGAGAGAAAAATCCTGTTCATAAAGATTTTGTACTGATTTTACTGATGTTTTACTCATAGTTGATATGGGCGGTTTATTTTGGCTGTATTATAGCATTATATTTTAAATATAAGATCCCAGACTTATTCAAGAAGTCGGGGATCTACAGATTGCAATAAAGTTGTGCTAAATTGGTTAAGCGTAGTACCAATTCCACCGTTAATAGAATTGTTCAACCATCTAATCTAAATACCAACAATAAACAATATAATAACTTAACACTGTTAGCGATCGCTCTTGACTATGACAGTTCTACAACTAGGTCCCCCCAATACTCTACCTCGAATCACCTGGGAAAAACTACCAGCAGATTTTCCCCTACCAGATGCACCCGTGGAAAATAACCTCCAACCCCTTCTCGCTGCTGCTTTAAGAGAGTCTCTAGAATTAGCAGGTTTAATTCTAGAATCAATGCTGATTGCCTCCAATTTTGGTCTATGTGCCACAGTGGATGAAAAAAGCATCGTCAAAGCACCTGATTGGGTTTACGTGCCTTCTGTCCATGCTCTACCTCCAGGAGAAATCCGTCGTAGTTACACTCCTCATAGCGAAGGAGAAAACCCAGCCATTGTCATGGAATTTATATCCGCAACAGAAGGAACAGAATATTCCATTAATCCCCATTTTCCCTATGGAAAGTGGCACTTTTATGAACAAATTTTAAAAATTCCCACTTACGTGATTTTCCATCCCCAAATTGGAATTTTAGAAGTTCATAATTTAGTTAACGGTAAATACCAGCAAGAATCTCCAGATGAAAGTCAGCGCTTTTGGATAGAAGCTTTAGACTTATTCTTGGGTGTATGGATAGGAAAAAAAGCCGAATTTGAGGGTTATTGGTTACGATGGTGGGATAAATCTGGAAATTTATTACTCTGGGGAAGTGAGTTAGTTAATCAAGAGCGTCAAATAGCAGAAAAAGAACGCCAAAGAGCAGAACAAGCAGAACAAAAAGCTGTTAAACTAGCTGAAAGACTGCAAGGAATGGGGATTAATTTAGAAGATATTTAGGGATTCTTTTTTTGTATCAGTCTTGATAAGATTATGCCAAGACCAATCGCGTGGATTGGTGTAAACCTGTCGTCTAACCGCGAGTCGCTGCTGAGAGACTCAGTTAATTACCACAATAATACAGCTACCATTTCAGAACAAATGACTACCACACCCAACCAATACGAATATTCCTATCAAAATAGTCAAGCTGGACACCATCATGGTTATTTACTGAAACCAATTATAAAAATGATGTCAGAAATGCTACCCCCCCCCGATAACAACCAAAAACCTCGGATTTTAGATATTGGTTGTGGTAATGGTAGCTTGAGCAATTTCCTAGCACAGCAGGGTTATGAGGTTGTTGGTGTTGAGGAATCTGAATCAGGTGTAAAATTGGCTAATCAAACTTTTCCCAATTGTCGCTTTATTCAAGGTAGCATTTACGACTTACCATACCCCGAACTAGGAGACAACTTTGATATTGTGATTGCTGTTGAGGTAATTGAGCATTTATTTTATCCTAAAGAATTAGTCAGAAACGCTAAAAAATGCCTCAAACCCAATGGTGGTTTAATCCTAACCACACCCTATCATGGTTATTTAAAAAACCTAGTGATGGCTGCTACAGGGAAAATGGACAACCATTTTACCGTTCTTTGGGATGGTGGTCATATCAAATTCTTTTCCGTACCAACTATGACGGCTTTACTTAAATCAGAGAACTATACAAATATCAAGTTTAAGTTTGCGGGTAGATTTCCCTATCTTTGGAAAAGTATGTTGTGTTCTAGTACCATAGTTCAATAACAAGAATATATTTGAATATCCTCATGTTAGAACAAATTACTCCTCTCATCCTTACCTATAACGAAGAAAATAACATTAATCGTACCCTGGAAAAACTTAAATGGGCAAGTAAAATCATTGTTATTGATAGTTATAGCACAGATACAACATTAGAGATTTTGTCTCAATATCCTCAAGTAGAAGTATTTACCAGGAAGTTTGATTCCTTCGCTAGTCAATGCAATTATGGATTATCAAAAATCACATCAGAATGGGTACTATCGCTAGATGCAGATTATATATTAACCGATGATTTAATTCGGGAAATTACATCTTTGCCAAGAGAATCAGATATAGACAGTTATAGTGTAAGATTTAAATACTGTGTTTTTGGTAAACCCTTACGTGGTACTTTACTTCCACCCAGAAAAGTCCTTTATAAAAGAGAAAAAGCAATTTATCAAGATGACGGACACGCTCATAGAGTTGTGGTACAAGGTAAATCTAATCAATTATCAGCATACATCCACCATGACGATCGCAAACCATTGAGTCGTTGGTTATGGGCGCAAGATCGTTATATGGTAATTGAAAGTAAAAAACTTCTAGAAACACCAGAGCATGAACTTAGTATAGGCGATCGCCTTCGCAAACGGAAGATCCTCGCACCTTTAATCATCTTCATCTATTGTCTCATCCTCAAAGGTGCTATTCTCGACGGTTGGCATGGATGGTACTATACATTTCAGAGAGTATTGGCAGAACTATTGCTGGGTATACATATAATAGAAGCAGAGAAAATAGATAATTAATTGGCTCAAATAACCTGCTCTTTATTACTAGGAATTAATCTGATGGTAAATACACTGGTTTTTGAAGTTTCCCAAGAAGAAGATGGGGGATTTGTGACTGAATGTCTCACCGAAGACATTTTTACCCAAGGAGATTCTTGGGAAGAACTCAAAGCCAATATTCGAGAAGCTGTTAAAGCTTTTTACTTTGAAGAATTGAACTTTCCAGTTATACACTTACATCTTGTTAAAAATGAAATTTTATTAATTCAATGAAAATACCCAGAAATCTGAAAGGTACAGATTTAGTGCAAAAATTCTTAACCTCATCTTTACTTTGAAGCGATCGCCCAAATCAGATGATCACAGAAATCATTAGTCAGGGATCCGTCTAATCCGTGATTCAGACCTTTTTCCCCGCGATCGCCTTCGCAAACGCAAGATCCTCGCACCTTTAATCATCTTCATCTATTGTCTCATCCGCAAAGGCGGTATTCTCGACGGTTGGCATGAATGGTATTATACATCTCAGAGAGATTTAGCAGTGTCAACCCCGTAAAACCTCAGCAACAGTTAACTTCAAATCAGCAAATATAAGAGAACCAATTACCTGATCTCCCACATATACCTGCTCATCATAAAAACCCTCTACCCATTCCAATACTGTCACCTTTTGGGCAGTCGGGTCAACAATCCAATATTCAGCAATTCCCCGTGCAGCATACTCAGAACGCTTATAACGATAATCCCGATTTCCTTGATTTGGACTCACCAGCTCAACCACTAACAAAGGTGGTGGCATATCCATTAAAATCAAAGAGCGTGTAGCCCCTTCCATAATCTTAGCCAATTCCTCAGAAAACACTACTAAATCAGGCACACGCACCCCCACCTGACGGCTATTTACAGCCATTTCTGTTTTCATTCTCAATCGGTAATATGGAATACCTAATTTAGAAAAATAAATTAACAAAAACGTTGCTATCCGACAATTTAACTCACTTTCTGAAGGCATAGGTATTAATTCTCCGTTTTCCAATTCATATAAAGCGTCCGTACCATCGTCATAATTAAGAAATTCCTCAAAGGTCATCTTTTTAACCGTTGTAACTGTCATTGCTGTTCCTCCTATTGGCAATTTACGAAGGTAAACTTATAGTGCTTTATGCGGATTTCCCACAATAGGTGTGTACTATTAATTAGTAATAGCGCAGTGCTACTGTAAGCAAATCGCATCCGTAAAAAGAAAATCCTCGCACCTTAATAATCTTCATCTATGGTCTCATCCTCAAAGGTGCTATTATGGATCGTTGGCATGGATGGTACTATACATTTCAGTGAGTTTTATCATAACTATTTCTGAGTCTACTTATAATAGAAGCAGAAAAAATAATATATTAAGCAATTACTTATGCGCTTAGATAATTACACAACTGGCAATTATACACCCGGAGCGCCATACAGTCAACAAATTTTATGGTACTTCATTGGCTCTCCCCTAGTGGAGAGTTATTGGCTGCCTATATCATCTATCAAAGTTTCCATACTGAGGCTGTTTGGTGCTACCATAGGTAAAGGTGTACGTATGAAAACAGGAGTAAAAATTAAATTTCCCTGGCGCTTGACCATTGGTAATCACGTTTGGATTGGAGAAGATACCTGGATTGATAATCTAGCTAATGTTACCATTGAAAATCATGTTTGTTTGTCCCAAGGAGTTTATCTCTGTACTGGTAATCATAACTGGAATCATCCCAACTTCCAACTAATTCCTGCTCCTATTTATATTCAAGAGGGTAGTTGGATAGCAGCAAAATCAGTCGTCGGACCTGGTGTTACTATTGGACGAGGAGCAGTTTTAGCATTGGGTAGTGTCACAGGAAGATCCTTAGAGGCCAATATCATCTACTCAGGAAATCCGGCTCAACCAATCAAAAAAAGGGCAGAATGGGAAAATTTAGCATCAGACACCAGCAAAAATTAGCGGAATACGGGTTTTAATTCATGCTTATTGGGGTTTGGAATTTTCTGAACCGCATACTATCAGGGCTTGAGACATCTGATATCATCTAATCAATAAATTTTAGTGGTTATTGGTGATTAGCGTTTAAAGTTGCTAAACTATGAGTCATGAAGGTAAAAGACAGTTCCACCTTCCCTACTATTGACCGCGAAAAAACCTATGCTTGACCGACTTACAAATGACAAAAATTCCCCGAGTAATACCACTCCTGTTTCTACATTATTTTCAAATCCCACATTTTCCCAATTTTCAGAAGAGCCTAGTGATTTTAACCTCAAGTCCTTTATTGGTCTTTTACAGCGCCGAGCAATTGTCATCATAGGAGTTGCTTCCGTTGCCATGGGTGGTGTTATTTATACAACTTTTAAGTCAGTACCAATTTATGAAAGCGGCTTTCAAATATTAGTTGAACCTGTTAATAGTGACTCTGAACTAGGGAAAATTGACGTAGGACTCGCTAATGCCCTTAAACCAACTGGACTAGATTATGAAAGCCAAATTCAAGTTCTCAAAAGTCCAGAACTCCTGGGAGATTTTATTAAAGAAATCCAAAAATCTTATCCTGATATTAATTATTATACCTTTTTGGAAGGTTTAAATATTCGTCGCTTAGGAGAATCAAAAATAATCCAAGTTAGCTATAAAAGTGATAATAGCCGAAAAATTAAATCTATACTAGATCCTCTAGCTGATTTTTATTTAAAATACAGTCTCAACAAGCGGCAAACAAAGCTCCGTCAGGGAGTTCAATTTGTGGATGCAAAACTACCTGAAATCCGAACTAGGCTAGGACAGTTGCAAAAACAAATGCAAATGTTCCGCCAAAGATACAATTTTATTGATCCGGAAAACCAATCCCAAGTAATTTCTTCGCAAATTCAGTCTTTGGCACAACAAAGACTAACTATAAATCAACAGTTAATCGCCGCCAGAGCTAGTTATGACAGGCTACAGAGACGTGAAGAACAGTTAGCAATTCTCAATACTGCCCCCCTTTATCAAACCCTAATTGGTCAACAGCGTCAATTAGACACCCAAATATCTGGAGAATTAACTCGATTTCAACCAGATAACCCAGTTATCCGCACCTTACAAGAAAAAAGAGCCAACCTTTTACCTATTATTGAGGCAGAAGCCGCACGCACTATTAATATCAGAATATCTGAAGTCACGGATCTAATAAAAAAAATAGAAGTAGATAGTGAATATCTGACAAAAGCAGAAAAACAAATACAAATAAAATTAGATCAATTACCAGTTTTATCTCGACAATATACTGAAATCCTGCGGAATTTACAAATAGCCAATGAAAGTTTAAATCGCTTTTTAGCGGCTCGTGAACAACTGCAAATAGAAATAGCCCAAACAGAACTACCTTGGGAATTAATCCAAGCAGCTATTCAGCCTTCATATCCAATTTCTCCAGATATTCCCCGCAATTTAATCTTGGGATTTGTAGCTAGTTCTTTATTAGCCATAGGTGCTGCTGTTCTCCGGGAACAGACTGATAATACCTATCACGGTGTTGAAAATGTCCAGGATAAGATAGGACTGCCTTTATTAGGATCTCTTCCCTTTAATAAAAACTTAGTTCGGAATCCATCTTTAAACCTGACAAACATAGGTAAAGACCAAGAACCAGAAGTAGTTGTAGACCCTCTTGTCGCAAGTGATGAACCATCTAGCACTTCTGCTGGACGCCGCTCCCGATCCAGCTATTATTATGGACAAGGATCATTTTGGGAATCTTTACAAGTTTTATATAATAATATTCAACTGCTCAATTCTGATCGACCAATTAAGTCTTTAGTTATTTCCTCTGCTCTTCCCGGAGATGGTAAAAGTACGGTGGGATTTAGTCTGGCAAAAACAGCCGCTATCATGGGGAAAAAAGTATTACTTGTAGATTGTGACCTCCGCAAATCCAAGATTCATAAACTATCACAATTAAATAATCTCTGGGGAATAAGTAGTTTAATTTCTTCAGATATAGATGTCAACCAAGTAATTCAAGAAATGCCGGGACTTAATGGTTTATCAGTAATTACCGCAGGTCCTTTACCGCCTGATCCGGCGCGGTTGCTCTCATCAGATAAAATGAGTCAAATGATGGACTATTTCTCTGAGAATTTTGATTTAGTAATTTATGATACTCCTCCCTTATCAGGATTGGTAGATGCCAGACTAGTAGCAGTTCATACTGATGGTGTCGTGCTAGTTATCAGAATTGATAAAACGGATAAATCTGCTGTAAAGCAACTTATTGATACCCTAAAAGCTTCTCCCATCAATTTACTAGGAGTAGTAGTCAACGGCGAGAAATTCCGAGGATTTGGATATAACTATAATTACAGATATAGTTCATACTACTATACTAAGAGTAAGAGTTAAATTAGCGTCAATTGATTAGCTAGGATGAGCATGGTTTTTACTATTTACGGTAATTTATGATTGTGTGATTTCCAGAATTGCCGATAGGTAGTTTCTCACCCTAAATACAAGACTGAAAAACCTCTTGTAGCCGCAGATAGATCAGCTATTGGCGTTGATATTAGCATCTGTAACTGTTAATCATCAACACAAAACCAATAACTAACAAACCTTAGTTATTGACTAGGCATGGGCAGGAGGAGAATCGAACTCCTATGACCTCACGGTCGCCGCATTTTGAGTGCGGTGCGTCTACCAATTCCGCCACCCGCCCTTGGGTGTAACTTTCTTATTATAGCCTATTTTTTGATTTTGGCAATAGGTATTGAGATTTTTTTTGAGAAATTTTTTAGTCAGCAATTGATGAATCAATATCCTCCAAACTGGGACAGCCACTGAGTGCCATTGCTACCTTTAACTCATCCTCAAGTAGGGAGATGATATGAGATACACCAGTTTTTCCAGCCACTGCTAATCCCCATAACACAGGCCGGCCAATGAGTACGGCTTTTGCACCAAGTGCTAAGGCTTTAAGTATGTCTGTGCCTCGACGAATCCCCCCATCTAACAAAACCTCTGCCTTGCCGTTTACTGCCGCTACAATTCGGGTTAGAGCGTCTAGAGATGCGATCGCACCGTCTAATTGTCTACCGCCATGATTAGAAACAACAATTGCTTGAGCGCCATGTTCCACAGCCCGAACCGCATCATCAGATCGTAAAATTCCTTTAACGACCACAGGTAAGGGGCTAATAGATTGTAACCATTGCAAGTCTTTCCAAGTGACTGCGGGGTTAATTTGCTCGCTAAAATAAGTCAATAAACCAGATTCTCCTTGTTCCTGGGGAATCTCTAAACCGGTTATATTGGTGAAATTAGCAAGCTGTAAATCGGCAGGTAGGGTAAACTGATTAAGTTGGTCTCGTTCTCGTTTTCCCAACACAGGAGCATCTACAGTCAGACAAATCGCTTTGTAGCCCGCTCTATAGGCTCTTTCTACCAAAGCCCTAGTTAAACCCTGATCTTTGTGGATATAAAGTTGAAACCATTGTAAACCATTAGCAACAGTAGCTACTTCTTCTAAACTCTTATTAGCTAATGTACTCAGCACCATACCTACACCTGCAATTTCCGCAGCTAAGGCTGTAGCAATTTCACCCTCTGGATCAGCCAGACATTGAAAGGCCATGGGCGCAATTAAGAGAGGTAATCGCAAATACTCCCCTAAAACCTTGGTAGTTAAGTTAACTTCACTAACATCAACTAGCATTCTTGGATAAAGTTTAACTCTTGCAAACGCAGCACGATTATCTTGCAGCGTAATTTCATCCCATGCACCACTACTATAATAATCAAAAGCCATCTGTGAAAGATGCTCTTTTGCCATTTGTTCGTATGCGAATAAATTAATCGGTGATAGATTCATGTTGCGTAAAGGTAATTTATCTAGCAAGATCAGTTTCAAAACCTAAGATATAACCTACCAATTACGCCAACCTCCTGGGGATGCAGTTTCGTCTTGATGATTAATACTGTGATTTTTTACTATTTTTTGGTACTCTAGACTACTAGCCCACCGATCAATTTCTCGCGCCCGCAATACGGGGACAGGGTGGCTTAATTGGGCTGTGCGGGCAGATTTTACCATTTCCCCCAATTCCGTTTTACTAATGTCATCATAGGCACGAGCTTGGTCAATAAAGGCATCTAAATTCAATTGGAGTGCTAAACTGGGAGAACCACCGGCTAACTTCATTAATACTGACATGACTATTTTAGGGTCTTGGGTGGCTAACAAAGCGGCACGATCACAGGTAAACTCAGCACAGCGTACCCATTCTAATAATTGTGACTGCATAGCTTGTGCCAACACAGTGCCGATATTTGGCACAAATGCAGCGGCTAAAATCAGTAAATTCACTGGCGTTAAATACACACTGTGATCGCATTTGAGATGACCTAATTCATGGGCAATTACAGCCTGTATTTCTGCTGGTGTTAATATCTCAATTAGGGATGTGTGGATAACTATAAAGGGCTGCTTACCCCGCATAGCAAAAGTATAAGCGTTAGGGGCTGGATGTTGACGCACATATAATTGAGGCAGCTCAATGTCAAGAATTTGACAAGCTTCTAATAATAATTTGTGTAATTCTGGGAGTTGTTTTTCTCCTACTAAAATACTAGAAGCAATATTTTCTACATAAAAAACCTGTTCGGCCATTGGACCGAGCCAATTTCTCACCATCATATCTAAACCAGGGATTTGCTTGAGCGTTTTAGTAGCTTCCAAGTCTAGAGGATGACGGAATGAGTCAGCTTTTAAACCAATTAGTGAGCTTTTCAATAAAGACATAGTTTAATAAAAAAATAAAAAAGGCAATGTAGGTTGGTTGTAGGTTGGGTTGAGCGACAGTAAAACCCAATATAATGTTACCAAGGATCTTGTTGGGTTTCCTGGAGTCAACCCAACCTACGATATAATGCTTTTAGTCTTAACAGAGGGTATTGTGTGGTTTTCTAGACTTCTAACTTACCTGCGCTTCCGCAAGACCTACGGGACAAGCTACATTAGTACCACCTAAACCACAATAACCACCGGGATTTTTAGCTAAATATTGCTGATGGTATTCTTCAGCATAGTAAAATTCAGGTGCATCTAATATTTCTGTGGTAATTGTACCATAACCTGCATCCTTGAGAGCTAATTGATAAACATTTCGTGATGTTTCTGCTAATTGTTTTTGATTTTCAGAATAGACGTAAATTCCCGAACGGTATTGAGTACCAGTGTCGTTACCTTGACGCATTCCTTGGGTGGGGTTGTGGCTTTCCCAGAAGACTTTCAAGAGTTGGGAATAAGTAATTATTTTCGGGTCAAATACAACTAACACCACTTCATTATGACCGGTCATACCGCTACATACTTCTTGGTAAGTGGGGTTGGGTGTGTAACCAGCAGCATAACCTACCGCTGTAGTGTAAACTCCTGATAATTGCCAAAATTTGCGTTCTGCACCCCAAAAACAGCCTAAACCAAACATAGCAGTTTCTAATCCCTGGGGAAAAGGTGCTTTGAGGGGATTTTTGTTCACATAATGAAGTGCTGGTACTCGAATTACTTCGTCCCGTCCTGGCAGTGCTTGCTCGGATGTTGGCATAGCTGATTTTTTTCCAAATCCAAATATTCCCATTGTTTTTAATTTGTATTAATGATTGCGATGCTTTTTAATTTTGACGCTACCTGCCCTATAAAGGGACAGGGATTCTTGTTTCAATGAGTAACCTTGCTCAAGCTTGTTACCAAGTCTGGGTAGAGGGTCATCTCTCCACAAGCGTTAGAAGTTCCGGTGCGCCCCACCGTACTTAAATCATAGCCAGTTTGTTTTAGTGCTTTAGTTAGGATGTTAATTGCAGCATTGTGTTG
>NZ_KE384685.1:9306-9833 GCF_000426925.1 Dolichospermum circinale AWQC310F | reverse complement strand
TGCAACTGATACAATTACACGACCATAGACTTTACCAAAATATTCTAACCATTGAGTAAACAATGACCATCCAGCATCACTAATTGACTTGGCTAATTTGCTATTCTTAACCATATTTTTCACTTGCAGTTTTTCAAACGCCACTAAATCGTTAGATCTAACTACGCACAATGCTGTTTTCACAGCAAAGTCTTTACGTTGACGTGAAATTTGCAAATGTTTTCTACCAAGACGGTTAATAGCTTTTTTGCGATTATTAGAACCTTTCTTTTTACGACTAACTTTTTTCTGTAATCGTTTTAAAGATTTTTCTGATTTCCGCAAATACCTGGGATTATCAATTTTATCCCCTTGAGAATTAGTGTAGAAACTGTTAAGACCAACATCTAAACCAACGGTTTTACCTGTGGCATTGATGTCAATATTCCGTTCTGCATCTACACAAAACTGGATATAGTAACCGTCAGAACGCTTAACTATCCTAACTCTCTTTATCTGCTTAATCTGGTAGCATTAATGATGTTTTT
>NZ_KE384685.1:0-9253 GCF_000426925.1 Dolichospermum circinale AWQC310F | reverse complement strand
TTGACACTTCACTGGAACACGCCACAAGTGGTCTTATCGTCCCTCCATGTCCGTTTAAAGTCTCCCAATACCATAAGGCGACTATGACCAAATTTTAACATAAAGCCGTCCTAAAAGGACGGGGCTTGTATCCCAGATTTTTTGTCAATACTTTAGGACTTACCCACGAGTTACGGAATAAACAAAACACTCCAAGCACAGATATCAAAAATGGGGGTTTAGGGAGGTATATTTGGCGTAAATCCTCACCACAATAGATTTGCCCAAAATCATCCTATCCGTTAAAATTAGAAATGCTGCGTTATCCGTAATTATGTCCAACTCCCAAATCAGTGCTGCTGTTGCGAAACTCTATGATACCTACCCTTTCCCTCCAGAACCCATACTAGATCAACCACCACCAGGTTATAATTGGCGCTGGAATTGGTTAGCTGCTTACAACTTTTGTACCGGGAGAAAACCCGAAAATCAACATATACGTATTTTAGATGCTGGTTGTGGTTCAGGGGTAGGAACAGAATATTTAGTACATCTTAACCCCCACGCACAGGTAGTAGGCATAGATTTAAGTGCGGGAACTTTAGAAGTAGCAAAAAAACGCTGTCAAAGCTCCGGTGCTGACCGTGTAGAATTTCATCATCTGAGTATCTATGATGTTGAACAGATACCAGGACAATTTGATCTAATTAATTGCGTTGGTGTGCTTCATCATTTACCCGATCCTATTCCTGGTATTCAAGCATTAGCGAAAAAACTCGCCCCAGGTGGATTAATGCACATCTTTGTCTATGGAGAAATAGGAAGATGGGAAATACAACTAATGCAACAAGCGATCGCACTTCTCCAAGGTAACAAACGTGGTGACTATCAAGATGGTGTCCACATTGGTAGAAAAATCTTTGCTTCTTTACCAGAAAATAACCGTATTGTCAAGCGCGAAAAAGAAAGATGGTCATTAGAAAATCAGCGGGATGAATGTTTTGCTGATATGTACGTACATCCCCAGGAAACTGACTACAATATTGATACATTATTTACATTAATAGACGCTTCCGGCTTAGACTTTGTAGGGTTCTCAAATCCTGGTTTTTGGCAATTAGAAAATTTGTTAGAAAAAGCACCGGAGTTAATTGAGCGAGCAGCAGAACTCAAAGAACGTCAACGGTACAGATTAGTAGAATTATTGAATCCAGAAGTAGCACATTATGAATTTTTTCTCAGTCGTCCTCCCTTACCCAAAACCGACTGGTCAGCAGATAACTTATTAGCAGCTATTCCCGAACTTAACCCCTGTATAGATGGTTTTCCCAGTCAATGTATATTTAACTATGATTATCAAATTGTTAACTTATCACCAGCAGAATTAGAATTTATGCAAAACTGTGATAGTATATCTACCGTAGCCGAGATTTTAACCAAAGTCCAGTTTGGGTTAGATGGAGTGAGAAATCTTTGGAAACAACATCTTATTTTACTGACACCCGGTTAAGTAGAAGAAAACCAAATTTGAGGAAGTTGATCTACATCTTCCACCAAAAAATCTCGATACACCCAGATTCGAGAAGCTTTGTAGAGATCATTTAAGAAGAGGAAAAACATTAACTCTCCAACTTCCGCTAGTGAAAGCAATTGAGATATTTGTTGACTCTGTAAATGTGCAGGTGCAACAATATCTACAATATCTACCACCCAGTTTGTTTCCACAAAAACCGCTTGAGGCTTCATGTTGTAACCTTACTCCACCTAGGTCCTGCTGCCCTAACTTCACCAATTCGCAGCAAATTGATTATCCGTCCGCCAAACAAATTTTTCAAATCATCTGGTAAACTGTCTACATTGGTTTGCAGTTTCAGTTTTTCTAACCATCGCTGAACTTGTGATTCAAACTCAAGATGAGAATTTCCCCTCCATTGCTCATCTGCTGGTGGTAAAAAAGAATGTGGCAGTGTAGCTTCACCAACTACATAAATTGATGAACCATGAGAGTCATCAAAAGAATCACGCAAAACAGTAACACGCTCTCCTGCTACCAGTAACCCAACTGAGCAACCAAAATCAATCATTGAGCGTTGAAGCTGATTCATAGCATATTGACGTTGCTTGCTGACATCATTGAGTTTTACTTCAACAATCATCAAATATTCTCCATCTAGACTGGTGACAATAATATCTGGATGTGATATTTCCATAGCAATTCTGAAATAATAAACAAATGTGATGGTTCTGCCACATTGACTAACATTGTAGCCCAATTAGAGCTACTCTTAAACAGAGTAAGACATCTCCTCAAACAACAACTAATCTTACTAACCCCCGCTTCATCAAAAAAATCAGTGGTCAGACCATTGTCTGACCACTGACAACCGACAACTGACCACTAACCAAAAATAAGTTAATTGTTTTTTTCTAAAGTATTGTTACCGCGACGTGATATGATTTGGCTGACTGGATGTGCGGTCATCATATTTAAACTGTACTAGTTTCAAATGCCGTGAGCTTGTCAGACGAACCAATTACGCCCACTCAGACAGCACAACAAGATGATAAATCTGGTTTTGAGGACACAAAACCAATAAATTCCTCCATGGGGGAGTTTTATCAACTCTATCGAGAGTTGATATTGATCACACTTGTTTTAACAGGGATAATCTTTATCTCCGTCTGGATTGCTTATTCACCAAACATTGCTCTAAATTATTTATTAGGGGCGTGTGCAGGTGTGCTTTACTTGAGGATGTTGGCGAAAGATGTTGAAAGGTTAGGAAGGGAAAAACAAGAACTGAGCAAAACTCGGTTAGCCTTGTTAGTAGTGCTGATTCTCCTGGCATCAAGGTTGAATCAACTGCATATACTGCCCATATTCTTGGGATTTCTGACCTACAAAGCCACACTCATCATCTATGTAGTTAGGTTAGCGTTAATCTCTGACTCATCCACGCTCCGGCAACCTTAAAACGCTCCTCTTCTCCAGGTAAAATTGGAGAAACGATTGAATTGGAAAGAAAATGCTGAATTTTCTGAATGTCTACTCCCTTCCGCTTGCTGAATTGGAAGTGGGTAAACACCTGTACTGGCAAATAGGCAACTTGAAGCTACATGGTCAGGTGTTTCTCACATCTTGGTTTGTTATTGGCGTACTCGTCCTAGCTTCCGTCTTGGCCAGTAGTAACGTCAAAAGGATTCCTAGTGGCTTACAAAACTTGATGGAGTACGCCCTAGAATTTATTCGAGATTTGGCCAAAAACCAGATTGGCGAGAAAGAATATCGCCCCTGGGTGCCCTTCGTAGGCACTTTGTTTTTGTTCATTTTTGTGTCAAATTGGTCAGGGGCATTAGTTCCTTTTAAGTTAATTCATCTGCCAGAGGGCGAACTGACAGCACCCACAAGCGACATTAACACAACTGTTGCCTTAGCGTTGTTGACATCATTAGCGTATTTTTATGCAGGATTCAGCAAAAAGGGTTTGGGTTATTTCGGTAACTATGTGCAACCAGTTTCCTTCATGTTGCCATTCAAGATTATTGAAGATTTCACAAAACCCCTGTCCCTAAGCTTCCGTTTATTCGGTAACATCTTAGCTGATGAACTAGTCGTGGGAGTGCTGGTACTATTAGTACCCTTGTTCGTGCCTCTGCCAGTAATGGCTTTGGGACTATTTACCAGCGCCATTCAAGCACTAATTTTTGCCACCCTCGCAGCAGCCTATATTGGCGAAGCGATGGAAGATCATCATGGCGAAGAGCATGAGGGAGATCACTAAATACCCTCAGATCACAAGAGTCAGCCATTAGGGGAAACAGGACACAGGTGACAGGTGACAGAGAATAGGTGACAGGTGACAGAAATTAATCATCTCAAAACCGACCACTAACAACTGACAACTGACAACTGACAACTGACAACTGACAAATACAACACCCAACCGTATCTCTAAAAGTAAGGAAAGAATATCATGAATCCATTAGTTGCTGCTGCTTCCGTTATCGCCGCTGCTCTAGCTGTAGGTTTAGCTGCAATCGGCCCCGGTATTGGTCAAGGTAATGCAGCAGGACAAGCTGTAGAAGGTATTGCTCGTCAACCAGAAGCTGAAGGCAAAATTCGCGGTACATTACTGTTAAGTTTGGCGTTCATGGAAGCTCTAACCATCTACGGTCTAGTAGTTGCTCTAGTGCTACTGTTTGCTAACCCCTTCGCATAATCACAACTGAGTTCTGACTGCGGGCGTGAGCAATCACGTCTAAACATAAAGTTATGAATTTAGACTCATGACTGATGAAATGACTGGGACACGCAAGCTATCAGAACTCAGCATTAACATTAATGTAGATAGGAATAAGCAATCATGACACACTGGATCACCTTATTGGCCGTAGAAGAAGTTGCCAAAGAAGGGGGACTGTTTGATCTAGATGCTACTCTGCCCTTAATGGCAATCCAGTTTCTAGTATTAGCCCTGATATTGAACGCAACTCTTTACAAGCCCTTGGGTAATGCAATTGATGGCCGGAATGAATATATCCGTACCAATAATTTAGAAGCCCAAGAACGCTTATCAAAGGCCCAAGCATTAGCCCAGCAATACGAACAAGAGCTTGCTCACAGCAGAAAACAAGCTCAAGCAATTGTTGCTCAAGCCCAAGCCGAAGCCCAAAAAATCGCTGCTCAAAACATCGCCGCAGCGCAACAAGAAGCCCAGGTACAGCGAGAAAAAGCAGCCAGTGAAATTGAGCAGCAAAAACAACAGGCTCTAGCTGCCTTGGAAACACAAGTAGATGCTCTCAGTCGTCAAATCCTGGAGAAGCTGTTAGGTGCTGATTTAGTAAGTCAACGCTAACTTGTGAAAACAGTCATGGGTCATGGGTGATTCGTAGTCATTAGTTATTGGTATTGAAAACAACTAACAAATGACGACTGACAACGGACAACTGACAAAAAATTTGGAAAATTGGCAGCGCAGTTAGTGGATAAAGAATCATGGGGACTTTTTTACTGTTGATGACGGAAGCCAGCGCCGTCGGAGGTGAATTGGCACTAAGCAAGGGAGAAAGTGGGTTTAGTCTAAATACGAATATTTTAGATACTAACCTGATTAACCTGGCTATTATTATTACTGTGTTGGTTGTATTTGGCAGCAAGGTTTTAGGTAGTACCTTAAAATCTCGCCGAGAAAATATTGAATCAGCAATTAAGAGTGCAGAGCAGAAGGTAGCAGAAACCGCAGCCAAATTGAAAGAGGCACAGCAAAAGCTGGAACTTGCTCAAGAAGAAGCTCAAAGAATCAAACAAACAGCCGAATTAAACGCCCAGAAAGCTAAAGATGCCATTTTAGCCCAATCCGCTGTAGATATTCAACGGATGCAGGAAGCAGGGGCGGCTGATTTGAATTCCGAACTAGAAAGAGTGATAACTCAACTAAGGCAAAAAGTAGTCTTACAAGCACTACAAAAAGTTGAAGGACAACTCAAAGCTGGTATTAGCGACGATGCTCAACAGGCTTTAATTGCTCGTAGCATCGCACAACTGGGAGGCGAGATATGAAAAGTAATGCAGCAGCAGCTGAAATATCCCAGCCTTATGCACAGGCACTATTGTCCATTGCTCAGTCTCAAAACTCAACAGAAGAAATTGGGACAGATGCCAGAACTTTTCTGGGTTTATTAACAGGTAGCCAAGAACTGAATAACTTTTTGGCCAATCCCTTTGTGAAACCAGAGAACAAAAAAAATCTGCTCAAACAATTACTTGGGGAAGGTGCAAACCCATACCTACGTAATTTTTTACTGCTATTAGTTGACAGAAGACGCATCGCCTTCAGTGAACCAATTTTACAGCAGTATCTAGCGCTATTACGGCAGTTAAATCAAACCGTATTGGCGGAAATTACTTCTGCTGTTCCTCTCACAGAAGGCCAACAGCAAGCAATTACAGAAAAGGTAATTACGCTTACCAAAGCTGCAAAAGTAGAATTAGCTACTAAAATAGACAGTGATTTAATTGGTGGTGTAATTATCAAAGTTGGTTCTCAAGTGATTGACGCTAGTTTGCGTGGTCAACTACGTCGTCTCTCTTTGCGTTTAAGCAGTAACTAAAAAGTTCTGATAAATGTCAGTAGTCATTGGTCAATAGCCAATCAAAACAACTGACAACTAACAACTAACAACTGACAACTGACAAATGAGCATTTCCATTAGACCAGACGAAATCAGCAGCATTATCCAACAACAAATCGAGCAATACGACCAAGAGGTTAAAGTTGCTAACGTTGGTACAGTGTTACAAGTTGGTGACGGGATTGCCCGGATTTATGGCTTAGAAAAAGCTATGGCCGGGGAACTCCTAGAATTTGAAGATGGCACCATTGGTATCGCCCAAAACTTAGAAGAAGATAACGTTGGTGCGGTATTGATGGGTCAAGGTCGGGACATTCAAGAAGGTAGCTCCGTAACCGCTACCGGTAAAATCGCCCAAGTAGCTGTAGGTGAAGCTTTAATTGGTCGGGTTGTAGATGCTTTGGGTCGTCCCATTGATGGTAAAGGTGATCTCAAAACCACCGAAAGTCGGTTAATTGAATCCCCTGCCCCTGGTATTATCGCTCGTCGCTCCGTCCATGAACCGATGCAAACAGGGATCACCGCTATTGATTCCATGATTCCCGTCGGCCGTGGTCAACGGGAATTAATCATTGGTGACCGACAAACAGGGAAAACAGCGATCGCTATTGATACCATCATTAACCAAAAGGGTGAAGATGTTGTTTGCGTTTACGTAGCTGTCGGTCAAAAAGCTTCCACCGTTGCTAACGTAGTCCAAACTTTACAAGAAAAAGGCGCTATGGACTACACCGTAGTCGTAGCAGCTAACGCCAGTGACCCAGCTACTTTACAATACTTAGCTCCCTACACAGGCGCTAGTATTGCTGAGTATTTCATGTACAAAGGCAAAGCAACCTTAATTATTTACGATGACCTTTCTAAGCAAGCACAGGCCTATCGCCAAATGTCCTTGCTGTTACGTCGTCCACCCGGTCGGGAAGCTTATCCTGGAGATGTATTCTACATCCACTCCCGCTTGTTGGAACGCGCTGCTAAATTGAGCGACGAATTGGGTAAAGGTAGTATGACTGCTTTACCAATTATCGAAACCCAAGCTGGTGACGTATCCGCATATATTCCTACCAACGTAATTTCTATTACTGACGGTCAGATTTTCTTGTCTTCTGACTTGTTTAACTCTGGTATCCGTCCCGCTGTTAACCCCGGTATCTCTGTATCCCGTGTAGGTTCTGCGGCTCAAACCAAAGCCATGAAAAAAGTTGCTGGTAAAATCAAGCTGGAATTGGCTCAGTTTGACGATTTACAAGCTTTCGCTCAGTTCGCTTCTGATTTAGACAAAGCCACTCAAGATCAGTTGGCTCGTGGTGCGCGTTTACGGGAATTGTTAAAACAGCCTCAAAACGACCCTCTCTCCGTCGCTGAACAAGTAGCAGTTCTTTACGCTGGTATTAATGGTTATTTAGATGACATTGCAGTTAATCAAGTAACTACCTTTGTTAGAGGTTTACGTGATTACCTGAAGAATGTTAATACTGCTTATTACCAAGGCGTACAAGGCACAAAAGTTCTCGGTGATGCAGAAGAAACTGCTTTGAAAGCAGCACTAACCGAGTTCAAAAAGACCTTCCAAGCAGCAGCGTAAAAATTTTGGATTTTGGATTTTGGATTTTGGATTACATAGACTTATCCCGAAATTAGATATCATCCCCTAAAATACGGGGATTTGATGTTTATTTGCAGACAAGTCTAATCTAAAATCCGAAATTCCGAATCTAAAATCTAAAATCTAAAATCTAAAATCGGATTATGGCTAATCTCAAATCAATACGCGATCGCATTCAGTCGGTCAAAAACACCAAGAAAATCACGGAAGCCATGCGGCTTGTCGCAGCGGCCAGAGTCCGTCGCGCTCAAGAACAAGTAATTGCTACCCGTCCCTTTGCTGACCGTTTAGCACAAGTATTATTTGGCTTGCAAACTAGACTGCGTTTTGAAGATGTGGACCTACCCCTACTGAAAAAACGCGAAGTTAAATCAGTCGGCTTATTGGTAATTGCAGGCGATCGGGGTTTATGTGGTGGTTACAATAGTAACGTCATCCGTCGTGCTGAGAATCGTGCCAAAGAACTTCAATCTGAAGGTATAAACTATACTTATGTCTTGGTTGGCCGCAAAGCTACACAATACTTTCAACGACGGAATCAGTCTATTGATGCTACTTACAGCGGTTTAGAACAAATTCCTACCGCCGCCGAAGCGACAAATATCGCTGATGAACTGCTTTCTCTATTCCTTTCCGAAAAAGTAGACCGGATTGAGCTAGTTTATACAAAATTTGTCTCCTTGGTTAGTTCTCGTCCCGTAGTCCAAACCCTTCTGCCTTTGGATACCCAAGGTTTAGAAGCAGCGGATGATGAAATTTTCCGTTTAACTACCCGTGGTGGTCAATTCCAAGTAGAACGGGAAAAGGTAACTAGTACAGTTGCTCCTTTACCCCGCGATATGATTTTTGAACAAGATCCAGTCCAAATCCTGGATTCTTTGCTACCTTTATATCTGAGCAATCAGCTATTACGGGCATTACAAGAATCAGCAGCTAGTGAACTAGCAGCACGGATGACAGCGATGAGTAACGCTAGTGATAACGCAGGTGAGTTGATTAAAACCTTGTCATTGTCTTACAACAAAGCTCGTCAAGCCGCAATTACCCAGGAACTACTGGAAGTTGTCGGTGGTGCAGAAGCGTTGACTTAATTTGGTAATTGGTGATTGGTAATTGGTATAGGGATTCTCCATTCAGTGAGATACAAGAACCCCACCCTCAACCCCCTCCCCGCTTGCGAGGAGGGGATTATGATGGATATCATGTAATTAATTACATGACACTTGTTTACTGAGGTTGTATGAAAATTTATTTTCAACATAAGATTGGCTAAAGAAGGGAAAATCAGGATAGGATGGACATAATAACTTAAATATTTCAATCTAATATGAGTAACAATTTATTAACTAAAAGTATTACAGAAGAAATGCAGGAAGAAGCAGAAATGCAAATCCGCGAAAAGAAAAAATCCGTTGATTATAACACCATTGAATACCCTATTGAAGTTATAGTTGACAAATATCTAAATGCAGAAGTGTTGAATGTTAAGAAAAGCCTGATAAAAATAGCCCAAAATATGTTAAATTTTGGGCGAAG
>NZ_KE384684.1:42315-55720 GCF_000426925.1 Dolichospermum circinale AWQC310F | reverse complement strand
TTGACGTATAAAACCGAAAAATTGCTGAAACTCCCCTCTTTGGGGCTCTGCGGCTCTGCGTGAAAAAAATCATAAATTTTCTGGTAAAGTCAGAATTTCCACCCCAGATTCCGTCACAGCAATGGTATGCTCAAATTGGGCAGAAAGCAAACGATCCTTGGTTACCGCAGTCCAACCGTCACTAAGCATTTCCGGCTCATAAGTTCCTTCATTAATCATTGGTTCAATAGTAAAAACCATACCGGGTCTAAGTTTTTTACCTCTACCCCTAATGCCATAATGAGGAATATCGGGTGCTGTATGGAAAACATTACTAATTCCATGGCCGACAAAATCCCGCACCACGGAAAAGCCGAAAGACTCAGCATATTCTTGAATAGCCGCCCCAATATCCCCAATTTTCGCCCCTGGTTTCACCTCTGCGATTCCTAATTGCAGACACTTGTGTGTCACTTCTACCAATTTTTGGGCTTTTGGAGAAGGACTACCAACCAGAAATGTTTTTGATGTATCACCATGATAACCATCCAGAATGGGTGTCACATCTATATTAATAATGTCCCCATCTTTGAGAATTTGTTTAGCATTGGGAATACCGTGACAAATTACCTCATTTACACTAGTACAAATTGACTTAGGATAACCTTTATAACCTAAAGGAGCGCTTTTTGCTCCGTGCTTTTGCGTCCATCTTTCCGCTTCATCATTTAATTGTAAGGTACTTACTCCTGGTTTCACCAAAGGTTCTAGATGTTGTAACAATTTAGCAGCCAAGCGGCCAGCGCGACGCATTTTTTCTATTTCCCGCTGGGATAAAATGACTATAGTTTCTGTTTTCATCAAATTTTAATTTACTCTTTTAAAAATACAGTTAACCCAGTCGTTGCTGCTCTATAAGTAGCATCTGCTACCTTGAGGGCATACAAACTTTGTTCTGGAGTGATATATAAAGGACTAGCATCAAATAAATAGTCTAATACCATAGTCGTATCTTTGGCAAATAAACCCCGGCGTGTACCCACTTCAATTAACTGCGTTTCTTCCCCTAATATTAACATTGCTGTATCACCATCGAGAATTATCCCCCCATTTTCACCATGAACCTCTAATTTACGTTCTGATTGCCACAAAGTTTCACCCTTGCCATAAACTATTTGTGCCAATAAACCACTGTCAAAGCACAACTGGGCTGAACAGAAACAGGTTTGGTAATAATCTGGTTCAATTTGCCAATATCGTTGATGACAGTTAACAGTAAAAACTTCACCAAACAAATCAATCAGACGATTTAATCGGGATAAAGCCCCAATTAAGGGAAAACCAAACATTTCATGATTATAAGTCCATTTGCGCGGTGCTGGATGCCGAGGATTCAGGGTACTATGGCGAACATAAAACAAATCACCCAGTTGATATAAGTGTTGTTTTAACGTTTGATGCCAACCCCCCAGTAATTCAATGTGTTCGACGTGCAATAGCTTATTGACTGTTTTTGCTAAAATGATCAGTTCTTCGGCTTCCTTGACATCTACAGCCAGGGGATATTCAACAATTACGTGCTTACCCCTTTCCAAAGCAGCGCGGGCAATTTTGCCATGATCTTGATTAATAGTGCATAAGACCACCAAATCCAAATCTTCCCGTTCTACTAGCTGTTGCCAAGAACTCATAGCCTCAATTGCGTATTCTTGGGCTAAAATAGTTGTTCTTTGGGGATTACCAGCTATAGCTATTAAATCACTGCGCGGATCTTGTCGCAATGCCTCAGCCCTAAGTTTAGCAGCATAGCCGGTACCGACTAAACCCACCCGCAGACCATTTGTGGATAAAGGTAGTTTACGATTATACATGATTTATCACCAGTTTTCAATGTTTGGGTTTAATGCCATGTGTATTTTATCAACAGGTCAGCATTAGGAAATGTCTGACTTTATAAGTACCATAAATATTTCCATTTCCTGACTCGTCAAGTCCAGGTTGACATCTATACTAAGTCAGGACTTTATATAACAAAAACTTATTAATCTTCTGTAAATAAATTTCATTTCTAATCGGGCTTAATTTTCTGTTATAAATTTTAACTTTTCCCTTAGTATCAGAATTGGAGCAAATTCAAACAAGTGGCTAATTCTATCAGAATAGCCTTATTATTTGCATCAAAATAACTTATAGAGCCGATTTCACAAGAGAGGATAATTAAATGGCTACTTACAAAGTGACACTTATCAACGAAGCCGAAGGTTTAGACACAACTATTGAAGTTGACGATGATGTATATATTTTAGATGCAGCGGAAGAAAAAGGATTAGACTTACCCTACTCCTGTCGCGCTGGCGCTTGTTCAACCTGTGCAGGTAAAATCAAATCCGGTACTGTTGACCAATCAGATCAGTCTTTCTTAGATGATGATCAAATCGAAGCTGGATATGTTCTGACTTGTGTTGCTTATCCTACTTCTGATGTTGAAATCTATACCCACAGAGAAGAAGACCTTTACTAAGCTTTAGCTATCTGGCTATTAGCAACAAGAATTGAGTCCGGGGATTGGGGATGATCTACTGAGTCAGAGTTTCTACCAATTCCCCAGTTTCTTGCTACCTTTAATTTTAGTAAGCTGTTACCTGTACGAGTAACTTCATTCACAAATATAGTCTCATTCCATCAGTACCACATATTTTCATCAGTCATACTCGCCCAGGTCAGGACTTTATATAACAAAAACTTATTAGTTATAGGTAAATAAATTTCATTTCTAATCGGGGTTGATTTTCTGTTATAAATTTTAACTTTTCCCTTAGTATCAGAATTGAAGCAAATTCAAACAAGTGGCTAATTCTATCAGAATAGCCTTATTATTTGCATCAAAATAACTTATAGAGCCGATTTCACAAGAGAGGATAATTAAATGGCTACTTACAAAGTGACACTTATCAACCAAGCCGAAGGTTTAAACAAAACTATTGAAGTTAAAGATGATGAATATATTCTAGATATTGCTGAAGAACAAGGATTAGACTTACCCTACTCCTGTCGCGCTGGCGCTTGTTCAACCTGTGCGGGTAAAATCGTTTCCGGTACTGTTGACCAATCAGATCAGTCTTTCTTAGATGATGATCAAATCGAAGCTGGATATGTTCTGACTTGTGTTGCTTATCCTACTTCTGATGTCACTATCGAAACCCACAAAGAAGAAGAACTTTACTAAGCTATAGCTATCCGGTATTAGCAACAAGAATTGAGTCCGGGAATTGGGGATGGGCTACTGAGTCAGATTTTCTACCAATCTGCCAATTACTTATTGCCTTTAATTTTAGTGCCAGGATAATAAAATTCTAGAATCTTGGCGCTAGACCAACCTAATTTGGCTAAATTCTGAGCGCCTGTTTGACTCAAACCCACGCCATGTCCTAAGCCACCACCGATAAAAGCATATCCCCAAATATTCCTTTGTCCTTTGTTAAGAGGTTGAATATAAAAAAGTGTGCTAATAGGTGCTGCAAAGGCACTGCGAACTTCATCTTTTTGGAGAGTGAATATACCGATATCTGTTTTCACAGCTAATTTTAAAATTCTACCACTGGAACTCCGTTGAACGATAGACATGGACTGAATTGTTTGGAATTTGCTATCAGGGCTTTTTTTAGCACGTAAAAATTTTTGCAAGTCTTTGGTAATTGTATTGATATCAGTTTCTCTGCGCCAACGGAATACATCCCATGTACTCTCATTAAATCCGTCCTTCAGGGCGATAAATTTCTGGAAATTCTGATCATCTGCTAAATTCTGATTAGACAAGTTCCAAATATTACTATTAGCAGCGTCTATAACTGGTTTTAAATACGGACGGTCTTCACCATTCCAAATATCACTAAAGTTAGCAGTTACGCCACCTGTAGTGGAAGAATACAAAGCATCAACTATTTCATTATTATAAGTAAGTACCTGACCCCTAGTAGAGGCAATGGCTTGATCTGTATTTTTGGCAACTCCGCTGAGTCCTTGATAAACTTGACAGTGAGTATCAGCACATAACTGATAATTATCTACTGCAAATCTGCGGACATTACGTAAGGCATAGGTGCGAGCAATAATGGCTTGTGCTTCTAGGGCTGCTTTTGGCGCATTTGTACCAATTTCATGGGGTAAAACTCCACGGATATAGGTTTCTAATGGTACTGTATTGACTAAGGTGTAATTCCCGTAAGCATTGGGCTGTAAAGTCATTCTTCCCCCATAGTTCAAGTTTTTTTGGGGGGTTGTTTCGGTTTGATTACCTGCCTTGACCTTAATTATCTCTTTACTTGTACTTACTTCTAGATAATTTGGACTGTACTTTTTACCATTGACATTCCAAGTAATTTTTGGTACTTGTTGGCGAATATTTGTGGCTAAATAAGCATTTTGATCGCCAGATGTTTTTATACTTTGTAATAGCAAACGGCGAATTAAGGGAGTGCTGTAAACGTCCCGTTTTGCCCATACTTGCCAGCGTTCTGGCTGGGCTATTTCCACTTCTATACCCTGAGAGCGCCAGTAGTTGGCACTATCTTCGGCTGTTTCAAAGGTACGGAAGTCACCCAAAACTAATACTTCCTTAATCTCCCGTTGGATCAAGGTTCTCATGACTGTTGTTAACTGGATGGGTTGGTCGGTAGTTAAGGTTTGCTGCTGATTACCGGCGACAAATTTTAATGTTAAGCGATCGCCTTTTGTGGGTGCTAATTCTAATTTGTCGGTGGGTTTAGCCCCAAATCGCTGCACAATGCCAATTTTTAATTCTACATCCTGATTCTTGCTTACTGGTTCTGATGCAGCAGTCAATCCCAATAAACACAGGGTTGTGATTAATCTGTAGGAAGAACGCCAAAAAAATATTTTCATGAAGACTAATTCTAATTACCCCTATGCTATCGGCAAGATTTTCAATAATTAACCCTTTTGCCTATTACCTAATTATATGTTTTTCGCTTATACGCTTTTATTATACTATTACGCCTTTTGTAAAAGTCATTATCTTCAAAGGATGCTCAGAAGTTGACTGGAAGAATAAAGTCATATAAAGGTTATAATAGCTATTATTGCCTTATCCCCTGTCATCCATGTCCCCAGCTGACTTCACCCAGAATTTGCAAAATTTAATGCAAAAGGTCGGTTTTGCCAGTTTTAAATCCTTGAGTCTAGCTGCTGGTGTTTCTCAGTGGCAAATTTTGCAGTTACGGAGGGGAAAAATTCGGCAGATGCGAGTGGAGATATTACTCAAATTATCACAGGTTTTGCAAATATCTGGGGGTGAATTGGCAGAAACTTTTGGTGTTCAGAGTTTTTCATTGAAAACAGCAAAAACTCAGCGTGAAGATTATAATATAGACTTATTACAACAAATAACAGAATTACAAAATGAGCATAAAAGAATATCGTTGTCAATGTTACAACAAAGGGAATTATTACAACAGGAATTTCAGCGGTCAAGTTTACAAATATTAGAATCTCTGCTGCTACAATGGCCAACAGCGGCTTATAGAGCTAGGGAGGATCACCAGTTAGCAGCGGTAAAAATATTACCGTTAGTGGATAAGCCTTTAGAAGCATTATTACAGGCTTGGGGTGTGAGAGCGATCGCTTCTGTGGGTGCGGAAATTCCCTATAATCCACAATTGCATCAATTACTGGAGGGAACAGCACAACCAGGAGAGATTGTTAAGGTACGTTATACAGGCTATATGCAATATGATCAGTTGCTATATCGAGCTAGGGTAAGTCCGATGTAAAGTTTATTTTCTATTGATAAATAGATCAGAAACTCTTGAAGTTTCTTGTTTTATTTTTCAGAAACTTTCATGTATTCTTAATTAAATAACACTTGATGTTTTTGTTGACTAAATAGGGCTTGCTGAAAAAGTTGTCTGTGAGGGGAGGGAACAGGGAACAGGGAACAGGGAACAGGAAACAGTTTTAACTGTCTGGATATCTTCAATTTTCCAAATCCAACAAATAAAAATGCACTTATTTTGAGACACCATTAGCCAAAACCTTGCACTTTTTTGTGGTAAAAATCCGCGAAACCCTTTATTAATAAATGGTTTTAGGTTTATATGGCTAACGCCACGCTACGCTATCAGCAAGCCCTAAATAGACTAAATATTTTTTATATTATCTAAATATTTAGTATATAATAACAACATCACAATCAGAACATTCTTAAATTAAATCAAGATTAGGATATTATGAATCAGCAGGTAAAAGTGATTGTCATCAGCGGTAACTTTAATGCTAGTACATCATCAGAATTTCATAAAAATATTCAAGAGGTGATTGCTAGTGGCATCAAAATTGTATTGATTGATTGTCATAGTGTCACCTTTATGGATAGTTTTGGTTTAGGGACTCTGGTTGTAACATTTAAAATGTTGGAAGCATCTGGGATCAAGATGGTTATTTGTTCGAGTAATGAGCAAGTGAAGATGCTATTTGAATTAACTGGTATGGATAATAAATTTACAATTGTTCCCAGTCAAGAAGCATTTGAAAATCTTTTAGTTTCTGCCAGTTAATTAATCAAATTTAACTTGGAGAATAGATAAATCATCCTCAAACGTCTCTTTGGAGTTTAAGTTAATTAAATAATCCAGTATATAATCAAGTTGGTTCTCAACAGAATACTGTAAACTAATGAAAATCTGAATTAAACCTTCTAAACTCCAAAGAGTACCATTTGCTTGAGTAATTTCATAAGCACCATCACTAAAAATATAAAGGATGCTAGATTTTTCGATATAACAAGAAGCATCAACATACTTGGCTTCAGGAAACATCCCCACCGGCATTCCCGGTGTTTTTAATCTTTTTACTTCTGTATTAATAGGAGAGTTCCCAGCAACAATAATTGCTGGTGGATGGCCAGCGCTAGAGTATGTTAACTGACGACTAACTCGATTATAAACTCCATACCAAATCGTCAAATATTTATCATTTTGATAATTCATTTGAAAGGTATTGTTTAAAGCCGCTAAAACCTGGCTAGGTTGATAGTAATTTAAATCCTTGAGAGCGCGGGAACGTAATAGATTTAATACAGAAATAGAGGGTAAAGTTGCTTTCAGTCCATGGCCAGCAGCATCTAATAAATAGATGGCTAAAGAATCAGCATCAAGCCAATTATAGTCAAAACAATCCCCACCAAGTTGCCGGGATGGCAAAAATTTGAACTTGATCTTCAAAGGGTTATTTAGAGGTAGAGGTAAAAGGGATTTTACATATTCTGTGGCCTCGGCTAATTCTGTTTCTAAAAGTAGCTTTTGGGTATGTAAATCCTGACTTAATTGATGTAGACGTAAACCGGCTCTGACCCTTGCTTGTAGTTCATTTTGTTCAATAGGTTTGGTGATGAAATCATCAGCACCAGCATCTAATCCCTTGACTCGATTAGCGACTGAATCTAAAGATGTTAATAAAATAAAAAATGTGGTGGATAATCTGGGATCTTTTTTAACGCGATCGCACACTTCTAAACCACTCAAACCGGGCATAATCCAATCACATATAATTAGGGCTGGAGGTGAATTTAAGGTTTTTAAAATTCCTTCTTCTCCCGTACTAGCAGTAATCACTTCATAACCTTGTTTTTCTAAAATTCTTTTCAGAAATATTTGTACAGAGCGATCATCATCAATTACTAATATTTCAAACATGGGATATTACTGAATATAATTAAAATTATATGTTTGATTTGTCTCGCGCAGAGGTACAGAGAGTAGGAGTTTTAGATATTTCCCTCTTTCCCTACATTTGATGTAATTTATATGCAAATAACCTGGGATATGATGACAGTTTGAATAAATATCAATTACAATAACTTTGCTTTTTTGTAGCTGGGTTTGAGGGAGGGTAAAACCCAATCAAGGGCTTTGACAAGCTGAAGATATTGAATGAGAATCATGAAAGGGGATTTAACCAAAATAGCATAACTTCTTTTAGTTGATTTAGATCTCGATAAACTTCTTGTTTTAACCATTGTCCTAAAGCATCAAAAGGACTGAAAGAAGTTCCAGGTTGCCATTTAATATCTTGTCCTAAAGGTGTGGTATGATTTCCTGATAAAGTTTGTGTTGTTATCATATTGGGAAAGAGTTTTTGTAAAATTCTTGTTAAGTCTGCTGATTGATCTAGAGTATCTTTATTAAATCTGATTAATAAATTCCGCCGAATTTGATAACTTTCGCGTACTATCTGGTTAGTTTCTGCGGGTGTAGGTGTAAATTCAATGTCTAATTGAGAATTTAATTGAGAATTTAACTGTTCTACTAAGGGTATAGCTTCATTCGCAGCAAAGTTATTAAAGGAGATTAAAATATTACCAGCACGTTGTACTGAAAAAAGACTACCAATAAGTAAATGCAGTTTACAACCCATACTATGTCCTATTCCATAGGTAGGAAGGTAAATTTTCCGTATTTCTCCTGATTCTTGTAACCTTTCTAGGGTGCGTTCAAAGTTAATTAATACATTTTTGGCGATCGCTATATGATCCAATGTGTTCACGAAAGGTGTCGCAATCACTACATATCCTTTAGCAGCGAGATGTTCGAGTAACCAACGATAGGTTAAATGTGGTAAAGTAGCTACAAATGCACCACCTAAAAAATGAATAATCCCTACGGGGTGACGGGGAATAATGACCCAATTACCTCTAATTTCTTGCCAGTTCATTGCTAAAATTTATTAATTGTCTAATGATTGTATTCTGATTTTAACTCTTATTTTGCAACTTTTTCATTTCCTGTTGCACATCTAAGGAAATTTGCAAAGCTTCATTTAATAATTTACCATGTTCTGTGGCTTCTTCTGTAATTTGCATTGAGGCTAAAGCTGCTAAATTATTAACAAATAAATCGGAATTGGTAATAATAAAAGTTCTGTTCTCTCGCAAAATTCTCTCGGTTTTTAAAGCGCGGATTAAATCATTCCTCGTTAGTTCCAGTGCTGCTAATACTTTTTCTCTTTCTTGAATACTCACTCCTAAATTACCAGCATCCTCGATTTGGTCATTAATATCTATAGCTTTAATCACGGAATTATATCTTTCTACATCATTTAATAAAATCCGTAAAGAATTTGTCTGATGTTGTTTGAGAAACCTACTTTTTCCTTTCCACAGAAAATACAATATAGTTTGTATACTTCCCCCTGTCCATAAGGTAAATACAATCAATGGTATCCAAAATGATGATTTTACCAACAGATATATAAAAGCGCAAATAGAAAGTCCTGCAAAAACTAAGGTTGGATTTTCTGTTTCTTTAACTTTTTTTAGCAATTGTCTACTTAATTCCTGAATAATATCGGTAATAATTATTAATTTATTATTAACAGGTAAGTTAGTCAATTTTTGCAGTTCGTCATGACTAATATCCAATTCCTGTAAATCATCTCGCATAGTTACTAAATCCTTAACATACTAGTGATTTAGTTTAATATAACAATTGAATTTCTCTAATGGCTATAGATAACTCTTAATTCTGTTGATGATAACTATCTATATATCATTTCCTAGTCTAGGAAATCATTTTGACCTCTATTTTAATTAAGATATAATTAAGAAATTTGTAACAAATAGCTCATACAGTGTCCCATTAAAAAATAGACCACCAGCATTGCTACTGCGGCTAATGCCACTATCATACCAGCTAACATGAAAGAAAATTCTTTATGCTCAAAAGCTTTTTCCATCAGGTGTAGAGACCATGCTACAAGCGCCACATCAAAGATTAAAATAGGAATCAACATATTTCTTAATATTTCTTCATAGTAGTACCATTATCTTAACACTCTTTCAGAAAACTGTGTTTGATGTTCGACGGCGGTAGTTGGTCGCTATGATCTGATATCAAGCAGGAAGACGAACAGGAACATTACGTTCTTGCAAATAATTCTTAATTTGTGCTACGCTGAGTTGTCCGAAATGTAACAATGATGCTAACAGTGCGGCTTCCGCTTTACCTTGAGTTAAAGCAGTGTGAATGTGTTCACAGTTTCCAGCGCCACCAGAAGCAATGACAGGAATTTCTACAGCATTAGCGATCGCTTTTGTCAAGTCCAAATCATAACCAGCTTGAGTACCATCAGCGTCCATACTTGTAACTAATAATTCTCCAGCCCCCCTTTTTGTTACTTCTTTAGCCCACTCTAAAGCATCTATACCAGTATTCTCTCTACCACCGCGAACATATACATCCCAGCCCGGATTCTCGGTATCAGGTCTGCACCTAGCATCAATAGCTACAACAATACACTGATTTCCAAAGCGATCGCTGGCTTGATTAATTAAATCTGGGTTTCTGACCGCCGCAGAATTAATACTAACCTTGTCAGCCCCCGCTCGTAATAAATCTTTAACATTTTCTAAGGTTTGAATTCCTCCACCCACGGTCAAGGGAATAAAGACCTGTTCAGCAGTGCGGTAAACCACATCAATAATCGTGTTTCTGTCTTCATGAGTGGCCGTAATATCTAGAAATACTAACTCATCAGCACCGGCTTGATTATAAACCCTGGCCAGTTCTACCGGATCACCCGCATCCTTGAGATCAACAAAGTTAATTCCTTTGACAACTCTGCCAGCTTTGACATCTAGACAAGGTAAGATTCTTTTAGACAACATAATACTTTTTTGCTCCTGGTAATTGCTAGGAATTTTAATTGTAAAGGCAATTGGGGAATAGATGACAAGAGTGGATCAAGATCCAATGGGTCTTGTCCAGACTCAAATATACTAAAGGAGGTATGGGTGTAATTGCAAAATGGGACTGAATAATTATCAATTACTGTTTTAGTGTTCCGGGTTAAAACTGAAAATTTTCAGAATTACTAAGTAGGTTGGCCTTAAAAATTGTCGTTATGACAAGGGAACAGGGAACAGGGAACAGGGAACAGGGAACAGGTTTTGAGCAACTTTACTTTTTGTTACTTATGTCGTTTTTTTCATTCACCTACTTAACTATCAACTCTGTCAGTAGTGATGCAAAATCAATTGTATATTTACAATAGAGAACAGGCAACAGGGAACAGGGAACAGGGAACAGGGAACAGGGAACAGGTTTTGAGCAACTTTACTTTTTGTTACTTATGTCGTTTTTTTCATTCACCTACTTAACTATCAACTCTGTCAGTAGTGATGCAAAATCAATTGTATATTTACAATAGAGAACAGGGAACAGGGAACAGGTTTTGAGCAACTTTACTTTTTGTTACTTATGTCGTTTTTTTCATTCACCTACTTAACTATCAACTCTGTCAGTAGTGATGCAAAATCAATTGTATATTTACAATAGAGAAACCACCAATAGAGAGTAAAGAAACCACCAATAGAGAACAGACAAGAAATCCAGATATTTTTTGATATTTTTTGTTTCTAAAATAGAGAATTAATTGGACTCAAATACTTATCTACTAGGTCAGATAAATTACCTTAAAAAGTAAATACAAATGTTTATGTAAACATTTATATTTTTTGGCATTGTCACTGGATTGAAAGTAACCGTAAATATCCTATACTGGTGTTAGATCCTGACTGCTGTAAAGGTTTAGCGGTACTAAATCCCGATTTCTGAACTTCTGAATTACCGAAAATTATGGCAATTATCTCCTCCAAAAAACAGCCTCCAGAACCCAACAAAGAAGTAAAACAGCCACAGAAATCAGCCAAAGTACCTGCTGCTGAAAATCTGTTACAGTCAGAAGCTGCTATTAATGAACAAGGTAAACCAGAAGAAAGTATACGTCCCCAGCGTTTTGCTGACTACATAGGACAACAGGATTTAAAGGATGTTTTAGATATAGCCATTAAAGCAGCTAAGTCAAGGAATGAGGTCTTGGATCATTTGTTATTGTATGGACCTCCGGGTTTAGGTAAAACCACAATGGCCATGATTTTAGCATCAGAAATGGGAGTAAACTACAAAATTACCAGCGCCCCAGCTTTGGAAAGGCCACGGGACATTGTGGGGTTATTGGTCAACCTCAAACCGGGAGATGTGTTATTTATAGATGAGATTCATCGTCTATCCCGGATGACAGAGGAGATATTGTATCCAGCGATGGAAGATTACCGCCTAGATATTACCATAGGTAAGGGTTCTAGCGCCAGAATTAGAAGTATACCTTTATCTAAATTTACCTTAGTAGGTGCGACAACTCGCGTCGGAGCTTTAACTTCACCATTACGCGATCGCTTTGGCTTAATTCAAAAGTTACGCTTTTATGAAGTTGAAGAACTAACTCAGATTGTTCTCCGCACTGCTGAATTATTACAGACCGCAGTTAGTTTAGATGGGGCTACGGAAATAGCTAAACGTTCACGGGGAACACCAAGAATTGCTAACAGACTTTTAAAAAGAGTCCGTGATTATGCGGAAGTAAAACTCTTAATAGAAATTAATGAAGCTGTAGCATCAGAAGCATTACAGTTATTTCAAGTTGATCCTTGTGGCTTGGATTGGACAGACAGAAAAATGCTCAGTGTAATTATTGAAAACTTTAATGGTGGTCCAGTGGGTTTAGAAACCATTGCTGCTACTACGGGGGAAGACACCCAAACCATTGAAGAAGTTTATGAACCGTATCTAATGCAAATAGGTTATTTAAGCCGAACACAAAGGGGTAGAATAGCGACAAAAGCAGCTTATCAACACATGGGTTTTAAGCCATCTAAGGAGCAGTTATCATTATTGTAAGTGGATTAAAAGTAAAAATCTAAAAATCTAGATGCCTTACTTCTTAAATAAGTCGGTTATCTACTATAATCACTACTTGACAAGTAACACCAGCAAAGATGAATAATCACCATTATCTAAAAGTTAGCGAGTATGTATGCTTAGGGTTGTCAATATTAGGAATAATAGTAGCTACAGTGACGCAACAAGTAGCTTATGGGTTTATTCCCTTGTGTTTAAGTGTGGCTTTAAATTTAGTTAATCATCCTCAGTTTAATTATTCCCAATTACAGACAAATTTGCAAAATACAGATAAAGAATTTGATCAACTAAATAAAACCATGAATACATATAATCAACGACTAGAACAAATCGAAACTTGGAGACAACAATTAAGTCAAATTATTGACCAGAGGATTGAGATCGCAATTAATCAAATTTTGGGAAAAATCGAGGCTGATAAACAAGAAATTAGTCAAATTATTGACGAGAAAATTCAAATTACAATCCAAAAATTGAGTACAGAATTTAACGCAGTTAATCAAGAAATTCAAATTGTCAATAATCGTTTACAGCAATTAGATACTTCCCTAGAAAACTTGAGTTCCCATCTTGAAAAAGATGAATATTTAAACAATATTGCTGAATTGAAAACTGACTTATCATCACTTAATCAACAGATACAAGTCTTTAATTCT
>NZ_KE384684.1:23744-42154 GCF_000426925.1 Dolichospermum circinale AWQC310F | reverse complement strand
ACAGAAATTGAAACCACTATGGACACTTTCCATAGTGACCATCAAAACAATTTACAGCAATTAACAGAATTAAATAATAATCAACAAAATCAAAATAGGGAACTTTCCCAGATTAATCAACAAATTGCAGTGATTAATTCCCGATTTACAGAAATTGACAACTCAACAGAGAAATTACATCAAACAATTTCAGAACACAACCAAGAAATAAATGAAATTAAACAAAAGCAAGAAAGTGAAACTTCCCAAAATCATCACATCCTTGATGTGATTACCCAACAATTAACAAAATTAGATGGGTTAACAGAATTAGATAATTTATTTACATCTTTGGTACAACCGTTACAGATAGAAAATAAATCGAATTTACAACCAAAAGATAATGATCAAGAAACAGCAGAAACACTAGAACTAACTCCTCCCAAATCTCTAATAGATGAGAAAACTGGAAAATTAGTATTTTTTAATAATCTCAAAACACATAAAACACATAAAAATAAAGTTCTCTCCGTAGCCTTTAGTCCAAATGGTAAACTTTTAGCAAGTGGAAGTGATGATAAAATCATTATATTGTGGGATTTAGCAACCAAGAAACATTCTATTTTAGAAGGACATGGAGAATATTCTTGGTCTAAGGGGATTAATTCAATAGCTTTTAGTCCAGATAGTCAATTTTTGATCAGTGGAAGTGATGACAAAACAATTAAATTATGGGACATAAATCTAGGACTAGCAATTTTCACATTTATCGGACATGAAAAGAGAGTGTATGCTGTCGCATTTAGTCCCTTAGGAAAACTGATAGCTAGTGGTAGTAAAGATAAAACCGTAAGAATGTGGTCACTAGAAACAAGAAAAGAAATTTACTCTTTTCAAAGTCATACAGATGAAGTTTTATGTGTAGCTTTCAGTCCCGACGGTAAACTATTAGCTAGTGGTGCGGGTGGTCATGATAAAACCATCAAAATTTTAGTATTAGCTGAAAATCAAGTCAAAACATTAAGAGGACATTCTGATTGGTTTGGAGGAATTACTTCCCTTGCGTTTAGTCCAGACGGGAAAACTTTAATTAGCGGTAGTCAAGATAAAACTATTAAACTTTGGGATGTAGAAACTAGTCAAGAAATAAGAACCTTATCAGGACATTCTGATCATATTTCTTCCCTAGCTTTTAGTCCCAATGGTCAAATATTGGCTAGTGCGAGTAAAGATAAAACACTGAAAATATGGACAATAGACAGTGGAGAAGAAATTTCCAGTATCAAGTACCATGATTCAGTAATTAACTCAATTGCTTTTAGTCCAGATGGTAAAGTATTGGCTGCGGGGAGTGAAGATACAACAATTGCTTTGTTTCCTTTAGAGTAAATTCTCAGTAATTATAAAAGAGATATTAACACCTTTTTTATTTTTTTTATAATTACATCTGCTTTATAATTACATCTGGGTACTCTCGGTCTAGAGTGGTTTGTAAAAAAAAATCGCCATTTGCCACTCTTTGTTATATTATTAATTTTGTTGCATATCACTTACTTAGATGATTAAATTAATTGGTATTTTCCTGAGTTTGTTAATGGTTTTTAGTTGGAATACACCCGTTATGGCACAAACTCAAACTATAACCGCAGAAGAGTTACAAATAGGAGACGAATTAGCTACTAAGGCCTTTATAGCCACAAATAAAGGTGATTTTGTCACAGCAGAAACTTATTGGACACAAATCATTGAAAAATTTCCCAGCAATGCGGGAGCATGGAGTAATCGTGGTAATTCTCGTGTTAGTCAAAATAAATTAACAGCAGCATTAGCTGATTATAATAAAGCCGTAGAACTTGCTCCCAATGTGACAGATCCTTATTTAAATCGGGGGACAGCATTGGAAGGTTTAGGGAGATGGGAAGAAGCGATCGCCGATTATAATCGTGTGTTAGAATTAGATCCCCAAGATGCTATGGGCTATAATAATCGCGGTAATGCTAAAGCAGGTTTAGGACAATGGGAAGCAGCCATTTTAGATTACCAAAAAGCCTCAGAAATCAACCCCAATTTTGCTTTTGCTAGAGCCAATTACGCCCTAGCTTTATATGAAACTAATCAAATAGAAAAAGCAATTCGGGAAATGCGAAATATAGTCCGTAAATATCCCCGGTTTGCTGATATGCGAGCCGCATTAACAGCAGCTTATTGGGTGACAGGAAATAGAGGTGAAGCGGAAAGTAATTGGGTCGCAGCCTATGGATTAGATATTCGTTATAAAGATATAAATTGGGTGACAAATATCCGCCGTTGGCCGCCAAGTATGGTATTAGCCTTAGATAAATTTTTGAAATTAAAATAAGAGCATTTCCCAAATTAAGAACCGGAAAACTGAGGTGGACTGATGACGCAAGTAGAAATGAAGCAAAGTATTATACTGCATAAATATGGCTATCCTCCTGATATGGAAGCTCTAGCAATGGAACTGGTTTTAGAACAAGCCAAAGTTTTTACTGAATTTGAGGTTTCCACACAACATTGATTACAGCATTTTGGGACATGATGTAAAATTATGATTCTAATTTGGAAATTGTCTTAATTGTGAGTTCTTGTACATTATTAAATACGATATTTGCCCCAGATTTCATCAGCATTTGTGTATAATGCTCACGTCCCGCTGCTGTTTCCTGAACGTGAGGAGGTAACACTCCCACACTCAACCAAGTCCGTGAATTATCTATAGCTTTGGCTTTGTCCACGGTATACATATCTGCTACAGTGTCTCCCACATACACAACTGTTGATTTTTGATCATTACCATTTGTTAACAGGTTAATACTAGCAAAAAGTCCCGTAGGATCTGGTTTACCGGGTGCGTCTTCCATTGCAATTAGTACAGGAGCTTTTAAACCCAACCGTTTTTCTAAGACATATTTAGCACTCAAACGAGTCGCACCACTAAAAAAACCCCAAGCAATACCAGTTTGCGTTAATTCTTGAAAATAACTAGGCTGTACTAATAAAGACTCATGACAAATATAACCATTCCAATTTTCAGGATCTGTACCTCGATAACGGCTTTGAAAATAAGTAACAATCTCCTGATAATCTAATGATAGTTGTTCCCGCTGCTGTCCTTGACTGACAAAATGACGGTAAATTAACTCCTGGGAGGCTTCCCAATCATTATTCCAGATTCCCTCTGATTTGAGGTGGTCAATGTCCATTGCTGTGGGACGATAGGCTTGTCCGGTAAAATATTCTACCGTATCTGATAGCGCTCGACGATAGGACCCACTCACATCACGGATAACTCCATCTATATCAAATATAACGATAGTTTTTGTGTTTACGGTCATGGTACTTACGGGAAAAGTAATATCTACAAAATTCTACAGTAATCCAATTTGATTTTTGAGAGTAAATTATTAAGTAGGGTGTGTTACGATTATATAATATGGTAAATCAGTGGCAAACAGCATAAAAAATGGTAACTCTCGTTGTCCTGATTAACATTCTTATTTCCCTCCTGCTTCTTTGTCTAGCTCGAAAATTATGGCAAGCAAAGGATGCTCTAACACTGATAGCAGATTTATTTAATCAATATGAACGCGCTAGTTATGCAGTGCTACATACAGCAGTAGATAATATTTATCTACTTCAAGAAGATATTCAGAACCTCAACCTCAAAAATCAGATAATGCAACAGCAAATCCAACAAATACAGCAAATTATCAGCCTGATCATTGTAATTAGGCAAATTTCCGCAGGATATTGGTTAAAAAATAAAAATCATCCTAAATTCAAAAATCCGAGTAAACTAGGATAGAATCTCCAGAGTCGTCAATTATGCTTAAGCGTTCTAAATTCGAGACAACTCAGTCTCAAATCATGCACCGTGCTGAAGAACTGATTAGTGCGGCCTCAAATCGCTACCGCATTACGGTGCGAGTTGCAAACCGTGCTAAACGCCGACGTTATGAAGATTTTGAAAATAACGAGGATTCAATAATGAAGCCCGTACTGAGAGCAATTATTGAAATGTCTGATGAATTAAATCAGCCGGAAATTATCGGTGAACTATAATTTAAACCTCATTCTCTGCTAGGGAATAAGGTTTTTATCAACCTTTCTCCGATAAGGAGAGAGGTGAGGAAGTTCACCGTAGATAAACGCGGATAAATCTGTACTTTGGTGGAGTAGCAAATGGTATAAATAAATTTAATTTCACCAAATATGGCGGATAAAAACTTAGAAACTCTAATTATAAAAATTGTCAAAAAGGTAATTAGAAAAGAGATAAAAAATCAAAACCAGGATCATCAGCCAATCATCGTTACTGGATCTAATTCTACATTAGATAATTGGCAAAATCCAGAGCCGACGGAGGAGATTATTGATGATTTAGAGATTAGTCCTTACATTAGATTACCTGAGAAAGAAGATATAGAACTGGAGCGGAAATTACGAGAACTCAAGTTTAAACAAGAATTGAGAAAAGATTGGATTTCTTTTCTGGTGAAAGATGTAATTGTCTATTCAGCAACTATGATTTTTATTTTGGTACTTGCTGGTTTTTATCTATTTCGTGTTCATGGTTAGTTTGAAAATCGAGATTTCACAAACCCGGACTTCTTAGAGAACTCCACAAAAAAGATGAACTGCTTGCAGCAGCGCCTCACTATCCAATCTTGTGGGATGGGCATCCTGCCCGTCCTTGCATTATTAGCGGGCAAGATGCCCGCACCACAAGAAATTTTTGGGTATCTTTTTAATTGGAAGTCTCTTAGAGAAGTCCGGGATATGATATTGCTGTTGAGATTTATTGAGGGTTTGTGACAGTTTAGTGTTTATTCATCCAATCAAATAAATCAGTGATTACCTCAAGATAATTAATATCATCATGTAAATTATGATAAGCACCAGGGTATTCAATTCTTAACTTATCTGGATAATTCACTTTTTCATAAAACATTTGACTTCCTGCTGGTAAAGCGATTCTATCAGCGCCACCATGTAAAATTAATAGTGGTACTTGCCATTTTTCCGCGTGAGCATGAATCCAATCTACTGTAGCAAAAAACTCTGTGGATAACCTAGCAGTAGCGAGGGTATGACGTAATTTATCTTGAGTATAGGAATCTAAAATTTTCTGATTTCGTGAACCCGCGCTAAAATCTAAGCCAATATGCAAGGAAAAACGCGGCCAGACGCGGGAAAATAACTTACCTAAAACTACGCGACTCAGTGGTACTCCTACTTGACCAATACTAGGTGAAAAACCAATCACACCGGCTAATGTAGATTGATCTTTGACATAATGGAGAGTATAATCTAATGCAATTACTCCCCCCAAGCTATGTCCCAACAGGAAAATCGGGTGTCCTGGTTGTTGCTGTTGAATTAACTTGAGAAAAGCCTGCAAATCATCACGAAATTCAGCCCAAGTATTAATGTAACCTCTTTGACCGGATGAACGTCCATGACCACGTAAATCCAAGGCATAAACCGCATATTCTCTGGGTAACAAATACTCAACTATGGTTTTGTAAAGTCCGCTGTGTCCTCCCAACCCATGCACAATGGCTAATATTCCCCTGACTTCCCCCCCAGGATGCCAGCTTTGGTAATATAAGTCAAGCCCACCCACACCTGAAAATTTGCCTTCTTGGCGAGATGCAATCGCGTCGCTGTGGTAAATCATATAGTTAATTGGTTATTTCCTTGGCTAGTAAGCTACTAGCTGATTAAAATACATTGTAGAGAAAATTGCTTCTAACTGTAGAAAGAAATACAGATAATTTTTCTAAAAACTCTCATGTTTTTAAAATCCCCGACTTGTGGGAGAAGTTGAGGATCTGAATATGATAAAAGTGGTGACATAGATAACAGTATTTTATATTCGCATAGATTACTATTAAATATTTAGTTATTTAGTCATTTAGTTGTTATTTATTGAGAATTGATAGCCGTTCTTTTGTTAATTTCAGATACAATAAATTACTAGAAAGGAGGAAAATATTTTCTGATGTCAGTGCATAGGGTTATAGTTTTATAGCCTTGAGATAAAATTGGGATAACTTAATAACAAAACAACTAACAAACCCCAGTAATTATGAATATGAAATTTTCCCTAGTTGCAAATGCTGTACAAGCACGTCAGACAAAAGAGCGATTTGCTAAACCAGAAGAAAAATTGTCTTATGAATTGGGTAAAGCTGTACAGGAATTACCACCACTTTACACAAGATTGTTAGCGGGAACAATTAGTGTTATTGTGTTGGGAACAATTTCCTGGGCGCATTTTTCAGAAATTGATGAAGTAGCCACAGCAACAGGAGAATTAATTGCTTCTACCCAAGTTAGACCGGTGACAGCTTTGGGTAATGGTTCTATTTTAGCAGTAAAAGTGAAAGAAGGCGATCGCGTTACTAAAGATCAAATTTTAATTCAACGTGATCCTAATTTTCAACAAACTGATGTTAACCGTTTAGCTAAATCTAGTAAATTAATTGAAGACGATTTACAACGATTACAAGCCGAACGTTCTGGAGGAAAAACTGCGGGAACAATCATCCAAGATGAACTTTTAAACTCCCGTTTATTAGACTATAAAGCCAAGCAAGCAGCAGCAGAATCAGAAGCCAAACGACAACAATCAATTATGAATCAAGCCCAAGTTAGATTAAGTCGTTTACAGGAAAATTTGGCCAATGCTAAAATCACTTTTAGCAATGTTCAAAAAAACCTAGACAATACAAAAAATCTGCGCTCTATGTTAGATAATAATTTACAAATTGCTCAACAAAGAGAAAAAAATCTGCGGACTTTAATGCAACTAGGCGCTTTACCCAGAGTTGATTATTTAGAGGCTCAGGAAAGATTAAATCGTGCTAAAACAGAGATGATTAGAAATGCAGATGAAAACACAAGAATTGAAAATAATCTCACAGAAGCTAAAGATAAAATTACATCTTTAGAAAAAGACATTGCTGCTCAAATTCAAGAAATTAATCAAGCAGAACAAGCTTATCAAACAGCACGTAATCAAAATATTCGTTTAACCTCAGAACGTCAAAGTGAAATTCTCACCCAAATCAACAAACGTCAAGAAGAATTAACCACCGTTGCTGGTCAATTAGAACAAGCTAGAAAACAAAAAGACGGAGAAACTATTAAAGCCCCTGTTGCTGGTACAATTTACAAAATTAAAGCTACTAAAGGTCCAGTACAATCTGGAGAAGAACTATTATCAATTTTACCAGCAGGGGAAGAAATGCTCTTGGAGGTAAAAGTTCTTAACCGTGATATTGGCTTTATTAATCAGGGAATGAAAGCGAAAGTTAAAATCGCTACTTTTCCCTTTCAAGAATTTGGTTTAGTTGAAGGTCAAGTATT
The DNA here is from genome assembly GCF_000426925.1 of Dolichospermum circinale AWQC310F. Taxonomy (GTDB): domain Bacteria; phylum Cyanobacteriota; class Cyanobacteriia; order Cyanobacteriales; family Nostocaceae; genus Dolichospermum; species Dolichospermum circinale. Next base: position 34,780 of record NZ_KE384684.1, on the reverse strand, counting down.
ACAAATTAGTGCTAATGCGACAATTGATAAAGAATTAGGTTTGGTTTTTCCCACAAGAATTAAGTTAAGTAAACATTCTTTAAATGTACGCGGAAAAGATGTAGAATTTAATCCAGGAATGGTTGCTAACGCCGAAATTGTCACTCGAAAAAAATCGGTTTTGACCTTTATTCTTGAACCTATTACTCGACGTTTCAGTGAGGCATTTTCTGTGAGATAATCATCGCAGGGAACTTTAACTTTAGTTAGTTCCTTGCTAATAACTTAACTTTTTAAGATTATCTATTAGAGACTGGAGAAAATTTCAATTTTTGTTATAAAATATAGATAATAAATCAAGGTTTACAAGAGGTTTAATAATGCAAGTTTGTCTAGTTACAGGTGGTAATTCCGGTGTAGGTTTAATGACGGCTGTAGGTTTAGCAAAATTAGGTAATCATGTATTTATTGGTTGTCGTTGTGCAACTAAAGCAGCAAAAGCTATAGAATACATTCAGCAAACGACGGGGAATCAAAATGTGGAATTTTTACCCCTTGATCTAGCTTCCTTAGATTCAGTTCGCAACTGTGTTACTATATTCAATAGTAAAAATTTACCCTTGCATATATTAGTCAATAATGCAGGCATATTTAACCGCAGAGGTACAACAAAAGAAGGTTTTGAACTTATTTGGGGAACTAATTATTTAGGTCACTTCTTACTGACTTATTTATTAGTAGAAAAAATGCAAAAATCTGCACCAGGTCGCATTATTATGATCTCTTCAGATTTAGCATTATCTCCAAGTAGTATTAACTGGGATTTATTAGTCAAAAAAACACCTTTAAATTTTCTCAACCTCTATGCGATTTCTAAACTCTGTTTATTGTTATTAACCCAAGAACTTTCTCAACGATTAAATAATTCTCAAATTACTGTTAACGCAATTCATCCAGGTTTTGTGCAATCAAATATTACTATTTGGCATCATTTTAGTAAATATTTAGGTTTAGGCATTTCCCCAGAAGCTGGAGCATATAGTACCCTGATTTGTACTACTTCTCCAGATTATCAAGATATTAGTGGAAAGTTTTTAGACCGTCATAACCAAGAAATTCCATTACCCAAAATAGCGCGAAATCAAGCAATATTACAGCAATTATGGGAACGTAGTTTATTATGGACTGGTTGCAATCAACAGCAGAATTTACAAACAATTAATTATGATGGAAATGATGGTATTTGGGGACCTAGTTCCCTGAATTTAGATAACAAGGAACTAGAGGAAATTACAAAACATATTTTAAATAAAGTCTTGCCCAAATTTCCCAAGAAAATATTATTTACTCAACTATTATTATCATTAATCAAATTTAATTTTGGATCTTTTTTGCTGATCATACTTCAAGGTTTTAAAAAATCCTTTTACATGGAAAGACATTTAGATTCACCGATAATCATGCAATTATGTCACAATGAAAGCTTACTAGAAAAGCTGACTGAATATTTAGGAGAAAATTTGGTATTATGGCGCTCAGAATTGTGGGTAAATTATCCTTCCCAACAATTAATTCCTTTGTGGCACCAAGATTCTTATCCCAAATTACTCAAAGGAAATGGTAAAACTATTCATGCTTATATAGCTTTGACAGAAGTTAATGAATATAATGGTTTTGAATATATACCTGATAGTTATTCTCAAAAATGTCAGATAAAAATGACAGATCCTTTTAGTGGTAATCACTTTTTTGATATCCCTCATGAAATTGAAAAAAAAGCTATTCCTGTAGTCCTAAAACCTGGAGAATTTGTGTTATTTACCGACAACCTTATACATCGTTCTATCCGTAATCAAAGCGGTAAATTACGGCTTTCTTTAACATTGAGGTTAACCCAGCTTGGGGTAGAAATTTTACCTGGTTATACGTCTAATGATCACAAACCGATAATTTTACAATCTCAAAAAAAAAGGTAAGACTAACTTAACCTCACCCTTACCTTAGTAAATATTTCGTAATTAGTTAAAAAGCTTCCTGTTGCTATCCTCCTAATAGGAAATCCATGTACCATGAAATCCATAGGGTACACGCTGAGGAATAATTACCCGCGCTATGGGTTCGCTGGTCATATCTTCAGCATTAATAACTAGGAGTTCCGACCTTTGGGAATTTTCATCATAAACAAATGTTACCAACCATCCTGCATCTTCAGTAGTAGCATTATGAGATGGTACAAATACTGATTCTCCACCATGACGATTTTTACCAAATTCATGGGTTTGGGATGTACCCTTTTCAAAGTCGTATTTAATGACACCCTCAAATAAGGGATTTTGAGAATATACTATTTTTCCCAGGTAGCCATACTGAGTTTTTCTACCTAACAGGTTTTCATTAACACGGGGAAATTCTCCAGGTACATCATCTAATTGTTCTTCTGTGACTGTACCCGTGGAAAGGTTAAAGCGCCAACGGTGTAAAAAAGGAATACCTTCTAAGGGATCACTGTATGTATCATTAGAAATAAGGACATTAGTAGAATTCATGCGACAAGCAATAAGTACCACCTCGTCTCCAACTTCGTAAGCGTTGAGGGTGTGGAAGACATAGCAAGAAGGACATTCAAACCAGCGAATATTGCTGTTGTCACCATGACGAGGTATGATACCAAAGCGACTGGGGCGATGTTTCTCAAACATCAACATTGGTTCTCCCCGCTGCATTCGTTCCACGCTAAATGTGAGAGGTAAATCCATGAAAATGCTATAATTTTCCGTAATGGCGAAATCGTGCATCATTACAGCCATTGGTATTTCTATCGGTACTGTTGATAATAGCTCACCTTGGGCCGAAACTATGCCATATTGTAGATAAGGTGGTCTAAAACCGTAACCAAAAAACATCATTTCCCCTGTCACTGGGTCTACCTTGGGATGGGCGGTAAAAGCAGAAACTAGTTTATCATTATAAGTGTATTCTCCAATAGTCTCTAAATCAGGAATACTAATATGATGGGGCGCACCTCCTTCCCATAATGCTAAAAGTTGTTTATTATGCCATACAAGGGCTGTATTAGCAGTATTTTTACTGATGCCATAGGGGTTGTCTAATTGTGGTGGTTCTAACATTCCAGTCCATATAGCCTTACCCGCTTCATGTTCAATATTCCATCCCTTGGTTCTCACATAACGATTTTTGTAAGTAGCTTTACCATGATTAAGCTGTACACCATGCAACATTCCATCACCATCAAACCAGTGATATTGACCAATGGGATTTCGTTGGGGGTTGGGACCATTACGGACAAACATCCCTGATAATTCTGGGGGTAATTCTCCAATTACTTCTAAGGTATCAGTGGTAATTTCCGTGTTTATGGGTGCAAAATTCCCCTGTAAATAGGGATTTGCTGCTGCTAATGTGGTCATAATCAGTCCATTAAATAAGAGAACTGTAATTAATATAATTATGTTTTGCTATTTCTGCCAGAAAAAACCGTAACATCTTCACTTAAACGGAGATTTCACAGCCTCTCTCCCACAAAGAAAGAGAAGGAAACTGGACTTTCTTGTTTCCCCAGCTTCTAAAACAGGTAAACCAAAACCTTCTCTTACTGCACTGCATAAGGTGTAAATTGCCGTTTAAAAGCAGAATGAAAACCAAGGACAATATCTGAATTTGGTACACCCATTTGCACTAATCTTTCAGCTATAGATTCTTCAGTTCCGTTGTACTGAATCCAAATTTTGCCGTCTTCAATGTCAAAGTGCATCACTTGTCCAAACACTCGTTTATCCCCTTGCCATCCGATATAATTGAGTTGGTAATGGTCATGTTCACTATCAAATATTAGTTGTGCTTTGACTGTATCATAGGTGGTACAAATCTGGGCGTGTTCCGTTAAAATTTGTGTGATAAATTGTCTATACTTTTCTATTTTATCCATTGTCGAACTTCCTCCTGTTTGGGATCATAAATTATCAGCTTGACTTGATATCGCTGTAGCATTCGTTGAATAAATGGAAGTTGAAAAAAGTCGTAATAAGTCTCAAAAGGAATGGCTAAGTAAACAATTCGGTTTGGTTCTTGTTCTTCAAGTGCTTGGCTATAGTTAAGATATTGACCTAATGCTGTATGGAAACTTATGATCAAGATTACAGAGTTTTAGGAAAATTACCTTGATTTAGCCAATTAATCATTAAATAAGGATGAACGATGTGAATTTCATGGATAGGAGAATGATAAATACTATGTCTTTCAGGAATGATAAGTTCAATATCGTTATTTAAAAAATCTTTAAAATTAGCTGTCACTAATACATTAGCTCGACCAGCTAAAGCTGTTTCTAAAACGTGCTGATCTTCTATATCACTAATAGGAATAACACCTGATCCTCCTAATGTTAATTGAGGCTGAATTTGAGCATAACTGCGGATAACATCTACATAAAAAGACGCATCCTTAGCTAAAGGAGTTAATCTTAATAAAACTTGCTCTAAACGATTTAACATTCCCCAAGAAATCACAAGTTCTACTGTTCCCATATAACAGCGACCATAACGAACTGTATCAACTATACTTTGACAAGCTGATGGCTTGCATGGTGTAGCCATATTTTGATTTTCTTTGATATCAGCTAATAATGCTGCACACCAAATATTGAGATCAAGACATAAGCGTAAAGGATTAGACATCACGAGTTAACTCAACTGAAGCACAAAGTAAATCATCTTCAGTTTCTAAAGAATTTAACCAATTTTTATCTATATTTTGGGCAATTCTTTGTTGAGCGAGTTTGTATTGATGATGCAATAAAACCCTTGTAATTTCTTGACTAATTTCTTGCCACTGTGCTTCAGAAGCAACCCCATTTAACTGTAAGAGTGCTGACCAAGCATTATGAGGTAACATAGCTCCTAGCTTGATTGAAGCACTGGCTATTTGGGATATTGAGCGATTTTCCATTTTTGATAATACACTAATTCGCTCTGCTGTTTCTAAGTCTAGGTCTGCTGAGATAGTTTTTTCTGTCATTGCTCTATTTTTCTCATGAGTTCTATCAAGATTATAACTTTTAATTTGTTATTTTTCATTATTCATTTTATGAAAATTGAATTTTTAGTATTCTTGCTGTTGATCAAAACCAAATGTTAATTAATAAAGACATAATTACTTATACATAAAAATTAATTTGAGAATTTCCAAATTATAGGGATTAGATGTTTTGAGATATTCAGATATACTCAAAGATATTGTTTCAAAATCTCAACTGTGGCCAGTCCCGTTTTTTCCCAACTAAATTGATTTACTCTTTTTAAACCTTGTTCTGAAAGTTGTTTTCTAGTTTCTGAATCATTAATGATCATTTTCATTGCTGCTGTAATTTCTTCTATATGATAGGGATTAATTAAAATAGCCGCATCTCCCGCAACTTCTGGAAGCGAGGAAATATTAGAAGTAATAACCGGAGTACCACAAGCCATAGCTTCTAAAACAGGTAAACCAAAACCTTCCCAAAGTGTGGGGAAAACTAGTGCAATTGCTTGATTAATAATTATTGGTAATTCGTCGTAAGGTACATAGTTAAGGAATTTAACAAGATGATTTATTCCTAATTCTTGAGTTTGTGTTTCTAACAGTGGGGAATAACGTTTATCGTAGGGTCCTGCTAACCATAATTCATAGTCATTTCTGTTAGGTAATGCAGAAAATGCGGTGATTAAACGTTGTAAATTTTTGTAAGGATCTTGACGACCGATATATAGGAAGTAATTGCGGGTGGGAAGATTAAGAAATTGGAAATGTGAGGAATCATAAGCTAGGGGAATTGGTGTGATTTTATTACCAGGAATATGGAAAAAATCAACTAAATCTTTAGCTGTTGCGTAGGAATTACAAATAATGTGTTGTGCTTGGTTAAGAACTTGGGGAACATAGTAAAGATGATATGGTGTCAGCGGTGAAAACCGTTTCGGAAAGCGTAATGGGATCATATCGTGGGACATGACAATAAAACGACAGTTAGTATATAAAGGTGCTTCGGGGATAGGGGAAAATAAAAGTTGAGATTTGAGCTTTTGATAGATTTTTGGAAGTTGGAATTGTGTCCAAATTAAGCGGTTTAAATGTCCTTTTAACCCTTGTTCTGATGTTAAGTTATTAGGAGTTTGATAGCAGTTATTATCAGAAAAAGATTGTGAAGTTAAAAGTGTTAGTTCAAGTGGTTGTAAGTGAGGTAAAAGATTAAGAGCGTAGGTAGTTGTACCTGTGGGTTGAGTGAGGAGAAATGAAAGATTAATAAATAAGTTATTATTCATAATTTTAATTCTCTTTGCTTTCATTTACTTTATGTAAAGCCATACCAGCAGTCCAGCCTACACTAATACCCTCAATAGATTCCTTAATATATTTCCATAAAAGCTCATTTGAAAGATGATGAGTAAATTTAAGGCGGATAATTCTTAAAAAGCAACGATAAATTAGTAGTATGGTTAAGCGTGTAATTAGAATAGGAAAGGGAATTTTTTTAAAAGCGTGTTTTAACGCAAAATAAGTGGTATTTTTAGCTAGAGAATACCAGCAGGTAAGATGTTTTTGATCTTTACGATTATGACTAGGTTGGGGATAATGATCCACAACTACATCACAATAATGGATTTCATAACCTGCTTGAATTACACGCAAACAAACATCAGTTTCATCTAAAAAATATTCAAAAAATTCATCATATCCATTTATTTTTTCTAAAATATCTTTCCGGTAGGATGAATTTGCTCCCATTAAGCCATTGTACCAAAAACCCTGCGGTTGGTTGTAATTAATGTTATTACCAGATCGAATTGCAATGGTATTACTAATAATATTTGTGATCCCACAATGGTATTGCAATGGATAATCAGGTTTTGTCATATCCCGTACTGTACCGCCAACACCACCACATTTATCACCATGTAGAGAATAGATTGATAGAAGTTTTTCTATCCAGTCATGTGGGGGAATAGCATCATCATCTATAAAAATAATAATCTCTCCTAGAGAATTTTTGATTCCTATATTGCGCGATATACTAATATTTTTCTTTCCTGATGTAAAAATTTTGATATCAAAATCCAAGTTATTTTTTATTTTCCTTAGCATATCTAATGTGTCATTAGTAGATGAAGAATCTACTACAATAACTTCAAAATAGGAATAGTTGATCTGATTTAAGGAATCTATAGTTTTTTGCAAAGAATCTGCACGATCACTAGTACATATAACTATAGATATTAAAATATCTTCTGCTAACATAAATATTTTTTGAACTTTGTTTGTCTAAAATTATCATGAATTGGGATTTTTGATCAAACTTATCATGCGTAAATATACTTTGGATATTTTATAAAAGACTATTAAACTTTTCCACAACGAATTGATTAACCCCCATTTTACCTGAACATAACCACTACCTGTAAAAACATAGATTTTCTTGGCTAAATTTAGTGCATAAAGGTCTGGAGTATGGCAATTTATTATGGCAATATCAACTTGCTTAAACATACAAGACACTAAGAAAATATAAATCTGATGTGATATATTTTGAGGTTTATTCCAAAATGTAATTTTCTGATTTATTTCCATCTCTTTTAAACTTATGCTTTGAGATGTATCTTGATAAATACTAGATTGTACTAAAACTGATGAGGGTTGATCAATAACTTGTGCTAAAGAATATTCCTTATAAGGAAGTACACCTGCCATTTTACCTTGGATTCCTTTAAAAAAATCTTCCAGTCCTTGTAAATAAATTTCCACCCAGAAAAATCTCCCTGTTAATGAATAGTAGATTAATTTAGGTAGCAACACTCTGATTCTTTTTAATAAAAGTTCAGGATGATGTTTCTGCCAGCAATAGCACAAGTTACGCTCATCATAATAACTAATCCAAGGACGTTGTTTAAAATCTGGTGAAGAATGCCAAACAATTGATGCTGGATGTGCTGTTACTACCCAACCAGCTTTTTTTGCTCGCAAGCACCATTCCAGATCATCAAAATGCAGAAAATAATTTTCAAATACTCCTATTTGCTGTACAACTTCACGACGCACTAATAATGATGCAGCAGAACAAAAATCAACTTTAATGTACGAATTTCCCGATAAAAGTTCTTCATTGGAAATTGCTGAGAAGTTTGCAAAGTTATTTTTTAAATGAGCTTTTTTAGGATATAAAAAAATACCTATTTCGTGAATAATTTGAGGCTGTTCTAATTTTCTAATTTGAGAACCTACTAAACCAACTTCAGGATGATTTTTAAGTATTTCCACCAAAGGAAGTAAAGCTTCCTTGTCTAAACGAACATCATTGTCCAGAAGCCAAATATAATCATATTCTAATTCTAGTTGACTGACAAAATTTAGTCCATAAGAAAAGCCCCCAGAACCACCTATATTTTCTCCTGTTTGTAACACTTTGATATGAGGATAATTTTTTTCAATGTAATCTTGTGTACCGTCATTGGAAGCATTATCAACTACAAAAATATCAAGATTTATACCACTTATATTTAATTTAGTGATATCTTCAATCAGAGAACAAACATCATTTTTTTTGTTCCAGGTAACAATAACAGTCGCTACTGCGTTGTGAGACATTTAATCTAGACCTAATAAACAACAAAATTTTTCCTCTCAAGTAATATTTTAGTCTGTTGTAGTCTCCATTCTTTTTGTCATCAATTAATACAATTAATAAAGTTTACTAATTTTGTTCTCAAATACAGTTAGGGCAGCAGCAACAACTTGATCCATGTTGTAATACTGATATTGTGCTAATCTACCAACAAACGTAACAGTTTGCAATTTCTCGGCTTCATCTTTATACTGTTGAAATAACTCACGATTCTCTGGACGTGGAACTGGGTAGTATGGATCTCCTTCCGCTTGTGGGTATTCGTAATAAATTGTAGTTTTGGGGTGTTTTTGTCCAGTAATGTGCTTAGATTCTACTATTCGTGTAAAGTCATAATCGTTTGGATAGTTAACTACAGCAACTTGTTGAAAATATTCTGTGTCGTGAGTCTCAAACTCAAAACGTAATGAGCGATAGGGAAGTTTACCAAATTTATAATCAAAAAACTGATCTATGGGGCCTGTATATATTAAATGATCAAACTTTAACCATTTTTCCACTTCTTGAAAGCTGGTATTTAGCATGAATTTAATATTAGGATGATCCAACATTTTTTCAAACATTTTAGTAAACCCATGTAAAGGCATAAGCTGATATTTATCACCAAAATAGCGATTATCTTTATTAGTTCTCACGGGAATACGAGCGCACACAGAAGCATCTAATTCATGTGGCCAAAGATTCCACTGTTTATAAGTGTAGTTTTTAAAGAATTTTTCATATAAATCTCGTCCTACTTTTCCCACAACAGCTTGTTCAGAGTTTTCAATTCTGTCATATTTTTCTCTAACTTGTTCATAAAAATCCTCAACTTCTTGACTATTAAGATTTAGACCATAAAGTTTATTAATAGTATTCAGGTTAAGGGGAATTGGGTAAATATCACCATCTAACCTAGCAAGAACTTCATGTTGATAAACTCTCCACTCAGTGAACTTGCATAGGTAATCAATTATTTTCTTACTATTAGTATGAAAAATATGCGCTCCATACCGATGGATTAAGACTCCAGCGTTATCATAATAATCGTAAGCATTACCACCAATATGATTGCGGGTGTCTATAACTAAAACTTTACGATCTAGCTGTGTAGCTATACAATTTGCTAAAGTACAACCAGCAAAACCAGCACCAACAATCAAAAAATCAAACATCTTATTAGACATGGTTTTTGTTATTAATTGATTTTTCTATTTCTAAATACTTTTCCCAAAAAGATTGGCTAATAAATTCAGGAAACGTATCTAAATAACGCCTTTTTAATTTAGGTAATTTTAAAAACATTAATACAGCTAACCAGATAGCATAAAATAGAACTTGAAAAAAGCGTATTCTAGAAAATTGAACGACAAATCCTTCTTTTGTTTGCAAATTATAATAAAGAACTTTCCTAGCTCTAAAAACGTTGACAGGTTTACCATCCCAAAAGGGGCTAATTTTATAGCCCTTATCTGTTACACTGTCGTCGTTCCAGAAAAACAAAGAAGGTAGAAGATGTCCATTGAGAGTTAAAAACCTGAAAATTTTATGTAATTTATTTTCATTCTGTGTAATACTCTCTATATATTTAGCGTTGATAAATATATTTTTAAAATCTTTAGTTGGCTTTTCAGTAAATCCAGATAGTTTCTTATGATGTTCTTCTGGATTTTTAGAGAATAAATAATTTGGTCCTTGAAGAAAGTCTGAAGTTGCTTTTACCACATAATGTGCCGTTTCATATTTGTAACAAAATAGATGTTTGATAACAGGTTTTAAAAACCATTGAATATATATAAAAGGATTGATTTTTGTATCCAGATATAGGCTATTGAAAATTAATCCATTTCTGATATTGTAATATTCAGTGATTGGGCTATGCTTGTTCTCAAATTGTTCATGCCAAACACTTATTCCATTTAAGTTTATCATTTTATTTTGGATTCTTTTGTTAAATTCCACATCATCCAATCTAACAAAAAATGGATAAGGAAGCCCAAATTTTTTGATATTTTCCACAGGGAAACAATATAACCACCAAGCATTGTATTCAGAATATTCTTGAATTTCATTGAATAAGATATTCTCTATAACTCTTAAATCAAGATTATGCTTCACGGGCATACAACCCTTGTTTTTATACCAATATCCCCCTCTTTCATGCTGCATATATTTTTTATCTAATCTCAACATACTACCACCAACGCAGATATTTTTTTGATTGATAAGACTAATAAAATTCCACAATCTTTCAAACATTTCTGGATCAAACAGTACATCATCATCCATAAGTAAAATATGGGAGAATTTATTTTGATTTTCTACAACTTCAATCATTCCTCTTGCAAAACCACCACTTCCTCCCGCATTTTTATTAGGTATTACCTGAATTAAAGAGTTATCAAAT
>NZ_KE384684.1:22532-23734 GCF_000426925.1 Dolichospermum circinale AWQC310F | reverse complement strand
TGCCATTATCAATTATGAATAGCTGAATTTTTTCTTCCCAAACACCTTGGCTGAATAAATATTTTTGTAGCAAACTTACATTCTTGTATATGTAATCTTCTCTTTTATATGTACATATAACTACTGCCAACTTGATATCATTTTCTGGTTCTGTATAAGAATATAAACAACCTCCTCTAATCTGACAATTGTTGTTTAATGCTTCTATTTCAATATAGATCATACCCGCGTAAGAAGATATATCAAAACTTTCTAGAACTGTTATTGTATCAAGGTGTGTATTTTTGATTATCTTCTGTAAAACTACAGTTTTAGCTTCACCTAAGTTTATATTGCAAATCTGAATCTTGAATGAACCTTGCAATTCGAGACAAACATCAACATTTTTAATGTTAGTATAAGTTTTCCAAGTTTCTACAGAAAAACCATTGAAATATGTATCAAAGCTAACATATCCACCTTGATTTAGTTGTAAAATTTGATGTTCATAATTAAATAAAACCTTAGAGTTGATTCTAAAATATAGTTCATCAACTGTACATATATCGATTTTAGGAAAAATAAGATTCTGAATCTTAGTTTTTTTATAATTTTGAGATTTTTGGGAAAATACAGATGATTCAACTTGATTAACCATGATTGCTATTTTTATTTTGTTTATCTGAGAATGCTAGGATTTATTAAAAAAACTTATTAGTTGAGGGTTGTTTTTTTCTGTAACTTGTCCACAGACTCCATTGTGAATTTTCTCCTGTTGAGTAATATCATTGTGTTTTCTCTAATCCAGAAAATAATATCATTATTAGCGATCATTATTCATAAACTATCAGGATCAATATTTAACTCTCTCAACTTTTGAGCTAATTTATCAGCACAAGGTAAAACCTTATACCTAATATTCGCTTTGACTAAAATCAACGTACTGATAAAGTCCTTTTAAACTCATCTCAAAATCCACAGTTTCCAACTTTAAAACTTCTGATTCTCCTCGATAATCAGTTAATAGCCATTTACCTTGTTCATTTTTCACAAACTGCTTAATATAATATTCAGTTTGGGAAATTAAAATATATTCTTGAAAACTGGGAATCGTCCGATAAGCGTCAAATTTATCCCCTTGATCATAGTTAGCTGTGGATTTTGATAAGACTTCAATAATCACAAGCGGATTAGTAATAACATTTTGAGTTTTACCTTGATAA
>NZ_KE384684.1:12600-22522 GCF_000426925.1 Dolichospermum circinale AWQC310F | reverse complement strand
AATACCTCGCTTTCCCTGCCACTACCATCACATCAGGATAAGTATAACGATTAGATGCTTCAATCCATAATTTTACATCTCCTATATATACTTCATAACCTTTATTACCTAAATTAAACAAAAGAAAAGCATAAATTTGTCCTGCTAATTTATTATGATTTGTTGTTCCCCCAGTCATGGCGATAATTTGCCCATTTAAGTATTCATGTTTGCTTTCAGATTGATTTTCTAACTCCAGATATTCTTCTGGGGTATAATAGGTTTTTTCTGTTTGAATAGGAGTGGCTAGAGTCATATTTTTCTCCTTAATTACTTTGTATGATAACTGGTTATTGCCTATTATGTCAAATAATTTAATCAAATCAGAAATTGCTATAGTTTCCAAATTGGTTTATCTTCCTCCTTTTTATAATCAATAATTATTTTAAAAACATCAACAAAATTAAACATAGCATCTTCAAGAGTATCCCCTTCCGCAAAAGCACCTTGAATACCAGGTATTCTAGCTAAATAACCATCTTCATTGTTTTCAATAACAACGGAAATTAGTTGGGGGTTGTTTTTTCTGTAAGTTGTCCACAGACTCCATTGTGAATTTTCTCCTGTTGAGTAATATCATTGTGTTTTCTCTAATCCAGAAAATAATATCATTATTAGTGATCATTTTTCATAAACTATCAGGGTCAATATTTAACTCTCTCAACTTTTGAGCTAATATAGACAGTTTAGCTTCCGCTTCATTAGCCCTTTGACGTTCTATATCAATAGATTCACGCTGTGCTTCTAACTCCTTTCTTAATTGTACAGGAGTTAAAAACCTTTCTCCGTCAGGACGATAAATAATTAATTCTCCTTGAGATGTATCAAATTTTATTCCTAACCGGGGACTAATCCAACTATTAATCTGTTCAAGTTGTACCAAAGAGCCATTATTATTGATCCAACCTTCAATTTCATAGGACTCAGGCTCATATATGTAATACTCCTGTACTCCATATTGCTGATAAAATTCTAGCTTACGCTGCATTTCATCATCGTTGTTACTAGCTGAAAGAATTTCAAACACTACTTGGGGTGGTATATTCTCCTCTCTCCATTGACGATAAGATTTACGTTTACCTTTAGGTCTGCCAAATACTACCATAACATCAGGTGCAGTTGGTGTAATTACTTTAGAACGCACTGGATACCATAATAAATCAGCAGCTATAAAAACATTATTTACATCAGCAAAAAGAATTTCTAAATTTTCCTTAATAATAACAATCCATTTATATTGTTCCGTATTATCGGCCATTGGTTTACCATCACTATCAGGGTAAAGTACATCTTCATCTAGTTGTGCTGTAATCATTGTCATATATCCTATTTAAGTTTAAGTGATAATTCCTAGCATCTGAACAATTGCAGGACTTACGCAAAATATTCCTCAAACTCTCATTTCTCCGTGTTTCCTGTGCCTCTGTGGTTCATTATTCCGTGACTCGTACGTAAGTCATAAATTGTTATAAATGTGTTATTAATGATTTTTTATAGATGATAATTAACTATATTATATGTTGAGGTAGCCAATTTTCATCTAATATTTCCTGCAAGGTATATGGACATTGCTGAGGTAAACTTAACTGGCTTTTTTGGGCTGCTAATTTCATAGCACTTTGATATATTTTATCCAGGTTATCCACCAGATAATTATAAATTGTTTTGGCTGCTAATTCTTCATTAAGCTGATCTCTAAAAGTGAGAATTTCTAGATTCCAATGATTAGCATTTCTCTGATATTCTGTTGCCCAATATTGATATAACAATAGATGAATCAACAATTGTTTCATCAAACTTTCTACTGTTCTTTTTTCACTTCTACCCAAAGATTCTAACTCCTCTATCAAATGATCATAATCTATTTCTTGTAATTGGCGATCGCTCAATAATCTAACATTCTCCTCTAACCACAATAAATAATCCTCTTCATACAGTTGTTTTAAGTTTATAGCCTTAGCTTCCATCTTTAAACCTCTCCATATCTACCCTCAATGAGTCACCATTTCAGATTTTTTAACAGTTTCTAAATAGAAATCTACCACCTCCTGTGAGTCACCAGCAAATTTAATATTTCCTTGACTTAAATAAATCGCTTTTTTACAGGATGTGCTGACAAACTCTAAATCATGAGAAACAACTAAAACCGTAGCATGATCATCCCAAAACTGATCCATCCTTTCTTTGCACTTATTTTTAAAACCCTCATCTCCCACGGACAATACTTCATCTAAAATCAAAATATCCGGTTGAACATCAGTAGCAATAGCAAAACCTAAACGAGCCACCATACCGGAAGATAAACCCTTAACTGGAACTAAAGCATAATCTTCTAATTCAGCAAACTCCAAAATAGAACGCGCTCTTGCTTTCATTTCAGTCCTAGAAAAACCCAATAATACGCCATAGAGAAGTATATTGTCCATGACAGAAATATCTGGATCAAAACCTGCTCCTAGTTCAATTAAAGGTGCGACCTGACCCCTAACCCTGACATTACCAACTGTAGGCCTAAGAATACCAGAAATTATCTTTAACAGCGTGGACTTACCAGAACCATTTGCACCGATTATACCTATTTTCTCGCCCTTGTCAACTACTAGGTTAATATTATTTAACACTAATTTTTTCGCAGGTTGGCGATATTTACCCTCTACCACAGATAGGAGCGTTTTTTTCAAATCATAGGAAAATTCCTCTTGAGTCCTTCTCCATAATGAAACACTATCTAAACGTATTACTTCCATTGACAGCAAATCCATAAACTGATGTCGCTACAGATGAAACAAGTCCATCCCAGGATACAATAATTATGCCACTAGGGGGTTGTTTTAAATATATATGATAGTGGCTACGCCACCCCGGCTATCGGCAATTATAAATTGCTAATACACAAACAAAGTCCACCTGCGTGGATTTTAAACCCATGAAGATGGTTTTTTGTCTGTATAGCCAGGAATTATCATCCTCAAGACAAGTAGTAAATTAGACTTTGCAAATAACCTCCTGTAGACAATGAAATTCCTTCGGTAATCCTGATTACCCTACTAAATCACTCGCTAAATCATACATTGTCAACATGGTTTCTTTTGACAATGATGGATAATATTGATACATATTAATTTGCTTAATTTGCTTAATTTATACTATCAGGATCTACACCGAGCGATCGCAAATATTCTGCTAATTTATTTGCTCTTTCTCGTTCAGATTCAGCCCTTTGCTTTTCAGATTCAGCCCTTTGCTTTTCAGTTTCAGCCCTTTGCTTTTCAGTTTCAGCCCTTTTTCGTTCAGCTTCAGCCCGTTGACTCTCATGATCAGCTTTTTCTGCCAATTCTGTGGGTATGAGTAATTTATCACCTGTATCAAGACGATAAAATCTTAAAAGCTCCCCTTCTACTTCTAGACGCAATCCCAATGGCTGAGATAAACTATCAGTAATGGGTTGATATATGTCGTCCTGTAAACGATACCCCTGTAACTTTTTGTTTATCCATTCTCCTTTCGGGTCAAATAACCAATATTCTACAATTCCTAATTGTTCATATAATAACTTCTTTTGCTCTTGGTCTTGCTTTTGAGTTCCTGCACTAGTCATTTCCAACACAACTTGGGGAACTTGACCTTCTTCCCAAACCTTATAATTATCTCTACCCCCAGGTGGTACGTCAAAAATTACCATCACATCTGGTGCTACTCTTAATCTTGGAAAACCTTGAGCATAGTATAAAAATTGATTTGCTAGTACCGTTGCTTGTCTTCCTGCTAGGTACTGTTGCAAAACCTCTAAAGTAGTTAAAATCGCATAGAGATGTATATAGGTTTCTGCCACGGGTTCTCCATCAGCGCTAGGATATTCAATGGTAACATTGCTTAAATTTATGGTTGTAGTCATAGTTTTTTCCTAATTAACCACACTATCAGGATCTACACCGAGCGATCGCAAATATTCTGCTAATTTATTTGCTCTTTGCATTTCAGTTTCAGCCCTTTCTCGTTCAGTTTCAGCCCTTTCTCGTTCAGTTTCAGCCCTTTCTCGTTCAGTCTCAGCCCTTTCTCGTTCAGTCTCAGCCCTTTCTCGTTCAGTCTCAGCTTTTCTAATTTCCTCTAAATTTGCTTCTTCCGGTGTGAGTACCAATCTTCCCGCAACGGTAAAATACCTCAATCTATTTTCCCAAACTCCTAAGTATAATCCCAGTTCTTGACTCCAATACCAGCCATTTTCCGATACGGGAATAATTTTATATTCACTGTCTGTTAATCTCCACCCTACCAATTCTAAGGTATTTGGTGAAAACCAAAAATACTCAGGAGTGCGGAATTGATTTTGATATAACTGTTTTTTCAATCCCTTATCTACTTTTGCGGTAGAATCAGAAAGTAGTTCAATGATCACATTAGGATATTTACCGTCTTCTTCCCAAATTACCCAAGACAGACGGGGATGTTTTTCTGTGTCTTTGACTAGAAAAAAATCAGGTCCCCTAAAGTCTCGATTTTTTAACTGTTGTCGGCTATAGTAGATGCTGAGATTTGCGCCAATGAAGAAATCCTCTCTATCACGCCATAACCATTCTAAGCAAGTTACTAATATTAATAGTTGTGTATAATGCAAAGAGCTTTCCATCTCTGGTTCGTCGCTGAGTAGTTCCGTACAATCTGGCATTAATGCTTCTATTTCTTGTGCGGTTAAAGCCATAAATTTTATAGGGATAATTTACTATCTTTTGTTAATTATAAAATATCAGGATACCCAGTCTAATTATTAAGTCTTCGTTACAGGTTACAGTAAATCCATAAACTGATGTCGCCACAGATGAAAACAAGTCCATCCCAAAGCTAAAATAATTATACCACTCAGCAAAGCCCCCCAAATCAAACCTAAATCAGGTGATGCACCTGATAATGTAATCTGACGAAGACTTTCAATAATTGGGGATAAAGGATTTAAACCTAAAAATGGCTTAACCTGCTTTGGTACAATAGCTGCTGGATAAAATATAGGACTGCTAATCCAAATTACAAATACCACTAATTCATAAAAATAAGGTAAATCTCTAAAAAATACGTACAAAGCACTAACTAAAAACCCCACCCCTGTAGAAACTAAAATCAGTGCGATAAATGGAAATATCAACGCTAGGACATTGAGTAGACTTTTGGCATTAACTAAAGTCATAATTGCCAGTAACGGAAATGCTCCCACTGAAAATTGAAAGACATTAGCTGCAATCATTGATACCGGGAAAACACTAACTGGCAACTGAATTTTATTTAATAATGCACCATTACCGACTACACTAGTTAAAGCCTGGGATGTGCAAGCGGAGAAAAAATTGATGACTAACAGCCCTGTGAACGCTGCCAGCATATAGTTAAGAATGGAGTTACTATAATAAGATGCAAAGGTAGCACCAAAAATAGCAGTATATAACCCCGTCATAATCAATGGGTTCAATAGCGACCAATAAACCCCTAGAAAAGAACCCCGGTAGCGTACTTTCAGAGTTCGCACTACTAAAACATACAGCAGTTCCCAATAACGCTGCACTTGTGACCAATGTAAATTATTTTTCAGGGAAAGTGTCATTTTTCAAGCACCATCTTTACACACAGGAAAAAACTCATTTGGCTATTTTACACCATTAATTACGATTAATTTCGAGATACAGCAGTTTCCGATATTATGAGGTATAGATATTAATGATAAAAATCTTGTGGTGCGGGCATCTTGCCCGCTACAATTGTACCTCATGAGGCACTGACCCTACATTTTTCGCGCCTCTTACCTTCAAAAACCTGGCACCTATTTTCTTTCTTATCAACCCCAACCCTTTGATTTATATAGGTTTAGATTTTATTTAGCATCTCCTACATATTTAATTACTTCAAACTATCAGGGTCTATTCCCAGAGACAATAAATGCGCTGCTAAAAGTTGTACTTTGTCTTTTTCATGCGCCAATTGTTGTTCAGCTTGCAAAGCTTTTTGCTGGGATGCTTGAGCTTATTGTTCAGCTTGCAAAGCTTTTTGCTGAGATGCTTGAGCTTATTGTTCAGCTTGCAAAGCTTTTTGCTGGGATGCTTGAGCTTATTGTTCAGCTTGCAAAGCTTTTTGCTGGGATGCTTGAGCTTATTGTTCAGCTTGCAAAGCTTTTTGCTGGGATGCTTGAGCTTATTGTTCAGCTTGCAAAGCTTTTTGCTGGGATGCTTGAGCTTATTGTTCAGCTTGCAAAGCTTGGTTTTTAAGTTGCAGAGCTTCTTTTTGGATTTTTATAGCTGTTTCTTCTGGTGTTGGTACTAATTCACCTGTAGCTGTAAAATAACGAAGTTGACTATTTGCCACACCTAAATATAAATCTAGGACTTTACTCCAAAGTAATCCTTGTTTATTAGGAACAATTTCTTTATATTGATTTCCTACGAGCCTTAAACCTGTAAATTCTAAAGTTTCGGGACTAAACCAGAAATATTCTGGAGTACGAAAGCGAGTTTCATAGAAAGCTTTTTTAAAATTGCGGTCAATTTCGGCTGTACTATTTGACAGTAATTCAATAATCAAATCTGGATAACGGCCATCTTCTTCCCATACAACCCAAGAAGTGCGATGAACTTTTTCTGTATTTTTGACTAAAAAGAAATCAGGTCCGCGAAATTCTCGATTTTTTAACTGTTGACGACTAAAGTAAATAGTGAGATTTGCACCAATAAAAAAATCATTTTGATCGCGCCACAACCATTCTAAACTAGTTACTAGTATTAGTAACTGCATATAATGTAAAGAACTTTCCATTTCCGGTTCATCACTTAACAAACGAGTGGCATCCGGCATTTGTTGTTCTAGCTGCTGGGCTGTAACAAACATAAGAGTATACCTACTTGCTTACTGATTTAATTTTAAACTATAGAGGGTGAAAATAGAGTGCCAGATTCCGCTACACTGAGATTGAGATTATTGGATGTTAACTAGATCATGGAAATTGGACAAAAAGTTAAAGTGATTCGTTTGCGCGACCGGGTATCCTCTACTATCGCTCAAAAACTGGGAAAAATCGGCATTATCGAAGGCTACAAAGTCACTGACGGGGCAGGAATTGGCGTGGTGGTGAAGTTTGACGATAACTTCTCTACCTGGTTTTTTGCCGATGAAATCAAACCAGCTTAATCAAAATAACTCACAGCAGAAGCTAAAAAGATTGGTTGAGTGCTAAGTTGTAATTGACAAGATAGGCGATTTGGAAATTGAGTAATGGCCTTGATACTGACATTTTTGGGCAAAAACGGCATCTATCGCAGTAAGATAGCGATCGCCGCAGCCATTAGTTTGGCAACACAAGGTAAAAGGGTACTCTTAGCAGGACTAGCAGATCCAACATTGCCAATTCTACTCAATACGGCTCTGACTCCTGACCCCCAGGAAATCTCTCCCAATCTCCAAGCAGTACAGTTTACAGCGTCTGTACTGCTAGAACGCAATTGGGACGAGATGAAAAAACTAGAGGCTCAATACCTGCGTACACCGATTTTTAAAGAAGTTTACGGGCAAGAATTAGTAGCATTACCAGGTATGGATCACGCTCTCGCGCTCAATGCCCTGCGTGAATATGATGCCAGTGGCAAATATGACGCGATTATCTATGATGGCACCGGAGATGATTCCACCTTGCGAATGTTAGGAATGCCAGAATCTTTGAGTTGGTACGTGAGACGATTTCGGCAATTGTTTATTAACTCTGATTTGGGGAAAACAATTACAGAATCTCCCTTTCTTCAACCTTTAATTAGTAGTCTTTTTAATGTTAATTGGACTGCTGATAATTTCGCCCAACCTACTAACCAAGTTAATGGTTTTCTCGAACAAGGTAAAGCCGCTGTGGCTAATCCCCAGCGTGTCGCTGCTTTTCTGGTGACAACATCAGACTCAATTGATGTGGCAAATTCGCGCTATCTTTGGGGAAGCGCTCAACAAGTTGGTTTAACTATTGGTGGGTTAATTTTAGTAGCTGGAGGGGAAAATACTCATCTAACCTCGGAATTTGCACCTCTACCTGTGAGTATAGTTCCTGATGTATCTAATGATGAATGGCAACCTCTAATTAATGCTTTACCCAATTTTGTTGAGCAAGCATTACAAGCTAACCAACCAATAGAAATTGATGTACATAATCGCCAAGTACGCCTCTTTTTACCTGGTTTTGACAAAAAACAAGTTAAACTTACTCAGTACGGTCCAGAGGTCACGGTAGAAGCCGGAGATCAAAGACGCAATATCTTCCTCCCTCCTGCTTTAAGTGGTAAACCTGTGACTGGGGCAAAGTTTCAAAACAGTTATTTGATAATTTCTTTTTAGGTCATGGGTAATAGGTAAAAGAAATTGATACAACCAATTTTGCCTATTACCAATTACCAATTACCAATTACCATTACACCTTATGTCTGAATCAAATCCTATTAATCCAAATCCTCAAGCAAATGAGGAGGTTGGAGAATCTACAAATCAAGAAGTAACAACAACGGAAGATCGTAATGCGAAAACTCGGCAATTGTTGGGAATGAAAGGTGCAAGTCCGGGGGAAACTTCTATTTGGAAAATTCGTTTACAATTGATGAAACCGATTACTTGGATTCCCCTAATTTGGGGTGTGGTCTGTGGTGCGGCTTCTGCTGGTAATTACACTTGGACTCTAGAAAATGTTCTCAAATCAGCCCTTTGTATGCTGCTTTCTGGTCCTTTATTGACCGGTTATACTCAAACTATCAATGATTATTATGACCGGGACATTGACGCTATTAATGAACCTTACAGACCTATTCCTTCGGGGGCAATTTCCCAAAAGCAAGTAATTAGCCAAATCATTGTTTTACTATTATTAGGATACGGGGTAGCTTATACTTTGGATTTATGGGCAAATCATCCATTTCCTACTGTTTTAATGTTGTCTGTTTTTGGTAGTTTCATTGCTTATATCTATTCCGCACCTCCATTAAAGTTAAAACAAAATGGTTGGTTAGGAAATTATGCCTTGGGCGCTAGTTATATCGCTTTACCTTGGTGGGCCGGTCATGCTTTATTTGGTGAATTGAATTGGAAAATTGTTGTTCTGACTCTGTTTTATAGTTTGGCAGGTTTGGGTATTGCCATTGTTAATGATTTTAAAAGTGTGGAAGGCGATCGCCAATTAGGTTTACAATCATTACCAGTTATGTTTGGGGTACAAACTGCGGCTTTAATTTGTGTGGTCATGATTGATTTATTTCAAGGTTTGGTTGCTGGTTATTTGGTCAGTATTCACGAGAATTTATATGCAGCTATTCTCGTATTATTAATTATCCCCCAAATCACTTTCCAAGATATGTATTTCCTCCGTGACCCCATAGCTAATGATGTCAAATATCAAGCCAGCGCCCAACCTTTCTTAGTTTTGGGAATGTTGGTAACAGGTATTGCATTAGGTCATGCTGGAGTTTAACATTTATTAATTCCAAATCCCCCGATTTTTTCAGAGGTCGGGGATTTAATTCCTCAGTTTACCAAGTTTAGCAATTGTCATGTTAAATTTTATCTCTTTCCTCATTCACGGGATACAACCCTTCTTAGTTCCGATTTGCTTTTTCATAGCTTGGACTATGATTATTATGGTGTTTTTGAATTTATGGACAGCTACAAAGGAGACTGTTAAAATTGCTCAAGAAATGCACAAAATCCCCTGTCATAATTGCCAATTTTCCACTAATAATTACCTTCTTAAATGTACGGTAAATCCATATATTGCTAGTACAGAAGCAGCAATTGGTTGTAAAGATCATCAATCAAATTCATGATTTGTTCTCCTTCTAAATCATTTACAGCACTTACAGCAGTTCCCGGTATTATGAGGTACAGA
>NZ_KE384684.1:0-12436 GCF_000426925.1 Dolichospermum circinale AWQC310F | reverse complement strand
ATGATAAAACTCTTGTGGTGCGGGCATCTTGCCCGCATAAAGTATACCTCACTCAATCTGAACTTACTGGATCATAGAAATCATCAACATTATAGAATCAGGTGCGTTACGTTTTACTAACACACCCTACAAAATAACTACAAAATAACTGACAATTATCTATCAAATCATCTCTAACAACACTTTTAAAACGCCTTGAGTTTTAGCTTTTTCAACAGCTTCTAAACCAAGAGATAGGGGATAAATACCCTGAATTAAAGATTGTACATTTACCTTTTCCGTCGCTAATAATTCTAACGCCGGCACAAACGGACCACAACGAGAACCAATGAGAGTAATTTCATCTACCACCAAAGCAGAAGCATCTAAACTGAGATTTCCTGCATAGGTGCTTTTTAAGATTAATGTACCACGAGGACGTAAAGCCCGTCGGGCAGTATTAAAACCTTCTGGATTTCCTGTACAATCAATAGAAACATCAAAATATCTATCTTTGACAGTATTAGCTAAAGCGTTTTTAATTCCTCTTGCTGCTAAATTAAGTAATTTATCCGTATGTCTTCCCACTACTAATAAATCACAACCAGTTAAAGCTAAAGTTTGGGCTATTAATTGACCCAATTTACCATCTCCAACTACTAATACTCGATCATCTTCACATAATGTTATCTGTTGTTGAATTTCCAAAGCTGCGGCCAGGGGTTCGGTAAAAGTTGCTGCTGCTGTAGAGACATTTTCCGGTACAATATGCAAGTTTTGAATAGGTAAAGATAGATACTCTGCAAAAGCACCATTACGGTTGACAATACCTAAAACTGTCCGATTTTCGCAATGGGTAGGTTGTCCACTGCGACAAAAGCGACAATAACCACAAGCAGCGTTAATTTCACCCACTACTCTTTGATTAATTAAATGTTCTGGACCTTGTTCTACAACACCAACAAATTCATGGCCGATAATGCCATTATAGGGATAATAACCTTTAATTAATTCCAAATCAGTATTACAAATTCCCGCACACAAAACCCGTACTAAAGCTTCTCCTGCTGGTGGTTCAGGAATAGGAATATCGGTGCGTAATTGTAATTGATTATTTTCTAGCCAAAGTCCTTTCATAATTTTGTTATTTATTATTTGTTATTTCTATACTTCTACTCCTTCTAAAATTCCCATAATAACAGCAAATAAACTATCTAAATCTCCGGGAATTTTAAACAAGTTAATATCTTGGTTAATTTGTTTTTCACTACTATCAAGTTTACCAAATTGCCAAATATTACCAATTGTAACTGCACCATATAATATACTTTTTTCCTGAATTTGAGATAAAGCAATTAATTCTACAGCTAATTGAGTAAATCCTCTAGTTAAATCATCATTTTTAGCTTCGATAACTAGAAAATTATTCTTTAATATCAACAGATAATCAAGATTACCTTTAAGACGATTATTAATATTAAGAGGATATTCAATTCGCATTTGACAATGACAATAACGAATCACTTCCAATAGTATGGGAGATACTAAGGTTTCTCTTCTAGCGGTTTCATTACTTAAACTGATAAAAGGTAAAATGTCTTCTATTCTTTGTTTGAGTTCTGGGAGTTTATTTAGTGGATTAGTAGTCTGTGGTAAAGATAAATGGGATTTAATTAGTGTATAATCAAATTCGGACAAGATATCATCAGCTTCATAGGGTAACTCAAAGTATGACCGAAAGGTATAAGATCTATTGTCCTGTAAAATTTTGATTTTAGCCATACTATACCATGATTGTACTAAATTCCAAAAATAAAAGTAGACATTTTAGAGTTTAAGATGGGAGAGAAATGGTGTAAAAATGGGGACTAAACCTAAATTACTCACAACCATGGTCGGAAAAGAGCGATCGCTATAATCCATTCCCGGCGATAATGGAAAAGACACAGAATTGAGAGATAACCATGTACCACCAGCAGCTTGAACAATTACCCAAGCAGCTGCAATATCCCATATCTTTGGTGTGGCTTCAATTCCCCCCAAAACCGCACCAGTTGCGACTGTCAGAAAGTTATAACTAGCAACCCCTAACATCCTAATTTTACAGGGAAAACCCGGTTGAATAATGCCGGTACTGCGAGAACAAAGATTAAAAAAGTGGTTTTTACTAGGAATATCTTTACTTGTATGGATAGGATGATGATTTAAAAATGCTCCCGTTGGCGTTGTTAAGCCCGATGAACCCGCCCAAAAACCGTAAAATGCTTGATTTAATGGTGGCACATAAACATAGCCAAAAATCGGCGTTCCTCGATAAAGTAAACCCAGAGAAATTGACCAGATAGGAAGTCCTCTGGTAAAATTGGTTGTACCATCTAAAGGATCAATTACCCAACACCATTCTTTATCAGGAAAACTTTGATCACTTTCTTCGCTCAAAATGCCGTAACCTGAGAAAGTAGAAACAATGGCATCTCTAATTTCTTGATCTGCCCATTTATCGGATTTTGTTACTAAACTACCATCAGGTTTTTGTGTAGCTTGAACTTTGCCAAAATCCTGCATTAACTGTTTTCCTACTCTGATAGTAGTGGTTTCAGCAAATTCTAAAATCGTGTTCCAAAAGTCGTTCATTTGTTATTAGTCAGTTGTCAGTTGTCAGTTGTCAGTTGTCCGTTGTCAGTTGTCAGTTGTTAGTTGTCAGTTGTCAGTTGTCCGTTGTTAGTTGTCCGTTGGTTTTCAATTACCAATTACCAATTACCAATTACTCATTACCAATTACCAATTACCCATTACCAATTACCCATTACCAATTATTAATCTAAATCACTTTCGAGAACAGAAGCTAAAGCTTGTTTAGTATTAGTTTGAAATTCTGCCACATTGACACGATTCAAAAAAGCAATTGATACCAACATTCCCAAAGCTTCTAAAGCAAATACCAAACCATAAGCTAATACTAAATTATCTGGTAACAGCTTGCGCCCCACATCTAAAATAGTACCACCAATGACAATGGCAATTCCTCTAGATATAGACTGAGCAAGTCCCCAAGCACCTATAAATGTACCGGCAGCTTCAGCAATTGTCAAATCTAACATCAGACTAACTGCCGCAGTTGTGACAACACCAGTCGCTAAACCAAATAAAACTAAAGTTGATTTCAGTTCCAAGGGATTGGCAGATAATCCCGAAAACCCCAGTAATAAAGCCGCACACGCGACTAAAACACAACCTAATTTTATAGTTTTGCGTTTACCCAACCGAGGCACAATCAAAAAACCTGTCATACCATAGGAGATTAATATGCCCGTTCCATAAAAAACGTTGAGTTTGGTACTTTCCGCTAAAGGCATTTTAAACACCTCCCCTGCGTAAGGTTCAAGAATAGGATCTTGCATAAACAAGCTAATAGTCATCACTAATAAAAAAGTGAAAAACAAACCTGTTTGGGGACTAGCTGTTAAAATTTTCCAAGCACCACCTAAAGTAATACTATCTTCCCGGTTTTCTGGAGTAGAACGATGGAAAAAACGAGAATATTTTTTTTCTACCCCCAAAGTAGCGACAATTGCTAAACAAAAAACCATACCGGGAACAATCTGGAATAAGCGATTTATTGCAGCTTGTAAAGTTTCTATGGGTGCATTAGCGTTTAATTGGTTTAATAAGCTAGAACTGATAATAGCTCCAACTATAATCCCTACCATCAACATTGACCAAACAATACCGACAACTTGAGAACGGTTGTCGGCTTCGGAAATATCAACTAATAAAGCCGCAAAAGCCGTACCACTAGCACAAATGGCCAGTCCGTAGACCACGAAAACTAAACCTAAAACCGCTGTCCAAGCCATTGTTTGGCTAGTCCATACCCAATTTTCGCCAATATTAGCAGAATTTAACTGCCATATTACTTGTACCGCACAAAAGGCAGCGATCGCAAATATTGCTGCTCCCAACCATACATAACTTGTGCGATGATATCCCCATAATGGTCTAGCATCGGACATTTGCCCAAATAAAATTCGGGTTGGGGCCACAAATAAAGGCAATGCTAACACAAAAGCCACCAATGTAGCCGGAATGGCAATTTCCTGAATCATGACTCGGTTGAGTACCCCTAGAGTCAAAATAGACATCATACTCAACCCCATTTGAAACAATCCTAGCCGGAACATGGTGAAAATATTCACCCGGGGTAAAACTAGAGATTGATTTTGGTTATGATATGTATTATCTTCCATAGGTAATTTTTTCTATTCCTGACAAAATATAGCATTTTCCCGATCAAAATCTTAAACTTCGCGCCTTTGCGTCTTAGCACGAAACATAATTCATACTGCCATTATCCAACGCCCTAACTTTGATCACGGTAAACTAAAAAAGTAAAGAAATATAAATAAATTGAATTTTACCCAAATGGAAACTATTACCTTAGGAAAAAATGGTTTAGCTGTTCCCCCTCTTTGTATCGGTACTTGGGCTTGGGGTGACAAACTCTTTTGGAATTATGGTCATGAATACGGTGAAGAAGAGTTACAAGCTGCTTTTAACACCGCTTTAAATACTGGTGTCACTTTCTTTGATACTGCGGAAGTTTACGGTTTAGGACTTTCGGAGGAATTTTTAGGCAGGTTCATGAAACAAACCAACCAAAAAGTACAAATTGCTACCAAGTTTGGACCTTTACCTTGGCGTTGGCACGGTAAATCTGTATCTGAAGCTTTAACAGCCAGTCTCCAACGTCTCCAAGTTGAGAGAATTGAATTATACCAAGTTCATTGGCCTTTTGCGTTCTTTTTGAGTCAAGAAACTCTGATGAATACCCTGGCAGATGAAGTCAAAGGAGGTAGAATAGGGGCGGTTGGTGTCAGTAATTATTCGGCTGCTCAAATGCGAGAAGCACACCAGATATTAGCCGCTAAGGGTGTACCTTTGGCTGTAAATCAGATGCGTTATTCACTAATAACGCGCCAAATAGAAGGTAATGGTATTTACCAAACAGCCCGTGATTTAGGTGTAACTATTTTAGCTTATAGTCCCTTGGCTCAAGGATTACTCACAGGTAAGTATATATCCTCCCAAAAACCTCAAGGTGCAAGAAGCATAGATCCGCGATTTAGTCAAGATGGTTTAAATAAAATCGCTCCAGTGTTATCTTTGTTACGAGAAATTGGTGAAAAGTACCATCGCACCCCCGCCCAAGTATCCTTAAACTGGTTAATAGCTCAAGGTAATGTAATTCCCATTGTTGGAGTCAAAAGCGCAGCACAAGTTAAACAAAATGTTGGTGCTTTAGGTTGGGAAATGACCGCAGACGAAATTTCCGCATTGGAGAAAATTACTCGTCCTTGGTTACATTAATTGTCTTTCACATTCAAAGCGTATTGTTTAAACCTTTCTAAATCCGCTTGAATTGTGGACTCTACCACCTTTCCTAAAAACAAATTATCCATGAGTTTACCAATTAAGCCAGGAATGGCGTAGGAAACCGTCATTTTCACGATACTATGATTATAGCGATCATAAAAGCGAATTGCTCCTTGATTTGGTAAACCATCCACAGACTCCCATTGAATAATTTGATGAGGAATTATTTTAGTAATTCGGGATTTCCACGTAAATTCTAACCCCCCTGTATTCAGTTTCCATAGGGAAATTTCCGGTTTATCTGTGAGAATTTGCACAGAATCAATCCATTTCATCCATTTAGGCATTTGTTCTAAATCAGACCAAAGCCCCCATACTAATTCTATGGGAACTTCTACCTCTACCTGTACACTATGTTCTAGCCATTCACTCATAGGATTTTAGATTGGTCTGCGGTTAGTTGTTATTACCCATTACCCATTACTTACTTCTTCAAACTTTCCAGAATTGCTTTGGCCGCACGTTGTCCAGAAATTGTTGCTCCTTCCATGCTATCAATATAATCCTGTTGGGTGTAACTTCCAGCTAGGAAAAAGTTAGGTATGGGTGTTTTTTGATCTGGACGGTATTCATCCATGCCCGGTGCTTCTCTATACAAAGACTGAGCCAATTTAACCACGCTGTACCAAGTCATGTTTAAATCCCTTGAGGAGGGAAATAGTTCATAAACTTGTTTAAGCACGTGGTTAGCGATCACTTCATTGCTTTGTTTAATAAAAGGATCTCCCGGTGTTAACACCAATTGTAATAATGAACCTTCCCCAGGACGATAATAATCTGCGGGGCTAGTCAAGGCCAAATCAGCAAAACAGGAAAAATCTGCATCACCAGTGTACAATAGATTGTCTATTCCCACGGCTGCGGAAAGCTGTTTACGTTTTTCCTCATCTTCTAGTTCTGTCACCCAACCATCAAAACGTAGCTGCACTGTAGCGACGGGGACAGCATCTAACTTATAAATGTTATCAAATTCTGGCCATTTCCGCCAGGCTTGGGGTAAAACTCGTTGGATTCCGGGAACATCACAAGCGCAAAGATAAGCATCAGCGGTGATCAGTTCTTCTGTATCACCTTGAGCAACTAATATACCAGTTACGCGGGTTTCTGCTTCCCGAACCACATCAGTAAACCGAATTTCTCGCACTTGACGACGAGTGTATATTTTTGTGCCTCTTTCTTCTAAATATCTAACAATAGGTTTATGTAAATATTCGGAAGGTGAACCCGCCAACATTCGCAAAATTGAAGCTTCGGTTCTGACAGCAAAAAACTGGAAAATTGTCAACATACACCGGGCAGAAATATTGTCACAATCTATAAATCCCAGTGCGTAAGCAATAGGATTCCATAGTCGTTTAATACTACCTTTACTGCCTCCGTGACTATAAAACCAATCAGAAAAGCTGATTTTATCTAATTTGCGGATAGTTTTCATTGCTCCGTCAAAGTCTACTAAACCCTGTACTATCGGGCTAGTACCCAAAGCGATCGCATTTTGCAGTTTATCCTGTAAAGACAGTTGAGAAGTGGTGAAAAACGCCTTTAATCCATTTAAAGGCGCACCTGTGAAAAAGCGAAAATCTAAAGCTCCTGTTTTTCCGCCTTTATTGACAAAAGTATGACTATGTTCTTTAATGAGTAGGTTTTCTCCAGCGCCAACCTTCTCCATTAATGCAAACAGATTGTAGTAGCAGCCGAAAAAGACGTGCAGCCCCATTTCAATATGATTGCCATCATTATCTACCCAACTGCTGACTTTGCCACCCACAAAGGGACGAGACTCGAAAATTTCTACTTCACAGCCCCTATCTACTAAGTCTACCGCAGTTGATAACCCAGCAAGTCCCGCACCCACAATTGCAACGCGCATTCCCTCGTTCCTTGTTCAATTTCTTTACAAATTGTAACTGAATTAGTGTGGGAATTTGCTGGGAATTGATATTTTTAATTGTTTGTCACCTCTTCCCCCTGGGGTAAACTTCTAATTAGTTCCCGAATTACATCTGTTGCTGGTCTCCCTGTCTGTTGACAATATTTTTCTAGTTTTTCTGCCTCTTGTGTTGCTAGATTAACTGTTATCCGTTTAACGGCCCATTTTTTATTTGTCATTATCATGCACTTAGCTGTATGTTAACTTGATTTTGAGAGTCTGGGAACTCAAAACAGAAATGATACTCTCAGAGTAAGTCTGAATTAACAAAGTAACAAAAAAATTAATTTTATTAAAGATATTCAGTTTGTCAACTAGTGATCAAAATCAAACCAGAATCATCTTGGTTACATAATGGAATCTATCCCACCAATAATATTTAAATATTGTGGTAGGATAGATGTGGATGGTAGTAAAAGGTCTATAAAATGGCTGGAAATAAACCTGTTGACCCTCCCGTTTGACGCAGAGGGTAATTTTTTTACTCAGGGGATAATCCTAAAGCTTGGGTAATTTGCTCTAAACTCAAACCCATTTCTAATAATTTGGGTATAGCCTCTTTTCTCGCTTGTTCTGCTTGTTCAGCCCTTTGACGTTCGGCTTCGGCTTTTTGACGTTCGGCTTCGGCTTTTTGACGTTCGGCTTCGGCTTTTTGACGTTCGGCTTCGGCTTTTTGACGTTCGGCTTCGGCTTTTTGACGTTCGGCTTCGGCTTTTTGACGTTCGGCTTCGGCTTTTTGACGTTCGGCTTCTCCTGGTAATAAAACTAAATTTCCTGCTTGGTCATAAAATCTTAACCAGGTGGCGGTTTCTCTGGTTAATGTTCCGTCCCAATTTCCTAACCAAAATCCTAAAGTTTCGCACCATAACCAACCTTTTTGATTAGCTTGTAAAGGTTGATATATTGAATTACTATTTAAACTCCAACCTTGTAATGAGTCGGGATTAAAGGGATCATAAACAAAATAGTCTCTAGTTTTAAATGTGTTTTGATAAAGATTCTTTTTGAGTCCTAAGTCTACATTTTTAGTGGAAGGAGACATCAATTCAATGATCACATCTGGATAGCGTCCTTCTTCTTCCCATACTACCCAACCTTGACGGGATCTATTACCATCAACATTCAGGACTGCAAAAAAATCAGGACCTCGAAAATCGTTGTTTTTAGCTTGCTTACTGCTGTAATAAATAAACATATTACCACCAGTAAAGAAATCATTGCGGTCTGACCATGCTTGTTCTAGGGAATCAATTAAAACATTCATGGCTATGCGGTGACGGTTACTTTCCAAGGGAACTCCATCATCAAATATTAAATCAGTTGGGGGTGGAGTGGGTTGCCAATCAGGAACAATTTCTACTGGGGGAGTCTGGTTTTCAGGAATGTTAGTTAACATAAGACAACCTAAGAAAGTTTATTCAATATGGCTATTTGCTGATACAAAAATGTTAACATAAGTCCCAGGTTGTTAAAAAGCTATCTTTTACTTCTGACTGTTAATTTTCATTACCTAACCTATATTCTCCTAAAATATAAAACGATAAGCGTTAGTAAATATTATGCGTGTAGTAGCTCTTATACCTGGTTCAATTGATAACCAAATTCTTTTCTTTGCCACTCTTGATGATCTGAAGCGTTATTACCCTTACGCACAGATAGATGTTGTTGTAGAACCTAAGTCAAAGGCTGCTTATCGGGTAAGCAAGTCTGTTCACGATGTATTAACTTTTGATTACAAAGATCGTAATAGTCTAGCTGATTGGGGTAACTTCGTTGGTATGATACGCGATAGAGAGTATGATGTTGCTATTATCGTCGGACAAAGTTGGTTTGTAGGTTTCTTGATGTGGTTGACAGGAATTACGACGCGCATTGGCTACCAAGGACAAGGTGCGGTTTTTCTGACTGATCGAATCGTGCCAAATCTATCCCAGTATGTAGCAAAGACGTATCATGATTTACTAAAGCCTTTGAAGATTGATACTGATTGTCCAGCATTATCTGTAAATGTGCCTAAAATAGATATTGAATGGGCGCGAGGTGAACAAAAACGCTTAGGAGTAAGCGAAACAGGTTTTATCCTCATTAATGGTGGTGGAGCTAGTTTAGATACAACTTATCCTGAAGAAAATTGGCAACAAATTATTGAAGCTTGTCAACAAAAACAACCGGATTTACCTATTGTGGTCATTAAAGAAGCCAATAATGAGCCTTTAGTCAAATCACTTTTACAAAGTTGTGACAATATTCAAGTTACTTCCCCCGAAGATATTGGCAAATTAACTGCTATAATTGCTGGTGCTAGTTTAATGTTGTCTGTAGAAAATAGCTACCTGCAACTGGGCGTAGCAGTAGAAACATATACAATTGCCTTGCTTAATTCTACGGAATCATTAAAATTATTACCCACCAGTGAAAAAGTCTTGACTATTACCTCACATACTGGGAAAGTAGCGGATATTTCACCCCAAATAGTATTAGAAAAAATTTGGGGAGGTTGAATATTATCAATTCTGGGTTTTGGATTTGGGATTTGAGATTCAAAATCCCAAACCACCAATTTTATCAAAGAGATGTCTAATAAATGTTATCAGTGCTGCATAATGGGAGTAGGAATTATCTTTCGCACCAAATAGCAAAGGAGCAAAGTTTGAGGTTTTGATTTTGTCTTTTTGATTTTGTCTTTAGGAATTACCTTTTTCAATCATTTCAAAGAAAGCATCATCTAATTCATAACCCAGAATTTGTGCTAGAGATCTCAGTCGAGATGGAGTAACAATATCTTGTTTGTGCAACCAATCACTTAAAATAAATATCTTCTGCATCAAGAATATTTCTAAGGCTTCTGGGTTGTACTGGATACCTTCTTTGGAGCTAAACTGATGAGGTACTAACATGGCCGCATAACGAGCTAATTCTCCCGCTTTCCAATCTAGTAAAAATGGTAACCACGGATATTTAGCATCGAGACGGACAAACCACAGTCTGACCTCTGGAATTTCCGATAGTTCTCGTGGATCATTTGCGACTCGTTTATAATTAATGTCTAAACGCAGTTGCTGTTCATGGGAGGAAATTTTTCCCTCTTGGAGTAATGGTTCAATCACCATTAAAGCAGGTGACAGATCCAAATTATAAATGGAGTCGTTGTTGAGGATGATTGTGATGGTCATAACCGTTTATTTTCTAGCTCAACAGTGGTGAAAATCCAGATTAGCAGCTTTTTACCCCCTTGAGATGGACATTTACAGGAATTTTCTCCGCAAATTGTCAGGAGAACAATAATCACGCCAAAGATCTTGCCAACTTTGATATTATATGGCCAATGAGCGATCGCCTTTTACAATTGTTATTAATTGATCCAGATCCAATTTTTCGTTTAGGACTAAAGGTAACATTGGAAACTATTCCCAATTTACAAGTCATAGCAGATGTTCCCACAGATACTTCTGCTTTAAAGGTTATAGCGGAAATATTGGCTGTTAATTCTCAGCAAATTCACTTAATAATTTTAGCATTAGATAATCAGCAGTTAGGAACGCAATTCTGTAGACAACTAAAAACTTTATACACTTATATACCTATATTGGTTTTAACTAGCACATCTCAACCGGAACTAATTATATCCGCCAAGGCGATAGGAATAAATGGCTATTGTCCTAAAGGGGTCTCAATTTCTCAATTAGTCCCGATTCTTGAGCAGGTAGCCAATGGAGGTTATTATTGGTTTGAAGATGGAAAAATATCTAATTTTACCTCATCTTCTCTACCAGGTAAGTTGCGAAATCACTTACAAAGTTCGGGAATTAACTATATTGATGATACTTTATATCAAGTTACAGAACAATTAAAATTACCGGGAATAACGCTATTAAATAAAGCGATTTTAGCAGGACAAAGACGGGAACTTTTAGCGGCTCGTTGGTTTGTTAGTAATTTATTAAAATTACCACACAAAAGGCAGAATTTGCCACCAGAAAACCTGATTAATCAAGTAATTATTAAATCAGAGACACAACCTTTAATAAATATAAAACCTGAAGTGAGTTCTCAACAATTACAATCTGAAATATTAACATTATGTTTAAATAAACTGAAATTTCCTTTAGAAAATCTCACAGATACACCCTTAGAGATTGATATTCTTCGAGAAGATAAAAAGCGAGAATTACTTTATATCATCCTTAATAAATTTTTTCAACAGTTGGATGAAATTCGGAACTTTAATTTTAATAAAAATCAAATATTTAATTTAAAAGAGCAGATTTTAGTAGATTTATGGGAATTTAGTATTACGGAATTTTTTGGTAATTACTCCCGTATTAGTTTGGATAAACAAGAGATAAACCTAGTTAAGTTCTTATTAGATAAAACCACAGATATACAAAAAGAGATAATTAAAAAAGTTCCATTATTTGGGGATTTTTTATCCTATCTGCTACTATTCACAGATTTATATATTGATAATGTTTCTTGTCCCTTTGGTAGTAAAGAAGCTCAATCTCAAGCATTATTAATTTTAGAAAATTTATTGATTCATATAGCTAATAATGTAATTCAACCATTATTAAATAACTTAGCAGACGTTGAAACAATCAAACAAAACTTTTATCACAGACAAATGATTTCCACGAGAGAAATTGAAAGATTTAGAAATAACTTATCTTGGAAATACCGATTAAATCAATATATAACTGAAGCTCAAACAATTTTTGAAAGTCGTTATGAGTTATCTGTTTTTGCACCTCGTGGTATTGCTAAAATATCAATTTATGCTCCTCGTAACCAAGAATTAGCGGAACTTTCTGGTATTCCTCTAGGAGTGACATTAATGCTAGAATTTCGAGATGCTATTACTCCCCGTTTACAATCATTATTAGGGTTTTTAGGAACTGGAATTGTTTTTGTACTGACTCAAGTTATTGGCCGGGGTTTAGGTTTGGTTGGAAGGGGTATTTTACAAGGAATTGGTAGTGTTTCTTTGACAGAGAAAGGACAACGGAAAAATAGAGAATAGGGTGAAAAATACAGCAGTTCCCGATCTTATGAAGTACAAATATTAATAATAAAACTCTTGTGGTGCGGGCATCTTGC
>NZ_KE384683.1:47963-57057 GCF_000426925.1 Dolichospermum circinale AWQC310F | reverse complement strand
TGGAACTTTCAAGAAAACCACCACAGGAACAGGCACTATTGGAGTTGCTTTTAATAATACAGGAACAGTTGAAGCTCAATCAGGAAATCTCAATTTTGCTAACACTTACACCCATAATAATGCAAATTTAATTCTCAAAGGTGGTACTGTTACCTTTAGCAATGCCTTGAATATTAACGGTGGAAAGATAGAAGGTAATGCCAGTATTAACGTTGGGGTAACAAATTCCGGTTTACTCAATCCTCGTTATGCAAGTAATACCGAATTTGGTCGTCTTACTATCAACGGTAACTATACCGAAACCAATAATGCAAGCATCAATATTCAACTGGGTGGAACTACTCCGGGAACTAACTTTGATCAAGTAGATATTAATGGAAATGCCGCTTTTGATGGAACATTGAATGTTAGCCTACTGAATAACTTTACTCCCACTCTTGGTAGTACCTTTGATGTCTTGACTTATGATTCCTTGAGCTTCTTATCTAACCTTGATTTTACAGGTTTAGATATTAACTCAACTCTCCAGTTTTTACCTCAGTGGTTTAACAATAAACTCACTTTAAAAGTCGTTGAGAAAACCAACGCGACTACTTTTAATGTCACCACAAATCAAGACGTTGTTAATGCTAGTGACGGTTTATTGTCTCTACGGGAAGCTGTCATAGAAGCAAATCAAAATGGTTTAGATAATACCATCATTCTGGGCGCACAAACCTATAATTTGAACTTTAGTGGTGGCTCTGATGATAATTTTGCCGCAACAGGAGATTTGGATATTTTACCTCGCGGTGGTCGTCTAACAATTCGAGGTCAAGGAGTAAACCAGACCTTTATCAGCACCAGCAATTTGGCAAATATATTTGAGATTCATTCAGGTGCAACCATCAATTTTCAAGACGTAACTATCATTACCAACGTTACCTTAGCTCTATCCTCTACAAGCGTCACCGAAGACGGCACATCCAACCTAGTTTATACCTTTACCCGGGCTGGAGACTCTAGCAATGCCCTCACTGTCAACTACACCGTCGGCGGAACTGCCACAATAGGCACGGATTATACAGGAATTGCTACCGCAGGAACCACAAAAACCGTCACCTTTGCAGCCGGGTCATCCACTGCTACAGTTACAGTTGACCCCACTGCTGATACCACAGTAGAAAATGATGAAACAGTCATCTTAACCCTAGCATCTGGAACTGGTTACACCATTGGTACTACGAGTGAAGTCACCGGATCAATCACCAATGATGATCCCTTTACTGGCACTCCTAACGCTGATACTTTAACTGGTACTAATGGTGCAGATACCTTAATCGGACTTGCTGGTAACGATACCTATACCGTCAATCATGTAGGTGACATTGTTACCGAAGCTCTCAACGCAGGAACAGATTTAGTCAACGCATCTATTTCCTACACCTTACCTAATCATGTAGAAAACCTCACCTTGACAGGAAGCAGCAATATTAATGGTACGGGTAATAGTTTAAATAACACCCTCACAGGTAACAGTGGTAATAATACTCTCAACGGTGGTGCTGGTGCAGACACCCTCACAGGTGGAACAGGAAGCGATATCTTGGTTTTCCAATTTGGACAATCCCCAGTATCAGGAGCAGACCGAATTACCGACTTTGCCATCGGCACTGATAAAATTGACCTGTTGACTTCCCTGGGTGTAGCTATGAATGCTCCCACTGCTTTCACTCGCGCTGCTAATAGTACAGCCACTACCTTAACAAATGTGGTCAATAGTGTATTTACTGATGCTAATGGAGCGTTAACTGGTAATCAGGCTTTAGGGGTAAATAGTGCAGCTTTAGTCAGTGTCACCACTTCTGGTATTGCGGGGACTTATTTAGTCATTAATGATGGTGTGGCTGGCTTCCAATCTAGTAATGACCTATTGGTGAATATCACAGGATACAGTGGTACATTACCAGCTTTGGGTAGCATTGCTGTTAGTAGCTTCTTTATCTAAGTGCCTAAGCTATTCTTCTGTAATTGGGGAGCTATGCAAGTAAAAAACAGCGGGCGTAGCCATCGTCCGTAAGTTAGGTAATATGGGAATAGCCTCGGTGATTTGGGACTTTACATAAAAAGGTAGTGTAATGTGAGCGATCGCCTCCGGTGGGTATAATGCGATTCCTGCGGCGGGCGTAGCCATCGCCATCAAATAAATTGATAAATTATCACTATGAGAAGAGATTCAATTTTTTACAAACTATTCAAACAATTCCCTAGTTTGTTATTTGAATTAGTAGATACACCACCAACAGCAGCAGCCAACTATCAGTTTGAATCCATTGAGGTAAAAGAAACAGCATTTCAAATAGATGGTGTATTTTTACCACCAAATGATGCAGATGATCAGCAGGTATATTTTGCAGAAGTGCAATTTCAAAAAGATGAAGATTTATATTTTCGGTTCTTTTCAGAATTGTCCCTATTTCTGCACCGTCACCCCATCCGTTATGATGATTGGTCAGGAGTAATAATTTTTGGTTCCAGGAATTTAGAACCATCAAATTTAAGGATTCATCGCTCGTTATTATCAGGTGGACAAATACAGCGAGTGTATTTAGATGAATTAGGAGATGTTCAGCAACAACCATTGGGTTTAGGATTAATGTTGCTGACAATTAAAGAAGGAACAGAAGCTATAGACACAGCCAGATTTTTACTAGCACAAGCACAAACACAATCAGAAACAGGGATAATAGATTTAATTACGACGATCATTGTTTACAAATTTAGCAACTTAACCAGAAAGGAAATTATCACTATGTTAGGACTTGACTTAGAAGAACCAAGAGCTATCCGCGAAGCAAAAGAAGAAGGTCGTGAAGAAGGTCGCAAGCAAGAAGCTATATCCCTAGTTATCCGATTATTAAATCGACGTTTAGATGGAATTTCTCAGCAGTGCTGTTCACAAATTCAACTGTTATCTTTATCACAGATCGAAACTTTGGGTGAGGATTTGTTGGATTTTGTGGCTGTGGCTGATTTAGAAAAATGGTTACAGTCTCATTGAATCTAAAATAGAGCGATCGCCTATATTCTAGGTTAAGTAATATGGGATTTTCTTCACTCCAACCTCATGTCTATAAGTTTTTCTTGTCTGTTAATCTGTTAATTTGCAAAAACTCCCTTTCAATCGTCCGCGTACAAGAATTACCAATATCGAAGGTATTTAGAAATTTAGAGGAGATCTAATTTATGTTCGGGTGAGAAGTTCAGTAGGATTATCTGGCGAGAGAAAATATCAAATTTGTGCTTTAGTTTTCACCACAAACGCTTGATTGGATCTGATTTTTAGGTATTGACAAAGCATTTTAAATATGTTATCTTTATCTTGATAAGGAAGAACTATCTTCCATTTATTTAGCTGGCGGTTGCTAAACCTACGCTACAGTAATCATGACACCTTCACTTTCATTCCCTAATCTATCCACAGCGCAGACAGCATAAGTACCGGGTGTAACTGTCGCAAAGGTAGTACCAGCGGATAAAATGCGTTTAATTGTCCAATTCTGACCACTTTGAACATACAGACTCCAAGCACGCACAGACCTATTATCTCCTGGTTGCCAGTTTAATTTACCATCAAGGAATTTGAGATTTTTGGGCGGTGTCGGTGTTACGGAACTTTTCCATGGCATACTAGGAACGAGGGCAGGTGTGGGATAATGGGTTTTAAACTCGTCACTAATGCCTTGACGATTTTCCTGAATGCCAGTCATACTAAAAAAGATATTACCCAAAGACAAATTAGCCGCTAAATTCCGAGAAATCTGAATTTGCTTGGTAATTTCGCTGTTTTTCCAGGCTTTACCATCCAATTGTCCTAGATTGTTACCGGCATAAACATGACGCTGGCTGCTATTAATTTTAGTCCACCATTGCAGCAGTGTCTCGTAGCTTTGTTTTGTTTGGTCGGTACGCCAGTAGAGTTGAGGCGCAATATAATCTATCCAACCTTGCTGTAACCATTTTTTTGAATCAGCATAAAGGACATTATAGGCATCTAAACCAACAATCCCCGCAGGTTCTCCAGAACGATAAATACCAAAAGGACTAATACCAAATTTAACATCAGGTTTGGTGGCTTTAATTCCCTGAGAAAGTCGCAATACCATTTGATTAACGTTTTCTCGTCGCCAATCTTCTAAACTGAGTTTACCACCTTTGGCTTGATAAGCTGCGTAGGTCTTATGATCGGGAAAGGGTTTACCAGATATGGGATAGGGGTAAAAATAATCATCTAGATGAATAGCATCCACATCATAACGCCGGACAACATCAATAATCACATTGTAGGCTCTGTCTTGAACAATTTTTGCCCCTGGGTCCATCCATTGTTGAGTACCCCATTGATAAACAACTTCTGGGTTAGTCACTGCAATGTGGGGAGCGACGGGAGAAACTTGACTATTGGCTCTAGCGCGGTAAGGGTTGAACCAAGCGTGTAATTCAATATTGCGTTGATGACATTGAGCGATCGCAAATTCCAAAGGATCGTAAAATGGTGTTGGTGCTTTTCCCTGAGTTCCTGTAATCCAAGCACTCCAAGGTTCTAATTCAGAAGCATATAAAGCATCACCTTCTGGTCGTATCTGCAAAACTAAAGCATTGAAATTCAAAGATTGTAACTGTTTAATAATTGCTAATAACTCTGCTTTTTGCTCTTCAACAGTCAGTCCCGGTTTAGAAGGCCAGTCACTATTCCACACAGACGCTACCCAAGCACCTCGGAACTCACGCCGATGACTGACCTTGATAGTATTAGTATTAGGGGCTGGAGATAAAGCCCCAGGCACAACAATATAAGCAGAAGGAATTTTTTCCGCTTTTCCTAAATATACTAACCCTTGATAAACTACCGCCGCTACATCCGCGCGAGTAACCGCTGTTTTATAATTAAGAATTTTGACATTGGGATAATTTACTACCCAACCAACGCGAGTCGCTAAAGCTATTTGATTAATTCCATAATAAGGAATTAAAGCTCCATCTTGGTAAATTTCCGCTAGTTTACTCACTAAGTCCAGGTCAACTTGACCAGCAATTCCCAAGCCATTGACCATGGCTACTAAAACATCACCTTTAAAAATACTTTCATCTATACCGAAACGCTTATTTGGATATCCTGTCAAGAATCCACTTTCATAAACTTTTTTAATCGCCTTGAACGCCCAATGGGTATCAGGAACATCCACAAAACCCGCATATTCACGTTTCACCGCTGGGGAAAAAACAGCAGCGATAATAGCCGCGAACTCAGCCCGAGTTACAGGGTTATTAGGGCGGAAAGTTCCATCAGGATACCCTTTGAGAATTCCCCTTGCGGCTAAGGCCTCAATAAATGCCCTCGACCAATGACTTTGAATATCGGAAAATGTTATAGGAGTAGATACCATATTTCTGCAAATAGTTACATCCTTTATTAATGTAGCAATATTTAAGTAGGTGAACGGAAAAAAACCGAAATATGTAACAAAAAGTAAAGTTGCCGAAAACCTCTTCCCTGTTCCCTGTTCCCTGTTCCCTCCTTATTAATGTAGCAATATTTAAGTAGGTGAACGGAAAAAAACCGAAATATGTAACAAAAAGTAAAGTTGCCGAAAACCTCTTCCCTGTTCCCTGTTCCCTGTTCCCTCCTTATTAATGTAGCAATATTTAAGTAGGTGAACGGAAAAAAACCGAAATATGTAACAAAAAGTAAAGTTGCCGAAAACCTCTTCCCTCTTCCCTGTTCCCTGTTCCCTCCTTATTAATGTAGCAATATTTAAGTAGGTGAACGGAAAAAACCGAAATATGTAACAAAAAGTAAAGTTGCCGAAAACCTCTTCCCTGTTCCCTGTTCCCTGTTCCCTCCTTATTAATGTAGCAATATTGAAGTAGGTGAACGGAAAAAAACCGAAATATGTAACAAAAAGTAAAGTTGCCGAAAACCTCTTCCCTCTTCCCTGTTCCCAGTTAAGAGTTCCCTTGTCATAACGACAATTTTTAACGCCAACCTACTTAAGCCATAGCTACTAATTTTTTAATCCAGTCAGATATATAAGTTTTTTAAATATCCCTTTAGGAAAAAAATCGCCTTTCTATGTTTATTGAGAATATAGCCCGTTAATTCTCAAGATTATTGAGAATATGGTCAATAAGCCAACGAGTTTACTAGGGTATTGACATCTTGACATTTTGTGCTAATATTATAGTGTATCATCTGGAAGATTTTATATATAAAATATATATTGAGAATAATAATTACTAAATTAGAGGCTCAAAATCCAAAGAATAAATTCTGTGTCAGGTAAAAGCCAACCATTGAGAATATAAAGTTTTATGTTCTTAACTTGATTAAGTATAATTCATGGTAAACTAATCATAGTTTGGCAAATATTACCAAATAAGATCAATAACATAACTTATTAGTAATTCAGGCGTTGCTGAAACCAGGTATGAATTTAGGTGTAGAGCCGAGAATCCCTACCCATGGAAGGTCTTTAGAAGGGTTTTGAAATCATCAAAAATCATTTTCATACCTCAAATCAGCAACGCCGTAATTCAGAGGAAACCAGGAAATCTGCAATCTGAGGATTATGTAAATGCTGCTATATCTAAGAATTGAAAACTTTGCCTTAATTGATCATTTAGAATTAGATTTTGGGGCAGGTTTGAACGTATTAACAGGGGAAACCGGGGCAGGAAAATCAATTATATTAGATGCCATTGATGCAGTTTTGGGTGGTAAAGTCTCTAGTCGAGTCATTCGCACTGGTACAAATCGAACAATGGTAGAAGCAACTTTTAGCGTCACCCCACCCCTAGCTGCTTGGTTAAGTGAACAAGAAATTGATTTAATAGATGATAATGCTGTGATCATCAGTCGAGAAATTGCCACCACCACTAGTAATATTCGCAGTAGATCACGGGTCAATGGAGTCCTGGTAAATCGTCAATTAATGGGAGGATTGCGAGATCATTTAGTAGAAATAACAGCACAAGGACAAACCGTAAAAGTAGGACAATCCGCTCAAGTTCGAGATTGGTTAGATTTATATGGTGGTGATTTATTGTTACAAAAACGCCAAAATGTCACCACTGCTTTTAGTATATATCAACAAGCACGTCAAGCACTAGAAAAACGCCGAACATCAGAACGGGAAAGGCTACAACAATTAGATCTATTAACATATCAGGTACAAGAATTAGGTGCTGCTAATCTTGATGATCCCCAGGAAATGGAAATATTAAATCAAGAACGAGACCGTCTGAATCATGTTGTTGATTTACAACAAATGAGTTATAAAGTATATCAGGCTTTGTATCAAGATGATCAGGAAACTCGCACTGCTGCTGATTTATTAGCCAATGGAGAGATGATATTAACTCAAATGATAGAGTATGATTCTCAACTACAATCTTTATTAGAACTGGTGCGGGATGCAGTCGCAGCAGTCATGGAAGTGGGTAGACAAATTAATATTTATGGAGAAGGATTGGAAGCAGATCCCCAGCGGTTAGAAGAAGTAGAAGAACGAATACGGGAATTAAAACAAATTTGTCGTAAATATGGTCCAACTTTAACAGAAGCGATCGCTTATTATCAACGTATTCAAAATGAATTAGCTGAATTAAATAATAATGAACAATCTATAGAAACTTTAGAACAAGAAGAACAATTATATTTACAACAACTCCATCATCTCAGTCAACAATTAAGTCAATTACGTCGTCAAACTGCGGCTGATTTAGAATCTCGGTTACTAGCTGAACTCAAGCCCCTAGCAATGGATAAGGTAAGATTTCAAGTCGAAATTGTCCCTACTACCCCCACGTCCGCAGGTGCAGATAAAATTACTTTTATGTTTAGTCCTAATCCCGGTGAACCTATTCAACCATTAACGGAAATTGCTTCTGGTGGAGAAATGAGCCGATTTTTATTAGCCTTAAAATCTTGTTTTCACCAAGGAAATGAAGTGGGAACTTTTATTTTTGATGAAATTGATGTAGGAGTTTCTGGTAGAGTTGCCCAAGCCATA
This sequence comes from Dolichospermum circinale AWQC310F, assembly GCF_000426925.1. Classification (GTDB taxonomy): domain Bacteria; phylum Cyanobacteriota; class Cyanobacteriia; order Cyanobacteriales; family Nostocaceae; genus Dolichospermum; species Dolichospermum circinale. The sequence continues at coordinate 49,006 of NZ_KE384683.1, read as the reverse complement.
GCAGAAAAATTACATCAAATTAGTCAAGGACATCAAGTATTATGTGTAACCCATCAACCTTTAATTGCAGCTATGGCAGATCGTCATTTTCGCGTCGCTAAATTAGTGATTAATAAAGCCGTAAATAGTAATGATGAACAGCGAACAGTTGTCAGAGTCACAAGTTTAGATAATTTAACTACCCGTCGAGAAGAATTAGCACAGTTAGCTGGTGGTAAATCTGCAAATCAAGCGATCGCTTTTGCAGAGTCTTTATTATTACAAGCTGCTCATCATCGGGAAAGGAGGACATAAAAAACCATCCAAATTTGAGGATGAGAAATAATAGGTTTACATTATTAATTTCCGGCGTTGCTGAATTGAGGTATGAAATTGGAAAATCAAAAAAATGAAACTCTTACTCTCTGCGCCTGGAGCGCCTCTGCGTGAAATAAAATCATACTCTTAATCAGCAACACCTAATTTTCTTAACTGGGGAACTAAAGCCTTGAAAGCATTTCCCCGATGACTAATTGACTTTTTCAAGTCTGTTGTCATCTGAGCAAAAGTCAATTGTTTTTCTGGGACATAAAAAACCGGATCATAACCGAAACCACCATCTCCACAAGGTGCAAATAAAATTTCACCTTGACAAATACCCTCAGATTGAATTACTATTTCCCCACAAGGATTGGCAACTGCGATCGCACATACAAACCTAGCTTGGCGATTTTTTTCATCACCTAATTCTCTTAATAACCTACCAATCCGTTCTGTATCATTATTTCCATAACGAGCAGAATACACCCCCGGCGCACCATTCAGGGCATTTACCGCCAAACCAGAATCATCGGCTATCGCCCAATTACCCGTAAATTTAGCAATTTCTGAAGCTTTGAGACGAGCATTTTCCGCAAAGGTCTCCCCTGTTTCTTCCACGTCCAAATTTTCCGGTTTTATAGTTAATTCCCAACTAGAATCAGCTAAATAAGCTTGCATTTCCCGTAATTTACCGGTATTTCCTGTCGCTACTACGAGTAATTTAGTCATTATTCATTAGTCCA
>NZ_KE384683.1:8505-47918 GCF_000426925.1 Dolichospermum circinale AWQC310F | reverse complement strand
TGTCCGTTGTCCGTTGTCCGTTGTCCGTTGTCCGTTGTCCGTTGTCCGTTGTCCGTTGTCCGTTGTCAGGAAAAAGGCAAAAGGTAGAGATTTTACCCATTACCAATTACCCATTACCCATTATCAATCACCCATTATCCATTAATTTGATTCAGCCCAAGTTTTTGCCCAATTTAGAGTTTTCTGAACTTGTTCTATTGTTGCTGCTTCACAATAAAGCCGTAAAACTGGTTCAGTACCACTAAATCTAATCATTAACCAACTTTGATCAGCCAGACGGAATTTATAACCATCAATAGTTTGACAAGCGATGACTTGTTTACCTGCAATTTCTGTTAAAGGCTGAGATTGTAACTGTTGTAATAGTCGCCCTCTCACTTCCATATTCGCTAAAGGTAAATCAATACGATCATAGACCGATGAAAAATCAGTTTGTTGTTGTAAATAACGATAATATTCGCCTAAATCTAACCCTGATTCTACCACAGCCTCCAATACATACAGCGCCGATAATAAAGCATCACGTTCCGGAATATGACTACCATAACCAATCCCACCAGATTCTTCACCACCTAGCAATACCTGTGTAGTTAACATTCTGTCAGCAATGTATTTATAACCTACAGGGGTTTCATAGATAGAAAGGTTATGTAAGGCGGCTACACGGGGCATTAAGTCCGACCCACTCACAGTTTTGACTATTTCCCCCTGAAAGTTGCGCCGCCGGGTCAGGTGGTCAATTAAGATGGGGATTAAAATTTGAGAACTGAGGAAATTAGCATCTTCATCTACCGCTGCAATGCGATCGCAATCGCCATCAAATATCAAACCTACTGTTAAACCAGCTTTATTGCTTTGGCGATGGTTTTTGATGACTGTAAATAGTCGTGACAGGTATTTTGGTAAAGGTTCCGGCGCACCACCTTCAAATAAAGGGTCACGTTCACTATTGATTTCTTGAACCTGTGACCCTAAGAGTCGCGCTAGTCCCCCAGCCGCAGCCCCGTGCATGACATCCACAAATATTGTTAATTTACCAGCAGCGATAACTTGTTTAATTTTGTCAATATCAACTTTACCCGCTAATGCCTGACAATAACTCGGCCAAGGATCAAAGCTATGTTCCTTACCTGGAATCGCTACTGGTGGCACTTTTTCTGATAATAAAGCTTCTATCTCTTGTGTAACTTCCGGTGGAACTGAACCACCAAAGGCACTTTTGACTTTTAATCCTAAGTATCTACCCGGATTATGACTCGCTGTCACAACTAGCGCTCCCAAAGCCTTGAGTTCTTTAGCCGCCCAGCTATAAGCCGGAGTTGGTGCAGCAGTTTCGCTAAACAGGACATCAAAACCCACTGCGGTGACAGCATTGGCGACAACACGAGCAAAATCTTCCGCCATAAATCGGCGATCATAACCGATAATAATTGTCCGGCTACCTACCTCAAAAAAGTAAGTATTATGTAAAACCTTGGCGGCTACGGTCGCTACTAACGCCAGGCGTTCAAAGGTAAACTCCTCACCTATCACACCGCGCCAGCCATCTGTGCCAAACTTGATTGGGTTAGTTACAACTGGCATGAAAATATCCTCAATTTCTAATTGAGGATTTTAGCATTTATGCAGGTAATTAGTAATGGGTAATGGGTAATTGGTAAAAATCCTTTTTTCTTATCTATGCTTTCTCAATTGGTAACTTGTTTAAATAAGCTAAGACACATTCCCATTTCATTTTTGAATAGATACGTAGCGTAACCCACCCCAGAATACGGACTAAATAAATAAATTTAGGCATCAAACTGGATTCCTATAGGTGGTAAAATAGTCCAATATAATATTTGAAAATGAGTTACCATGACTACTGACACTACCACAGGTGCTGATGCTATTGATCAAGCGATCGCTAAAGGAATTGATTTTGATGGTTCTCCTATTCCTCCCGCTAAGTTAGAATTGTATGAACAAGTTATGGCTTTAGAAGCCAATAGACAGCGTAGTGGTGTATCCAACACCATGCGTTCTCGCATTGTCCGCATTGGTGCTAAACATATTCCCCAAACTGAACTAGACCAAAAGCTGATTGATGCTGGTTTCGCGCCTCTAAAAGAAAAGGAAATTGCTTTTTTCTACAGCGGTAAATAATCAGTCACTTTAAAAAACTGTACAGTGACTAATTATCTGTCATCGTGACAAGTTAATGTCGTTTTATAAATCCTTACTGTACAAGGATTTTAGCGACTTAACGATATTATACTTCAATCCAATTAGTGACAAAATAAATGTCGTTTCCCATGATTATGACAAATTAACTGAGCAACTTTCATTAGATGAAGCTGAAGCTGCTAGTCGTAGATTGCGTAATTTGGGTAAAACTATTAGTAATCAAGCCTTATTACAAGAAGCCCTTGAGCGTGATGGTCTGGTAGCAAATAAGAAAAGCCGTAAAGATCGTCAAAAATTGGAGCAAGAAATTTTGCGCTCTACTGCTGAGTCTCAAAACCTGTTATTGATAAATTTTAATTCTTTATTTTGGATAGAGCGATTCCTGCGGAGCGCTTCGCTATCGCTTTTTTTGAGCAATTCCACTATAGTAGTGAAAGGTTGTTTTCTTTTGCAGACAAAGTAGCAACATAACAACCGGATAATTCCTTAGTTAATTTACTTAATAAACACAACTGTGAAATGGCTGTACGGGGACTGGATAATGTAATTGAAATCGCTCATCGGGTGTGGGGCATAGAACCACACCGTCATGTGCGTATCCCCTCAGCAAACAGCAATGAGCAACCTATACCTGTAGATGCTCTATGGACAGATTACGGTCTACGCCCAAATTCTAATAACTTGTCCTTCATGGTTCAATCTGTTCATGAATCAGAAATAAACGCATGGAAACAGAGATTACGTTATTGGCCTATTCGCGCCGGGTTGTTAGTCTCAGATGAAATTTATATACTTCAATATTACACTCCATCGGGCTTAGAAGAACGGATTATAGATCGTGACTCTCTATATTTAGAACTAACTAGACAAGATAGCCACTTATTTAAACCAAAAGCACTGGCAGAATTTCGTACTGGTCAGCTAACATTAGCAGATATTGAAGAATCTGTTTCAGAACGAAGTTTTTCTTTTCTTCTGCGACAAAGAGCCGAATTAGATCAAGCATTTCAAAATGCTATTCAAGGGGTGCTTGCAGAAATTGGTATTCCTAAAAGGAGAAATCCAAAAAATCAAATATCTTCTCGTCACGAAATAGCAGGTCACGGAATTCGTGTAGCGATCGCGTTTTTAGCAGCAAGAATTTTAGAAGATAAAGGCTTTTTTGGTTCTGAATCACGCATTCCTACTGATGATCCTCGTCTTTTACTGAATCTGACTGTACCTCGTGCTAATGGTTTTTTCAAAAAAGCACTGGAGGAGTCAATACCTCATCTTAGCGACAGAATATTACAGCATTTAGGAGCTAACTTAGGTAGTCGAGTTAGTTTTGCACTGGTAGATCATCGAGATGTGGGATTGCTGTATGAACGAGCTATTAAAGAATTACCTAGTGATATTGAAGGTGGACAATGGACTGATTTACAGCGACATTATACTCCAATAGCGATCGCTGAAAAAATGCTGGAATTATTACCTTTAGAAAGGTTACGTCCAGAAGAACGAATAATTTTTGATCCTGCTGCTGGTTCAGGTAGTTTGCTATTAGCTGCTACATCACGTTTGGCAGGGATGAGTGATATTCCTGAAAATTTAGAAGCAAGAAAATCTTATCTTGCAAATCATGTAGTGGGTAATGATTTAGATCAATATGCAGATTTAGTAACACAATTACGATATACCCTAGCAAGAGAATCACTAGGTCAAGATATTCCATTTCCTTTTCCTAAGCATTTTACCCATGAAAATTATAATGACTTAAACAAAGGAAATATGGCTATTAAGCCGCGTGTTATTATTGCTAATCCTCCTTTTGCAGAGGATGGTAATACTCAACGGGCTGCAAGACTTATAGAAAAAGCATTAAGCTGGCTAGAAAAAGATTCTCAATTTGCTTTTGTATTACCTCAATCTTTTTTGTCAAGTACAACTCATGGCATCCCAGATGCACGTAATTTATTAACTGATAATTGCCAAATTTTTGAAGTTTGGCAACTTCCAGCAGGGAATATTGGCATTCATGCTAAACAAGATGTGTGCGTAATTTTAGGAAGTGTAGGTAAACCAAAAATAAAACTTCCTCTAGCTGGAAAAGCAATTTTTTCTCAAGTTAGTATTCCCGAATCTCGTAATGGTGGTTTCCTTGGTACAACATGGATATCACAATTAAATTCTAATTCTGAAAATTGGGAATCACTGACAACCCCATCAATAGATATTAATGTTCCCACCATACCATTAGGAAATCTTTTCTTTGTTTTTAATGGAGTAACTCCTAGTAAAAACTACAAACCAGTTAGTCAATGTCCACCAAATACTCAATGTAAGAGAAACTGGCGTATGAAGTGGCGGGATATAAATCGGCTTTGGTCAGATCCAAACAGAGTTAGCGAAGAAGAACGCTGGATTAGGTATGGAAAACAATATCTTTCAAGTGCCAGATTAAAATACGAACTACTTTTTGACTTACCAAAAGTTCTTGTAGGTCGTAAAGTAAATCGAGGTTCGTTATATCCTCTCGCTGCTCAATTAGATACTACAGGTCTTTGTCCTGACAATAATATATTTTGTGTTCTTCCTGCACAACAAGCTGGAAAATCTCCTCAACTACCTGATAATCAAAAATTTGTACAAGAATGGAATCAGCTAACTTATGAAGATCAAAGATTATGGCTGTTAGGCATTTTATCATCTCAAATCGCAAATTCACTATCTCTAATTGGTCGCAAAACACATGAAATAACAAGTGATGAGTTATGTAAACTTATCTTACCTCAGAAAATAGATCCGCGAATAATTAAAATTACCAGTCAAATTATTGAGAGAGATCAACAACGTCTGGAAATTCCTCACCCAGATAAATTACGGATTCAATTAAATAAAATTGTAGAAGAATCTTATGGTAATCCTCATTGGATAGAAATTAAACGGACTGGAGAACCACCGGAATTAGAATTATGGAAATCAGAACAAACAAAGCCTACATTTACAGTGCGTGGACAAGTTTTAGAAGTATCTCAAGATAATAGTCAAATTCATTTGTATTTGAGTGGCTTACTAGATGACAATAGAGAAGACTGGCTGCCAATTTTACCAGAAATGCCTGGTTGGGCGCTGGATGGTACAGTTTTTAAAGCTGAACTAAGTCAGGATGTCGAAACATTTGAAGAACTTGCCCAACGTCCTTGGGCTATCAGACAATTTCGCCATACTCCTCGTCCTTATCTAACTGACGATGAGCTAAAAGAAGAATTAGGGATAGAGGAGTAAAAGTAAATTTTATGACCTGTGAATTTGTTTTTTTACCAGTTGGCAATGCTGATAGCATAATTATCTATCCTGATGGTGGTTCAGCCGTTCTTGCAGAAACTTCTGGAAATTGGGTTTTGAGTACTCAAACAAACCATAAAGATGTAATTTCTACATTACCATATCCAGCTTGTCAAGCAGCGCATTTTCATTTTCGGGGGTAAAAAAGAAAGGATAAAAAATAAAGAAGTAGCCGGAAAGTTCTCCTTATTAGTAACACTAATTTTGAATGTTTACAGAAGTTGTGGTTTTATATCAATAAAAGATGGACAGTTATGGTTAGGAAAAAACTGGGAAAAAATGTTGTTAGTTGACGGTTTTGATGGTAGTTAGAAAACATTTATTGCCAAAAATATCGAAGACAAAAAAATAAAAAAGACCTGAACTCATTGTATATCAAGCAATGAGAGTTTTTTTGCTGTCAAAATAACTAGGGAATACTTACAGGACTTACGCAAAATATCTCTCAAATCCTCATTTCTCCGTGACCTCTGTGCCTCTGTGGTTCGTTATTCCATGAATCTTGCGTAAGTCCTAACTTAATGATAAAATAAAATAATTGCTCAATAGATTATAAACGGAAAAAAGAGCGAATAATAGTAAAAGTTTCGCTCTTTCTTTTGCTATAATGACAACATATAATCAGTCACTTTAAAAAACAATATGGACGGTATTGGACTCGAACCAACGACCCCATCGATGTCAACGATGTACTCTAACCACCTGAGCTAACCGTCCGTAATCACACAGATTAATAATCTATCATCTAAAATATCATCTGTCAACCCCTGAAACCAAAATTTTATTTTAGATATATTTTAGATATATTATTTTACATATATCTAGTTAACTGCACCCGATAACGATCCTTTTTTGTCACCGCAATTTCTCCCACTTCTAACCGCCCTTTTCCCCGAATAGCAATTAAATCCCCCGTTTTGACCTGGGAACTAGCTTGAGTGACTTCCTTCCAATTAACACGCACATCATTGGAGGCGATTAAATCTACCATTTTACTGCGAGACATCCCAAACCCAGCAGAAGCCACCGCATCTAACCGCAAAGAAGCTTCCACAGTCGTTAATTCTTTTTTCTTTGGTTCGCGGATTTTTAACTCACTAATATCAATGCGTTGAGTTTTCACCGGTACGGAACGCACCTGTTTTAAACTCATCTCTAAAAATTCTCCCAATTCCGGGACAACAATCACCTGCGCCCCTCTTTCCCCCAAAACAATCACATCTCCCGTTTTTTCCCGGACAATTCCCGTTCCCAACATCGCACCTAAAAAATCTCGGTGATTCGCTGTATCAAATAAGAAATTACCAGCAATTTCTAAGGCCATGATAGCAACTTGAGACTGATCTAATGGTAACTCAGCACGAGCGATCGCTATTCTTTGTCTTTCCGCTTGGGGATATCCACCCCAAGTCACTAAATGCACCTCTGTTAATCGGCTAAATACCCGTTGAATTTCCGCTAACTCTGGCGGAGACAAAAAATCTGTTAATACCACCTCCCAGGTCTTTATAGCCTGGTCTGCTTGATCAATTACACGGGCAATGGTATCCCGGTTTTCAACCCCTTTTAAAAGTTCTTCTCTAGGTAGCATAGAATTATAGCAGTTACAGGAGTTCGGATTGCGAAGTTCATAAGTATTGTTATTAATTGTTATTCAGAATCCTGATTAATCCTTAAATCCTGGATATCCTGATTCAGACAAGAATTACCAATCAATTATTTTCAGCATAACCTTGAATATTTTCCGGGTCAAACTGCCTTAAAATCCGAGTAGCTTGACGGGTGAGAGTTTCTGAACCTTGGACGACAATTAAATACTTACCCGCATCTAAGCGATGACGATAGGGTAAAGCATCACCACCACCCTCAAACAAACCAACACCACCCCCCACAAATACACTACCCATAGCCCCGCTACCAGCACCCAAAATTCCGCCAATTACGTGATTACCGATTTCTCCAGCCCAAGCAAAGGTATCTAAACCAGTAATCAAACTGAAAGTAAAACCGGAAAAAAAGCCAAATGGGACTAACCAAATCGCCATTAATTTTACTTGTTTTTTCGCTTCTTCTTTGGGATCAATTAAACCAAACTCATCAGCACTTTTATAACCTCTACCAAGAATAGTCCCATTTATGCCTTCTTTTTCTAAAGCTAAATCGGCGGCTTCGGCTTGGATACGATCTGATAATACAGCAACAAGATAATTCATTAATCTTCAACTATTTTTTAAATTCCAGTTGACATCATCAGTATATTCACTAATCAGGATTGATCTGATTTTAGCAAGTCTAAAGGCTCACAAAAGTTATTTACACCTTGTTTAAGAACATAAATTAAAACCGGTGTGGCCAGACTTCTAGGAAAGGTCTGTATTGTCCTCAGATGTTCTATCATCTCTTGAATTGACCCATTTAGCAAGTCTTCTCGATATTCCTGTTCACAAATTACAGCCCGCCATTTTTTGGCTAAGGCATCTAACCATTCAGAATTAGTTTGTTCCGGTTGTTGTCCAGCCTTAATAGCCAGAGTCATTACCGCGTCTTCTAAATCTCCATCGCAGTCCTCTATCAAGTCTAATGCTTCCATTGCTTGAGAATCATCTACCATCAGAGAACGAAATTTTGCAATCTCTTGTGATGTAACTTTAGTCATGGTCATGAGTTTTTGGCTAGTTTAGCAGTTGCAACAGTTTTGAGAACTATTTTACAGCATTGAGAATTATCAATATCAATTCATGCCCTGTCCATTTCTTGTAGGTTGGGTTGAGGCACGAAACCCAAGGCTGATGTTGGGTTTTGCTTCGCTTAACCCAACCTACGAATCTTAACTCTTATTTGACTCCTGACTGCTCTAACTGTTTTAATCCTTTGGCTGTAACATATCTTTGTAATTCTGTCAAAGCTCGATTGTAGTCTAATATGGCTCTGACGCGATTTCCCTCGGACCGTGTTAAATCATTTAAGGCGTTAATTACATCGGTTTGAGTACCTACACCTGCTTGGAATCTTAACCGCGCTAATCGTAAAGATTCTCTAGCTTGTTCTAAGGCTACATTAGCAGTTTGTACGTTCTCTAAACTTGATGCTTGGGTGGAATAAGCTTGTTCTACTTGAAAGCGAATTTGGTTTTTTTGTTCAGAAAACTGGGTTTCAGCAATCGCAATACTGGTTTTAGCTTGGGACGCTCTTGCTTTTGCTGCTCCCCCATTATATAAATTAATACTGGCTTGTAGTCCCAATGAATAACCATCGCTCACACTAGTTCCATCATCAAATTGATCTAATAAGTTATATCTCCCTACTAAACTCACCTGTGGACCAGAAGACGCTAAAGCCTGTTTTATCTGTGCTTCGCCAATTTTCCTTTGCGCTAAAGTTTGTTGTAGTTCAGGACGGTTTTGATAGGCTAAAACAATGCTCTGTTCTAGTGGTTGCTGCCATAAACCTGCTAATTTTACTGGATCAGCCGCACTAATGCTCACTGACTGGGATAAATTTAACAATGGTGCTAATTTGCGGCGGGCAATTTGTTGTTGAGAGATGGCATTGGTTAAGTCTTGTTGAGAATTGGCTAGGTTTACTTGCGATCGCAATACATCAAAACGAGTACCAACGCCAGCTTTTTCTAAGGCCATGGCATCTTTTAAACTAGCTTGAGCATTTTCTACCGCTGACTGGGTAATTCTCACGTTTTCATCGGCTTGTTGCAGATCATAATATGCCTTGGACACATTTAGGCGAATTTCCTCAGATTGTCTTTCGACATCCAACTCTTGTACACGTATCCTTTCTTCAGCCTCCTGAATAGCCCCATTACGTCTACCAGAGGTATACAAATCATATTTTATCTGTGCTGTTCCGCTAAAATTTGTATTTGCTGGAGCATCACCTACTCGTGGATTGTTTGTTCTAGCTTGGTCAAACTGTAGTGTTGTCCCAACGTTACGACTATTGGTTACATCTGCACTCAAGTCTACACTAGGAAATAAAGCCGCTTGAGCTTCCCGCAGAACTGATTTACTGCGTTGTAATTGTAATAGGGACACTTGTAAATCATTGTTATTCCGTTTAGCCAGTTCCAAAGCCTCTGACAAACTAATTGGCCGAGTTGTCTGTATTTTTACTTCCTCCGCTTGTCTTGGAAATAACAGTAGATTCGGGTTAGGATTTAAGTCATTAGGAGTATTAGTAAAATCTACGGACTGACTAAGTTGGGATTTTACATTACCAACAGCAAAGGGTTTACTAGGTTCTGATGTAGTAGGGATAGTTGTTTGCGCTATCCAATCAGAAGTTTTTTTAGGTAAACAGGTGTTAGAAGCAAGTAGCAAAGCTGCTTGACTCTTCTGCTGTGGGCATTTACTAGATTCTATTAATTCTGATACCTTAGTATCACTGCCGATAAATTGCTGCTCAGAATTACCTGATTTTGGATTATTAACAGCTAGGAAATTATGATTTGATAGATCAGAAAAATTGACAAATCTACCATCATCTTTTTTAAGTATTTTTACTCCCTCAAGACCAAGATTATTGTCAGCGGTAATTATTGGTAGACTGTAGTTAACAGCAGGCTTTATACTACCTGGACGGAAGTAACTGCTAGATAATAATCCTGAGTTACTTGTAAATTGACTGTTAGAAAATAAGCTATTGTTTGTGAATAAATTTCTACTATTGGTAGAAATCAAAACATTAGGATAAGACCCTGGCTGTACCTCACTCATATTCACAACATTAGCCCAAGCGGGCTGAGTTGTTAATACTGCTACTGTAAAACCGGGTAAGAAACTATGGAATAATTGCTGTCTTTTCACCGCGTCCCCTCACAGAAAAAAATATCAATTTAGCGGCAGAATACTTGTCTTCACCACAAAATATAGCATGATCCATAGATTTGTGAAGGAATATCGCACTCTTCCTATTTTAAGCATCAGAACTCTGTTTGTCTTCAAAACCCTTGACAATGCGAGAAAGTTCTGCTTTTTCATCTATAATAACGCGAGTAGGCGCACCGCTAATAATTCGCTCATAGTTACGCAGTGAATCTTTAATATCTGGTCCGTCGGCTGTGATATTATATTCACGAATGCCCTTATCATGCCAAGAGCCTCGCATTTTAAAGACGTTAATTGCCCGCGACATTTCTCCCCGAATCTCTACATACTGCAACATCAAAATTGTGTCTGTAATTGTGGAAATATGGGAGTCGGTAATGGAATGAGAACCGAGAAACTGGTCTGTAGTATTGGTAAAAAAACCAGTGATTTCTTCTTGTTTAGCATAACCTGTAACACCAATGACAAATTGACGAAAAGCGTTATTACTAACACCTCTAGCCATGGCTGAAAGTGAATCAATGGCAATGCGAGCAGGTTTAAAATGAGATATTTCTGATTTAATAATTTGTAAATGATCTTCTAAGCCAGTTGATTCGGGATAGGTACAAATTATTTTTAACAGTCCTTGATGTTCTAATTCCTCAAAATCAATCCCCCATGAATAAGCATTACGTGAAAGTTGAGCGCGAGATTCTTCATAGGCAAATAATATCGCTCTTTCACCATTAATACAGCCATCTTGGATAAATTTGCTCACTAATAAGGTTTTACCAGTTCCTGTAGCTCCTGTTGCTAAAATAATCGAATCTTTAAAGAAACCACCACCACACATCTGATCAAGGATTTTCACCCCAGAAGATACTCGCACATTAGAAGATCTTTGTGTTAATCGCATTGCTCCCAAGGGGAATATATTAACTCCTTCGTTGGTAATTGTAAAGGGATATTCACCTTTCATGTGGGTTGTTCCCCGTAATTTGAGAATTTCAATAGTTCGACGACGGCGTTCTCCTTCTAAAACGTTGCGAACAATCACTACATTATCGGAAACAAATTCTTCAACGCCAAAGGATGCTACTGGTCCATATTCTTCACCTCTTTCAGTGGTAATGATTGTGGTGACGTTTAATTGTTTCAGACGCGCTACTAAACGGAAAATTTCCCGTCGCACTACTCCTACAGCTTCATATTGTTGAAATATGGCTGTCATTGAATCAATGGAAACTCTTTTCGCTTTATATTTACGAATTGCATATTGTAACCTTTCAATCAGGGCAGATAAATCAAAATTACCGACTATATCTTGACCTTCGGGATCTGGAGAAGCGTCGAGAATAAATAATTTACCTTCATCAATTAAATGTTGCAAATTCCAATTAAAAATATGGGAATTTTTAATAATATCACTGGGTGATTCCTCAAAGGTGACAAATACTCCTGGTTCGTCAAAGTAGGTGATGCCATTATAAAGGAATTGCAGTGATAACAAGGTTTTTCCTGTCCCGGAAGTTCCACTCACTAAGGTGGTTCTACCAACGGGTAAACCGCCATGACTAATATCGTCAAAGCCCTCGATCATTGTCCGAATTTTTTCTACGCCACCAACAGGTATTTTTTTTTGGTCAAACTGCTCTTTTTTTGTCATGGTTTATCTAATATGGATATTCAACCTGGTTTTTTAAAATCAAGAAAGTTTTTGATCATTTTTCATAAATACAGCAGAATCTACTAAGTTAAGAGTCCTTTGGTAAAACCTGCTTAATAATTAAATTGATTTTTTATGAAAATTTTGTACTTCTTTTACCCCCAATCTACTGTATGTTATCCTACTCTTTTTCGTATTCTTCGTTCAATTCTTCATACAGCAGATCCAATCCAATTAATACTCTTTCTCTGTCTGTGAGATCACCAATAATTTTCCGCACCGGCGGCGGCAAAATTTTTGATAATGTCGGAGTGGCAAGAATTTTATCTTCTTCGGCTAATTGGGGGTTTTTCAGGACATCAATTACTTTTAAGGCATAAACACCTTTAAATTCTTGCTCTAAGATATCTTTGAGGGTTTTTAAGGCTCGCACTGAATTGGGGGTGTTCCCTGCCACATAAAGCTTGAGAACATAGGTTTTTTTGGCTTGATTCATACAATATAGACTCCTAAAAATAAGCAATAAATGTGACAAATAAAAAAGCAAAGGTTTTGGTTTTATCTATACTTTTAGTATTTACTCACAATCAATGGAGACGCAAATTCTGCTTCGCCACATTCAATTGATTTTAGCAACAGTAGAACGATAGATTTCACAAAGATGTGCCAAAATATCTATTAAGGTTAAACGGTAATCTAGTAATGTTTCATCGCTTCTACCTTCTAGTCTTAATTGTTTGGCAAATTCGTCAATGATTTCCATGTGCATTTCTATAATTTGTGGCACAGGAATATTAGCATAAAATAGGGCGTTGATAAATTTATCAATTTTTTCTTTTATGGCTTTGTCAGTTAGAAAATAATTTACAATAATTTGCCGATAATCTGATTTCAGTTGTTCTAATATCTCCCGTTTTTCGGTAGTAGTCATATCCTGAAAGTTTTGTGCCTTTCTCTGCTGGGCAAAGGCCAGGAAATAATTATTTTTTTTCTCTAATGTCTGATTAGGTAAATGGTATATCTGATCAGGTGTAGTAGTAATTGGTAGCCAATACCATTCGCTGATTAATCGGTAGTATTGGCTCAGGAATTTACTCATGAAATTCCATCTGTGAATAAGTAAACCTTTGTGCCTCTTTTGTGCAAATGGTCTACTACAAATTTGTTTTATATTTTTTTGTAAAAGCAATATAGGTACTAACATTTACGGTTGATAAATCATGGGTATTATGTAGGAGTGGCATATATAAGTCAGTAAATAAGCATATTTATTTAGCTTAAACAGAATAACTTATATCCATGGGCGTAGTTAGGAATCATTGATAAGTGCATTAACAAATCAAACTTGAACTTAGGTTACATTACTTTACTCCTTGATAAGATACTTAAATAAACTTAAAGAATTGTCGCATTTTAAATCATTATAATTCCTCAAGGTTCTAAAGCGAATCTTTGGAGTCATAATTATTGTTGTAGTTGTCACTTTCAAAAGTAATGATTTTTAATATAAGTAATAATCTTGTCAAGATGGTTACTTGTTCACTATGAAAATTCAGATCTTGCACCGTGAGGGGGAAAATAATCGAAGATTGGCTTAGAGTTCATGTATTTTCAGTCCATGGACTGTCCTAAAGTCATAGCCAAACCCCCAGAGTGGCTCTTGATAGCCTGTAGCTTACGGCTTATCTACATATAGATGGTATCAAACTACTGACCGTATGTAACAGCGATGAAAATACCAAAACTATTCAATATTTATTTGGTTTGTCTGGATTTATCTGGTTTGAGGAAAATTTTTCAGCGCGGTTTGTCAATATGAGGACTTACCCACGAGTTACGAAACAACGAACTACGAAAGCATGAACCAGAAAACAGCGTTCCCAAGGCACCCTCAAGGGATAGAACAGGAAGGAAAGAAGGTTTCTCCATATATTGTGCGTAATTCCTAAATATCTAACCGGAATCCCACAATAGCGTAGCCATTCTCAATATTCTGGCCGGATATTGCTTCAGGCTTGAAGACCATCTCAACTAAGGCTGATGGTGAGGCCGGGGTTGATCATCAGCAGAATGACCACTGAGGAATTATATCAATGCTACAGTACCCGCTTTATCAATTTCTAGCAAATGTACCAATCTGCTTAGAAACAAATACTCTAGCAACCGTGCTGGATATTTTTACCAACCAACAGTGCGATCGCTTGATGGTAGTCAATTCACAACAAGTCCCAATTGGTTTGTTATACTCTGCTCGGTTACTGCCACAATTATTAGCAGCAACCACTGATGACTACCTTTTAAATTTGCAGCGACCACTCTCACAGATGGATAAATCGCTCCTAGAACCAATACAGACCATATCAGCAGCACAGAGTCTGGAACATTTTCGTCTATTCTTAGAATACCAAGAAACTCAACAACAAAGAAATTTAGACTGGGCATTGGTTGACTCAGATGGTAAACTCCTGGGAATAGTGGATATTTTACGCTTATTGCAACTCTTAGCTCAAAACAAAAATCCTATTAACTCAATCATCAATCAGGAAAAAGAACCGCCAAAAATACACACATCCATAGTCCATTTGTTAGGGCAACTGCCTTGGCCAATTATGTTACAAAGTAGTCATGGCAAAGTAATCACCCAAAATCCTGCTTGGTGGCAACAATTGGGAGCATTAAAGGACATCGAAGGCGTTAGAAAACAGGTAGAGACCATACTTGCCCCGACTCATGCTCAAAAATCTGCTTATATTTATGCTAACCGGTCCGAAAATCTCAAACCAGATCCTTTCATGAGTCCCAAAACAACTATCTCCCCAACGGTTTTTTCACCTGACTCATCATCAGCTTTACCATTTCTGGAAGAGTCACCCGTTAATGTAAATAGTAGTTCTGATCGCTGTGTTTTAGATACGCATCTGGGTATTTGTACTTGTGTGGTCGAAATTAAAAATGGTCAAGAACGGGTTTGGCAATTTGCTAAAATCCCTTTGGATAGTAGGAAGTTGCAAATTTGGGTTTCTGAGTCGCAAGTGCCGGCAAGTACTGACGACCTATGGCTAATATTAGCAACAGATGTAACGGAACAACAACAACTTTGCAAGGAATTGGCAACAAAAAACGCCGATTTGATTCAACTCAATCGCTTAAAAGATGAATTTTTAGCTTGTATCAGTCACGAATTAAAAACACCACTAACGGCAGTTTTAGGACTATCCCGACTACTTGTAGACCAACAGTTGGGACAATTAAATGAGCGCCAAGCTCGTTATGCTGGGCTAATTCACCAAAGTGGCAGACATTTGATGAGTGTAGTTAATGATATTTTAGATTTGACTCGCATGGAAACTGGACAAATGCAACTCACTTTCACCTCAGTACAAATTCAGGTAGTATGTGAACGAGCTTTGTCAGATGTAAAAAATATCTATCAGCAAAATAACAAAACTCAACAATTATCCCCAGCAGAAAATCAAAATTCTTCTCATCGTCAATTTAGTCTGGCCATTGAACCGGGTTTAGAACAAATGGTAGCGGATGAATTACGCTTGCGTCAAATGCTGGCACATCTACTTTCTAATGCCTTTAAATTCACAGAAGTATCTGGGGAAATTGGGTTACGGGTAAGTCGTTGGGAAGGCTGGATTGCTTTTACTGTCTGGGATACAGGTATTGGGATTCCTGAACAACAACAACATTTAATCTTTCAAAAATTCCAGCAACTAGAAAACCCCCTCACCCGTCAGTTTGAAGGAACAGGTTTAGGATTAGTCTTAACCAGAGCTTTGGCTCGCTTACATGGTGGAGATGTCAGTTTCCTATCTCGTGAAGGTAAGGGTAGTCAATTTACTCTGCTTTTGCCTCCGAGTCCACCAAAACTCAGTTTTAGCGACTCTGAAGATATAAAATCAGAAAAGCGGGAAATAGGCAACACTGCCAATTCTTGCCGTCAAAATCTCCACAATTCCCCACAATACCAGCCTAATTCCTCCCCAAGATTGGTGTTGGTAGTGGAAGCAGTAGCCCAATATATTGAAGAATTAACTGAACAACTCAAGGCTTTAGGTTATCGTGTTGTCATTGCTAGATCAGGAACAGAAGCTTTAGAAAAGGCTCGACGTTTACAACCAAAGGCTATATTTTTAAACCCTTTATTACCTTTACTCTCAGGTTGGGATGTTTTAACTCTATTGAAATCTGATGCTTTAACTCGTCACATTCATGTTGTTGTCACGGCTACAGCCGCAGAAAGGGAGCAAGCACTTACTAAACAGGCTGATAGTTTTTTGAGTCTACCCATTAAACACCACCTATTGACTACACTATTATCACAATTATCCACATCTCCAAAGGTTCAAGATTCAGGGACGGAAAATAATAACCATCCTCAGATTGTCCCTCTACGAATTCTCCGGTTAGTAAATCCAGAATTAGAAGCGGTTAATCTCTATCCTTCCCTTCGAGAACATCGAGTTATTGAAGTAGATGATTTAGATCAAGCAGATCTGTTAGCACGGGTCTGGCAGTTTGATGTAATATTACTAGATATGGAAATTTCTACGGCTCGCACTTATCTACAACAATTAACTAAACACCAGCGATTAGCAACTTTACCATTGGTCACTTGTGATGTTGCTACTACTTTAGCCGCTTCCCAAATACCCGGATTGTCTGTATTTCCTTGTTTAAGTCCCTTGCATCAGGAAAATGATGCCCACAATTACCAGGGAAATGCTTTATCATCTGTATTACAAATTGCCGCCGGCATCAGTTGTCCACTCAATATTCTCGTTGTAGATGTTACTATGTTGCATGATTTACCCAAAATAAATCGCAAACCAGTCAAGAATTATCAGTTAATTAAAAATTCTACTCTCAATCTCAAAAATCAGCCGGGTAATAGAGGCTATGAATGGTTTCAAGCTCTAATTCAATACTTACAAACTGCTGGTTTTAGAGCTTCTATTGCTAGTTGTTGGTCGGAAGTTTTACAACAAGTTAGTCATAAAAGTGTTGACTTACTATTAATTTGTTTACAGGAAACGCCGATGCATCAAGAAGTACACAAAGCTATACAATCCTTGGGGGATTCATCCTTTAAATTACCCCCAATTTTGGTACTTGACCAAAAATTAAACCAGCCTAATTATGAAAATAGCTCTCAATCCCGTAAGCACAGATATACATCTTCTGTAGAAACTGCGGTAAGTGAAATTGCTACCCAGATATTACCCCGTTCTATCTCTATGGAAGAGCTATTAACTCAGATAAATCAAGCTTTATCTAGGGTTTGCTCATAGCCTGCGTCCTAGCATACTGATGCTATTTTTTGTATAAATTTTTCAAAAAAATTTTAATAATTACGGTTTGCATCCCCAGCGGCTGTGGTATGATGATAGTGCGTAAATAATGGGATGTTAAGACTTATTCAAATACCCACGCATTCCCATTATAAAAATATCATCCCCGCAGGGAAAAGTCAATAGGTTTAACCCAAAAAAAGAAAAATCTTTTAATGTTAAAATTAATACTATGGTACTGATAATTTCAAGATGGATTTAACTTATCCTTGTTGACTTTTGCCAAAGAAATACGAATTAATTGATAAGCTCCTTTTGTGGCTAGACTTTTGTAAGTATCTGGTTGCAATTCCATTTCTTGAAATTTTTCTTGCTCAATAAGCATTAATAATGATAATTTAGTTTTTGAGAATCCTGGGTTTTGAATATATTTTAAAGCTGCTTGAGAAAATTTGATGTAATTAACAATTTGCTTCGTGTAGAACGTCACAGTAGGTTTTTTGAAACCAACCATAATCAATTCTTCATTGGATTGTTTTAATTCAACAATTAAGGCTGATAATTCCCTCAGAGGTAACTGACGCTGTTGGTCCATAATTAAAATTGCAGGCATTAAAGAAATAGCAATAAAGGCTGTAAATCCCACTAAATTAATTATGATAATCTGTCGGTAACGGTGAGTTAAGATCAGGATAGACGAGATCAGAGCAATTATTAACCAAATTATGCCTCCATATTTGAGTATACCTGATTTCTCCATTTCTGCATATAATTTAGGAGCCGCAGGATCAGGTCCAACAATTTGGGTAAGATTAAATAGAGCAATAGAAATGAAAGTAATAAAAGCTACATTTATCCAACCACTGATACGTAAAGATGCGAGATGGGTTGGGGTGGGGTTTTGTGAAATGGGGAAAAGATCACTCCAGGATAATGCCACAAGAATAGCTGCCGCTGGCATCAAGGGTAACACATAACTGGGTAATTTGGTGACGGAAACGGTGAAAAATCCAAATACTCCCAAAAACCATAAACTGACAAATAAACCTAAGTGTTGAGACCGTTCTTTTTCTAGCCAATATGATCGCTGCCACAATTTTAGCCTCACTAGGGACGCAGGGATATATACTGCATAAGGCGCAAAACCCAGTAATACAACTAAGAAGTAGAAATACCAAGGCGCTGAGTGACCATTGACGACTTCCGTAAAACGCTCTATGTTATGATACACAAAGAAAGCGTTAATAAAATTCCAGCCATTACGCCAAGTTACTAAAATATACCAGGGAAGTGATAGGACTAAAACTATAACCATGCCCAAAATCGGCCGCATTTCCAGCCAAATTTGCCAAAATTTGCCCACATATAAGGCAAAAGCAATCATAATCAACCCTGGTAAAACAATTCCTACCGGACCTTTCGTTAATATTGCTCCAGCAATTAAAACATAACTTGCTAAGTACCATTGGTTAGGAAATTGCCAATTAGCAATGACAATTGCTCTGTTATTTTGAGCATATCCTAGAAAAAAACATAACAAAGTTGAACCTATACAGCCTGTGAGCAACATATCAGAAACCCCGGTTCTGCCCCAAACTATCATTTCTGGGTTAAGTGCCATTAAAGCTGCGGCTAAGGCTGCTGTCAAGTAACGTCTGGGTAAGTTGGTAACTTGTTCTAATTCGTCCTTTTTAGTAAAATACCACTGTACAGTATAAAACGCCAAAGCAATTACGCCCATAGCTGCTAATACAGAAGGCGTACGGGCTGCCCATTCATTAACACCCATAATAGAATAGGCGATGGCTTGACACCAATAAATTAAAGCAGGTTTATCAAAGCGAGTTTCTCCGTTAAAAAACGGAGTAATCCAATCACCAGTAAGTAACATTTGTCGGGAAGCTTCGGCAAAAAGTGGCTCAGTTTCATCAATTAAGCCCACATTACCCAAATTCCAACCAAAAGCTATCCAACCAATTCCCAATAACCACAAAGACGAAACCGCTACAGCTAGAACTGGACGCTGTTGTAAATCATGAAACCACTTATCAACCATTTTACCGGAAATACTCACTTTTATGTCCATGCAGTTGTAGTTAAAGACGCGGTAATCGTGTCCTGGCTAGTACACAATAGTTTACACTCAAACAAAATACAAATAAACTCCTGCCGTGATCAATTACCTATTTTGTAACACCAACTGCCATTCTTGTCTTTGAGGTTGCCATTGGGGAGAGGAAGTTTCCCCGACGACATAGGGTCCCCAATAGCGCCGAGAACCATCTTGGGCAAAAGCTGCTAGAATATCACCTTTCTCTAGTCTTAGATTAGCTTGAGGCAAGGATAAAACTAATCCTCTCTCACTTCCTTCTTCTGGTGCAAAATCCCAATGAGCGGGAGGAGTAGATTTGATTTTATTAATATTGGCACTTTTTTGAGATAATTGTCTGGCTAATAATACCAGACGTATGGGTTGAGTTGTTTTGTTGCTCACGCGCAGCAATCCTGGTACTTTGGTTTTAGTATCTGAATTAACCTGATTAGACAAAACGGTAGACTCTCTTTTTTGGCTACTCGATTCTACTGGTTGAATTGGTGTACTATTTGAATTAGTTTCCTCTCGATTTTCAGTGTTTGTCACACCAGATGGTGTATCTTTAGTGACTTTTGATACTGTTCCTGGATTTTTAGACTCAAAAGATATGCTGATATTTAACCATGCTGCTATTATCCCAATTAGTCCTAGTGCCAAAAAAACAATCATCAAGTTACGATACTGATACATGGAATTTTTCATAGTCAGATACAGTTAGAAATAAAATTAAAGGCTAGGCTAAAACAATATGGTTATCAATGATCCCCAATCGTAATTAACCGGGTTTACTTAGATTATCTAAAGTAGATTATTCAATTTCACAGCATCAAAACTAGTTTTCTCACCCTGTTTTCTGTTCTTTGCTACCATGCAAAATACTCGTCTCAACAACCTGTTAGACACCATAACTAGAAGCCTAAGTCAATGGTTTCTTAATCCTTGGCGGAGGTTATCATTGATACTAATTAGTTTTTTGTTTGGCTTTTTTTTGGGATCAGCAGTATCAACAACCGCTGGACAAAAAGCAGAATTAGACATTGTAGTAGCCGCATTTTTAGTTATACTTACTGAAGTATTCAGTAAAATATTTTATAGTCGCTCTTGGTTGTCGCGGGCAGCACTTTGGGTAGAAATACTCAACTATCTGAAAGTTGGTCTTATCTACAGCCTATTTCTAGAAGCTTTGAAACTGGGTTCGTAATTTTATGAGTAGTGAATGGCTAAGTAAAATTTTGACAACGGATACGTCTTGGCAACTATTAGCACAAGCCGCCGCACTAGCAGATCCTTTGAGAGCTAAGGTATTTAATATCACTGCTGATAATGTAGCCCAAGTTATGCAAAGGAGAGGGGACTTATTGAAGTTAGTTTTCTCTGATTTTAGTCAGTTTTGTCAAACTACCTTAAAAACTGAACCCCAAAAAATGTTAGAGGTAGTATGGGATTTGTGGCTACCTTTGAGTATCAAAATTGCAGACCAGCGTCAACAGTTAGGTAAACCTTTTATTCAAGGGATTTTAGGTTCACAGGGAATCGGTAAAACTACCATGTCTAAAATACTGGGTTTGATTCTCCAACACTTGGGATACCAGACTTTAAGTTTGTCCTTGGATGACTTGTACAAAACTTATAATGATCGCTTGGCTTTAATACAACAGGATTCTCGTTTGCTTTGGCGCGGACCGCCTGGAACCCACGATATTCACCTAGCTTTAAGTGTACTCGATCAAGTTGCTCAAGGCAAGGGTCCTGTCATGATTCCTAGATTTGATAAATCTGCTTATGGGGGTGCTGGCGATCGCACTATCCCTGAGTTTATCACAAATCCTGTAGATATTGTTCTCTTTGAAGGTTGGTTTGTGGGTGTAAAACCAATTAATCCCAAAGAGTTTTTAACAGCGCCACCACCTATTATTACAGATGCAGATAGACAGTTTGCTGCTGATATGAATGATCAGCTTAAAACCTATTTACCACTTTGGGAAAGATTGAATAGTTTAATAGTTCTTTATCCTACAGATTACCGTTATTCTTTAGTATGGCGAAAACAAGCGGAAAAACAAATGATTGCTACTGGTAAATCAGGAATGAATGAATTACAAATAGAGGAATTTGTGAATTATTTTTGGCGTTCTTTACACCCGGAATTATTTATTAATCCTTTGCTGAAATCATCCTCTGTTGATTTAGTAATTGAAATTAATGCTGATCATAGTTTTGGTAAGTTTAGATCCCCGACTTTTTGAAACGAACCACTCCAGGTACAGAGATCACAGAGGTAGTGAGAAAGGAGATATTTACATCTCTTTTATGAGCGATATATTGGTATGTACTTGAATGGATAAATTTTAGCCCCCTCCTCGCTTGCGGGGAGGGGGTTGGGGGTGGGGTTCTGGTATTACTTCCCTTTTTGCAGTATTTCTACTAAATCATAAAAAGGTCGCCAATTATCATTTTCAGTGATTTGTTCCCAAACTGACTCAATTACAGGTCTTAATAATGCTGTTTTTGGATTAGTTTCGGTTAAAGTTTTGCCAATTTTATCCATTTGTTCAAGATCAAAATGATTCAGGATTTTATGATAGAAAAAACACCAATTATCAAAGATTACTGATTGTCCCAACGGGGGGATAATTTCTGAACCATTCATTACTAAAGCTGGATCATCTCTCCATTTACTAGAAAAGGTATTAGCTATATCAGCAAAGAATTGATGATAACCAACTTGACTATCATGTAAAAAGGTAATAGTTAACCTCAAAAATTCATCAGCTTCCTCTAATTGTAAATCTGCAAAACCCAATTTTTTCAACATTAAAGCTCGATATTCAGCTTGATAATATTCAGCAAACTTAGATAAAGCAATATCCAAATCACTTTGAGGAATTATCGCTTTTAACGGTTCTTGCAACAGTTCTAAATTCAGTTTGCAAATCCCCGGTTGTTGACTGTAACAATAACGTCTATAATAATCGAAATATGCCGCTGTAAATTGCAAATCGTAGGTAGGAATAAAAGCATAGGGTCCATAATCAAAACTTTCCCCAGTAATTGACATATTATCAGTATTCAGCACTGCATGACAAAAACCCGCTGCCATCCATTGGGCTACTAATTCGGCGACTCGCTGCACTAATTCGGCGTAAAATAAAGCATATTTATCATTTTCAGCCTGTAAATGAGGGTAATATTGCTCAATGACATGATCTAAAAGCTTTTGAGTTAAATCAGGTCGTTGGAAATAGTTTAATCGCTCAAAAGTCCCAAATCGAATATGTGATTTACTCATACGTATCATCACAGAGGAACGAGTCGGTGAGGGTTCATCACCGCGCCATAGTTGTAAACCTGTTTCAATCATACTTAAACAGCGAGAAGTACCCACACCTAAACGATGAAGTGCTTCAGCGGCGAGAACTTCCCGCACTCCCCCCTTCAGTGTTAGCATACCGTCACCACCGCGCGAGTAGGGGGTTCTCCCAGAGCCTTTTGTACCAAAATCGTATAATTCTCCGTCAATACCCCGTACTTGTCCATAAAGAAAGCCTCTACCGTCACCTAATTGGGGGTTATATTGTCCAAATTGATAACCGTGATAACGCAGGGCTAACAGGGGTTTTCTGTACTCAAATTTACCAAATGCACTAATAAAATCATCGTCTTTTACGGATTTTGGATCAAGTCCTAACCGGGGTAATAGTTCATCATTACGCCAACGGAGAGTATGTTGAGGAAATTTCTCTGCTACAACTTGATCGTAATATTCATCACCAAGAGATTCTAGGACGGGTTCATAGTTGAGCGTCAGCAAAGGATTGGTAGAATAGGTATGATTGGGAGTTTCATCCAGAGTCATTATAATTAGGCTTAGTTGATATTTCTTTAATAATAGACAAAAAACGCCTAGCATTGGCTGAAAAACCCACCCTGAAATTCATTTCAACGCCAATAAGTAAAGTTTACTAGAGTAAACTGGGGATTTTTAGTCATCTTCAGATGACTTTGGCTATGAGAATGGGAATTTATTCCCAGGCGGTCTTCAAAAAATCCAGGCTTTAAGGATTACAATATTCACATAAACTAGGATCAGCAAATTCTTGATTATTAGGAAATAATTTTTGTTGGGTAAAACTGCATTTTTGACATTTAAAAATTACTGCTTTAATTAATGAAGTTGGTTGATGACAAAGTTCACAAGGTAGTCCGGGTATTTTCTGATTAATAATAAAACCAGGAGTATTACATCGGGGACATAAACTATTAATTTTATTAATTAAGTCTTGAGTAGTAAGGGCGATATTTTTCATCCTGGTAGAATTATACATTGCTCTCATATCTGTTTCTATATTAAATTTACCGTTTGTGTTTTTTATGGCAATTTCTACTGAATTTATCAAGTTTTCTTGGCTGGTAATACCTTTAATAAATTCTGTTTTTCCTGTGGATATATTATCAAATGAAACTACTAAACCATGGGCGGGAAACCCTACTTTTTTTCCAAATTCTTCAGCTTCTTCTAAACTAGAGATAGTTTGATGATTAAAGTTAGTTTCTGTGGAAAATACTTCACCAATAATTTCTAAATCATTTTGTTGATCCAGAAAAATAATTATTTCTCGATTAGCATAAATATAGGGAATTAGGGGATGAGGTGTAAAACTTCCTTCACTAGCTATCGCTATTTTTTGATCATACATTTCTAAGGCTTTTTTAGCTTTTAACCTAGCAGTAATAACTTGTGTATCTGGACGTTTAATTTCTCTGGTGAAAGTCCCAAAAACATCTGTATTTAACCCTTGAGTAACTATCACATTCATTCCTAAATGTTCTTTCAATAAAGGAGAAATTACTTTTTCTTTATTGTGCATTGTCGCTAAAATAGCCACGCGATTATTATAAATTGACATAATTTATTTCTCGATATTTATCTATAAATGACCGACTTTTTGAGGTATTATAAATCTGATCTCCAGTGGGGATTTGTCAAACTGGTGAAAATATGATCTTCCCATTTCCCATTAATCATTAAATAATCCCTAGCATATCCTTCGACTACAAAACCGAGTCTTTTAAGAACATTACCACTGCGGCGATTATGCGGCATATAATTAGCCATAATGCGGTGGAAATTTAATTCTTCAAAAACATAATTAATAGCAATAGAGAGCGCTTCTTTCATGTAACCATAACCTTGTGCTGATTCTGCTAAACTGTATCCTAACTGACAAAACTGAGCAGCATTATAAACAAAGTTGTTAAAATTAGCAGTTCCAATTACAATTCTTGGCTGATGTTGTAAATAAATAAAAAGTTTTAATGAATAGTTATTGACAAATTCCCAAAAACTGGTTTCTACTTGATATTGCCAATATTCTTCAGTAAAAAAATGTTCATCCCATTTAGGATAAAATGGCGTAAGATGTTCTTTATTTTCCCTAAAATATTTGAGTATATAGGGAATATCCTCTATCACGGCCATTCTTAATAATAGGCGATCGCTCCTCAAAATTGGTGGCTCTGATGTCATATACTCAAATGTAAATATTTTAAGAACAGCTATACTAATGAAAAATTAAACCACAAGACTACAAAAAGGATCATTACAGTGGAAATACGCTACAATTGGCAACCAACAGAGATTTTAACAATATATAACACCCCATTTCTAGAGCTAATTTACCAAGCCGCTACAGTGCATCGTCAATACCATAAACCGGAACAAATACAAGTTTGTAAGCTTATCTCTATTAAAACTGGTGCTTGTCCAGAAGATTGTGGTTACTGCGCTCAATCTTCCCGCTACAAAACCGAGGTAAAACCCGAAGCACTGCTACAAAAAGCAACAGTGATGAATATTGCGAAAACAGCCAAAGAAAGCGGTGTTAGTCGAGTTTGTATGGGCGCTGCTTGGAGAGAAGTCCGGGATAATTCCCAATTTGAGGAAGTCCTGGATATGGTCAAGGACGTAACCAGCATGGGTTTAGAAGTATGCTGTACCTTGGGAATGCTGACAGAGAACCAAGCCAAGCGTTTAGAATATGCGGGATTATATGCTTATAATCATAATCTTGACACCTCAGAGGAATACTACAGCACTGTAATTACTACTCGAACTTATAGCGATCGCTTAAATACAATTGCCAATGTTCGCCAAACTAATGTTACCGTATGTTCGGGCGGTATTCTCGGTTTAGGGGAAAATATTAGTGATCGAGTCGGAATGTTACATACTCTCTCAAGTTTACAACCTCACCCCGAATCTGTACCCATCAATATTCTTTCCCAAGTTCCCGGTACACCCTTAGAAAATCAACCCGATGTCCCCATTTGGGATGTAGTGCGGATGATTGCGACTGCTAGAATTATTATGCCTCAATCTGACGTGCGGTTAAGTGCCGGTAGAGCAAGACTTTCCCACGTAGAACAGGCTTTATGCTTCATGGCTGGTGCAAATTCCATCTTCTCCAGCGATGATCATAAAATGTTGACTGTAACCACTCCCTGTCCCGATTATGACGCAGATAAGGAAATGTTGAATTTACTTGGTTTAGAAATGCGTCCCCCATTTCAAAAGCAGGAAAAAACACCAACTCCAGCAATGATGAAATAGTAACATGACTTACACATAAATCACGGAATAACGAACCACTCCAGGCACAGAGGACACGGAGAAATGAGGGTTTCAGCGATATTTTGCGTAAGTCCTGAGTAAAGGTAGGTTGGGTTCAGTAACAGCGCAAACCAACAAGAAAAATCATAATCTTGGGTTTTCTTACGTCAACCCAACCTACTATTTGCTGAGTCATAATAATAGCAACCTTTATTTCTCAAATGCTATGCAACCTAAGCATCCTTGGTTACAAAAGTGTATACAAAAGCTGGAAGAATTACCCCAGATAGAGACAACAACAATAATAGAACCTTTTTTAGAAAACACTCTCGCGGATGGACTTTTAACTATATATACGCCTCACAACAAAATCCACCAATATATAGTTGAAATTAAAGTTCCTATTACTTTAGATACAGTTGATGCAAATATTAATTATATCCATCATCTGCAAGAAAAACTGAGCAATGATAAGAGAACACTGCTCATTACAGATGCACTTTCTGATGAAGTTTTGGATTTGTTGCTAGAAAACAATATTGAATTTATTGACACCACAGGTAATATTTACCTTAACAATTCATCACTATATATTTTAGTTAGAAGTAGTTCAACACAAAGGAAAAAATCTAAAATTACTACCAGCACACTAAAAGTTGCTTATGCTATACTTCAAGACCCATATATTTTACAATATCCTACTTTAGAAATGATAGTAAACGTTGCAGGTGTTGACTCTAAAACTGTAAAACGCAGTCTCGAAACTTTGTATCAACTGAATTATTTACAGCGTCAACGAAATGGAACATATAGAATTGAAAATTACACAAAGCTTTTAGAAAGATGGGAAATGGGGTATATAGAAAATTTGCGTCGAGAAATTTTGGTAGGGACATTTAGCACCAGAGAAAATATAGATTTTAACGATATATCGAAACAAATACTAGAAATAGCCCAAAATCAAAAAATTATAATTGGGGGAGAATTAGGTGCTGCAATTATCACAGGTTATTTAAAACCTATCAGCATGACTATTCATATTCCCCAAGAATATAATTATCGTGCGATAACAACCATGTTACGTCTCAAACCAGATCCCAAGGGTAATATTATCATCTTGAAGCAATTTGGTAATAAAAATCAGCCTAAGTATTCGGTATATGAACATATAGCAGACCCATTGCTTATTCATGCAGAATTGTGTTTATATCCAGATGAAAGACTCAAAGAAACAGCTAAACGTCTCTATGAAAAATATATTATTACAAGACAAGAAATAGCCGAAATGGTATAATATGAGCAAATCACATCCCCAACTTGACTTAGAAACTAAAAAATTCCTTACAGATTTTAAATCTATCATTGATTCTTTAGAAGTTCCCATGCTTTTGATAGGCGCTCAAGCAAGAATCTTAATCTTTGATAGTCAATATAAAGTTCAAGGTCGTGCAACTAAAGATTGGGATGTGGCGGTAAAATTAGATAATTGGGAGAGATATAATCTGCTGATTAGTATAATGACGACTGGACAAAATCCCCTATTTAAAACAACCAGAGTCATTCACAAGTTTATTCATATTGAAACAGAACTGGAAGTTGATGTTATTCCTTTTGGTGATATAGGTAAACCCAAAGAGGAAATTAACTGGCCTGATGGTAATCAAATGAACATTTTAGGTTTAGAAGAAGCTTTTACAAATACAGAAATTATAATAATTGACAACTTAGAAATTCGGGTAGCTGATATTGATGCTTTTATAGCGTTGAAATTATTAGCTTGGAATAATAGAAGAGAAAATAAAGATTTAAAAGATATTATTACAGTCTTGCTAAAGTCTCCCAATGAAGAAGATGAACAGCGCGTTTATGATGAATTTATTGATGCAATTATAGAAGGAAGATTTGAAGTAGATGAAGCGGCTATTATTTTTATAGGTAGAAATATTCAAAGTAAATTTAAAAGTGAAACTATTAGCAAAGTTAAAGAAATTGTTGATATAATTCTGAAATTTCAAGATAAATATATTTCCCAATGTATCCCCAAAATTTTAGATGCTCAAGAATGGGATGAAACTTTTGATAAAATAGTGAAACGGTTTGAATCACTTCAATATGGATTAACTCAGGAGTTGTGAATGGTAATAAATAATAAAAATTCAGTCGTCAGTTACTTTAAATACATCATAAACCCACATGAAGTGGGTTTAATTAGCGTCTAATTGTAGGCTTAGAGGATCTTAGCTCCGCGTAGACCAAATAACAAGCCTACTGCTACACCCATAAACACGCCTAAAAAGACAATATATTCAACTACAGCCATTTGTTTTGCTCCAGATTAGTTACTTATTTCTATTCAATCATCAATAATTCTGAAAAGGAACAGGGAATAGAAAAGAGGTTGTCAACTTGGGGTAAAATACCCAGAGGAGTGATTATATTAGGGTTAGGGAATGAATTCTGTAATTAAAGTAGATATACCAGAAAAATCTTATGATATTACCATTGCACCTGGGAGTTTAGATCAACTAGGTGAACAAATGGCCAGTTTGAAACTAGGTAAGAAAGTATTGCTAGTTTCTAACCCAATGATATTTAAACATTATGGGCCAAGAGCGATCGCATCTTTAGAAAATGCCGGTTTTCAAGTTGTCAGCTACAACCTACCCCCTGGAGAACGTTACAAAACCCTCAACTCCATTCAAAAACTCTACGATATCGCCCTGGAAAATCGCCTAGAACGCTCCTCAACCATGGTCGCCTTGGGGGGAGGCGTTATTGGTGATATGACGGGCTTTGCAGCCGCTACATGGCTGAGAGGAATCAACGTTGTGCAAGTCCCTACCAGTCTTCTGGCTATGGTAGATTCAGCTATTGGTGGAAAAACTGGTGTAAATCATCCCCACGGTAAAAATTTGATTGGTGCATTCCATCAACCCAGTTTAGTCTTAATTGACCCAGAAGTGTTAAGAACCCTCCCAGCTAGGGAATTTCGAGCAGGAATGGCAGAGGTGATCAAATATGGCATCATTTGGGATACCGAATTGTTTACTCAATTAGCAGCAAGCAAACACCTTGACCAACTCCGCTATGTAAAATCCGACCTGATAAACAGCATAATAACTCATTCCTGTCAAGCAAAGGCAGATGTTGTCAGCAAAGATGAAAAAGAATCTGGACTAAGGGCAATTTTGAATTATGGTCATACTATTGGTCATGCTGTGGAAAGCTTAACTGAGTATCGTCTCTTAACACACGGTGAAGCTGTAGGTATTGGTATGGTAGCAGCGGGGGAAATTGCTGTCAAATTGGGACTTTGGCCACAAGTAGACACAGAACGTCAAAATGCCTTAATTAAAAAAGCAGGTTTACCTATCCAAATACCCGCAGCTTTAGACGTTGAAGCAATCATTGATGCTTTACAATTAGATAAAAAAGTTAAATTAGGTAAAGTCCGCTTTGTATTACCAACCCAAATTGGTGCAGTCAAAGTTACTGACGAAGTACCAACAGAAATAATTAGAGAAGTATTGTTAGGAAATAAGGGGTAATATGTAAGTAGGTAATGGGTAATAGGTAAATTTTTGCCAATTACCCTGTCACTTATTAAACTGGTAAAGGAGCTAACCCGTTTAATTGACGAGCAGCATTGATACAGACTGGACAATCACAGCCAAATAGCTTGATCGCTAGATCACTTTCTGCATCAGAAAATTCTAATTCTTTGGGGTTATTTGTTTGCGCTTGTGCTATTTGTATAGTATTTTCTGTAACAGAGGGAAGAGTGTTACTTACTTGTATACATACCTGCTTCGGAGTTGCAGAATGGGGAGACATGACACAAGATAGATGAGTACCAGTAGTATCAGATACCTGATTAGCATGAGCAGGTCTAGCCATCATCACCATAGATAGCATGGATGTGAACAATACGGGGCTAGAAATCAAGGTTAAAATAAATCTTTTGTTCATGTACTCTTAAAAATCTTATAATTGGGGGAATAAACCAATTTATCTTGGCCGATAACTTGGTTATTAGTCACTCTACCCTTATAGCACTTCCATTTGATTTTTCAACTATATTTAGAATTATCCTATAATGTAGGACTTACGCAAGTGTCACAAAAAATTATCGGTCTTTTGTTTGTAGTCAAGGCTTTAGCCCTGATAAGTGTTTCCATAGTCCCTTTTTAGAGAAGTAAATGGACATCTTGTGAAAATTATCGTAGGCACAATTCATGAATTGTCCCGACAAGAGTTTCAGGTTATGCACATTTAATTACTCCAGATGTCTAATGTCTAGCTCCGGTAGAATTTATGTAGCAGCCCTGAATTGTGGGTTATGTTGCTATAAAATATTTCTCTGTCCTTTTGGTGTATAACTACCATGACCACCACTTCCGAAAATCCCTTTTCTCCCCAAGAAATTGCCTCAGAAGGCATAAAACCAGAAGAATATACAGAAATTGTCCGCCGCTTAGGTCGTCACCCCAACAAAGCCGAACTGGGTATGTTCGGGGTCATGTGGTCTGAACATTGCTGTTATAAAAATTCCCGCCCTTTACTCAAACAGTTTCCCACCACAGGACCGCGTATTCTCGTAGGACCCGGTGAAAATGCCGGAGTTGTGGATATTGGCGATGGACTACAATTAGCGTTTAAAATAGAATCCCATAACCACCCTTCCGCTGTTGAACCATTTCAGGGCGCTGCAACCGGAGTTGGTGGTATATTAAGAGATATATTTACAATGGGGGCGCGTCCTATTGCTTTATTAAATTCTTTGCGCTTTGGTGATTTGAATGATCCGAAAACTCAAAGATTGTTTACAGGTGTAGTAGCGGGGATAAGTCATTATGGTAACTGTGTTGGTGTTCCCACGGTTGGTGGTGAAGTGTATTTTGACCCCGCTTATTCTGGAAATCCCCTAGTTAACGTCATGGCGCTGGGTTTGATGGAAACGTCGGAAATTGTCAAATCAGGGGCTTCAGGCGTGGGAAATCCGGTGCTGTATGTGGGTTCAACCACCGGACGGGATGGTATGGGAGGGGCAAGTTTTGCCAGTGCAGAATTAACCCAGGCGTCTATGGATAATCGTCCTGCGGTGCAAGTGGGAGATCCATTTTTAGAAAAGTCCTTAATTGAAGCTTGTTTAGAAGCATTTAAAACCGGTGCTGTAGTAGCAGCACAGGATATGGGTGCTGCGGGTATCACTTGTTCAACTTCGGAAATGGCCGCTAAAGGTGGTGTCGGTATTGAATTTGATTTAGATAAAATTCCGGTGCGGGAGTCAGGAATGATACCCTATGAATATCTGCTGTCGGAATCTCAAGAAAGAATGTTATTTGTCGCCGAAAAAGGACGAGAACAGGAATTAATTGCTATTTTCCACCGTTGGGGACTGCAAGCGGTAGTTGCAGGTACGGTAATTGCTGAACCCATTGTCAGGATTTGGTTTGAGGGGAAAATCGCCGCCGAAATTACCGCTGAGGCTTTAGCGGAAAATACACCTTTATATGAAAGAGAATTATTGACAGAAGCACCAGAGTATGCTAAAAAAGCTTGGCAATGGACAAAAGATAATTTACCCGCTTGTGATGTGACAGGAATTGAAATTGGCAGAAATTGGCAAAGTTGGAATCAAATTTTATTGACTTTGTTAGATACTCCTACTATTGCTTCTAAAAGCTGGGTTTATCGCCAATATGATCATCAAGTTCAAAATAACACAGTATTATTACCAGGTGGGGCTGATGCTGCTGTAGTTCGTCTTCGTCCTTTAGAAAAAATCCAAAATCCACAATCCAAAATTCAAAATCCAAAATCTGCTGTTGCGGCTACGGTAGACTGTAATTCTCGCTATGTCTATCTTGATCCTTATGAAGGGGCTAAGGCAGTAGTAGCAGAAGCCGCCCGGAATCTTAGCTGTGTGGGTGCTGAACCCCTGGCTGTGACGGATAACCTCAATTTTGGTAGTCCAGAAAACCCCATTGGTTATTGGCAATTAGCGTCCGCCTGTCGGGGCTTGAGTGCAGGTTGTCGGGAGTTGGGAACGCCGGTAACCGGGGGGAATGTCTCTCTATATAATGAAACCTTTGACGCGGAGGGAAATCCTCAACCAATTTACCCAACTCCCGTTGTGGGTATGGTGGGTTTAATTGAAG
The DNA here is from genome assembly GCF_000426925.1 of Dolichospermum circinale AWQC310F. GTDB lineage: Bacteria > Cyanobacteriota > Cyanobacteriia > Cyanobacteriales > Nostocaceae > Dolichospermum > Dolichospermum circinale. Next base: position 15,770 of record NZ_KE384683.1, on the reverse strand, counting down.
ACTTGACTAAAATTTGCGGACAGGGTTGGCAAAATATAGGTGATATAATTTACCTGCTTGGTTTACCTATTCAGTCCCAAATCGAAAATCTAAAATTGAAAATCGAATTAGGCGCTTCTGAATATTTGGCGACAATTCATCATACAATTGCAGGTAGGCCGCCTAGAGTTGATTTTGAGTTAGAGCGATGTGTACAACAGGCTTGTCGTCATGGTATTCGCTGTGGTTGGTTAAAATCTGCCCATGATGTCGCTGAGGGCGGTGTGGCTGTTACAATAGCGGAATGTTGTCTGGCTGGAAATTTGGGGGCGGAAATTAATTTCCCAATCACGACAAATGATGATTTACGATTTGATGAAGTCCTATTCGGTGAAGGTGGAGCAAGAATTTTAGTTTCTGTCAATAGTGAAAATCAAGAAATTTGGGAATCTTATTTAGAGGAGCATTTGGGGGAATATTGGCAAAAAATCGGTAAAGTAGTTAATTCTGGCAATTTGCAGATTTTAACCGCAGATAACCATAAGTTAGTCCAGGTTAGTATTGAAGATATGCGCGATCGCTATTATGGAGCAATCTCTAAACGTCTGGCAATTCAGAATAACACTTAGACCAGATCAAAAATTAAGGTTTGAACATAAAAATTTACAATTCATACTTGATCCTTCACCAATTTAAGGTACTGTTTTAATGGATGGTTAACGATTTGTTAAGAAGCAAAAGGTAATGGGTAATAGTTCTTAATTTTCCCCCTCTCCCCTGCGCTCTTGTGAGTAATTTCCAATCCCCAGTGACTCGACACCCCACCAGGAGTAATACCAGCATGATTCTCGTTAATTCCGTAATTGCGGATGAATACCTCGATAAATCAATCAACAGTCATGAAAATACTAGTGACAAGCCCGAAGAAGCTTGTGGTATTTTTGGCATTTATGCCCCAGAACAAGATGTTGCTAAATTAACATACTTCGGACTATACGCTCTCCAGCATCGGGGTCAAGAATCTGCTGGTATTGCTACATTTGAGGGTTCGCGCGTTCACCAACACAAGGATATGGGACTGGTATCTCAAGTCTTCAATGAGACTATTCTAGAGCAATTACCCGGTAATATGGCAGTTGGTCATACCCGTTATTCTACTACTGGTTCTAGTCGCAAAGTTAACGCCCAACCGGCTGTGGTGGAAACTCGTTTGGGTTTGTTAGCACTAGCACATAATGGTAATTTAGTCAATACCCTCCAACTGGGTTCTGAGTTGGTCAAAGATAAGTTTAAATTGGTAACAACCACGGACTCAGAAATGATTGCTTATGCGATCGCTCAAGAAGTTAATGCTGGTGCAGATTGGGTAACAGCGGCCATGAGTGCCTTTCATCGTTGTCAAGGTGCATTTAGCCTAACTATTGCTACACCCGTAGGTGTGATGGGAGTCCGTGATCCTAACGGGATTCGTCCCTTAGTAATTGGTACTTTAGATAGTAACCCCGTCCGTTACGTTCTCGCTTCCGAAACTTGCGGTTTAGATATTATCGGTGCGGAATATCTGCGTGATGTCGCCCCTGGAGAATTAGTATGGATCACTGAAAATGGCTTAGAATCATTTCAGTGGCATCAACAGTCAGAACGTAAACTTTGTATCTTTGAAATGATTTATTTTGCCCGTCCTGATAGCCTCATGCACAATGAAACTTTATACAGTTATCGAATGCGATTAGGACGGAAAATGGCAGCAGAATCCCCCATAGAAGCCGATTTAGTCTTTGGTGTCCCTGATTCTGGTATACCTGCGGCCATTGGCTTTTCCCAAGCTTCCGGTATAGCCTATGGTGAGGGACTGATTAAAAATCGCTACGTCGGCCGCACCTTTATTCAGCCTACCCAAGCCATGCGAGAATCAGGTATCCGCATGAAACTTAACCCCCTCAAAGATGTGTTATTCGGTAAGCGAGTAGTAATTATTGATGATTCCATTGTTCGGGGAACTACTAGCCGTAAACTAGTCCAGGCTTTACGTGATGCTGGTGCGGCGGAAGTTCACATGAGAATTTCCTCTCCTCCTGTCACACACCCTTGTTTTTATGGTATTGATACTGATACTCAAGATCAATTAATTGCTGCGACAAAATCAGTAGCGGAAATAGCCAAACAATTACAAGTTGATAGTCTGGCTTATTTGAGTTGGGAAGGAATGTTAGAAACCACCAGAGAAGATACTAATAGTTTTTGTTCTGCTTGTTTTACTGGTAATTATCCCGTTGCTATTCCTGAACAAGTAAAGCGTTCTAAATTGATTTTAGAAAAGGTTGTAGTTTAGAAAATTGGGTTTGAAACTGTAACTTAAATTCTAGCCAGTGTGGTGCGGGCATCTTGCCCGCCAATGGTGTACCTTACTCAAGCCGAACGTGCTGTAATTGATAATTAAAAATTGTCAACTGTCAATGCGAGAAAAAAATCAATTCAACGGAGAGGGGGAGATTCGAACTCCCGGAAGCTTTCACTTCACCTGATTTCAAGTCAGGCGCAATCGACCACTCTGCCACCTCTCCAGATTATTTGCCAGAATTGTAGAAAATCAAAACTGACAAATAAAATCATAACATATAATTAAAGAATTGGCAGCTATCAAACCAAAGAATTATAAAAAATTTCCTCAGCAGCCACCTGGTAGTCCTTACCCACCCAAACTAGAGCAACTTTTGTCACCATACCCCCATCTAAAAAGACCAGGGAGAAATTCCGTAATTTTACGCCGTTTTCCTGGACAATTCTGGGGACATTAGCAGCATTTAAGTAAATAGTCCCTTCTGGGCTTTTAAATACAGCTTTCCTTTCTAGTTTCTTAGTATGGCGCAAAGTCCGGTGCATATGACCAAAAGCAACTAAAGAAACAGTTTTGTTCATGTTGAGAGTTTGAGAAATAGCTGCTGCTAAATCAGGATCACCAAAATCACCGCCAATGGGGTGCCAATCTTTGCCACAAGGGTCCTCAGCGCGATCGCCTAAACCACTAGGTCCATTGTGTCCTAAAAAAATAATATTGTCGCAATTAGCATTTTTTACTGCATTGACAATTTTATCTGCGGAATCATCTAAACTCGAAACACCATAACGTTCTTGACAGATTTCCGCAAATCTCCATTCAGGTCCACCCCAGGTAAAAGGACGACCACCCACCACGGTTAAATTCCACTGCGGGAAATCCAACTTACTATAACCGACTTGGACAGCCCCTAATAAATCTAACTGTTTCTGTACCCAGTCTTCCTTGGTGCGGTCATAAGGACATTTTTTGCGTCCCCATTCAGTAGCCGAGTACCAGGCGTCATGGTTGCCCATTACCGCTGCTTTGGGAATATCTAGGGAAGCGATCGTTTTTACCACTTCTACTGATTCATTCCCGAAATCGCCAACAAACAGCACTAAGTCCACACCAAGATGTTTAAGTGCCATACCATCTTCTACGTCCCATTGGTCGTGAATATCCCCAACTACAGCAATTTTCACAGGTTTTGATTGAGTTTTCTGACTGGTCATGCCACTTTAAAAAGCCGTATATCTCCAGGATAGGAAACTCCACCGGATTTGGGCATAAATTGCTAATATCAATCATCCCCTATTTTTGGTAAAAACTACTATAATTTAATCCACAAGGTCATCTCATTCTCTAAAACAACAGTTTTTAATTGTGTTTACAACTACACTTACTCAACCGAAATCAGATAATCTACCATTAGATTTATTTACTGCCATTGAGGATCTCAAAACAGAACTGAATGCGGTAATATTAGCCCACTACTACCAAAACCCTGATATTCAAGACATTGCCGACTTTATTGGTGACTCCTTGCAATTAGCCAAGGCTGCGGCAAATACTCAAGCAGATGTTATTGTTTTTGCTGGTGTTCACTTCATGGCGGAAACCGCCAAAATCCTCAATCCTGATAAATTGGTACTGTTACCAGATATCAATGCAGGTTGTTCTTTAGCAGATAGTTGTCCTCCTCAAGAGTTTGCAGCTTTCAAGGCCGCACACCCTGACCATTTAGTTATTTCCTATATTAACTGCTCGGCTGAAATCAAAGCCATGAGCGATATTATCTGCACTAGTGCCAACGCTGTGAAAATTGTCCAGCAAATACCCCCCCAACAGCCAATTATTTTCGCCCCAGATCGAAACTTGGGACGGTATGTAATCGAACAAACTGGACGGGAAATGCTTCTATGGCAAGGTAGTTGTATTGTCCATGAAACTTTTTCAGAAAAGAAAATAGTGGAGTTAAAAATTACACATCCTCAAGCAGAAGCGATCGCTCACCCCGAATGTGAAACTAGCGTCTTACGTCACGCCAGCTTTATTGGCTCTACAGCCGCTTTACTCAATTATTGTCAAACCAGCCCTAGCCAAGAATTTATCGTGGCTACAGAGCCGGGAATCATTCACCAGATGCAAAAACTAGCACCTGAGAAAAAATTTATTCCCGCACCTCCACAGAATGATTGCAACTGTAACGAATGTCCATTTATGCGGTTAAATACCCTAGAAAAACTGTATTTAGCCATGAAAAATCGCACTCCAGAAATTACTATGTCAGAAGAAATCCGCCTAGCCGCGTTGCGACCCATGGCACGGATGTTAGAAATGAGTAAATAGTGAAAATTCCAGAAATCTGAAATCTGAAATCTGAAATCTGAAATCTGAACCTGCTCACAACTCACTTTTCTCAGCTTTTTTCTGGGCAACCTGACTAAACTTCTTGTATAATTTAGTTCTAATTTGTGCTTCTTGATAGCGGCTGTGGCTAGGTGAAACCTGACTCATTAAATCAGAAGCTCGTTGCCAAGTAGCAGCCAACTCCAACCACTGAGTTGAGGTGATAGCTGTTCTACTAGCAACACTAGCCCGGTTAGCCAGTCGTACAGAAGCGGCAAATGGATCATCAGATAGTGTTAAAAGACTTTGGCTAGAGGATCTTTGATTTGCTGTTTGGGAAGATTGAGAACCTGTGAATATTAACAAACTTTTTAGTGTATTACCTAAGCGAAAATCCAACCAAGCCAGTAAAATTAGTGAACATAAACCAGAAACTGCTATTACCCCAGTGTTGACTGAAATTTTCCCTTGCTCCTGATTTTTAAGTAGAGATTGGGGTTGAGTTAAAATAGGTTTTCTGGATTTGGCATCAGTTTTCCTTAAATCTCGAATTAGCCGCTTCCAGAAATTTGGTTGCGACAATATAAGTTCCTGTGACCATATAAATTGATGATTGGCATCACGGTGAATTTCCTCTAACCATAGTAATTGTTCTTCTCGTACAATTCGACTATTGATATAAACTCGGCGAATGTGACGCGGTGCAATTGACTCCAAAATTTGTTGGATTTTTGGGACTAAGGTAGATTGCTCAAGTTGCTCCACCGTAGCCGCTTCACACAAAATTTGCAACACACCAGCGGCAAAAATTGCTCTAGTTCTCACACCAGATATAATTAGTCTTTCATTCAAGACTTGAATAATCGCCGCAACGCTTCCCCGGTGAGCTTGCCAAGCGATATCATTTATCCGATCTACCATTTGATATTTAGTGATAGTTGTCAGATCCGATCCAAAAAAGCTAACTGATGCTAACAATAGCCAGTTTTTTCTTCCTGCTTCATTGTAGAAGTGTCGGTACTATGTAGAGACTTTCCATGGAACGTCTCTACCACGGTCAATGGTCAATCTGACCGCTTCTTTTTCTAAATTAATCGCAGCATTGACATCTCTATCACACTCAAAACCACAGTTATCACATTGAAACAATCTTTCAAGCAACTAAGTAGGTGAACGGAAAAAAACGACATACGTAACGAAAAGTAAAGTTGCCCAAAACCTCTTCCCAGTTAAGAGTTCCCAGTTAAGAGTTCCCTTGTCATAACGACAATTTTTCACGCCAACCTACTTAAATGTGACCAATTGTTAATATGAGCAATTGTTCATAATTGTTGGCTTTTAGTTTACTGTTGATTAACCTACCCCACGACATTTAACAATTTTAAGATTATACAATTTAGGTGTCTAACAGATTAGTTTTGTTTATTTTGTTATTGACTTAGGAAAGCTCTTTTTAGAATTATGAGAATTATTGGCAGTCCGCTGTGGATTATCCCCACGTAATTGTTTACGACCATTAGTAATAATTTGTAACATTTCTTGAATATCCTGTTCCATATTACTCAAAACATGATCAGCGTATTTATCAGCACCATCTTCAATCTCTTGAGCTTGAGTAATTGCAGTTTGGCGCATTTCTTCTAACTCTTGCTGACAAGCGCGACGCTTACGCTCAACCTCTGCGATAGTTTCTTGCATCATCGCTTCACAATCTTGCTGGACCTGTCGCCGCAGTTGGTCAGCTTCCCGTTGTGCTTGCCTGATAATATCACTTTCAGCCAAAATTTGCGCCCTTTTGGCTTGGGCTACGTCTACAACCTGTTGTCCATATTCTTCGGCTTCTAGGAGAATTTCATCCTTTTGTGCCAAAATATCTAATGCTTCCTGGAAAACCGCCGGCAAAGATATGCGGATAAAATCAAGTTGTTCGAGTAATTTATCTTCATCTACTAGGGTACGTCCCGTTAAAGGAATCCTCATGCTAGAGAGAATTATGTCCTCTAAGCGGTTGAGTTCTTGCTGAATATCTACCCCTGGTGTTGGCAGTGGATTCCCGTCTTCAGGGATTGCCTTTACGTACTCTCGTGGGGTAGGATTTTTTCCGTTTTGGTTGGACTCATGGGCAGAGATTGAACTTGATTGTAGCATTTGTATATATCTCGGGCAACGTGTGACGGAACAAGATGATCAACAGAGCCACCAAACCTGGCAATCTCTCTTACCACACTACTACTTAAAAAACTATACTCATTTGATGTCGCTAGAAAAACTGTCTCAATCTGAGTAGACAGTGTTTTATTAGTATGAGCCATTTGTAGCTCAATTTCAAAATCAGATACCGCTCTTAACCCCCGCAACAAAATTTGTGCTTGTTGCATTTGAGCATATTCTACAGTCAAACCATCAAAACTGTCTACTCCTACATTTGATAAATGTTTTGTAGCTATACGAATTTGTTCTAATCTTTGCTCGACTGTAAATAATGGTATCTTATTTGGATTGCGAAGAACGGCAACTATCACCTGTTCAAACAGGCGACTACTACGCTGAATTAGATCTAAGTGTCCCAAGGTGATGGGATCAAAACTACCAGGATAAATAGCAATCACAATGTTAT
>NZ_KE384683.1:0-8495 GCF_000426925.1 Dolichospermum circinale AWQC310F | reverse complement strand
TAAGTAGGTTGGCGTTAAAAATTGTCGTTATGACAAGGGAACAGGGAACAGGGAACAGGGAACAGGGAAGGGGTTTTGGGCAACTTTACTTTTCGTTACTTATGTCGGTTTTTTTCCGCTCACCTACTTAGGTCTAGATATTAAATATACTAACAGCTTTTTTCCATAACTTAGTTAAATCTAACATCTCATGGTTCATGATTGGGAATTAGTAACTAAGTAGGTTAACACTATAAAAGCAAACTGTGCCAAGAAACGTAAAATCGCCTATTGTAAGATTGCCTTATTATTGTCTTTGTCTTTGTAGATTTCATATTCCTATAGGTAATTTTCCATGGTAGTGGATTTTTCGATTTTGCCCTTGGGGTTTCAATTTACTTCTCCAGGTCCGATTATAGTTAAACTCGGACCAATTGTTATTCGCTGGTATGGGTTATTAATTGCCTCTGCTGTCTTAATTGGTGTCACCCTTTCCCAATATCTGGCCAAACGTCGTCACGTTAACCCAGATTTACTCAATGATTTATCAATTTGGCTGGTAATTGGCTCTATTCCCGCAGCCAGGCTCTATTATGTCTTGTTTCAATGGTCAGAATATTCTCAACACCCAGAAAAGATCATTGCCATTTGGGAAGGAGGTATTGCTATTCATGGGGCAATTCTTGGCGGTGTCGTAGCGGCGTTGATTTTTGCTAAACTTAATCAAATATCTTTTTGGCAATTAACTGATTTAGTCGCGCCTTCCTTGATTTTAGGGCAAGCAATTGGTCGCTGGGGAAATTTTTTCAACTCGGAAGCCTTTGGCCGTCCCACTGGTTTGCCTTGGAAGTTGTATATTCCCCCAGAACGTCGTCCTGTGGATTTAGTTAATTTTGAATATTTTCATCCCACTTTTCTCTATGAGTCTTTGTGGAATTTCATGGTTTTTGCACTCTTGCTAACTTTGTTTTTTCGAGCTTTATCTAAAAAATCACCTTTGAAAGTGGGGACTTTATTTTTAGTTTACTTGGTAGCCTACAGCTTGGGGCGGTTTTGGATTGAAGGTTTACGCATGGATAGCTTAATGCTAGGACCTTTACGAATGGCACAAATGGTCAGTTTAGGAGGAATGTTTTTAGGACTGGTTGGTTTAGCTTGGCTGTATGTACTCAAGCGTCCTTTACCTGATGTTGTTTCCTCTTTCAAGGGAGATTGCTAAAAATAAAAAATGCCCCAGAGTAATTAATCTCCAGGGCTTAACCAGGGTGCATCTACCATCTATTTCTACAACTCAAAAGTAGTGAATCCGGAAGGGTACTGAAGGATTTGCCAAAAGTTTTTTGTCGGAGTTTTTCAGAGCAAAGTTAATGAAGGAATATACGAGTAATTTAAGTGTTAATGACTACCAAAATTCTCTAGATCCAGCAGTTTATATTGTGGGGGCAGGACCGGGAGATCCTGATTTATTAACGGTTAGAGCGCAAAAGTTGTTGGCTAGGGCTGATGTGATTTTATTTGCAGATTCTTTGATCCCTGAACAGATTTTAGCTGTTTGTCGTCCTGATGCGGAAATTATCAAAACTGCAAATCGGACTCTAGAAGAGATTTTACCACTGATGATTGATGCCGTAGTAGCCCATAAATCCGTCGTGAGACTGCATTCTGGTGATCCTAGTCTCTATAGCGCTATTCATGAACAAATGCAGCTATTAGCAGCGGCTAATATTCCTTTTGAAGTTGTTCCCGGTATCAGCGCTTTTCAAGCAGCCGCAGCTAAATTGAAAATTGAGTTAACTGTTCCCGGTTTGGTACAAACTATTATCCTCACTCGTATTAGTGGACGCACTTATGTTCCTGCTAGGGAAGAATTAGCCAGTTTAGCAGCACATCAGGCCAGCTTATGTTTATATCTGAGTGTCCATCATATCACTGAAGCACAAACTCAGTTGTTAGAACATTATAATCCAGAGACTCCCGTAGCAATTTGCTATCGCTTAGGCTGGCCGGATGAAAAAATCCGCGTTGTTACTTTAGCAGAAATGACCGCTTGTACTCATGAAGAAAAATTACAACGGACTACACTTTATGTAATCAGTCCAGCACTTTTACCAGTAACCGGACGCTCCCGTTTATATCATCCTGAACATGACCATTTATTCCGTTCATCACATCGGGATTCTGGATTTTAGATTTTATTGATTCTATACACAAGTTTGGAGACTTGTCAATTAGTTTCAAACCAAAAATACAGCAAATTTTTATCAGTCTTGCTAGAGATTATTGATCATTTTTTTAGCACTTTTGCCCGAAAACTGCTGTAAATTAAGGATTTTAAAACGAACTCTGGTATGGCTAACATCCGTCGCCAACGCCAAGGTTCTTGATATAATCTATATAGCCATTCTAAGTTATTATTTGCTAACCAGTTGGGAGCGCGTGTTTTTGTTCCTGACCAAATATCAAAACTACCACCAATACCGATCCAAATTGAGTTAGGACATAAATGGCGGTTTTTAGAAATCCATAATTCTTGACGCGGAACTCCTAAACCAACAAATATTATTTGTGGCTGTAGTTGACTGAGGCTTTGCAATAATTCTTGTTCTTCTTGTGAAGAATGATAACCAGAATGTGTTCCTGATATAGTTAGTATGGGAAGTTTTTGTTTCCATAAATCTGCTGCTTTTACCGCTACTCCTGGTGCGCCTCCATAGAAAAATATTGACGCAGATATTTGTTTTTGGGCAACTGTTTGTAACAGTTTTTCTGCTAATTCAATTCCCGGAATACGTTGTATTTTTTTTCCTAATAAATACTGCAAATACAGCACAACTCCCGCACCGTCAGGAATTACTAATTCAGCATTTTGAATAATATTTGCTAGGGTGGGATTTTTTTCTGCTTGTATGGTCATTTCTGAATTAAGGGTAACTACATGAGTTCCTTTACCTGCTTTTAAAGAATATAATAACCAGTCTGGATAATCATCCATAACATGAACTGGTAAACCTAATACTGAAAATGCTGGAGGGATTTCAAACATGGGTTCTTGAAAATTAAACGGGGTTGATATTTTATCCAGGTTATTTTATCAAATTTTTCCCTCAATGGATAATAATAATTTTCTCCTCTAATCATTTACTTTTTGGCTGACACTAATCATACTCACTTTCAAGATCCTCTGGACGATCAATATCTGCTAAAGATGGCAAATAACCTATTGATAAATTCAATTTCTCCGCAATTTCTAGTGTTTTTGCAAATACTTCAGCCGTACCCCACTGGATATTTGTAAATAATTCCGCTGCTGGTTTTTGTAACCCAATTAAATAGTAACCACCGTCAATGGCTGGACCTAGAACAAGATTAAAAACTTGCAATTTCTCAAAAGCAGTTAGTAAAATTTGTGAGTTTAAATCGGGACAATCAGTACCAATGATAATTACTTGTTTTGCTGTTTGATTAAACGCATTTACAAGCGATCGCTCCATTCTTTGACCTAAATCTCCCTCACCCTGAAATTGATATAACCAGTCATTTCCTAACCAATTTCGCATTTTTTCTAAATTACCACCAGTAAAACGTATTTCTACGGATAATTTGATCAGATTTTGTAATTCTTTAACTTGCAAAATGGTCTGTTCAGTCATCTGTCTTTGCAAGTTAGCAGCGCCAATATCACCCAGAACTGGTATTAACCGCGTTTTTGTTTTTCCTGGTTCTGGATAACGAGTAAAAATAATTAGGTGTTGAGTTAGATGTTGTTTTGCTGATTTCAAGGGCTTAATTCAAAATTTGCTGCTATTAAGGATATCGCAACTATGGGCGCTGTAACTGCGCGGAGAATACGACAACCCAGGGAAGTGGCTACAAATCCCGATTTTACAGCTATTTCTAGCTCTTGATCTGTCCACCCCCCTTCTGGTCCAATAGCAATAATGATCTCCCTTGCAGTGTTAGCATTATTTATCACCTGCTTTAAGTGAGGATAATCACCACGGGCTTCACAGATATAACTATGACTGGCTGTATTTTCATTTATGGCAGTTTTAAAAGCTACTGGTTCTAAAATAGTAGGAATCACGGCTCTTTCTGACTGTTCAGATGACTCTGATGCTATGCGCCGCCAACGTTCTAGCTTTTGAGAACTGGGATTTAATAAACTGCGATCGCTTAAAACTGGAGCAATATAAGTTACTCCTAATTCCGTACAACAGCGGATAACTTCATCAAATCCATTCCCTTTCGGTAAGGCCATCATTAAAGTAATAGATACAGGTAATTCCGTTTTAACCTCTAGTATTTCTACTATCTCTCCTTGTGTTCCTTGTAACTTAGTTAACCACCATTTACCCATACCATTCATAGCGATAAATTGATCACCATCTCGTAACCGTAATACTCGCAGCAAATAATGTTGCTGTTGAGGTGTTAATAAAAGTTGGTTTTCTTGAAGTTGTTGGGGATTAATGGTAATACGCTGAAGTTGTGACATGATCAAGATGAATTTTTAGACTACATTGTATGTAAAATCCGTAAAAGTAGCAATCTTTAAATAGCAATTTGAGTTAGTAGCTTAAATGTGCCTCTGTCGTACATAATAAATAACCCCAAGGCCATTAATATAAAAGGAATCATAACCCGACCATAGCGACTTAAAATATAACCAATAGTAACTTGACTGGTCAATAGATAAGCAATACCACAGCCAACTCCTACCATGGCTAAAAATACGGCTATAATTATGGCTAAACTAACAAAATTTTGACCCGCGAATAGAGGTATATAAACACTAATATTGTCACCGCTATTAGCAATGGTAATAGCTGCAACTTGATAAGTATTTGGGTGGAAAATGCTCAAGAAAAAAGACCATGTTGGGTTAGGGTGTAATAACCGTGGAAAATCAGGATTAACTGTCTGAACTTCGGTACTTTCCGTACTTTCTGTTTGTTGATTAATCAGTTGTTTCATACCAAGAACTATGGGTATTATTCCTAATAATCCCAACCATTCTCGCTGTATGAATAAACCGCCAAAAAATCCTGGTAAACTCAACATAATAATGGCAAAAAAACCAAGGTATTGACCAATGAAAATATGACGTTTACGAAAACTACTATCTATTTGCGAAAACAATAGTAGTAGAATCATCATATCGTCAATATTAGTGACAGTAAAAGCAATTATCCCCTCGATAAAAACATTAGCCAGCTTATTCATTATTAATTAAAGGAAATTTCCTCATTTACCTGTATCTGGTATATGTCAATACTATAGCATTTCCCATCCTGAAATGTACAGGAATCGGGAATCAAAGACAGATAAGTTTGTACCCTAGTTGTCATATTTATTGTAATAATTCCTGAAACCGTTTTTCATTGCGAACTTTATCAAAATCTCGATCATTTTTCGCAAATTCTTGATATTTTTTTGGTACAAGTTCGATGGCTTTCTTGAGGTTTTCAATTGTCAGTTCTAGATTATTTTGTAAGGCATAATTGCAAGCTTTATTATAATAAACTTGATGCAAATTAGGACGAATAGTAGTTGCTTGGTTGTAAGATGCTAAAGCTTCTTTGTAGCGCTGTAATTTTGTCAACGCGATTCCTCTATTAATCCAAGCTTCATGTTTATTGTGGTCAATAGCGATCGCTTCATCATAAGATTTTACGGCTTCTTCGTAATGTTGTAAAGCTGTTAAAGCATTACCACGATTATACCAGGCTTCATCTTTATTTGGGCGAATTGCGATCGCTTCATCATAGGATTCTACAGCTTCTGGGTACTGTTGTAAAGCAATCAAAGCATTTCCCCGATTTACATAAGTTTCCGCACTATCATTTTTAATGGCTATCACCCGATTATAGAATACTAAAGCTTCTTGATAACGATGGGCATCTAATAAACCATTAGCTTGTCTTAGTAAATTTTCTGCTTTTTGACTGTCTTGTACTTCTGTAATCAGTTGATTAACATTGCTTTCTTGAACAACTTTTTTAGCATTTTCAGATGAATAATTTGCCGAGTCACTACAGCCAATTATCATCAAACTGATTAAACTAGAGGCAATTAAGCTTCGCCAAATTACCATACTGCTCCTACAAAACTCTTATGATGATCCTAGAACTGATTGTAATTTAAAAGCCGTATCAAAATCAACTAATTATTATTAATTATTTTTTGATTCTGCAAATTTAAAATTAAGATTTGGATAAACTTTTCAGAAACTACCCAGACAATACCATAATCATCCTCCATAAATCAATTATGTATTTAATATAATTCTTTTTTCTTCTCCTGACTCCTACTTTTCACTAAAAAACTTTTTTATGCTTACTCTAAGTATCAGCAGTTTTACAAATATCAAAGAGTGATGCTACAGAAAAAATCTCAAGGATCTGTGATAAAATAACATATTTGTTGCCTTTGCAGCCAGGAAATTTTCTCACGAACTGATTTAGCCAAGGTTAGGGGTATATAATACTGTTAATACAAGTGTTTTCGCAAAGTTTCAATTTATGTTTCAATTTATGGTGAGTTAATTGGAGGAAAAAAATATGACTATTAATGAATCTGATTCATATCACCTATCTTCCCCACAGATAAATCAAGAAGATGAATTGGAAATTACTGAAAGTAATCAATCATTAGCAAAAGTAGAAACGGAGAAAAAACAAGTATCGGCACAATCTTCTCTGAAAACAAGTATTTTCCAAGAAAATTCTACTCTTTTTAGTGGCAATTCGAGTATTCAAGTCTTGATGATACCAAAGATTTTATTATTGACTAGCTTGTCCATGGCCATAACTTTAATTAGTATTGTCATTAATAACTCATGGCTAGGGATTTTGGGAACTTTAGCAACTTTGCTGTTATCAGTGTTGATACTTTACCCTTGGTGGCAAGATATCATTCAACAATGGTTTGCACCTGAAGATAGAAAAGTATTTGTTGGTTTGATAGGATTAATAGTAGCAATAATTGGCTTATTCAGATTTACTAATTTGGGTCATAGTTTACTACTTTGGGGAAAGAGAATTAATTGGGAAGCCTCTGGTACTTTAGCAGAATGGTTTGGAGCTTTAGGACAAATTGCCATTGCCATTATCGCCGTTTATGTAGCATGGCGACAATATGTAATTTCTAAAGACCTAACCATTCAACAAAACCTACTCACCGTACAGCAAAACGTCATTACTCAACAACAAACCATAGACTCCTACTTTCAAGGAGTTTCTGACCTAATATTAGACGAAGAAGGATTATTAGAAGACTGGCCGCAAGAAAGAGCGATCGCCGAAGGACGTACTGCTGCTATATTCAGTAGTGTAGATGGTAGTGGTAAAGCCAAAATTCTGCGATTTCTCTCCCGTTCCAAATTACTTACTCCCCTACAACGCGATCGGCGTTTAGGAAGAGCTATACTAGATGGTACTGGTGGTTATGCTGAAGATCGTTTAGAAGGAGTGCGCGTCATAGACTTAGGTGTAATGTTAGCAGGTGCCGATCTAGCCGATAATGATTTACGGTGGACAGATTTAAGTGAAGCCAATCTCGTCCGTGCTAATCTTAGTAATTGTGACCTAGTAAAAGCTAACCTTTCCCGAACAATACTATATGAAGCCAATCTCAGTAATACCGATTTAAACGGAGTTCGTCTATTTTATGGTTTAGTAGAACAAGCATCTCCCCGCAGTCGCACTCAACCCCCCAACTACGAAACCGGAGAACACACTGGTGCGGTTATTGAAAATGCTGACTTCACTAATGCACAAAGAATGTCCCCAGCGACTCATTACTACTGTTGTGCTTGGTGTGGAGAAAAAACCAGAAATACCATTCCGGGAGGTTGTGAAGGAATTCCCAATAAATTGGGTAGATAAAAAGAAATTGAAAATTGATATTGTAATAATAACTAATTGACAATTGATAATTAATAGGTTGAAATCATGAGTTTAACTAAACGAGTTTTTTTAATTCTTTCTTTATTAACCACCTTGGGGATTACTTCCCAACTTAGCGCCACAGCCAAAAATCCGCCATCTAAATCAGAAATAACCATCAAAGATAGCAACAATCACAAACAAATCAACCTAGAAAAAGGTAAAATTTTGATAATTAAATTATCAGCCAATCCATCAACAGGTTATAATTGGCAAATAATTAAAAATGATCCTCAAAAACTCAAACCCTTGGGAGATTCAGTATTTGAACCATTACCAACAGCAGCAGGAGAATCCAAACTCAAATTAGTAGGATCACCTGAGAATCAAGTTTTTCGGTTTTTAGCCCAAAACTCCGGTTCAACCCAGCTAAAACTCCAATATTCACGGCCTTGGGAAAAAAATATTCCCCCCATCAAAACCTATCAAATTACAGTCAAAATTCCTTAACCAAAAAATTGACGTATAAAACCGAAAAATTGCTGAAACTCCCCTCTTTGCGGCTCTGCGGCTCTGCGTGAAAAAAACATAAATTTTCTAGTAAAGTCAAAAATTCCCAGTAAATTGACG
>NZ_KE384682.1:60247-60765 GCF_000426925.1 Dolichospermum circinale AWQC310F | reverse complement strand
GTTGCCAGCACCACCATTGATATCATCATTGCCAGTACCACTATTTATCGTGTCATTGCCACTTCCAGTCACGATACTATCATCTTTACTTGTACCAGTAATCTGAAACCGATTTATCCCAGAGAAATCAACTCTGTCTAATTCGGCGGAATAGGCAGAATTGTATCGGTAAGCTGAACCAGAAAATCCTTCTGTACCTGCGTAGGAAGATAAGACCATCTCACGTCCACTGTCACCAATGGAGTAATCAATAATAAGTAGATCATCTCCTACACCTCCATCGACAACATCTATACCTAACCCACTATTAATCGTGTCGTTGCCAGAAGTTCCTGTAATGGTATCATTCCCGTTAGTTCCTGTAAAATTCTGCTGCTCTACCTGAATATTTTGCCCATTTACCGTAATTGTGGCGTGATCATCCTCAGCCTTCAAAGCCTGTAAAGTCTGAGTATCCAGACTTTCACCCTGTACTAAAGCGGCAAAAATCGCCCCTTCATCTCCAGCACTATCACTGA
>NZ_KE384682.1:57888-60070 GCF_000426925.1 Dolichospermum circinale AWQC310F | reverse complement strand
AATCTCAATTTGCGGAAGTTGACTAAAATCACCAGATAGCCACTGTAAACGCAGAATTTCCGCACCGCTACGGTTGTATTGTGTACCAAAAGCCGTATCAAATAAATTCCAGAAGTTGTCTAAATCGGCAAAGGTGCTGAGTTGGTTATATGTCAGCGTCAGGGCAGAGTTGAGCAAGGTATTCATGGATTTGATGATTTATTCCTATAGAAATAATGTGACACAAATACTTACAACTGTCAATCTCTATATTCATACTACAAGTTATAATCAAGTTGTAAGCTACTATGCACCTCAAGTTTATCATCCTAAAATAGTTAAAATCTTGTGGGGTGGGCATCTTGCCCGCCAGATTTATACAAATTAAATGCAGTACAGCTTAATACTTATTGAAGTAGTCGTGCAAAATAAATTGAACGAACATTTTAAAAATCCCTAAACCAATCAATTTTGGAGGAGCAAACCCCCCAAAGTTGATAGTTCCCGGTAAACTACTATAATCAGTGCTGTTGGTAGCAGATCACCTTCTTGAGTTTAAACTAACACTTGTGCTTTTTCCTCTTCCAGCTTTACCTGAGCCTCTGCTTCCAGAAACTCAGCCACTTGTGCCTCAATTTCGTCGCGCACAATTTGACGATATTCCAAGAAATGCTCAATTTGAGCGCAAACAGATAAATAGCTACTGATACCACCAGGATTATGCTTGTACATACTCCAAAGATTACGCCAGAATTGCCAACGGGTATTACGTAACACACCTTGTCGCCAGCAAATAGTTAATAACGCCCGCAATACCTTCCAATTCAAGGGTTTTTTTGCACCTTTGCCCTTTTTCGGGTAAGTAGCTTCACCTAAAATGCGGTAGTGACGGTAAGCACGATCTAAAAATCGTGATGGTTCGTATAATTCCCAAAATGCTTCTACATATTCACTAGCAATTTCTGCTAAAGGCCTTGTAGGGACAAAATTCATCAACGTAGTTTGATTAATATTTGCAGATTTACTGCGGAGTCGGTTTTCCTTTGCTAATCTATGCCATAATGCAGTATCAGGAAGGGCTTGAAGCATACTAAATAAAGCAGTGGGAATTGATGTCTGCTCTACAAATTTGACAATTCTCGCCCCAGCCCCCGACTTTTCACCATCAAAACCAATAATAAAACCTGCCATAACTCGCAGTCCAGAGCGCGTAATCTTATATACTGCTTCACTCAGGGAATCCCGCGTATTTTGAAATTTTTGAGTAAAAGCGAGGCTTTCTTCGTCAGGGGTTTCAATACCCAAGAACACAGACCCGAAATTACACCTGACCATGGCATCCATTAGTTCTTGATCTTGGGCTAAATCCACGGAAGCCTCTGTCGCAAAGGAGAAAGGATACTCATGTGCAACCATCCAAGGTTGTAGTTCTTTTAAGAATAATTTAACGTTGCGTTTATTACCAATAAAGTTATCATCTACCATGAAAATACTGCGTCGCCAACCCAATTCATAAAGATAATCAAGTTCGGCGAGGAGTTGCGCTGGTGACTTGGTGCGAGGTTTGCGACCATAGAGAACAATAATATCACAAAATTCACACTGGAAGGGACAACCACGGGAAAATTGTACTGACATTTCCGCATAAGCATCAAATTCTAGCAAATCAAAGCGAGGGATGGGAGTATTTGTGACATCTGGCTTTTCACCACCTGAGCGGAATATTCCTGAAGTTTCACCACGGCTAATTGCATCTATAAATAATGGTAAGGTAATTTCTCCTTCATCCAAAATTAAATAATCTGCACCCACGTCTGTGACTTCTTGGGGTAAAGCTGTTGGATAGGGTCCACCCACCGCTACACGCTTACCGCGCCCTTTTGCTTCTTGAATCTGTGCCAGCAAATCTTCTTTTTGGACAATCATTGCTGATAAAATCACTAAATCAGCCCAAGCCCATTCTGCTGCTGTAATTTGGCGAATATTCCGGTCTACTAGCTTAAAATTCCACTCTTGGGGTAAAATTGCCGCTACCGTCACCAAACCCAAAGGTGGTAACATGGCTTTGCGGTCTAGTAAAGCTAGTGTTTTTTCAAAAGACCAAAAACTTTTCGGAAACAGTGGATATATTAGTAAAACATTCATGATATTAATTGTCAACTCTGAATTTTACTTGTAGTTTGATTTTAAACAAAGACTGAAG
>NZ_KE384682.1:55080-57878 GCF_000426925.1 Dolichospermum circinale AWQC310F | reverse complement strand
GTTGGCGTTAAAAATTGTCGTTATGACAAGGGAACAGGGAACAGGGAACAGGGAACAGGTTTTGGGCAAGTTTACTTTTCGTTACTTGTGTCGGTTTTTTCCGCTCACCTACTTAGGAAATATTGTTCACAACCCTACCCCCTTCCCTTGTGGGGTACGGGGGTTTCAAAGCCTCTCCCATAACATAATGAAAGCTTTTCCAATTCCGTCTCCTCTTAGGAGAGGGTTAGGGAGAGGTAAGAGAGAGGTTTTTCTGTAACCTTTTTAACTTGTGCATTTTTAACTTGTGCATTTTTAACTTGTGCATTTTTAACTTGTGCATTTTTAACTTGTGCATTCATACTCTAAATTACTGCTTCCACTTTTTCGGCTGCTTGTTCTTTAACGAGTACATAGGGTTTTTCCGCACCTTGGGCTAAATACGCGGCTAATTGACTTTCGATTTCGTCGCGGACAATTTGCCGGTATTCCATAAAATGCTCAATGTGGGCGCAGGTAGAAACGTATTGTTCAACCACTTTCGGGTTATGCTTGAGAATACTAAAGAAGTGATGCCAGAATTTCCAGCGAGTTTGTCGTTTAAATCCTTGTCGCCAAATTACAATTAGTAAGGCTCTGACAACTACCCATTCTGGCATTTTTGCTGGTACTGTGTATTTAGCTGAACCTAACATCATAAAACAGCGATAGGTGCGGTCTAAATAGGCAACTGGGTCATATAAAGCACAGAAAGCCTCCACATATTCCCTAGCTAATTCTTCTAAAGGACGGGTAGGAATGAAGTTCATCAATGTGGTTTGATTGATGTTCCCATCTTGATTTTCCCGTAATCTTCCTTCTTTTTTCAAGCGATGCCACAATGCAGTGTTGGGTAATGCTTGTAACATAGCAAAGGTTGTAGAAGGGATGGCTGCTAATTCAGCGAAGCGGACAATGCGCGAGCCTGCACCGGACTTTTCACCATCAAAGCCAATAATAAACCCAGCCATGGGTCGCAAACCTGCTTTAATAATAGTTTCTACAGATTCAGCCAAGGAACTGCGAGTATTTTGGAACTTCTTAGTTAGTTGTAAACTATCTTCATCTGGGGTTTCAATACCCAAAAATACCGCTTTAAAACCACAATCTACCATCAATTCCATCATTTCGGCATCTTGTGCCAAATCAATGGAAGCTTCCGTGTCAAAATTGAAAGGATATTGATGTTGTTCCATCCAAACTTTTAACTCTTTGAGCAACAATTTTACATTACGTTTGTTGCCAATAAAGTTATCATCTACCATAAACACACCCCGCCGCCAACCCAACTCATAGAGATAATCTAACTCTGCTAAAAGTTGTGCAGGGGTTTTAGTTCTCGGTTTGCGTCCATATAAAACAATGATATCGCAAAATTCGCACTGGAAGGGACAACCGCGCGAAAACTGCACCGACATCATATCATAGGCATTAAACTCCAACAAATCAAAGCGGGGAATGGGTGTAGTTGTGACATCAGGCTTTTCAGTAGCGCGGAAAACTCCAGATTTTTCTCCCCGTTGTACCGCTGCTACAAACATGGGTAAAGTAATTTCTCCCTCGTCAAGAATGAGGAAATCTGCCCCCGCTGCTTCCACTTCATGGGGTGTGGAGGTGGGGTAGGGACCACCTAAAGCTACCAACTTACCGCGTTTTTTCGCTTCTCGAATTTGTGCCAATAAGTCTTGTTTTTGAACAATCATGGCGGAAAAAATCACCATATCTGCCCATGCCCACTCTTCCTCTGTGGCAGCGCGAATGTTACGATCTACAAGTTTAAATTCCCATTCTTGGGGTAAAATTGCCGCTACCGTTACTAAACCCAAAGGTGGTAATAACACCTTTCTGTCAACCAGCGCCAGAATTTTCTCATAAGACCAAAAGGTTTTTGGAAATATTGGATAAACTAGCAAAACACGCATAGTATCACCCCTCACGATTTATTTGTGATCTAACTGTAACTAAAATTCAGACTAATTGACTTTTTTCTCAATTTGTCCGTTGTATGTGAGAATGGGGGGATTGTCAGAATCAGGATATCCAGGATTTAAGGATGAACAGGATGAAGACTGGAATTTAATCACTAATTACGCATTATATTTTATACAGCTTGCGACTTAATAATTAGCAACTTGGGTTAATATAATTTCTATGGATAGTACAAGTTCTGTTGTATGTGAGAATAGGTAAAGAATTTTTATAGTTCAGGAGTTCCACCGTGCTGGCTCAATTAGATCGTATTACTATTAATCCTAATGTTTGCCTTGGACAACCAACAATTCGAGGGATGCGGATTACTGTGGGCTTTGTGTTGAAATTACTGGCTAGTAACCTTTCGGTTCAGGAAGTTTTAGCGGCTTATCCAGAATTAGAGGATGAAGATATCCGACAGGCGCTTAACTACGCAGCTTGGACTGTTTAAAGTTATAATTGAATTTACCAAATATTTCAATTAAATAGAATTATGTTGAGAATTTCTGTATTTCTTGATGGTGCAAATTTCTTTTTCATGCAAAAGAACGCACTATGTTGGAAGGTAGATCCTAAAAAGATTCTTGATTATATTGAGACAGAAGGTAATATTGTTGATGCCTTTTATTATATTGGACATGACACACCGCCTGAAGCAAAACAACAGTCATATTTAGACGCATTACCTTTAATGGGTTATTCACTTATTACAAAACCAATAAAAACAATTTATGATGCGAATACTGGACTAACAAAACAGAAGGCTAATTTAGATATTGAAATAGTTTTGGATATGTTTAACACTATAG
>NZ_KE384682.1:52154-55070 GCF_000426925.1 Dolichospermum circinale AWQC310F | reverse complement strand
AGCTATGATAAAGCTGTATTAATTAGTGGGGATGGAGATTTTGAAAGGGCATTGACCTTATTAAGGGCGAACGGAAAACAATTTACTGTAATAGCTACCGATAAATTTATCGCAAGAGAATTAAGGAATGTTGCTGGAAGACACTATATTCGTTTTGATGATATTAGAGATAAGGTTGAGAAAACTTTATCCTAATATTTTGCTAAAGCGGATAAGTTAGATATTGAAACTTCCGCCTGATTTAGATTGCTATATTCTAAATGAAATTGCTAAACTTAAGAGGCTAAATCGTTATGTTGGTGGGATAAATGATTTCTCAAGTGGCTAAGAAATTAGACAAGACCCAAACTATTGGGCGGCAACAGTTAAGCAAGATACAGCAGGTAAATAAACAAGAAATTGGGGGAGCAAGAATGTACGCTATTGCTTTTGATATGGATATTGAATCACTGAAGCTGAACTACGGTGATCCATACAACAATGCTTATGGTGAAATTGCGAAAATTTTGCAAAGGAAAGGTTTCACTCGGCAACAAGGCAGTGTTTATTTTGGGGATACAAACACTATTAATGCTGTTACGTGTGTACTTGCTGCAATTGATTTATCTCAAAATCTCCCATGGTTTGCGGCTTCAGTTAAAGATATTCGTATGCTGAGAATTGAAGAATTTAATGACTTAATGCCCGCTGTTCAACAGAATAAGTAAGTTCGGTCTCTTCATATTTGTTTTATAAGGTGCGTTACTTTTTTAACCCACCTTTTTTGCTTGTGTGGGAGCGATCGCTGTGGTGAGGGAAGGGATTCGCATAAGATAAACTAGAGGAGAGCGATCACCCTCATAACCATGAACATTAACCTCAAACCTATTCTCACTCGCCTAAAAAAAGAACTTTATGACCTGTATGGCGAACTGACAAGTCAGCGCTTACGCTATCGCTTGCAACACCTTACCCTCTTTGGTTCTCAAGCCCGTGGTGATGCAGAACCCGGATCAGATATAGATGTGTTGGTGGTGCTGAAGTCTCCTGTTAACCCCGGTGAAGAAATCAAACGCACAGGTAAAGCGATCGCCGAGAAGTATATTTAAGTGCTAAACCTAGTGTACTGATGACTTACGCAAAATACCTCTAAAACTCTCTTCTCTTCGTGTTCTTCGCGTCTTCGTGGTTGATTATGCCGTGACTTGTGCCTTTTTGATTTATGATCAATCTGGATCAAATAAGATATCCAAGATTATTAAACGCAGATAAACGCAAATAAGCGCAGATAAAAAGAGATGTATTAATCGCCTTCATCTTTCTGTGCAGCCTCACATAAATTCGGTCTGAGAATATTACCAGGAAAATTTATGAACTTCTATGATAAGCTAAATAGAGCGATCGCCCAAAATCAAAGTTTACTGTTTGTAGGACTAGATCCTAATCCAGAAATGCTCCCTGAGCGATATTCCCATAAATCAGATCCCAAGACTATGATTGATAGTCTGTGGGATTGGTTGGAATTTACTATTGCCCAAACCACTGATTTAGTGTGTGCTTATAAACCCACTCTAGGATTTTACGAAGCTTTAGGTATTCCAGGATGGGAATTACTACAAAGAACTTTAAAAGCTATTCCTGCCCATATTCCGATTATATTAGATGCCAAACATAGCGATCTCAATACTAGTACAATTTTCGCTCAAACTGTTTTTGAAGAATGGCAGATTGATGCAATTACCTTGAGTCCTTATGCGGGACAGGATCACGTAGCACCATTTTTAGTTTATGCCGATAAAGCCGTTTTTATCTTGTGTACAACTTCCAATCCAGGTGCAGTGATTTTGCAGCAATATCCCACAGCGGAATCCCCTTTTTATTTACAAGTAGTCAAAGAAGCAAAAAATTGGGGAACACCTGAACAACTTGGTTTAGAAGTAGGAACTATTCAGCCAGACATTTTAGCAAAAATTCGCAAAGAAGCACCGGAAAGAGTAATTTTAGCCCGCAGTATTTGGTCTGAAGGTGGTAATCTGAAAAACTTACTATCAGCGGGATTAAATTATAATAGTGATGGCTTACTTCTTCCCGTTTCTCAAGATATGTTAGGAAGCGAAAATCTATCTACACAACTGCAATCTTTAAGGGCGGAAATTAATCATCTCAGAACTGAAATTTCCCAGGAAAACTCTGTTTGTTCTGTCTGGTTTCCTGATGTTTGTTTGTTAAATCAACACCCACTTTTAGATTTGATTTTACAACTTTATGACATTGGTTGTATTATGTTTGGCGAATTTGTCCAAGCTTCTGGAGATACTTTTCCCTATTATATAGACTTACGCAAAATCATTTCCAATCCCCAAATATTTCATCAAATAGTGATTGCTTATGCAGAGATTCTCAAACAACTAACTTATGATAGAATAGCGGGTATTCCTTATGGTTCTTTACCTACTGCTACTGGATTATCATTACATCTAAATTCCCCGATGATTTTTCCCCGCAAAGAAGTAAAAGCACACGGAACCCGCAAGGTAATTGAGGGTAGTTTTAATCCCGGAGAAGTTGTTGTAGTTGTTGACGATATTCTGATCAGTGGTAAAAGTGTCATGGAAGGAGCAGAAAAGTTAAAATATGCAGGATTAAATGTCAATGATATTGTGGTATTTATTGACCATGAGCAAGGTGTAAAAGACAGGTTGCGAGAAAATGGCTATCAAGCACACGCGGTTTTAACAATTTCTGAAATCACAGAAACTTTATATGCAGCAGGCCGTATTAGTGAGGAACAATTTAAAACTTTAGTAGAAACAAATTAGACATTTCTGAAGCCCTATTCTTGCCTAAGTCTTGGGTAATAATGATCAGAAAAATAGGGTAGCTAAATCCGCACTGAATTAATTTACCCAAAAAATGTTAAATTTAATTTAAGTATCA
>NZ_KE384682.1:31622-51863 GCF_000426925.1 Dolichospermum circinale AWQC310F | reverse complement strand
TCGATTATATTAATATAACTATCATAACACACCGAAATCCCAACTAACCCCGAAAATAAAAAATTTTTTCAAAAAAACTTATCAAAAATTGTTTAAACTATAATATAAACTTATGCTAAGTAAAAAGTTACAATTTATACAAACAAGTAAATGTATAATTTAAGTTAAGTACAAAAATTCTTTTAAAAAGGGTAATCAGGTTGACTTCCGCCGTCGAATGTGGTATTTTTATAATGGGAATATATGCCTTAAATAAAATTTTATTGATGCTCGATTATATTAATATAACTATCATAACACACCGAAATCCCAACTAACCCCGAAAATAAAAAATTTTTTTCAAAAAAACTTATGAAAATTTGTTACAATGATAATATAAACTTATATATGACCCACATTCTCCCTCTTCAGGCACAAATCAAGAGGCACTCATGCAAGAGTGAAATCCTGATTATGTCTAAGTTTCGATGATTGATCATGTCCTAATTACCGTGGCTACAGCTATATTTCTAACAATGGTCATTATGTTATTAATTTAACCATTATTAATGAGATTTTGGAAATTTACGCCTATTACCCATTAGCCATACCCTGATTGTAAATGGCTATGATCTAAATGCCATTTTTGACCTGACTAATTTTCAAAACATCAGTCATTGTTGCACAGTAATTTGGTAAATTAAAACTGTTAGGATTAATGGCATTAGCATAGTTAAAATGACGATAATTCATACAAAATCTATCCCAAGCGGCCATTTGAATGCGAAATAAGACAATAATTAAATTAGCTAAACCCAAAGACAAAGGAATGCGGAAATAAATCTTTTTATTGAAATAAGCACAAACTTGTTCTATAGCTTGATTAACAGTTAGGGAAGATTGCCCCAAAACAAATCGGCGCGGATCTCCTGGTTGTGGTGGATAATCAATTAAATATTGGATAATTGTAGCAATATCTCGGCCATGAATGAAGTGAAAACTAGCATCTGCTTGTAAAAAACGAATGATATTAATATAGTTAGTAACTTTGGGAATACCAGAGGTGAGATGAGAATAGGGTTTTTGATCATCACCACCTAAAACTAAGGTAGGAAAAACTGTGGTAATTTTGGGAAAAATTGCTAACTTTTCAATTTGGTGTAAACAGTCATATTTAGAACGGATATAATCTGTACCAATTTCTCCTGCTTGTTTGAGTGGTTGATTATCATAATTTAAGACGCTTGCAGTAGAGAAATAAATTACTTGTTCACATTTTTCTGGATTTAGTAGGTTCATTAATTCTAGAGTTTTGAAGACATTAATATCAAAAATGCCCTCACCACCCCAGGAAGTGGCTGTTAATACAGCGATATCAATGGTTTTGAGTAAATTAGAGAATTTACCAATTTCTTGCATATCACCCTGAAGAATAGTGATACCCGGACGGACTGTAGTATCTACTTGGAGTTTATTGGGGTTTCTAACTAGAAGATACAATTCGTGATTGGTGTTTTGAATTAAGGCTTCGCTAATATAGTGACCGATACAGCCACTTGCACCTGTAACTAAAATACGTTTTTTGGTCATGAAATTGGATGTTGGGGTTTTTGGGTATGCTTGAGTTCAGTGCGTAATTGTAGGTCTTAATCCTGACTGTCTTTTTTCTAACCTTCAATATTGCCAAAAGTGCGGTAATACCTTACTTTTGCGTGAACAGAAATTTCTCTCTGTGTCCTCTGTGCCTCTGTGGTTCGTTATTTCCCCATCTGCGGTTAATAAAAATCAGGTGGGCAAAAAACCCACCCGAAAAACTAAACCAAAGCGTTGAGGTTTTTTGCGGTTTCAAAGAAGAAAGCGACGTTTTCCTCTGGAGTTTCTGGTAATACACCATGTCCGAGATTAAGGATATGTCCCCAGTTACCGGCTTTGCGAACGGTGTCCAAAACGCGATCGCGGATAAATTCCTTAGAACCAAATAATACACCTGGATCAAGATTACCCTGTACTTTCACGTGCTTACCTAATCTGGTTCGTGCATCTGCCATATCTACTGTCCAGTCTACAGTAATAATATCAGCACCAGAGGTTGCCATTCTTTCCAAAAGTCCGGCGCTACCTGTCACCAACAAAATTAATGGCGTGTCAGGATGAGTTGCTTTTACCTTCTCGAATACCATTTTTTGATAAGGTAGAGCAAAGGTATCATAATCTTGAGGGCTTAATTGTCCCGCCCAAGAATCGAACATTTGTACCACTTGAGCGCCACAATCAATTTGATAGCGCACGTAATCTGCAATAGACTCAGCTAATTTAGTTAATAGCTGATGTAGAACAGTGGGATCTGAGAAGGCCATGTTTTTGATAATGGAATAGGTTTTAGAACCTTTACCTTCCACCGCATAAGCTGCTAAAGTCCAGGGTGCGCCGACAAAGCCTAATACCGTTGATTGATTACCTACTTCCTGCCGTAATGCTTGCAAAATCGTTTTAATGAACGGCAGTGCTGTTTCTGGATCTAAGGAATGCAGTTGATCAACTTGTTGTTTAGTGCGTATGGGCGAATAGATAATTGGTCCCTTCCCTTCCGCAATATCCATGTCAATCCCCATTCCTGGTAGGGGGGTGACAATATCGGAAAATAAAATTACTCCGTCGGGTTGAAAAGCTCTCCAGGGTTGGAGGGAAACTTCTATAGCTACTTCAGGAATTTCCGAGCGATCGCGGAAAGAAGGATATTTGTCCCGTAAATTCCGATATGCTTGCATATAACGTCCCGCTTGTCGCATCATCCATACGGGGGGACGGTCTACTTGTTCACCACGAGCAGCGCGGAGGAGAAGAGGAGCCGTTGAGGAAAAACCCATTTAACAACTTGCCTTTATTTGCACTTTTATATTTGACATACCCCCTCGTCCTTTCATGAGCGAGGATTCCTTGACACTTCACTGACCGGTGCTACCGAAAAGTAGTCTTGGTTGAGTCTGGAGTGTCCGTTTATAGTCTCCCAATGCCCTGTGGCGACTATACTGAGTTTACTATAAAGCCGTCCTAGAAGGACGGGGCTTGTATCCGATTTTTTCGGTCACCATATAGTTTATCATTCTCAGATTACCGCTCCAGTAAACCTATACAAATCTACTAGTTTTTCAGTTTTCATTGGTAACTACTCACTTTGAGTAGACTGAAAGGCAGATGCTTGATAAATCAAGACGTTTATGGCACTGCCCCTATCTCCTAATTAAATTTATGTTTAATAATTGTTCAGCGATTTCTCAAGCTTCTACCAAGTCTTGTCTATGTATTTATGGCTCAAATCAACTGCTAATTCTTCAAAACCTGCGAATTTTAGTGCCAATTGTTTTTTGCTGTCATCAGAACGAGTAGGGTGAGAGAGTAATTGTTGTAATAATTGAATCCCGCGTTTTTGTAGCTCCTGTGCAGTGGCTGTTTCTTGCAAACAGACAAACACTTTGATCAGAGATTGCAAGATTTCTAGGTACAACTCTGGAAAATCTTCCGGTGAGAGAGTGGACAGTGCCAGTTGGTATTCAGATATAGCATCATGCCAATAATCACGAAGTGCGAGATCTTTTTTCCCTTGCTCGTAGTAAGTATTAGCGATAGCTATATGTAATCTTGCCCAACCCTCCGGGTGAGTATCTGGACGAAGGTGTTTCAACCCCTCTTGATAACTTGCTAACTTACCTTCATAGCCACCTAAATTGAGAGCGGGATTAGATCTAGAAATGTTACTAACTACAATCAATGATGATTGGTAAGAGTTGAGATTAGCCGCAGCTACACCACGACCAAGCCAAGCCTCCCAATAGTCTATTTTAATTTGTAAAGCATTGTCATAACAAGAAATAGCTTGGGCGAAACGTTCTAAGTAAAATAGGGCTACAGCTTGATTATACCAAGCGGGGTGAAAATCAGGTTTAATGGCTATGGCTTTTTGATAGGAAGCGATCGCCTCTTGACGATTACCTAAGTTTTCAAAGGACACACCCCGGTTATACCAAGCCAAATAAAATTCAGGTTGAATAGAGAGGGCTTGATCATAACTAGCAATTGCTTCTGCATATCTTTTTAAATTAAATAGGACTATACCCCGATCAATCCAGACTTCATGATGGTCCGGTTGTAGATTCAGGGCTTGATCATAACTAGCAATTGCTTCTACGTCTTGTTGAATCACAGCTAAAGATATCCCTCGGTAGTACCAAGCCTCCGCGTCTTCAGGTTGTAGCTTGATAGCTTGATCGTAACTAGTAATTGCTTCTGATATTAAACCCAACTTGAGTAATGCTAAACCTCTGCTAGACCAAGCTGCTTGGTAATTTGGCTGAATAGAGATGGCTTGATCGAAAGCAGCAATAGCCGGATCAAATTCTCCCAATTCGCACAGAAGACAACCCCGACTGTACCAAACCTTGTATAAATCTGGTTTAATTGCCAGTGTTTGGTCATAAGCGGCGATCGCCTCAGTAAATCGGTGTAAATGAAAGAGAACTAACCCCTGATGCCACCAATATTCATAAACTTGAGGTTGTAGTTGACTAGCGCATTGATACAAAGCCAAAGCGGCTAATAAATTCCCCGATTTAGCTTGCTGGAGACCTTGAGAAAATAAAGTTTCCGCCTGACGAGGAACAAATATTTCTGATCTTAGTTGAACAATCTGACGATCACGAATTGCCAAATCTGAAGCTAACTGCTCAACGAGATTAGTGCTTTGCTCCAACCGTACCATCAACTCATCTAAAGTGGATGCTAACTGGGGTTGTATCGCTATCAAGCTTTCTTTGTGGGGAGCTAATGGATCTGCAAATACTTCCTCAACATTTTCGGGAGGTTTCTCAATTGTATAGTCGTCACTGTGAGAGCCAGTTACCGTCTTAGTCTTTTCTTTTGTAGTATTTTTAGACAAAGACTTACCCGTTGACCCTGTAGAAGAATTTGTCAATAAGTCCTCAATCAGTTGGGATACTGATTGGTCAGTAATAGTATCCACATCTGGAACCGCCCATAATTCTTCACCAAATTGGCGAGGTAATTCTTGACCAGGACTATCTAGCTCCTTTTGAGTGGATATAGGAATCTCCAAGTTCTGTGATTCTTGATCGCGCTCATGGTCTTGGTTCATGTTGCGCCACAATAGCTGAATCCCAATATCATGGGACAAGTTGCCAACCTCACCAATACCCAACTCACCCAATTGAACCATTCGCTGGGCTAACTCATGATTAGGCGCGGGAGAAGATAGTAATTTTTCGCCATAGGTTAACAGCCAATCTAGCCAACGGTCAACAGTAATTCTTGGTTCCATTCGCTGCAAATACTTCAGCGCCCACCGTTCCCCTCGCGCTTGATTGACTCCTTCCAAAAGTTCGTTAAATAAAAATTCTAGATCCGCATTCGTAAGTTCTGGTGGCTGCTCTACCACCAGATCACCTTGAGTAGTCTGGGGATTGATGATCCCCAGACTGTCAAAGATGTATTGTAAAAATTCGTTAAGCCCCTGCAATAGCCACGTTAACATCTGCCAATTTATTGAAATTTTTTTTCTTCTTGATTGTAGCTATAGTCGTGTCTAAAAGATCATTAATTACGCAATCAACTCCAAAATTGAGGTTTACTTACGTAATATTATTGATGGCTACACTGAATAAATCAAACTTAGTGATTAAGGTTAGTGACCAGGAGATGGAGTCAGAAACTCTTCCTCTCACTAATCTTGATTATACAGAAGATTTATTAGCTTCATGATACTGATTAACTAAGGCTTGAATAATTTCTTCGGGATGATATGTTTCCATCCCTAGTTCTTGAGCAAGTTGCTGACATAGGTTTTCATCATCTTGCAACATCATGAGTAACTCCGTGAGGGTAACAGTTTTGTATTCTTCTGTCGTTAGTTCTGCCGTTTTGGTGGGTATTGAGGGATTATTTTGTAATATATCTGGTCCGTCATATTCCCAAATTGGCTCTCCTGGATTGCGTGTTAAGATTTTCATACCTATATCGTAGGACAGATTACTGATTTCCCCAACTCTCAATTCACCGAGTTGAACTAATCTAGCGGCTAATTCATGATGAGGTCTAGAGGATGCTAATAATCTTTCCCCAAAGCGATTTAACCATTCTAACCAGCGCTCCATGCTGACACGATGCTCAAGATTATCTAGCCATTTTTGTGTCCAGGTTTGTCCCTTGACTTGATGAACTCCTTCTAAAAGTTCTGTAAATAGAAATTCTAAATCTGTATCACTCAGGGGAGGTGCTACTGATTTTGGAACTTGTTCTCCAGGGGGGGTGAGATTTTGTTTACCAGCAAACAAGCGCCGGAAAAATTTTTTGATCCATTGAATTAGTTGCTTGAGCATCTGCGGCACCATTGATGTTGCTTCTTTAAATTTTAACGATATCAATCAGTAAGTAGTACGGTGGTCAGGGAATGGGAAAATGCCATAACTTGTTAGAATAATCAAACCCTTAATTTACCAGGGATATACGGATTTAAACCTGTCTCCATGTCTTACGAACCGCTGCACCATAAGTATCGGCCAAAAAGTTTTGCTCAACTGGTGGGTCAGGAAGCGATCGCTACTACCCTAACTAATGCTATTCTTTCAGCAAAAATCGCCCCTGCTTATTTGTTCACTGGCCCCAGAGGTACAGGAAAAACTTCTAGTGCGAGAATTTTGGCTAAATCTCTCAATTGTCTGCAAGGTAACCAACCCACACCCGAACCCTGTGGAGTTTGCGAAATTTGTCAGGGAATTACTAAAGGCTATTCTACAGATGTGATTGAAATTGACGCTGCTAGTAATACTGGTGTTGATAATATTCGAGAACTGATTGAAAGGGCGCAATTTGCTCCCATGCAGTGTCGGTATAAAGTTTATGTCATTGATGAATGCCATATGTTAAGTACCGCAGCCTTCAACGCATTACTTAAAACCCTAGAAGAACCACCTAAGCACGTTGTTTTTGTTCTGGCGACAACAGACCCCCAACGGGTGTTACCAACAATTATTTCTCGTTGTCAAAGGTTTGATTTTAGGCGGATTCAACTAGAGTCTATGGTAAAACATCTAACTCACATTGCCTCCCAAGAAAATATTAATATTTCCCATGAATCTTTGACATTGGTGGGACAAATTGCCCAAGGGGGATTAAGAGATGCAGAAAGTTTACTAGATCAATTAGCATTAGTCAATGGAGAAGTGACACCGGATAAAGTTTGGGATTTAGTGGGTTCAGTCAGTGAAAAAGACTTACTGGGACTATTAGAAGCCATCAGTCAAGATCAGGCAGAGATAGTATTAGAATTTACCCGAAAAATCCTAGATAGAGGCAGAGAACCCCTAATAATTCTCCAAAATCTCGCCGCTTTTTACCGGGATTTTCTGATAGCGAAAACCGCCCCCAATCGTCAAGATTTAGTTACCTGTACCCAGTCAACCTGGACATCATTAGTCAACTTTGCCCAAAAATTCGATACTAGTACCATCCTACTGGGACAACAACACCTGAGAACAGCAGAAGTACAACTAAAAAACACCACTCAACCCCGGTTATGGTTAGAAGTAACATTACTGGGATTATTACCCAGCGCCAATATTCAAATCCCAACCACAAATATTTCCCAAAATATTTCCCAGCGAGTTAATACTACTCCTGTCACTGCACCACCAATATATACACCCACAAATCACAATTCACCTGTTAATTTTTCACCACCAGCCCCAGAACCTTTACCCGTACCAGCACCAGTACAGCCAATTAGGGAAGATTCACAATACGACTTAACACAACTTTGGCAACAAGTGCGTGGACATATTCAACAGCTACCCACCCAGGCATTACTAGGACAAATGTGTCATTTAATTGAGTTTGACGGTTCTATTGCCCGTGTAGGGGTAAAAGCAGTTTGGTATGACAAAGTGAAATCCTATGTACCTGTGATTACTACGGCATTTAGACAAGCGTTTCAGCAGGAAATACAAGTCACTCTGGAAAAAGCTACTGGCGCAAGTGTGATATCAACGAGAAGAAATCCACCGGGACAAAATTCTCCTCCCGTTCAACAACAACAACCCACACCACAGCCACCCACAGTCGCAGTACAGCCAGTATCTACAGTATCTACACCACCACCAGCACCTGTCAAAAGTCAGCCAGTTGTCACCAATACAGGGACAACACAAGCTATTTCTTCTCCTGCAAAAGTGCAACCACCATCATCAAATTGGGATCACGATGGTGTACTCAAAGCAGCGGAAAGTTTAGCCAAATTCTTTTCTGGAGAAATCATTCGTGTGACAGATGATAGCTTCCATTTAGCTAATTCCGTTACTTCTACGGAAACTCATGAAATATATGAATCTTATGTTGATGATGAATATGCTTGAAAAATGCAGCAGGGGGGTGGGTCATGTCTGTTTTAATCATCTGCGCGTAGGAGTTTGCGGTAAAAATTCGGAGAAAAATCTGGATAACGATATCGCTTATAGTTTTGCAAGAGTTCAATTAAAAGACTAACAAATTCAAAATTGGCCATCATAACTTCATAGGTTAGTTCAGGATTACCATCAAACTGCATCCGACAACCGATTAAATCCGATGGTAATGTGGTAATATTCCAAGTAGCAACAAAGGGAATATTGTTACCGGATTCAATTTTTCGGTATCCCTCTAAAACACCTTTTTGATAAAGACTAAGGGCATAGGGTAATAAATTTCGCTTACTCAACTGAATATACGGTATATAAACGGTTGTTTGTTCTTTATTTACAGCTTGAAGTTGATCAATAGACATGATTGCAAATTCCTGAAATTAACCAATAATAAAGACATTTATATCTCTTTTATTGTTTCCACACAACTAGAAGCGATGAAATTCTTGACCATTTTGATATTCAGCCATGATGATTTTTGCTTTTTAATAAGGTTCAAATTTTAAATATGTTCCTCCCAGTCCTTCCACAATTATTCTTGTATTAGCAGCCATCATTTTCTGATAGGTGTCTCCGTCAGTTCCCGCTGCACCTAGTCCATTGATATAAAGTGGTCTTTGAAAAACTTTAACATTAGCTTCTCTGGCTAGAGATTCAAGTAAATTAGAGTTAGTTGTTGTATCTGCAAAAATTGTTGGTACATTAGCTTTTTGAATATCCATAGCAAAATTTTCGACTTCTGTATATGTCAGCTTTTCGATATTTTTGATCTTAGTTAAATTTACTGAATATGGAATTTTATAAGCCTCGACGTAATAAATCATTGCTGTGTTGAAGGTGATTAACTTGCGATTTTTAGCAGGAATAGTATCTAGTCTTTTCTTAATCCAATTATCAATTTGATTTATTTCTCGGATGACTTTTTTAGTATTTTTACTATAGATATTTTTATTATTTGGCACTAATTTAACTAAATTATTATTAATAATCTTTACCATTTTTATGGTATGATTAGGATTATGCCAAATCTGGGGTTTTATCAGTTTAATTTTGCTCGAATTTTTGACAGCACTTTCAGCAACAGCAATTTTTGTATAAGAGTTTGTATTTGTGGTAGATTTAATGATTTTCATTAAACCTGGTTCAAAATTATAACCATGATATAAAACCAAATTAGCACTTTCGATAACTCGACTATCTTCCGGTATGGGTTTATAGGTTAAGGGGTTCATACCAGGAGGGATTAAACATATCAGGTTAATTGTATTTCCAGCAACTTGTTTTGTTAAATCACAAATTACGCTATTAGTTGCTACTACTATGGGTAAGTTATTATTAATAGTCGAATTTCTTTGATTATATATTGTACTAATATTTCTATTTCCACAGCCAAATAATCCTAATATGAATATGAAACCGAAAATGGTGGTTTTTAATAAATGGGTAGATATTTTTTTTCCTAACATAATTTATTGTCGCTTATAAATATCTGCAAAGTTCCAGAATTTAAACTTTTTCAGAGTTTGATTATCATATCAATTAATTAATAAAGACACAGCAAATCTGTATCTTTATTAATTAGTCTAACTTAATTAAGCCCAATCATAGGCAATTTACCTTGTAACTTATCTAAATTGGTTTGAACGCAATTAGCGCAACTACAACCAGTTTTTTCTATCAGAGAATGTGTAATCTTATTTATTTGCGGTATTGTTAAATCAAGATTCGCTTGAGTAGATAATAACGCAATTGTATTTGCAGCAGGTGTAGCTTTCAAAGAAGCCTGTGCTGGGTTGACTAGTAATAGCAGAGATGCTAAAAATGCGGGAAAAGCAAGTAAAATCAGTTTTACTATGTTCATAATTGCTCGTGAGGTACAAAGTTTTTTAGTTTTAGGGAACAGGGAACAGGGAACAGGGAACAGGGAATAAATTGGTATGTACTTCATTAGACTGGGAAACGATATAAACTTGTCAATTATTAACGTAAGTTGATAGTTAGGGAAAATGTCATAATCAGGATATCCAAGATTAAAGGATGAAAACAGAAAATTACCAATTACCAATTACCAATTACCCATTACCAGCCTCAACTAGATAACTAGTAACTTGAGTTATCAGAGGATTTTCTTACCAGTTAATATTTCTCTTACTTCTAACATGGCCGAATAGGTGGGGAGAATGTGTAAAGTTTCATTTGCTGGTGTATGCTCTAGAGCAGTTGCGATCGCTTTGTGCAAATCTGACTCTACAATCAGGTTAATATTACTCTCCACAGATTCTTGACTATAACGCAAACGTAAGGCCATATCATACACGCGATCGCCACTCACAATCAAGGTTCCTCCTCTTGCTACCAACTTTTCCGTATCCACGTCCCAAATCCATGATACATCAGTACCATCGGGGGTTCTGTCATTCAAGACCAATAAAGTAGTTTTATCGGTACTTTGAGTAACGACGCGAATAGTTTCGTTTGTACCTACGGGATTTTTAGATAATAGAATCCGTACTCGTTTACCGTCAATAACTAAATCTTCAGCGCGACCAAAAGCGGCTTGAAAATCGTTAATTGTATCTCTGATAATAACATCATCAATTCCTAATTCCTTTGCTGCTGTAACTGCGGCCAAAGTATTATATTTATTGTACAAACCGACAAGAATTTGTGGCCATTTGCGACTTAATAATGCGGGTTGACCTTTAGTAAAACCACAACTAGGACAAGTAAAATCTCCCAAGTGGGATAAATAAACCCCTTGATAGTCTAGAGCATGGCCGCATCTAGGACAATAGATAGAATCAACAGCGTGAGGAATAGCTTCTAAATAATTTTCTGGTTCATTTAAACCAAAAAATAAGACTCTTTGTGGTAACTGTTGACCCAAATATGATAAAGTTGGATCATCAGCATTGGGAATAACTACGGTTGTTTCTGGTAAGGTCGAAATTACCTTTGTCCACCGCTTACTAATACTATCTACTTCTCCATATCTATCTAATTGGTCGCGGAACAGATTTAAACAGAGAATAATTCGAGGTTGTAGCGGTTTCAAAACCTTGGGAACTATATTTTCATCAACTTCTAAAATTGCATAATCTATATTTAACTTTCCCAACAGATTAGCATTGTCTATCAAAGCAGTTGCTAAACCGTTTTCCAGATTCGCGCCTGTAGAATTATGGGCAATACGAAACCCCTTTCGTTGTAAAATGGTGCATAATAGTAAAGCCGTAGTAGTTTTTCCATTTGTTCCCGCAATAATAATTACCCCGTGTTTAACTTGCTGACTCAATAATTGCAAAATTCGGGGTTCTATACGTCGCGCAATAGCGCCTGGTAAAACACTAGCAGCACCAAGACGCAGTGACCTGACCAAAAATGTCACGCTTTTGGCTATTGATACCGCAAAACCCAAGGTAAGTCTACTGATAAATTTTATTTTTTTACCCACAGTCATGATTTATGAATAAGGTGATCATTGTCAAAAGCATTTGAAACTGTAAATTTAACTAACTATAACGATTTTGAATGAGTATGTGTATCCGTAGACATAACATCTTTATTTTCTCTTCCTCTATGATCTCTGGGTCTAGTGTGGTTCATTAAAAAAAATCAAATATGATTATTATAGAGAAGATACCATCAAAAGGAGACAAGGTGACGGGAAACAGGGAAACAAGAAAAGATGATTTTTTTCAATGACCACTGACAACTAACAACTGACAACTGACAACTGACCACTGACAACTGACAACTGACCACTGACCACTGACAACTGACAACTGACCACTGACCACTGACCACTAACAACTGACAACTAACAACTGACAACTAACAACTGACAACTGACAACTGACAACTGACAACTAACAACTGACAACTAACAACTGACAACTGACCACTGACCACTGACCACTGACAACTAACAACTGACAACTGACAACTGACAAATACAAGGTTTCTGTGAATGAATATCATAAAGTGGCTTTTTTTACAAACTCAAATAATCACTAACTGGAGACGGTTAGTATCTAAATGCTTATTGCTGCTTCCTTTGCTATTCATAATTAGTATACAGCCCGCAATAGCAGGTATTAAAGATGATCGTTATGATGGTAATATTTTTGTAATTTATGCTGGTAATGGTTCTTTAGTTCCTGCCAAAGAAACACTAGCACAGACATTAGCAGAACACAAACCAGCCATGGTGACATTTTACATTGATGATAGTAGCGACTGCAAGAAATATGCCCAAGTTGTTTCCGAGGTACAAGCATTCTATGGACGCGCAGCGGAGATTATTCCTATCAGTGTTGATACCATTTTAGCTGACAAGACCTATCAACCGACAGAACCAGGATATTATTATTCAGGCGGTGTTCCTCAAGTTGTAGTTTTTGACCAGTCGGGTAAAGTAGTCTTGAACAAAAAAGGTCAAGTACCTTTTGAAGAAATAGACGACAAATTGAGAGAAATATTTGATTTATTACCTCGCACTCAGTCAGTCGAGTTAAAACCACGTTCTGCTAAACAGTTTAGTAGTCAGTTAGAAGATCAATAATAGTTCTTAATGTATCGCCATTCTCGACTAGAATTACCGTAACCTGGTATTAAGGTCATTTCTAAGGCGATTAAGGCAGGTTAGGATATTATGGCTTATTCTTGGTTTAAAGCATTTCATATTATTGGCTTTGTGGTTTGGTTCGCGGGGTTATTTTACCTAGTTCGGTTATTTATCTACCACGTTGAAGCCAACCAAGAACCAGAACCAGCAAAAACGATACTGAAAAACCAGTATCAAATCATGGAAAAGCGTCTTTATGAGATTATAACTACCCCTGGGATGTTAGTAACAGTAGCGATGGCTATTGGTATCTTATCTACAAACATGGATATTTTACAAGAACCCTGGCTACATTTTAAATTAGCCTTTGTAGCTGTTTTAATTGGCTATCATCATTATTGTGGTAGACTCATGAAGCAGTTAGCAGCGAATGAATGTAAATGGAGTGGTCAAAGTTTACGCGCTTTGAATGAAGCACCAACGCTTTTACTAGTTGTAATTGTCATGTTAGCTATATTCAAGAACAACTTACCCACCGACATGACAGCCTGGTTAATTTTCGGTTTAGTGGTGTTCATGGCTGTGAGTATTCAACTTTACGCAAAAATCCGCAGACGCAACAAAGAGAAGCTGACAGCAGAATTAAATCAAATTCCCCAAGGGTAGTAGTATATTGATTTGCGCCTGACTGGGAAACAAAAAACGATTTACCTGAAAATGGCTGTAACTACCTATTGTAATCGAACACTTCCAGCTTGACAATCCCGTAACCATAGTTTAACACCTTGAGCGATCGCACCATAACTACTATTTCTGGGTGGTGCGATAGGAGGTTTAACTGGATACTCACTGGTTTGAGAAAACATCATCACCACACTCCAACCAGTGTTAGTTTTTGTCAAAAATAGCCTGTGAAATTCTTGTAATTCTACAGGTTTTTTATGGAGATATTTTCTCTCTAAAGTTGTAAAGAAAACCTGTTCTACTCCTTCTGTGTTATAGTTATTCCCATGATCAATACCAGGATTTAATGGTAAAGATTCAAACTCTGGTTTACCCGCAGCTAAAATATAGGAAAAAGTATCAACACTCCTTTTCAGACGACGCGCACGTTGAGTAACACGGTTAGCATAGCCAGGTAGATCTAACATTAATTGAGTTGTTAAAGTTTCTAAACTTTTTTGAGAACAGGAGTTAGTAACTTGGGGACTTACAGATTTAGGAGTAATACTTTTCGCAATTAGAGGATAATAAAATCCAGGAGCAATAAATAACCATAAATTACAGGCTATTAAATATAGCAGTTCCCATGCTCGTGAGGTACAAAGTTTTTTATTTTTAGGGAACAGGGAACAGGGAACAGGGAACAGGGAATAAATTGGTGTATACCTCATTAGAATACTATCAAGGGGGTTGACAATTGATTTTGAATTTGTTATCATAGAGTTGATAAGGAAGAACTATCTTGATAACCAAAGTTTTTTAGTCAAGAGGCCTTTGGTTTTTGGTGGGAAAAGTATTTAACTCCTCAATAACCAGATTCCAGGCTAACTCAGGTTCAGCCGCCGCAGTAATAGGACGACCGATAACGAGATAATCTGCACCCGCTGTGATAGCTTGGGAAGGAGTGAGCGATCGCTTTTGATCGCCTTTATCAGACCAAGTAGGCCGCACCCCTGGACAAACGAGCAAAAAGTCATTTTTACAAGTTTCTCTTAATTGTTGCACCTCCTGGGGAGAACAAACCGCCCCATTCAACCCTGACTTTTCAGCTAAAAGTGCCATTTCCAGAGCAAATTCTGGTAATTCCAGGGGGATTTTCAAATCAAACGCCAATTGTCGTGGGGAAATACTGGTTAACAACGTAATAGCGATTAATTGCGGAGGTTTTGTTCCGGCTTTTTCCGCTCCAATTTCCACAGCTTCCGCAGCCGCTTTGAGAGCATCACTACCACAAGTTGCGTGAATTGTCAATAAATCCACCCCATAACCAGCAGCAGCGCGACAAGCACCAGCGACAGTGTTGGGGATATCGTGAAATTTCAAGTCGAGAAAAATACGTTTTTCTTGAGATTTGAGGATATCGAGAATTTTCGGACCAGTGCTGGTAAACAACTCCAAACCAACTTTCCAGAAAGTGACTTGAGGAAGTTTATTAATGAGAGCGATCGCGCTATCTAAATCTGGTACATCTAAAGGTACAATAATTTTTTCATCATTCATAATTATGGTTATTACTTATTACATATTATCCAATTTATTATACTTCAATAGCGATGTTTAATATGACTACTTTTGAGTAGTTTAACAATTAGACTTACTTAAATAAAGCCTATAAGTGTTTAATAACCTATAAATACTGTGTAATAGAGTACAACAAAAATTTTACTCTTAAGCCTGTTATTTCCTTAATTTATAAGTTTAAATTATAGATATTTGGAAAATAGTTTAAATATTAATATCATCGAAAAATTAACAGAACTTCATATTTATATTTTCTTAATATTTTATTGAGAATAATTTCTATTTATCAACGATCTTGCAATAGTTTCAGCGATTTGGTAAAATTTCAAAATCTAGGCGTAGTATATCAATTTTCTACAATTGCAGGAAGTAGAATTTGGAAATCCTTTATTGATAGGTATTTGAGAAATAGGGAAAGTGAGGACGGGGAAAATATTCAGGAGTGATAGAGAATTTTTCGGACAAATTTAGAAATAGCTTGATGTAGTTTTGTAAAGCGAAGTCAAAGGTGGGTTGACAAAATAGACAGTTTATGATATGGCGATTAGCAAAAATATTTGCTAATTTATCGTATAATAATATTATTTATATTCTTCAATTGACAATTAATAATCGTCCTTTACATTTACAGGTATCAAGACGAGAATCTGATTCAGAAATGGATACAAGGGAAATATCAAATTAATTCTGCTGAAGGTTGGGAAAGTATTATTTTGTCTCAAGTAGAGGATGAAAAATTAGCTTTTGATTTATTTTTTCAGTTGTGGGAACAGTTTAAGAATCAAGTTACAAGTGTTGATCATGTTGTCAAAATTTGATATCAATGTTGGGTTTCGTTACCTCAACCCAACCTACTTGCTGGGAAAGGCTATATCATCTACAACTAGTATGTTCAATTTGGCAATTTTTAAATATCTGATGTATAATTAGATATATCTTAGTAAAAATCACTCCATGTAATTAAATGCTATGGAAACAATAACTTTAAGTTCTCATGTTGGTGAAGATGGAATATTACATTTAGATATTCCTGTAAATATTGTTAATGTTGATTTAACTATTACTATTATTTTAAAACCTAGTCATGATTTTCAACAGGAAAATAAACCCAAAGGAAAAGGTTGGCCAGCTAATTTTTTTGAGGAAACATCAGGATGTTTAAAAGATACTCCTTTAACTATAGATTCTGAAGGTGTTTTTGATGACTTAGAGGAGTTTAAATTATCATGAAATATTTGTTAGATACAAATGTATGTATTAAATATCTGAATGAAGATTTGATTATTCGTCGCAAGTTAGAAAATACTGATTTAGAAGATGTTGCTGTTTGTTCAGTTGTCAAATTAGAGTTATTTTATGGTGCAATGAGAAGTGATAATCTTGATCAAGTTTGGGCAAAAGTAAAGCGATTTTTAGAAGTATTTATTTCTTTACCTTTAGATGATATTTCAGCTTTAAATGCAGGTAAAATTCGGGCGCAGTTAGCTAATATTGGGACTCCTATTGGTTATAATGATTTATTAATTGCCTCTATTGCATTATCTCATGATTTGATTTTGGTGACTCATAATACTAAGGAATTTCTCAGAGTTGAAGGTTTGAAAATTGAAGATTGGGAAATTGAAGGATAGAATGCTTATTTGGGGTGTTTTATTGCTATCATCAGTTAGATTAGTAATTGTTTGATGAAAATTTGATATCAATGTTGGGTTTTGTTTCCTCAACCCAACTTACAAATACAACTATCACTGTTTATCTGAAACACCTACTTGACTTACAAATTCTTTTGCTTCATCTCTTGTAAACCCAATCCGAATTAGTAGTTGTATAAGTCCCTCATTAAATTGAAACATTAGGTCGTCAAAACCTAGCCAGCTAACTAACCAATTCCAAGCCCTCTTCATAGTTGCTATGAATCCTTGGTAGGTACTATAAAGTTGAATCGGTTCTTTTGTTGCATAAGTTTCAATAGCCCCAAGAAGTAACTGACGAGATTCATCTCTCAAGTCTTTGTAGACGGATTCCAATCGTCCACCACTAGCGAAACAAGTGCAAATAATATCTTTATAATCTAGACCCTTTCGTGCAAAAGCTCCAGAATTATCATTTTTCCACTTAGACATTGGATCTACATTTTCGCAGCCTGTAGCAGCAAGGATTGTAGGAATTTTAGATTCTGAGATTGTTCTCACAAAAAATTCATAGTTATTTTCCTCAGTTTGAGTAATGCGGGGGATACGAAATACATGAATGAGTAAGTTATATCCTTCTTTAGACTCTTTAATTAGCTTGATAAGTGCTTTAACAGCATCTCTAGAGGGTACACTGCCACGTTCTGATTCATTAAGACCAACAGTATCAGTGATTATAAGTGATTTACCATCCGAAATTTCCACTTCTTGGTAAGTATAAGACTTAAATGTAACACCTTCAGCAGCATCACTGGCTTTCTGGTTTTCACCTGTGAGGGCATTACACAAACTTGTCTTTCCTGTTCCAGTAGTTCCAAAAACAAGTACACGAATTGGGTTTGACATTCTTTGCTCCTATATTGACAATAATTCTTTTATATTTGGCTCAACTACTACAATCCCAGAATTTCAGTATTTTAACCAGTCTGATATAAACGGATTTATACGGTTGTTTTATTACAAAATACTAAGCAAAAAATAGGAAAAGATCGGAAAAAATTGAATAATATTCATCTATAATGGTTACAACCTTTACAGTGTATAGCTTGTATGAATGTAAACGAAGTTGTAACATTTGTTGATAAGATAGTCTTTGAAAAAACTGGCAAGCATTTAGATGATGTTCAAGCTGCTGTAGTTCAGGGAACATGGGAAAGACGAACCTATGATGATATTGCACAAGAATGTAATGTTACTAAAAATCATGTCGGAGATATAGGTGCTGAATTATGGCAACTTTTATCTCAAGCATTAAATGAAAATATTAAAAAAACTAATTTCCGTTCTACATTAGAAAGGGGATATATTAAATCATTTGAAAATTCTAATATTTATAATATAAATGGTAATAACAATTATTTTTAATATCCACAAACCTTAAATCATTCTCATCAAAAAACTCAAGAAACTAATATAAATACTCAATCTAAATTATCTCATCACGATTTAACTCTAGCACCCCAAATCATCAAGTTTCATAACAGAGAAAAAGAACTACAAACCCTTAACCATTGGATATTAAACCAAACTACTAATTTAATCTCCATCTTAGGATTATCCGGTATTGGTAAAACCACACTCGTTAAAAGATTTATAGACTTACATCAACAAAAGTTTGAAGTTATTATTTGGAGAAGTTTAAAATTTCCCAAAGCCCTAAATTTACTAATTAACGACTTATTAAATACTTGTCAACAAGAACCCAAAGAAACTATAAATGATAAATTAAAACAATTATTTGATATTCTCACAGATAAAAAATGCTTAATTATTCTTGATGATGTACAAAATATCTTTACTCCTCATCAATTTGCGGGAAAATATCAACCAGAATATCAAGAGTATCAAACCTTATTCAAAATGATTACAGAAACCCAACATCAAAGTCATGTAATTTTAATCAGTCAAGAACAATGTCCAGAAATGGAATCTTTAGATGAAGAATTATATCCTATCAAATCTTTAGAACTATCAGGACTAGAAAATATAGATATTCTGAAAAATACCGGATTAAAAGATGAAGATACTTGGTTAAATTTAATGATATTATATACAGGTCATCCATTGTTTCTAAAAACTATTACCATCTCAATTAAAAAGATTTTTAATGGTAAAGTTAGTGAATTTTTAGCAGAAAATGAATTAGTAATTACTCAAGAAATGCAATCTTTATTTAGCCAAATATTTAATAATATATCACCCATTGAACAACAGATTATTTTAGCATTGAGTAAATGTAATCAACCTGTATCTAGAGAATATCTAAAAATTACCTTAGAATTATCTTCTACTAATTTTATTAATGGGTTAGAATCTCTACAAAAAAGGTATTTAATTCAGAAAATTACAGGGGATAACATATTGTTTGATTTATCTCCCATTTTCAGGGAATATGTCAGAAATTTTTGTCAAGATTACAGGACTTAAGCAAAATATTCCTCAAACCCTCATTTCTCTGTGTTCTCTGTGCCTCTGTGGTTCGTTATTCAGTGAATCGTGGGTAAGTCCTAGATTAGTCAAAATTAATTTATAGCTGTTTAGATAATGTTTGGTGAATAAATCTGCAAATATCTTGATTTATTTGATTTAAACCTACATCATACCAGCTTTTAAAATCTGATTTGCAGTTAAATTTAATTCAGGAAAAGTTTGAGAAATAACCTGTTCATCATCTCTAAATCTGCTGATTTGATATTCTCCATCTACCAAATTACAAACAGAAATAGTAGGTTGTTTAGGATTACCAATAAAATTACGTCCTCCTAAAGCTGCATAATCTATAATCCAATATTCAGCAATACCCATTTCCTCATAATCAGCATACTTTAAATGGTAATCATCACGCCAATTAGTGGAAACAATTTCAATGATTAAAGCTATGGAAGCACCATGACTAATAACTGATTGTTTTTTCCATAATTGTTCATTAGCTAAATTGGCACGATTTAAAACCAACAAATCGGGAAAATAACCAGAATCTTTACCTTCTGGTCTAACTATAACTTGATTAGGTATCACATAAGGAAGATT
Source organism: Dolichospermum circinale AWQC310F (assembly GCF_000426925.1). GTDB lineage: Bacteria > Cyanobacteriota > Cyanobacteriia > Cyanobacteriales > Nostocaceae > Dolichospermum > Dolichospermum circinale. Next base: position 31,887 of record NZ_KE384682.1, on the reverse strand, counting down.
TAACCCATCAATTTTAGCACTAATTTTGATAGTTAAAAACCCTTTAAGTTCTTCATGATCTCCCACTGGTTGCGCCATTTTAACAATTTCTCCATGATGTAATTCATAACGTATATCGGAATTGTCAGGAAGCGAGTTAACAAATTCCTCGAAGGTAACAATTTTAGTTAAGGTTTGAATCATGACTTTGAACAATTATTAATGATGAAAACATTATAACAGCCGTCAGCAGTCAGTTTTTTTATTTTAAGCTGATAGCTGATAG
>NZ_KE384682.1:27138-31566 GCF_000426925.1 Dolichospermum circinale AWQC310F | reverse complement strand
CTCAAGTGCTTATAAAACAAGGATTTTTATCTACGTATTTTCTCAAGGTTGGGGTAGGATTGCTATAGCTACTTTACTAACCGTACAAAATTTTTCTTACCTACCTGTAACACTTTATTGTATAAATCATCAGGCTGAGAAAAACTTAAATCCGCATCAGTAATCTTATCACCATCTATCCTCACTCCACCCTCCTGAATTTTCCTTTTACCTTCGGCGGTACTTTTACATAAACCAGTAGCACCCAAAACAAAGGCTAATTTCGCAGGAAATTGAGGAATAGTAGCCACAGAATACTCCGGTAATGCTCCCTCCCGTCCACCACTTTTAGCAGCCTCTCTAGCCTCATTAGCTGCCGCTTCACCGTGATATTGACGCACCACTTCCCAGGCTAAATACTCCTGGCGATCGCGTGGGTTTTGTGGCAAACTATCCAAAGATAGATCTGTCAGCAATTCAAAATACTGTGGGAGTAAATTATCTGGTACACCTTGGAGTTTTTGATACTTTTGTGAAGGATGTTCACCCAAACCAACATAATTACCTAAAGACTTAGACATTTTTTGTACACCATCAGTGCCAATCAAAATTGGTAATAACAGTCCAAACTGCGGTTTTAAGCCAAAATGACGTTGTAAATCTCGACCGACAGCGATGTTAAATTTTTGATCAGTTCCCCCTAATTCTACATCTGCTTCCACAGCCACAGAATCATAACCTTGCATCAGTGGATACAGGAACTCATGGAGAAAAATGGGACTCTCTTGTTGATAACGTTCTGCAAAACCTTCCTTAGCTAACATTTGTCCTACAGTCATGGTAGAAAGTAGCTCTAAAGTTTTTCCTAAATCCATCTGGGAAAGCCATTGAGAGTTATAACGTACCTCCAACCGACCAGGAGTATCAAAATCTAAAATAGGACGTACCTGGTCAAGATAAGTTTGAGCATTTCGTGTCACATCAGCCTCCGTAAGCTGACGACGCACCTCAGATTTACCAGTAGGATCACCAATTCGCGCCGTAAAATCCCCAATAATCAGTACCGCCGTATGACCAGCATCTTGAAAAGCCCGCAATTTCCGCACAGGTATACTATGACCAAGATGAATATCTGCCCCCGTAGGGTCAATACCTAGTTTAATTCTTAAAGGACGGTCAGAATTAAGTAACCGTTTTTCTAGACTTTCCGTGTCATGATCATCGTTATGGGGTTGAGGAAAAATTTCTGCCACACCACGATGCAACCAAGAGAAATTTTGCGTCATACTAAGAAATTCGCCATTAAATATACTTTCGACTGTAAAAGTTAGGGTTGTCATCCCTGCTCTGTTTTGCCAGATTACTATAATTACAAAAAATTAACCGTCTTTTGCCATTTAATGAATTACATTTAAATTTACCAGTGAGGAAGTGAGATAGCCGTGTCATCCAGGACTTTTGATAACAAACAACCACAACAGCAGGATTCATCTGGATTTGAGTTTTTTAAAGGAGTCGGTCAGATAACTGGGGGTACTCTCCTATTTATAACACTCCTATCAAGCTCCATTGTAGCGGGGACACTAGTTGGTTTAGCCATTAGTTTCCGTAATTTACCAGATGTTAGACAAATTAAAAACTTTTTTCCTTCAGAAACAACTTACATATACGATATAAAAGGTAAACTTTTAACCAGTATCCACGGAGAAGCTAACCGAGAAGTAGTACCATTGGATAGAATTTCCCCCAACCTGAAACGCGCAGTTTTGGCCAGTGAAGATGGTCACTTTTACGATCATCATGGGATTAATCCTAGTGGAGTTGGCCGTGCTGTGGTAGTCAACATGGTAGCAGGTGGTGTCAAAGAAGGTGGTTCTACCATCACCATGCAATTGGTGAAAAACCTGTTTTTGTCTCAAAAACGGGCTTTTACGCGGAAATTAGCCGAGGCTGTACTAGCAATTCGTTTAGAGCAAATTCTCAGTAAAGACGAGATTCTGGAAATGTACCTCAATCAAGTTTATTGGGGTCATAACAACTACGGTGTGCAAACAGCAGCCCGCAGTTATTTTAACAAATCAGCAGAATATTTAACTTTAGGTGAATCAGCCATGATGGCTGGTTTAATCCAAGCACCAGAAGAGTTTAGCCCTTTTGCCAGTATGAAAATGGCCAAACAGAAACAAAAAGAAGTTTTGGGGCGGATGATAGAGTTAAATTGGATTACCCAAAAAGAAAAGGATGATGCCTTAAAAGAAGAAATTAAACTTGGTAAAATCAGGTCTTTTCAAGGTAGCGCCCTACCTTATGTTACCGATACAGTAGCCCAAGAGTTGCGGAAAAAATTTGGCCGGGATGCCCTGCTCAAAGGAGGAATGCGCGTACAAACTACTGTTGATGCTAAATTCCAAGCCATGGCTGAAGAAACCATTAAAGAATGGCATCAAAAGCTTCAGTCCCAAGGGTTATCTAAGAATCAAATGGCCTTGGTAGCAATTGATCCTCGGACGCATTTTGTTAAAGCTCTAGTTGGTGGTGTAGATTATAAAACCAGTGAATTTAACCGAGCTACCCAAGCGCAACGTCAACCAGGTTCTTCATTTAAGCCTTTTGTTTACTATGCTGCCTTTGCTAGTGGTAAATATGCACCGGATACCACAGTCATAGATGCTCCAGTGGGTTATCAAGATGGTAATGGTTGGTACTACCCAAAAAACTATGATGGTAGTTTTGCTGGAGCAATGTCAATTCGCACAGCCCTAGCCCATTCTCGCAATATCCCAGTGATTAAACTTGGTAAAGCGGTGGGAATGAATAAAGTGGTTGAAACCTGCCGGACTTTGGGTATTATGAGTCCAATGGAACCCGTTACCTCTCTGCCTTTAGGTGCTATTGGTGTCACTCCTTTAGAAATGGCTAGTGCTTATGCTACCTTTGCTAATTATGGCTGGCAATCACCACCTACCGTAATTGTCCGCATTACAGATAGTTCTGGTAATGTGATTCTCGATAATACACCTAAACCTAAACAAGTTCTCGATTCTTGGGCATCAGCGGCGACCATTGATATTATGACTTCGGTAATTACTGAAGGTACGGGTAAAAATGCCGCCATAAATAGACCAGCCGCTGGGAAAACCGGAACTACATCCTCAGAAAAGGATATTTGGTTTGTGGGTACTGTGCCGCAACTAACTACTGCGGTCTGGGTAGGTAGGGACGACAGCAGACAATTAGCACGTGGAGCAACTGGTGGGGTAATGGTAGCCCCTATTTGGCGCGATTTTATGATGAAAGCACTTAAGGATGTGCCTGTAGAGAAGTTTAAGTCCCCCTCTCAGTTCCCACGTCCTAAGTCAAATTAATAGGTTAGTTGACAGTTGACAGTTGACAGTTGACAGTTGACAGTGGTGATGGGAAATTATTGTTACCTATTACCCATTACCCATTACCCATTACCCATTACCCATTACCTAAATGGTCATTTTGTTTTTTCCAAATCCGCTTTCATCCTTTCTAATGTGACATTCATTTGCTCAAACATTTGTTGTGGAGTTACACCAAACTGACCTAATTGAGTTTTTAGCTGCTGTATAGTCATTTGGGCCATGAAATCCTCTGATAGCTCAAAACGCTTCATAAAGACGCGATATCTGTCCATCATAGATTCCATTTGCTCAATAAACAATTTCTTGCCCTCACGGTCAAATTTACCATAGCTGTTGCCAAGTTGAATGAGTGCTTGATACTCTTCAAACAACTGCTTGGCCTCTTGCTGCACTATTTCCGAGTCGAAGAATCCCATTTTCTTTAATTTAAATGATTACTATTAGTCCAGTAGCTGGAAATTTTGGCTTTACACCTTAATTTTAGTGTAGAAGATTCATATATAAAAACTAGGTTGGTTAAGGTAGGGTTTTTTACCGAAATTTCACTACTTGTTTTCTGAGCTTTGGAAGTAACTTGACAAATTATCCCACAAATTATATTAGGATGAGATGATGTTAATTAAGGAAAAAAATCGGATTATTGCGGCTATTTTAGCTTTTTCTGGGACAATAACGATTCCAGGCTTGCATAAATTCTACTTGGGGCAACCACTTTGGGGAATATTGTATGTTTTATTATCTTGGACACCTATTCCCAAGGTAGCTAGTGCTATTGAGTGGGTTTGGTATTTAACTCAAGATCAAGAGACTTTTGATCGTCATTTTAATTTGGGTAGAAGTCAAGGTCAGGTAACGCCTCCTCAGAGTAATCAAGTAGAATCAGTAGCTAATGCTTTGCGGGAGTTGGACGCGCTTCGTCAAGAAGGATTAATTTCTGAGTATGAGTTTGAGCAAAAACGCCGCCAGATGTTAGATCTGATTTAGATAGGCTGTAGTGGTATAAATAATCCTTAGACAAGTAGGAATAATTTATAAATGTTTCAAATTGGGATTTTTGAAG
>NZ_KE384682.1:16756-27065 GCF_000426925.1 Dolichospermum circinale AWQC310F | reverse complement strand
ACAGGGAACAGGGAACAGGTTTTGGGCAACTTTACTTTTCGTTACTTATGTCGGTTTTTTTCCGTTCACTTACTTACTCTACAAATAGAAAAGAGTTAAATTCATACTTTAACACCTTCCAATTCCTGATCAGTTAAATCATACAATTTTCGCAATTGATCTAATTTATCACCATCAGCTTGCCATAAACCGCGTCCTGACGCTTCCAACATTCTGCCCAAAATATTCTTAAAAGCTTCAGGATTTGCTTTACGTAATTTTTCCGCCATTTCTGGGTCTAAAGCATAAGTATCCGCAGCTTGATCATAAACCCAATCATCTTGAAAATCAGCAGTTCCACCCCAACCAATTAAAGCCGTCATGCGTTGAGAAATTTCAAAAGCGCCACCAGAACCTTGATTAGCCATTGCGTCAGCCCATTTAGGATTTAATAACTTAGTTCTGTATTCCATGCGTAATAAATCATCTAAATTGCGGGGTGTGGTATCTTTAGAAAAACTTTCCACAAAACTGGCTTGTACCTTTTTACCACTTTGTTTTTCAGCGGCCTTTTTCAAACCCCCCGTATTGGCATAATATTCCTGAATATCAGTTAAACCATATTCTACCGAATCTATTTCTTGAACAATGCGATCGCTAGTTTTTAATAATGTTTGTAATACCTCTGGTCTAGCTTGTCCCTTATCATTTCTGCCATAACTAAAGACATTGCGACTTTCCCAAGTATTCCCCAAATCTTCTCCAGATTCCCAATTACCATCAACCACCCTATCATTAACCAAAGAACCGAAATCACCGGCAGGATTAGAGAACAATCTAGCCGAATAATTTTCCACACCTTGAGCTTTTAAAGCCAAAGCGTGTTTTCTAATAAAATTCATATCTTCTGGTTCATCAATTTCCGCAGCCCGTTGAAACAAATCATCTAATAATTCAATGATATTCACAAAACTATCCCGAAAAATACCCGATAGATTTGCTAACACATCAATACGAGGATGTCCAACTTGATCTAGAGGTTTTAAATCATATCTAACAATTCTTCCAGTTCCCTCCTTCACAGGTTCAGCGCCCACCAACTCCAAGAGAATCCCCAAAGATTCACCCTTAGTTTTAATAGCATCCAAACCCCATAATAAAACCGCCACAGTTTCAGGATATTTCTTATTTTCATCCAAAGATTGAGAAATAATTTTTTTAGCAATTTCCTTACCCCTTTCAAAAGCAGCAGGAGAAGGCATTCTATAAGGATCTAAAGCGTGAATATTCCTTCCAGTTGGTAAAACACCAGCACCATCTCGTAACAAATCCCCACCGGGTGCGGGAAGAATAAACTCACCATTTAAACCCCTTAAAAGATTAGTCAACTCATCAGTAGATTGATTTAATAACCTTGTAATTTCCTCCTCCTCTCCGTGTTCTCTGTGCCTCTGTGGTTCGTTTCCAAAATAAGCATCCAAATAACCAGTTAACTCCTCCTGATTTGGTGCTGCACCTAGAGTATGTAAACCAGAAGAGAAAAGACGATTTTCCAGAACTTGCAAATACTCATATAACTTCACCAAATAATGATCAAAAGCGTGATTACTGAACATTCTCACATTTTCCGGTGTAAAAGGAATCCCCAAGCTTTTCGCATCATCAAAAGGACAATCCACCTCCAAACCGGTATCAAGAATTTTCTTACAAATTCCCTCCTTTAGCAGATAATTCTTGGCTGGATCTTCGCGGTATTCTGCAATTAAATCCCGTAAATTTACCAACTCCTTATATAAACCAGCGCGTCCATAGGGAGGGACATTATGAGAGATTAACACCCCATAACCGCGACGTTTAGCTAATATTGATTCTGAAGGATTATTTGCTGCGTAGATATAGAGATTTGGCAGATTTCCTAAAAGAATATCAGACCAGGAATAGCCAGTATTTCCTAAAGGTGAACCTGGCAACCATTCTACAGTTCCGTGCATTCCAAAATGGACAACAGCATCAGCTTGAAAATCATTTTGTAACCATTTATAATAAGCGGCATATTGAGGGTGGGGGGTGAGGTCTCTTTCAAACATTAACCGCATGGGATCACCCTGAATACCTAAAGGAGGCTGGACACCTATCCAGATATTACCTAATTGCACACCACCAATATTAAACTCATCACCATAAGTTTTAATGCCACTACCGGTGAGGTATTTCCATTGTTTTTCTATGCGAGATGTCAACAGATAGCCTAACCATTTTTCTAATGTTTTAGCATTGACTGTATAACCCCCCCTAGCCCCCCCGTAAACGACGGGAGATATGACTCCGACTCCCTCCCTGCTTGCGGGGAGGGTTGGGGTGGGGTTTTCATCTGCTGCTTTAATTTGTCGAATTAATTCTTCTCCGTCTTCGGGAATATCACCAACTGTATAACCCTGTGCTTTGAGTGCATTTAGTAATTTAATTAAACTGCGGGGAACGTTTAATAATGCAGCAGTTCCCACCGCACCATAACCGGGGGGGAAACCATATAAAATAATGGCAATTTTTCGTTCAGAAATAGGTTTTTGTCTCAGGGAAACCCAGCTTTTGACTCTATTAGTTAAACGCTGTATTCTTTCAGGAATCAAATAAATTTGTTCACCGACTAAACCACCTAAAGGAATTGTATCAATTGCACCATCTAATTCTGGTAAGGCATATAAGACAACGCTTTGCAAACCGCCCACACCTTGGCGTGTCCAAGAATAAATATCTTGAATTAATAACGGTGCTGCGACGATATAAGGGACATTTTTGGCCGCTAGAATGCGTTTAGCTACTTCCACCTGTCTTCCCGCTTCCATAGAACCCGCAGGACCACCAACCAGGGGAAAACCGATGGTAGAAACTATGGCATTAATTTTTACCGCTTCTGAGGAAAGGGAAGGGGTTTCCAGATTACCTAGTTGACGCTGTTGGGTTTCGTAGTCGCTGGTCATCCAATCTCTGACGGCTACGTGCCCTTCTACACCGTTGATAAAGATGGGTAGGGGAATTAACCCGGTTTTTTCAAAATGCCGTATCAGTTGGGGAATATAGGGCAGTTTGGTGATGACGTGCTTTCTGTAAAGTAGAATACCAATAACTGGCTTTGTGGGGTGGGCATCTTGCCCGCCTTTCTTAGGTGGGTGAGACACTCGCCCTGCAAGATACCATTGTAAATACTCACGGGGTGAGGTAAAAAAACCTGGATAGTCAGGATGTAATAAGCCCATGTTGGGGGTTTCCGTGGGTGGTGGTATATCTCCAACTTTTAAATCTAAGTATTTTTCTGCAATTGTCCAAAATAAGGAAGCGACATTTTCTGAACCGCCGGCGTTCCAATAACCATAGATAATTAACCAGTTGCGTAGGTCTTGGACTTTTTGGACTGGGATAAATTTTAATAACTTAGGTCCGATTTTCAGGAAACTGATATAACCAGCAAGTTTGTCTTCTTCTTTACCATTAGTGAATTTATCAAGAATGAATTTAATCGGTTTAGGCATTCCTGCGGGTTTGTCACCGATGGCAAATGCACCGATTTTTGTTAAACTAATTAATTCTAGTGCTGACTCGAAAATGAGACGAATGGGAATACTAACGATACGCTCCCGCAACCACATAACTTGGTCATAATCAAAGATTAAACTACCAAAGAAGACATCTGCATTTTTAAGTGCTGTTTCTACTTCGGTGCTGTTTGTGGTAATGTTGCGATCGCTAAAAACTCGAATATCCAAATCTGGACAGCGAGAACTAGCTAAACTAGCCGCTGTTCGGTACAAGTCCGCGTTAAAGGATTCAAATCCAGCAATTAAGACAATGCGTTTCATCATGCTTTGGCTACGAAATATTTCTTTACCTTAATCTTAAACATTTTTGGGGATTAATGGGGGAATCTCTGCCTAGAGATTAAAATTATATCTATGCTTTTTGGAAATAGATTAACAAGTAGTGAATCATTAAAATACCAGTAAAGTTACTCAAGGAGATACAAATGAAATACGGCATTGATATTGGTCACAACTGCCCTCCTGATAGTGGTGCAACCGGCATAAGATCAGAAGATAGGTTAACAATGGAAGTGGGTAATAAGGTGATAGCTAAATTAGAAAGTTTAGGACATACAGTCATTCCTTGTAAACCCAATAGCGCCAGTACAGTAAATCGTTCTTTAGGTGGCCGCTGTGATAAAGCCAATAGTAACCGAGTAGATTTTTTTGTATCTATTCATTTTAATGCCTTTAATGGTCAAGCCAATGGGACTGAAGTATTTGCGATTAGCGACGGTGGCAGAAAAGTTGCCCAAAAAGTATTAGATGAAATTGTCAAATTAGGCTTTTTTAATCGTGGTGTTAAAAGTGGTTCTCACTTGTATGTTCTTAGAAGAACAAATATGCCGGGAATTCTTATAGAGGGTTGCTTCATTGATTCTGCTAAAGATATGCAAATATATGATGGTGAAGCAATGGCCAACGCCATAGTTGCCGGCTTAACAGGTAAAGCAGCAAATACACCTGTAAATCCTGTTCCTAATGTACCTGAAAATCCTGCTCCTAACTTACCCGCAAATCCTGTTGCTAACTTACCCGCAAATCCTGTTATAGACCAAGGAAGCAATAAAGATAAGAGCATTCTGAGACTACAACAGAGTTTAAATCGTCTGAAAATTACAGATAAAAATAATCGCCCCTTAACAGAAGATAATAGCATGGGACCGGCGACATCTTCAGCAACAGAAAAATTTCAGAGAATTGTGGGAGTTTTAGCAACAGGAATAGCAGGTAATACCACCTGGGATGCTATCAATCAAATATTAGCTAAACGGGTGATTCAAGGAACTCATGCCAGTGGTGTAATTATTAGATATTTGCAATATCGTGTAGGTGCTGATCCTGATGGTATTTATGGACCAAAAACAGAAGCAGCCATCAAGAAATTTCAACAGCAAAACGGTTTAACTGCTGATGGTATTGTTGGGGCAATGACTTGGCAGAAATTGATAGATTAGTATCAACTTTTTATAGATTCCCGACCTCTTTAAAAAGTTGGGAATCTGAGTTTTTACCTGCTGGCAATTCTCTGGTCTTCGTTTCCTGAAGATTCCTTCGTGGTTTATCCTTTCGTGACTTGTACGTAAGTCTTATGACTCCTGAATTATCTAAAATAGACCGTATTTTTTCAACCAACTTGAGTTAGAATGTAATATCCTAAAATATAGACTTATTCATCATCAGCGAGAAATCCGCACCCAAAATCAGGTAAGCGTCGCGCTAGGATGTAAGACATTAACGGCATCATCTCAGACTATCAGTTAATTATGGAAAATTCCCCCATCAAGGCAGTTCAAGCTTCTTATTACGGTGACAGTTCCTTCCGCACACCGCCGCCAGATTTGCCTTCTCTACTGTTAAAAGAGCGAATTGTCTATCTGGGAATGCCTTTAGTTTCAGCAGACGAATACAAGCGTCAAATGGGTGTTGATGTAACGAAGCTGATTATTGCTCAGTTACTCTATCTGAAATTTGACAACCCAGACAAGCCCATCTTCTTTTACATCAATTCTACGGGTACATCTTGGTACACAGGTGATGCCATTGGTTATGAGACGGAAGCCTTTGCCATTTGTGATACCATTAATTATATCAAAACCCCCGTACATACAATTTGCATTGGTCAAGCTTTGGGAACAGCAGCGTTGATTCTATCAGCCGGGACTAAAGGCCATAGAGCTAGTTTACCTCATGCCACTATTGTCCTCAATCAACCTCGCAGTGGCACAAGGGGTCAAGCAACAGATATTCAAATTTACGCTAAGGAAGTGTTAGCAAACAAAACAGCTATCCTGGATATTTTCTCCAAAAATACTGGACAGCCCCCCGAAAAAATTGCCAAGGATACTGAGCGAATGTTTTATTTAACTCCCCAACAAGCTAAAGAATACGGATTAATTGACCGTGTTTTAGAAAGCATGAAGGATCTACCCAAACCCCTACCAGTCATCGCTTAAGCTACCTGCAATCATACCAAATTTTGAAGCTAATTATCCATCATGCCTGTTGATTCAGCACTTCGAGTACCTTATAACATTCCTGGTAGTAATCAGTGGCAATGGGTTAGTATTGGTCAACGCATGGCTCAGGAACGCATTCTTTTCTTGAACCAGCCACTTACTACCAATGTGGCCAATTCCCTCGTTTCCTCAATACTGTATCTGGAGTCAGAGGATCAAACTAAACCCATCTATCTTTATATCAATTCTCTCGGTGATCCTGTCCTAGCTGGTATGGATGAAACCGCTGGTATGATGTCAATTAAGGCCTGTTTGGCAATCTATGACACAATACAGTACATTAAGTCAGAAATTGTCACTATTTGCTTAGGTCAAGCCGTGGGTATGGCGGCCTTAATTTTATCATCAGGAAGGAAAGGCAAAAGATTTAGTTTACCTCATGCGAATATCGCCCTGACTCAGTTTAGTGTGGCTACTCGGGGTCAAGCAACCGATATTCAAGTTAACGCTGAAGAAGTTTTGCTGAAAAAATCGGTGATTATTGATATTTTTTGCCAAAATACGGGACAAACAGCCGAAAAAATCTCGAAAGATAGTGAACGTATTTTCTATATGACTCCCCAGGAAGCACAGGAATACGGAATAATTGATCGGGTGCTGGAAAGTACCAAGAATTTAGCAAAATCTCTGCCGGTTTGATCTCCATTCACAATTACGGAAAATCTACAGTTCTATCTTCATAGTCTCTACTAAAATTGTCCTATGCCTATTGGTATTCCCAAAGTTCCCTATCGTCTCCCTGGTAGCACCTACGAACAATGGATCGATCTCGAAGATCGTCTATTTCGGGAGCGAATTATTTTCTTGACAGAGGAAGTAGATGATGGTATTGCTAATGCCATTGTCGCTTACTTACTCTATTTAGATTCCGAGGATCAGAGTAAGCCAATTTATTTGTATATCAATTCTCCTGGTGGTTCTGTAACAGCAGGTTTGGCGATTTACGACACAATGCAGCACATCAAATCTGAGGTGGTGACAATTTGTGTTGGTTTGGCTGCGTCCATGGGATCTTTTCTTTTGGCTGCGGGAACTAAAGGTAAACGCATGGCTTTACCTCACTCCCGGATTATGATTCATCAACCTTCTGGTGGTACTCGTGGACAAGCTTCTGATATCGAAATCGAAGCTAGAGAGATTTTACGGCTACGTCACCAATTAAATCAAATTTATGTTGATAAGACTGGTCAAACTTTAGAGAAAATTGAGAAAGATATGAATCGTGACTTTTTTATGTCTGCTCAAGAAGCTCAGGAATATGGTTTAATTGATCGGGTGATTGAAGAACGTATTTAGGGCTTGCTGATAGCGTAGCGTGGCGTTAGCCATATAAAGCTAAAACCGTTTATTCATAGGGGTTTTGAGGATTTTCCGAACAAAAAAGGGCAAGGTTTTGGCAAATGGAGTCTCAAAACAGTTGCATTTTTCCTTGTCGGATATGGGAAATTGAGGATATCCAGATAGCTGAAACTGTTCCCTGTTCCCTGTTCCCTGTTCCCTGTTCCCTCCCCTCACAGACAACTTTTTCAGCAAACTTTATTTAGATAGTAGGAAATAATTCAAAATTCAAGATGTAAAGTTCATTTGAATTTTGAATTTTGAATTTTGAATTGGAGTTAAGCCAACATGGATCTTCAAGATTGCTATCGTTTATTGGGTTTAAGGTCGGGAGCTTCTTTTGCGGATGTGAAAGCGTCCTATCGCCGATTGGTACAGCAATATCATCCTGATATTAATCCAGATGATCTCAAAGCAAAAGATAAATTTATTGCGGTGAATGAGGCTTATAAATTCCTGCAAATGATCTTATCACCGGAGGAAATTAAGCCACAGTCTCATGACCTGAAAACTCATGTTTCTGGTTTTTCAGAAGTGAAAACGCAGGTAACAACAGCAAATATCAAAGTTACATCTCACCCATCAAATTTGGAGGATATCGAACAACGGTTAAAATGGAAGACTTATGAACAATTACAGCGGTTTTTACAAGCAAGACGTTTTCCCCAAGCGGTCGCTTTGGCGGAGGCTTTACTAGCACGTTTACCAGCAGATGTAGAAGTGCGTCAATGGTTAGCGATCGCTTATCAAATCTGGGGACGGGCTTTAATTACAGAAAAACAGTTCCCAAAAGCCAGAATTTATCTGAAAAAGGCCTTAAAAACCGACCCAGACAATAAAGCTTTATGGGCCGAAGTTCAGCAGGATTTTCAGCGTTTGGGAGTTTAGGTAATGGCCATGGAAAAATTATATGTCTAAATCTGTGATTACTATCACCGTTAAGTTATTTGCTGCTTATCAGGAAGCCTATGGAGTCTCTGAATTGATCTGGGATTTTCCTGATGGTACAATAGTTAAGTCGGTATGCGATCGCTTAATTACTGAACATCCAGAACTGACGCAGTGGAGTCAAATAACTCGCTTTGGCGTTAATTTACAATTCGTGGAAGCAGATACAATTTTACAAAATGGTGACGAAGTGGTTTTAATTCCCCCAGTCAACGGTGGTTAATAAGGACATATTCAAATACATGAAAAATAAATTACATATCATTAAATATGATTAAGTTAATTTTAACAGCTATTTTAATAATTTTCCTGACAGCTTGTAGTAGTATTGCCTTATTACCAACACCAGAATTAGTACAAAAAGCGATCGCATTCCAGCTAGAACAAACCCAACAGCAACTTAACCAACAGCTAGATTTAAACTTCCAAAAATTTGATATTCAACGGATATCTATTACTCAACAACAACCGTTGACCATTGGAAACTTACCAGCTTACCGGGTACAGGGAAATTATGACTTGACAGTGAAATCGCCAAAACGCAGTTTTAAACAAGTGCAAAAACCCTTTGAGGTTTATCTGCAAATTCAGAAAGAAGGTAAAAGTTGGCGGTTATTAATACCAGAAAAAAACTGTCAATATCCTCAAATAAAAGGCAAAAGTTACTTAATTCTTTAAACGTTAAAAGTTCAGTATTTTGGGATAATAGTTAATAAATTCGTCACTGACTGTGTGGGCTTCTCATGAGAACATGAATAAATTTACGACCGCTATAATCGAAAATTCCCAAGCCATGATAGATTAAACGTCTATCAATAGATACAGCACTTCCCGGTATTATGATCTACATATCTAGCGGGCAAGATGCCCGCACCACAAGAGTTTTATGATTCAACTTTGTACCTCATCAGAGCGGAAAACGCTGTATAAATTACAAAAAAACACTAATTAGGTATTGGCAGTTTTCAAGATTTCCTGTATATTATATTTCAATATTGCATCTCCAAAAGGATTTTATGGTAATTGAAAAACCGCAATGGTTTAAAACTGCTTTCCAAATCAAAGGTTCAGTAATTACTGCTATTTACCAACGGGTGATTTTAGCTGGGGCTTTCGGAGTATTAGTTTCTGTACTTTATTATAGTAAAGTTCCGGTTTCCCAACCAATTTTAGCTAGTGTTATTCCTAGTATAGTGTTGGGTTTATTATTAGTATTTCGGACAAATACAGCTTATGAACGTTTTTGGGAAGGGAGAAAATGCTGGGGTTCCATGGCTAATACTATCCGCAATTTAGCCCGACAAATCTGGGTATGTATTGATGAAAAAGAACCGGAAGATAAAGATAATAAAATTTATGCCTTAAATTTACTTGTGTCCTTTGCAGTAGCGACAAAATTGCATTTAAGAAGTGAACCTATCAATAGTGATTTAGAAGCATTAATACCCGAATCTAAATATATCAAATTAAAGATTATGAATAATCCTCCTTTAGAAATTGCTTTTTGGATTAGTGATTATTTACAACAACAGTATAATCGTAATTGTCTCAATAGTTATCAAATGGCTTCTTTGCAAGAATTGTTGAATATTTTGGTAGATAATTTAGGTGCGTGTGAACGAATTTTAAAAACACCAATGCCCCTTGCTTATGCTATTCACCTCAAACAATTATTGTTTTTATACTGTTTCCTTTTGCCATTTCAAATAGTAGAGAGTTTGGGTTGGTGGACTGGGTTAATTTCTGCTTTAGTCAGTTTTACCTTATTCGGTATTGAAGCCATTGGTTTAGAAATTGAAAACCCCTTTGGTTATGATGAAAATGACTTACCTTTAGACGCAATTTGCCAAACCATGAAACGAAATATTGATGATATCATCAGCTTAACTCCTAGTGTGCAAAAATTATAATCAGATCGGAAACTGCTGTAATTTACAGCAAGTAGCT
>NZ_KE384682.1:0-16746 GCF_000426925.1 Dolichospermum circinale AWQC310F | reverse complement strand
CACCTTGTGCGGGCATCTTGCCCGCACCACAAGAGTTTTATTATTAATATCTGTACTTCATAATATCGGAAACTGCTGTAATTTATCAGTTTTTATCTGCGTTAATCTGCGTTAATCTGCGTTAATCTGCGGTTAATGATTCTCAAAATTTGATTCTGTGAGTTTGATTATAAACGGGGATACCGCCTCAACAAATGCCTGAGTAGATTCATAGGGCATAACATTTTTCCCAGTTATTTTTATTCCCTGACTTTGAGATACACAATTGAGATAATGCGCTAATCTTTGATCTGGACTTTCTTGTTTGCTTTCTTTACTAATACCCAGAGATTTTTGTCCCATAACTAATAAGGTAGGATAGGGAATTGCAGCAATATCACTACTGTAATCTCTTTGCCAAAACCTCGCTAAAAAAGCAAATACGGCATAACGTCCATTGATATTTTTAGCATCTGCTTCCAGCATATTTAACCATTCATCATCAACATTTTCACTAGCAGCAAACAATTTTTCCACGGAGAAAGAATACAAAAATTTGCGGGTGCGAGCATAGCGAAAAAAAGCATTACCTATGGGGGATGTAAAAATGCTCCAAAGTAGATTTTGTTGCCATTTAGGGGCGTTTTTAGTAATTACTGGCCAAGATGTAGGATCAGAAAATACTAACCCAGCAATTAATTCTTTTTCCAGTTTGACTAATTCAATAGCAACTGGTAATAAAGCTCCTTGCACTACGATAATAACAGGTTTTTTGACCACAGTTTGCAAGAAGTATTGTAACTGTTTTGCCCAGTTAATTGGTTTGTGTGCTAGAGGTGGCATATCACTTTCACCACAACCCAGTAAATCGGGATTGTAAATAGGATTTTGGTGATTTTTATCATACCATTCTCGACAGAATCGCTGCCAAAATTGCCGGGATAATCCTACTCCTATGGGATGAATTAACAGTAAAGGAATACCCGTTGCTGGAGAATTGAGCGGTTGATGAATTTCGTAAGCACAGCGGTAATTTTGCCACAGATAATATTGGGTAGGAGATGCTGTTTTAGATTTAGATAGGGACATAATTTCAAGTTTTTATAGGGGGAGTTTTAAGAATTGCTAAAAAATGATGCGGGGATGAATAAATTGATAACCGGCATCTTTAAGTTTTTGATTGGATACCCAGGCATTATAGGGGCGGATATTTTTATTATTTGCATCCCAAATAACATTAGGTAAATTATTTTTTTTCATCACATGATCAAGTAATTCTTTATTCGTGAGATGACTATCATCAACAAGATTATAAATACCTTCTAAGCGATGTTCACGGGCAAATTCTATAGTACCAACTATATCATCAAGGTGAATCCAATTGGTGATATCTTCGCCATTACCAGCGCGGGTTGTTCCTGCGGCTCTAGCAAATATTTTTACTAATTCTCTACCGGGTCCATAAATACCACCTAAACGGAGAATACACACGCGCGTATTTTCATTATTTGCTGATAATAATATGTCTTCTGTTTTTCGTAGCAGTTGAGAATTGCGATTAGCTGGTGCTGGTGGACTTTCTTCGTCTACCCATACGCCATTTCTATCTCCATAAATTGAATAACTACCTGTATATATTACTTGACGAACATTAGGAAATTTGGGAAGTAGAGAAACTAGATTTTTAGCAGTTTGTACATAGGTTTCTTCATAGGAATCGGCGTTTTTTGCTCCTACACTTAATAAGACAACATTCTGATTTTTTAATACGGCTTTTAACCCTACTAAATCGTTACCTGGAGTGACAATAACTTTGGGTGCAATTGTTTCTAAAACTGGTATACGTTCTGGGCTAGTTGTGGTGACCGTCAGCACAAAATTACTGTTTGACTGCCAATATTTGCCAACTGCATAACCTACGTAACCACAACCAATGACTGCAATATTCATGATGTTTAATAGAACTAAAATAAATTCAACTATTTTTAAGAATTACCAGTTAATAATCAAATAGTACAGGAATATGCAAGTTTTTAACTAATGGCTATTAGGTTAACTTTTTTATTTCTGGCTATTCATATCTATAACGGTAGGTTGACTTGGTTTTTTGCTTTTTAGCGACTAGATTTGATTTTAGGTATGAATTGTACCATCTGGCATGATCGCTCCGGCTAAGTTGGCACCAATTAATTTTACCAGCAAGCGATCGCCTGAACGAATTCTTGCCCCTGTCAAATCAGCACCCCGCAAATCAGCCCCGCTGAAATCCGCACCAACCAAATTTGCCGAGCGTAAATTTGCCTCTCTTAAATCTGCTAAAAGTAAGTTAGCTCTAAATAAATTGGCTTCTGACAAATTCGCACCTCTCAAAATCACTTTGTGCATAAAAGTATCACTGAGATTAGACCTGCTTAAATTAGCATAACTCAAGTTTCTTCCAGATAAGTCCCGATTACTCAAGTTAGCGCGACTAAAATCTTTACCACTCAAATCTGAATTTGGCTGTGGTTGTTGATAGGTTGTTTTTGCTGAGTAAGAGTAAGTTTTGGATGGTTTATCTGGTTGAGAATTAGGGGAAAGGGGCTGTTTATCTCCTAAAGAGCGCAATTTATCCCGCGCCATATTCAATGATTTCAGCTTTTCGTGGGCTTTGTGCTGTAAACGCGGATTGTCTTTTGGGAGGCGGTCTGGGTGCCAAACAAACACTAAATCTTTATAAGCCTGATTTATTTCTTCCAGTGTGGCCCCCGGCTCTAATTCCAAGATTCTGTAGTACCGCTCCAATTCGCTCGTCATGATATATTAGTGAAGATGAAGATAATAATTGAACAAATGATGGGTTATGCAGTCATTTGTTCAGTATAACGATTGATTGCTGCTGCTATCGGCATGGAATTGAACAAACTATTCAACCCACTGGCGGAAATTGTACCAAGAAGCTTCAGCAATGCCCTGAACTTATTTAGAGTTAGGAAAAAAAGTATTTTTGCGGCAGTTAGGAGTCCACAGGGAAATGTGAGAATTTTTGAGAATCCTCGAAAATTTAATCCAGTGTATTTAAAATAAATGAACTACAACATTTAAAAACAAAGTCTTATCTGATCAATCCATTTCGCCAGCGACCAATGGCTTGCAAATATGCTACAATGGGGACGCGATAAACCTCAATAACAATCCAAACAATAATTGCTAAGTGCGACAAAAAAGTTAATACTGTCCAAATCAATGGAATCCAGGTAAAAAAATCATCAGCCGCAGGGGGAAAACAATATACCGTAATACCTATCAAAGTTGTCGGTAAAATGACAAAAGCAATGGCAGCTAAACTATAACCCCAACCTAATTCCACACCTAATAATTGAGCTTGAGTCCACTTAAATCCATTCCAATGCCAAACTAATGGTGGTTCTCTAGAAGGCATTTTCACTTGCTGTAGTTCCAAATTGACCGTAAGAATTTCGTGGCAAAAATCACAGCACATAGCCTCCATCATTGGCATTTGCGAAATTTTACCAATACGACATACTGGACATGGATAATCTTCTTGAAAGTTTAAAGATTTTGATCTAATTGGGGAATTGTCCATGATTAAACTACTCTTTTTTCAACTTTCCTATGATCTTATCTATTCCCTACCCTAAATAAGCCTGTTTAACTTTTTCATCTTTAATTAAATCTGAGGCTGCACCTGTTAAAATCATAGAACCTGCTTCTAATACATAGCCTCGGTCTGCAATTTTCAAAGCTAAATTAGCATTTTGTTCAACTAATAAAATCGTAACTCCTGTTGTTCGTAAATTCTGAATAATTGTAAAAATTTCTTTAACAATCCCAGGGGCTAAACCTAAACTGGGTTCATCTAAAAGTAAGAGTTTTGGTCTACTCATTAAAGCCCGTGCAATAGCTAACATTTGTTGTTCTCCACCGCTGAGAGTTCCTGCTAATTGATTGCGTCTTTGTGCTAACCGAGGAAATAGATCAAATTGCTGAGAAATATCTGTTTTAATATTTTTATCTCCACGCACATAAGCCCCCAACATTAAGTTATCAAAAACCGTTTGTTTGGCTAAAATTCTCCGCCCTTCTGGACAATGGGCTAAACCAAGTTTTAACATTTCATGGCCTTGACGACGATTGATATTTCGTCCTTGATAAATAATATTGCCACTTTGGGGATTTAGCATTTTAGAAATTGCTTTTAATGTGGTAGTTTTTCCAGCCCCATTTGCACCAACTAGGGTGACTACTTCACCTTTTTTAATAGTTAAATTAACTTTTTTTAAGGCTTGAATACCACCATAACTGACATTGATTTCCTGTAGATCTAATATGATTTCCCTGGTTAATTGATGTTGATCTGTGTTCATTATCATTCATTCCCTAAATAAGCTGCAATTACCTTTGGATTGTTTCTAATTAGAGATGGTTTATCCAAAGCTATTAACTGTCCAAAATCTAAAACTGCAATCCGATCACACAATCCCATAACTAATGGTACATGATGTTCAATTATAATAATAGTGAAATGAAAGCGATCGCGCAAATCTCGAATAAATTCACTCAATTGCTGTTTTTCGTTAAGGTTCATTCCGGCCGCAGGTTCATCTAAAAGTAAAATTTGCGGTTCTAAAGCTAAAGCCCGAGCAATTTCTAGACGACGTTGATCACCATAGGCTAAATTTTTAGCTTTTTCTTCGGTGCGATTATCTAAACCAATTAATGTTAATAATTCTAAGGCTTTTTCTCTACTGTTTTCCTCCTCCTTGACTGCTAATGGTAAACCTAACACTCCTGTAATAATATTGCTGTGAGTGTGTAAATGTCTGGCAATAATTACATTATCTAATACCGATAATTCCCCAAATAAGCGAATATTTTGAAATGTTCTCGCAATTCCTAAACCCGCAATTTGATGAGGTGGTAATTGAGAAATTACTCGACCTTGATAAATTAATTCACCACTAGAAGGAGGAATTAAACCAGTAATTAAATTAAATAGTGTAGTTTTACCAGCACCGTTAGGTCCAATAAAGCCAAAAATCTCTCCCTGATTAACCGAAAAAGATAGATTATTGACTGCGACTACACCACCAAAACGACGGGTTAATTCTTTTGCTGTTAACATCATCTTAACTATGATTTATGTGATTTAAATTCAAAAAAGGTGAAATTGTCAAGTTTGTTTGAGAAAATACCTTTTCAATGTTAAAGATTTGCCTTTTTCCCCTTCCCTCTTTTAGCAGTAATTGAAAATTGAGATATTTTTAACTTGATTTGCTTGAAAATATCAGGAGTGACTAAACCTTGGGGAAAAAATATTGTACCAATGACAATTAACAACCCAAAAATAATTAATCTTCCATCTCGTAAAAAGTGAGATAACCAACTTGGTAAACCACCTGTATCAGCTAAATTTCTTAATACTTCTGGTAAAGCTGTAAATACCATTCCCCCTAATACAGCACCTAAAAAACTCCGTGAACCTCCAATTAACACAAAGGTTAAATAGATAATACTCGCGTCAAAAGTTCCTTGACGAGCATTCCAAGTATTCAGAAAATGGGCGCTAATTGCGCCAACTACCCCCGCTAAAATTGAACCCAAGGTAAAGGCTAAAACTTTATAATAGGTGGGGTTAATTCCCATTGCTCCCGCTGCTAATTCATCTTCTCTAATGGCAATAAAAGCCCTACCAACTCTTATTTTTTCTAAGCGATAAAATAAGATCATACTAATAATTAATAATGGTAATGCTATCCATAAATATTCAATTTGGCTGTGAAAAGGTTGGGGAATATTGAAAATACCTACTGCACCTCCTGTAATATCTAAATTGAGAGAAATTACTCTTAAAACTTCCACAAATGCAATAGTAGCAATGGCTAAATAAATACCCCTTAATCTTAATACAGGTAGACCTACAGCTATACCTAATAAACCGGAAATAATTACAGAAATTAACATTTCTAACAGCAATAAAGGAATAGGAAATAAACTATTATTTGAGGTAAAAACCTTAGTAGAAATAATTGCCGAAATATAGCCACCTAAAGCATAAAAACCAGGACTAGCTAAAGATAATTGTCCAGTCATTAAAGGAAGGTAAAGAGACAGTCCCAGCAGCGAACCTAAGACCATTGAGACAATTAAAGAGCCGTAAGTAGAAAAAAATTCAGCCATATTTTGGTGTGGGAAACATTTTGCATTTTACTTATAGTCAGTATACATCAATCTTGTACCTCATTGACTGACAATATGCTGTATTAAGAAGCATTTATCCACCAATTTCGCAACTGCTGTATATCAAGAATGTGTTTTAACAACCCAACGGCGAAATAATTCTACTATTATTTTCCAGCGTCCCTGATTTTATACAATGACATCATGACGTTTTCAAGTGTCTAAAGCTTTCTGTAAATCAGTTTCATTTATTCCCGTCAACTCAATTAATTCATTTACCGTTAGCCCTGCGGTGTGTTTTACCAGATGAGTTAAAATTATTTGTTGAGAAGGATTTTCGTAGGTCGGGTTGAACAAAGTGAAACCCGACAAACCCTCTTTGATTATAGCAACTGCAATACCTATTATTGCTTTAAAAGTATCTCCTACTCAGATCAATCAATCTGTAAAAACCATCAATAAATAAAATGACGGTTATAAACTACATTTAAACAGATAAAGCCCCTAGTTGTTCACTTTCGGGAAAGATATCCATGCGCCATTGACCAGCACCTACGCTTTTCTGGACAGACAAAACCCACCGAATTTACAATTAAGCAAAAGGTGGGTTAAAAAACTTAATTTATTTTAGCAAATTCTCTTCGCAATTAATTATTTAGATATTGTCAATTCCAAAGTCTGTTTAAAATCATCCAAAGAATTAACTGTTACAGCCAATTTCAACATTTCATCTAAAATAGATAAATTAGAAATCTGAGATAGAGATACTATAATCTCTAAAGAAACCTCACCAAATCGAGTTTGCAAAACAGTTTTGACACTATCACGAGCTTTTTGTAATGCACCAATTTCTTTACCAATCTCTTTACCGCGTTCTATTGCCATTTCTTCTGTAGGACTGATAAAAGGCATTTTTATTTCCTCCTCTAAACTGTTGAGTTGATTTAGTAACTTTTGCTGTAATTGCCCAGGTAAAGTCATCATTTTATCAATGATTTTAAAGAGTTTAACAATTTGTTCTTTTGTTAATCCTCTATCATACAGCAGTTTCCGATATTATGAAGTACAGATATTAATGATAAAACTCTTGTGGTGCGGGCAAGATGCCCGCACAAGGTGTACCTCACTCAAGCTGAACTTGCTGTAAAGTCCGCGAATTAATGTCCATTTCCATTGCTGCCGTATTAGCAGTTACTTCTTTCATAACAAAGATTCCTGATAGCTAAATTACTCTAATTTCTGTATTATCTTAGATAAAGATTTTAATTCTACACCTTTTGAATAAACTTTTTACCTAATAAACCTTGAGGTCTAACTAATAACATCATAAACAATATGCCAAAAGCAACAGCATCTTTATAACCAGAATATTCTCCGGGAACTAATGCTTCAATTATCCCGATAACTAAACCTCCCAAAACTGCACCGGGAATACTTCCTAAACCTCCTAAAACAATTACAGCTAAACCCCGTAAACCAAAACCAATTCCGAAATAAGGACCGGCTATACTGACACTAGAAGCGACTAAAGTTCCTGCTAAACCTGCTAAGAAACTGCTGATAAAAAATGTAATAATGATGAATTTATCGGTATTAATTCCTAACAAACTGGCAGTTATTTGATCTTCAGCGATCGCTTGCATAGCTTTACCATATTTAGTATAATTAACAAAATAGGTAATCATGGAAACAACTATCAAGGAAACAACAAAAATTATTAGTTGTACAGTGCGAATAGGAATTGGATGTTGGGCGCTACCAAAATTAATTGCTGCTGGTAAATTCCCGAAAGTATCTGCCGGAAAAGTGTAACTTTCTGCACCTAATAAATATTGAATTAAGTTAACAATTACCACTGCTACACCCAAGCTAGAAACCACTGTTAATAATGGGTCAGAACCTTTACGCCGCAATGGTTTAAAGGCAAGACGTTCCATGATGATTCCGATTAATCCAGCCAAGATACTACCTAAAATCAAAGCAATTGTAAAAGGCAATTTTACAGGTAAGGCTGCATTAGCTAACAAACCACTAAAGCCAAAATTCCCGCCCATGAGTGCATAAGTAAAATACGCACCTAAAGTAAAAATTGCCCCATGGGCTAAATTAATAATGCCTAAAATCGAATAAACTAGGGTATATCCTAAAGCAAAAATAGCGTAAACGCTGCCAATAGATAACCCATTTAACAACTGTTGTAAAATTACTGTGAAATCCATTTCCGACTATTTAATAAATGTGAATTTGCCACTATTACCATCTTTATCCATTTTGATTTGGGCTACATATAAATCTTTTTGTACTACTTCACCGATAGGTGTGAAAGATATTTCCCCTAAAGGTGTATCATACTTTCCTGCTAATATCTGTTTATTCAGTGCAGTTCTTAATTGTGGTAATGGCAATTTATTAATCTTACTCTTATTATCTAAAGCTTTGAGTGCTTCTACATAAACTTGTAGCGCCGTAAAGGCTTGGGCGCTAAATTGGGGTGGTTCTTTCTTGTATTGATCTAAATAACTTTGTCGAAATTTTTGGTTAATATTATTAGCATGATCTGGACTGTAGGCTTGAGCAATAATTACACCATCGCAAAGTGCTTTACACACTGTCAATATATTAGATGAGTTTAAACCATTGCCACCAATAATTAAACCTTTATAACCGAGTTCTCGCAACTGTCTTACTAAGTTACCACCATCAGCAGCCAAACCAGAAATAATCACTAAATCTGGTTTTAAATTCATAGCATTAGTGATTTGACTTTGAAAATCAGTATCAGTAGTTTGAAATTTTTGGACTGTAACTATTTCTAGTTTTGCGTCTTTAACTGTTTTTTGAAATATTTCTGTTTCTGATTTATTAAATGCGTCATTTTGGGCATAAAAAACAGCCACTTTTTTAATATTGGGGTTTTGTTTGAGTGCTGCTTTGACTGCATTGGGAGCAACTTTAGCAATAGGTACAGATACACGAGCAATATAATCACCTAATTCGGGAATACCTTTAGCCGTATTTGATGCTGCAATTACTGGAACTTTAGCACGTTCTGCAACGGGGTCAGCACTAAAAGCTTGTTGGGATAAAGTTGGACCAATAATACCCACCACTTTATCTTTGTTGATTAATGTTTGAAAAGCGTTGATTGCCCCTGGTTCATCTCCACTAGTATCTTGCACTACTAATTTAACGGGTGTACCATTAACCCCACCTTGATCATTAAAATACTTTTCGGCTATTTTTACACCTGCTATACCCTCTTGACCAAGTAAAGCTACGTTGCTAGTCTGGGCAAAGGCGATACCAATGGGGATAGATTTATTAGCCGTATTACCGCCGCCGCAAGCTGTTAGTAAAATAGTGCAGGTAGCTAAGAATGTGGTTGTTAGTCCAGGAGTTTTGTTCATGATTCAACTATAGTTATAGTTTTGGGATCATATTTATTTAACCACACAAGAACTAATAATTAGTTACTGTAGTGGGTTTGATTTTTGAAAATATCAGTATCTTGTGGTGCGGGCATCCTGCCCGCTATAATTATACCAATTAAAATTATACTTAAATGCGGTACATCTGAAGTAGGGTGTGTTAGCCGTCTGTGGTGCGGGCATCCTGCCCGCTATAATTATACCAATTAAAATTATACTTAAATGCGGTACATCTGAAGTAGGGTGTGTTAGCTGTCTGTGGTGCGGGCATCCTACCCGCTATAAATTAGCACACAAAAATTAGTAAATTTACGGTGTTGCATAATGGCGGTATGAATTATGCAACGACCTCAGAAGAATTAACAGGATGTTTTTCAAGTATTGGGCGAATATAGCCTCACTTTAAACATTGGATACTTTATACAAGCATTCTGACTCCTCAATTCTTAACTTTGGTACTAATCTAGAAAACCCATCAAAATTTCGGAATCATCAAAAGTATTTGGGGCTATTGGGCGATTTCCGAATATAGAATAGTTTTGAGCAATTACCAAAGCGCTGGAAGCAATGGGACGAATACCAGACAAATTAATACTATCAACCACTTGGAATGTGTTTGCACCTATGGGACGAATTCCCATGGAGTTGTAGGTATCAACTACCTGTAAAGTCCCTGTGGTAATGGGACGCATTCCAGCTACTATCATTGTTCCTTGAGAACTTTGTTCAGTATTACCACTGTTTTCTTGAGTATTTTCTGTCATTGTTATTTCTCCTTTGTATCTGATGGCACTTATTTAAACTCAATCTTTGTTTGTTAAGTGAATTTTACAATAGATAAGGAAAGAAGTATTTTTTTCCCATATATTAAAAGTCTAACCTTAAATCAGCATATATCACAGATTGCAGATGAGATTGATATATTTTGATCAGATAGAATATAGTCATGATAGCGAAGCCGGAAACGGGAATCGCTAAACCTACCAATACCTAGTTAGGGTTTTTATCAAGGTTTGTAACTATTGACAGAGGTGTAATCTACAATGACTTGGGAATTTTGGATTGATAGGGGTGGTACGTTTACTGATATTGTCGCCAAAAGCCCAGACGGTAAGTTACAAATTCATAAGCTATTATCCGAAAATCCCGAACGGTACACCGATGCCGCCATAGAGGGAATTAGGCAAATTTTAGGCATTTCTGCTCACGAGGCTATTCCTAGTCAAGAAATCGCAGTTGTTAAAATGGGAACAACAGTAGCCACAAATGCCCTCCTGGAAAAAAAGGGAGATAGAACTGTTTTAATTATCACCAAGGGGTTTGCAGACGCTTTAAGAATTGGGTATCAAAATCGTCCTGACATTTTTGCTCGGCAAATTATTTTACCAGAAATGTTGTATGAGCAGGTGATTGAAGTAGAAGAACGTTACAATGCTCAAGGTGAGATATTAATTAACTTAAATTTAGATAGTGTTCACCCACAACTACAAACAGCTTACAATAACGGCATTCGTTCCTGTGCAATTGTTTTTATGCACGGTTATCGCTACACTAACCATGAAAAACAAGTTGCTAACCTCGCTAAAAACATCGGCTTTACCCAAGTTTCAGTATCTCATGAAGTTACCCCGTTAATGAAGTTAGTTAGTCGGGGTGATACAACGGTAGTAGATGCTTATTTATCCCCGATTTTACGCAGATATGTCAATCAAGTAGCCAGTCAATTGGGGAAAAATGTCACCCTCCAGTTTATGCAATCTCACGGGGGCTTAACTGACGCGGAAACATTTCAAGGTAAAGATAGTATCTTATCAGGTCCTGCGGGGGGAATTGTCGGGGCGGTGCAAACTAGCATCCTAGCAGGATTTAATAAAATTATCAGTTTTGATATGGGTGGTACATCTACGGATGTTGCCCATTACAATGGTGAATATGAACGCACATTAGAGGCGGAAGTGGCTGGAGTGAGATTCCGCACACCAATGATGGCTATTCATACGGTTGCAGCGGGTGGTGGCTCAATTTTACATCTCGATGGTTCTCGCTATCGCGTCGGACCAGAATCTGCTGGTGCAAATCCTGGACCGGCTTCCTACTCTAAAGGCGGACCGCTGACAGTCACAGATTGTAATGTCATGGTGGGTAAGTTGCAACCGGCTTTTTTTCCCCAGGTATTTGGTAGAGAAGCAAATTTACCATTAGATGTAGAAATTGTCAAGGGTAAATTTGCGGAATTAAGAGCAGAAATTGGTGATCATCGCCCAGCGGAGGAAGTAGCCACAGGTTTTCTGACCATAGCTGTTGATAAAATGGCCAATGCAATTAAGAAAATCTCGCTTCAACGTGGTTATGATATATCCGAATATACTTTATGTTGTTTTGGTGGTGCCGGTGGACAACACGCTTGTTTAATTGCTGACGCTTTAGGGATGAAACAGGTATTGATTCATCCCTATTCTGGGGTTTTATCTGCTTATGGGATGGGTTTAGCAGATGTTAGAGTCTTAAAGGACAAAGCTATTGAAGCGGTTTTAGAATTAAAATTGTTATCAGATTTAAAAGCAGTATTCGCAGAATTAGCAGCAGCGGGGAAAAAAGAATTAAACCGCCAAAATCCTGGTAATGTGGAGATTTTATTGTATAAAAAACTGCATTTGAGATATGAAGGAACAGACGCGCCTTTAGTGGTAGATTTCGCTGATTTACAAGCAATAGAGGATCAATTTGCAGAATTACACCGTCAGCGTTATGGCTTTATTGTCCCGGAAAAGCGGTTAATTGTGGAGGCGGTAACGGTAGAATTAGTATTACATCATCATCGCCAAACTGTAACTGTAATTTCTCGAATAAATGATAATTTACCTGTTGCGGAGACAACCGTACAAATGTTTACGGCTGGAAAATGGTGGAATACTCCAGTTTATCGTCGGGAGAATTTACAACCGGGGGACTGTATTTTAGGTCCTGCAATTATTGTAGAAGCGACAGGTACAAATATTATTGAACCTAACTGGAAAGCGGAATTAACTAATATTCAGAATTTGATATTAAAGCATAATGGAAATGCTCAATTTTTAACCAAAAATCCAAAATCGAAAATCCAAAATCGCCAAGACGCGGTTATGTTGGAAATTTTTAATAATTTGTTTCGAGCGATCGCTGAACAAATGGGTATAACATTACAAAATACCAGTTCCTCTGTCAATATCAAAGAAAGACTTGATTTTTCCTGTGCAATTTTCGATCATCATGGACAATTGGTAGCAAATGCGCCGCATATTCCTGTCCATTTAGGTTCTATGAGTGAAAGTGTTCAAGCTTTGATTTCCACTCATGAAAATAATATTAAACCGGGTGATGTTTTTGCTGCTAATAATCCCTACAATGGGGGAACACACCTTCCAGATATTACAGTTATTACTCCTGTATTTCTCAATGCTAATTTTCCCATTTTTTATGTTGCTTCCCGGGGACATCATGCAGATATTGGTGGAATAACTCCTGGCTCTATGCCACCTTATAGTACAAATATAACAGAAGAAGGA
The DNA here is from genome assembly GCF_000426925.1 of Dolichospermum circinale AWQC310F. Taxonomy (GTDB): domain Bacteria; phylum Cyanobacteriota; class Cyanobacteriia; order Cyanobacteriales; family Nostocaceae; genus Dolichospermum; species Dolichospermum circinale. Next base: position 3,614 of record NZ_KE384682.1, on the reverse strand, counting down.
ATTTTATTAGATAATTTTCAACTAGTTAATTCTGGGATTTTCTGTGAACAGGAATTAATTAATTTACTCAGTAGTGAACCTTACCCAGCCAGAAATATTTCTCAAAATATCGCCGATTTAAAAGCGCAAATTGCAGCGAATCAAATCGGTGTTCAAGAACTTCTAAAAATGGTAGAACACTATAGTTTAGAAACTGTCCAAGCTTATATGGGTTTTGTCCAAGACAATGGGGAAGAATCTGTTCGTCGAGTCATTGAAGTTTTAAAAAACGGTAGTTTTAGTTATGCTTTAGATGATGGAAGTATGATTAAAGTAGAAATTACCATTGATAAAAACTCCAGAAATGCCAAAATAGACTTTACTGGTACTTCACCACAATTAAATAATAACTTTAATGCACCTTCAGCAGTATGTAAAGCAGCAGTTTTATATGTTTTTCGCACCTTAGTAAATGACGATATTCCTTTAAATGCAGGATGTATGAAACCCTTAGAAGTTATTATTCCTCAAGGTTGTATGTTAAACCCCTCTTATCCCGCTGCGGTAGTTGGGGGAAACGTGGAAACTTCCCAAGCAATTACCGATACTTTATATGGGGCTTTAGGTGTGTTAGCAGCTTCCCAAGGAACGATGAATAATTTCACTTTTGGAAATGAGAAATATCAATATTATGAAACTATCTGCGGTGGTTCTGGTGCGGGTGCAAATTTTGATGGAACAGACGCAGTTCATACTCACATGACTAATTCTAGATTAACAGATCCCGAAGTTTTAGAATGGCGTTTTCCTGTGATTTTAGAAAGTTTTGCAATTCGTCAACATAGTGGTGGTTAAGGTAAATATCACGGTGGAAATGGTGTAATTCGGCGGTTACGATTTTTAGAAAATATGACAGCAGGAATTTTAGCAAATCATCGCATTATTCCCCCATTTGGTTTATGTGGTGGACAAGCAGGTATAGTAGGTAAAAATTATGTAGAAAGAAATAATGGAACTGTGGAGAAATTAGCAAGCAAAGCCGTGGTAGAAATGAATCCTGGAGATATATTTGTGATTGAAACTCCTGGTGGTGGAGGCTACAGCCAGTTGTGATGAGGTGAATTTTCATTGATAACGTAGTAGAATAGGTGACAGATAAGTTGTACGGAAGAGAGGACGGGAAATTGGAAGAACTCAGGACAGTATTAGAATTAGCCACCGAAGAAGAATTACAGGACTTGACAGCAATTCTGTTTAGTCGCAAATTTAACCCCTTAGATTATGTTCACACCCCCGAACCCATTACAGTACAAAGCCAAGACCGTCAAGCTTGGTTAAATGCTATTGAGGACCGTTTTCGTTTTTTAGCGGCCGACGGGATCACGGTATTACGGAGGAAGACTAGTAAAGTAACTTACAGACAAGCCCTGATTCAAGTCTGTAAATATCTGAAAATTCACTATGATCAAAATTTAACAACAGTTGATTTAGAAGCAGAAGTATTTTTACATTTGTTAGGAAAGGTTTGGAAACAACTACCAAAAACAGAAAAGCAGCAACTAACCATTAATTTACAACGTCAGTTAGTAGAATCGAACTTAAAACAACCATTACCATTATCATTGCAACATGATCCTTTAGGATTAATATTTAAAGGTGGTAGCGCATTGGCTGTAACTTCTGTAATTCAACCCTTTGTACTACAAACTATCGCCCGTGAATTTGCTGTTCATTTTGCTACCTATCAAGTAGCTAAAGAAGCAGCAATTACAGGTACAGGACTAGCGACTAAACAGTTTCAAAATCATGTAGCTTTACAAATGTCTCGACGGGGTATGACCATGAGCGCAGCCCGTTATAGTGCAGTTCGTAGTGTATTTGCTTTTGTTGGTCCAATGATGTGGGCTTGGTTTTTTGCTGATTTAGGTTGGAAAGCGATCGCTACAAACTATGGCAGAATAATTCCTACAGTCTTTACCCTCGCCCAAATTCGTCTTACCCGTACAGAATGCTGGGAAATAGCTTAAAAAAAACCTTTTATCATCCGAATTTCCGCTTACAAACCCCTTGGAATTGGCTGCAATTTGGACTAATATCTTTCCCCCTGAGTCCATTTTTAGGGGGTATTTCCATAGCTGTAGCTTCATTACTAACTTGGCGCAAACAATACCATATCATTCGCCAGTATCCAATTCACCAGGGATTTGCTATTTTGAGTATTTTACTACTCATTAGCACCGGATTTGCCCCGAACAAACTAGATGCTTTTTTAGGTTTATTCAACTTATTACCCTTCTTTTTCTTTTTTGCAGGACTAACTTCCCTCATACAAACACCTACCCAATTAAGACAAATATCTTGGATAATAGTATTTGGTTCTGTACCTATTTTAATCATAGGATTTGGGCAATTATTTCTGAATTGGAACTTTAAATTTCAGGTTTTATGGATTGTTTTTGATTGGATAGTTGCACCAGGAGGATTACCACAAGGACGCATGGCTTCTAACTTTATGCACGCTAATACTTTAGCCGCATATTTAGTAACTATTTTGATTTTAGGTTTAGGTTTATGGCTAGAAAACTATCAGAAACTCAAACAAAAAAATCCCCTAATCATCTTTTTAACAATCACAGTATTTGCTAACCTTATCGCCTTGATTTTAACTAATTCTCGCAATGGCTGGTTCATAGCTATTTTTACCTGTTTAGCTTATGCTTTATATCAAGGTTGGCGATTAATTGTTGGTGCTGTTGTCAGTATTACCAGTTGTTTTTTATTAGCAGCTTTTGCACCTTCACCCATGGCGGAATTTTTCCGTAAATTCGTTCCCTATGGAATTTGGGCGCGGTTAAATGATGATATGTTTCCTGATAGACCGATAGCATTAATGAGAAAAACCCAATGGGAATTTGCCTTAAATTTAACCCAAAAACACCCCTTAACTGGTTCAGGTTTACGCAGTTTTAATGAACTGTATAAAACTCAAATGCAAATTGATATAAATCATCCCCATAACCTCTTTTTAATGTTATCAGCGGAAACAGGTCTAATTACCACCTTATTATTTTGTGGGTTACTAATTTGGATATTAATTACAGCTAGTCAACTTTTATGGAACTCCCAAACCATAGAACCAAAAAATCGCATCATCTTTTTTAGTTATTTAATTACATTTATCGGCTGGATATTATTTAATACCGTTGATATCACCATCTTTGATATTCGGTTAAATACCCTGGCTTGGATATTTCTAGCTGCATTGTGTGGAGTTATTTACCAATATCAATCACATCATAAGTAGGTTGGCGTTAAAAATTGTCGTTATGACAAGGGAACAGGGAACAGGTTACAGGGAAGAGGGAAGAGGTTTTAGGCCACTTTAATTTTCGTTACTTATGTTGTTTTTTTTCCGTTAACCTACTTAAATTCAGAGATAATTAAAACTTACAATAACCTGAGTTCGATATAAATAATCATCCTGAAAACTAATTATATCAGACTTTTCTCAATTAGCAATGATTATTGACAATAAATAAACAAGAGAAAACAATCCAAAATATTCAATTTTGGATTCACAATTTAATTGTATAAAAATAATTAAATTAATAAAGCTGGTAGAGAAGTTACTTCAT
>NZ_KE384681.1:61071-61278 GCF_000426925.1 Dolichospermum circinale AWQC310F | reverse complement strand
ACTTATTCAATATATCTAATCTATTTGGGTTTGTCAACTACTTTTTCCATCTTTTTGGAAAAAATTTTTCACTTTGTCTACAATCCTTGTGAGATAAGGGTTACAGTCGTTAGAATTTTCTGGATTTTTGCTTGATCAAGCATCGCCGCAATACCCCGTCTCTGATCAGGGTGGTGAATTTGACATACTCACCGACCTGAAGGTGCA
>NZ_KE384681.1:50196-61061 GCF_000426925.1 Dolichospermum circinale AWQC310F | reverse complement strand
ACACTTCACTGGAACACGCCACAAGTGGTCTTATCGTCCCTCCATGTCCGTTTAAAGTCTCCCAATGCCATAAGGCGACTATAACCAAATTTTTAACACAAAGCCGTCCTAAAAGGACGGGGCTTGTATCCCAGATTTTTGGTCAAGCAGTTGTATTTTTGATTTAGCTGAGTTGATGGGGATTTTTTTGGGTAATTATTATGGAAGGGGTTAATCAACGGAATTGCTGATAGTGTTGAGTGGATATAGGAATTAGGGATGATATGAAGAGTTTGGCTGTACTACCACCGTTTTTGGTGCTGGATCAATTGTTGCAAGGTTGGTTGCTGGAAGATATTGGTAGAGGTGATCGTACTACTCAATCTCTATTATCCCAAAATCCCACCGACAAAGAAGCGAAGTGGATAGCGAAAGCACCGGGAATAATTGCTGGTTTACCGGTTGCAGCCAGGGTATTTCAGCTTTTGAATCATCAGGTCAATTTTGTAAATATTACCGCTGAGGGGGCAAAATGTGAACCAGGACAGGTAATAGCGGAAATTGATGGTCCCTTAGATGCTCTGTTAATGGGGGAAAGAGTGGCTTTAAATTTGACCATGCGATTAAGTGGAATTGCGAGTTTAACTAATGTATATGTGGAGAAAATAGCTGATTTACCTGCTCAATTGGTGGATACGCGCAAAACTACACCAGGGTTGAGAATTTTGGAAAAGTACGCGACTGCTTTAGGTGGTGCTATAAATCACCGGATGGGTTTGGATGATGCGGTGATGATTAAGGATAATCATATTGTAGCGGCTGGGGGAATTGGGGAGGCTATTACCCGTGTTCGTTCTCACATTCCCTATCCTCTGACAATTGAGGTGGAAACGGAAACTTTGGCACAGGTACGGGAAGCGTTAGAGTATAAAGCGGATATTATTATGTTGGATAATATGCCTTTAGAAATGATGAGTCAAGCTGTGTCGCTGATTCGTCAGGAAGATAGTCGGGTGAAAATTGAGGCTTCGGGAAATGTCAATTTAGAGACTATTCGCGCTGTGGCGGAAACTGGTGTTGATTATATTTCTACTAGTGCGCCTATTACTCAGTCTAGATGGTTGGATCTAAGTATGAGAATGGTTTAATCGGCTATTGTATCTATATTATAGATTTGGGCGGGCTAGAAGCCCACCCCACAAGATGAAAATTTTTGATTTTTATACGGTTTTTGTGCAGATTACAGCGATTTTGCTGGTAAACGAACCAAGGTTTTTGTTTCGCGGGCGGGCTAGAAGCCCACCCCACAAGATGAAAATTTTTGATTTTTAAACGGTTTAAGTGCGGCTTCAATGGGGCGAATTTGAGAAATTATGGGATGCTATAATAGCGGTGTGAGTTATACTTTGCGTAAATACGCAAATGCGCAGAGTACGCGATTTTTAATTTGCACAAGTTTGTATCTTAGTTCATAAACTTGGAAATTCTCTCTACAGCGGTTACTAGAATTTCCGGTTCTTGCACTAATGCAAAGCGAACGTATCCTTCACCAGATTTACCAAAACCGATACCTGGAGAAGCTGCTACACCTATTTTTTTGACTAATTCGGTGCAAAATTCTCTGGAATTATGACTCCATTGTGTAGGTAATTTTGCCCAAATGTACATTGTGGCTTGTGGTGTGGGAACGTTCCAGCCTATGCTGTGTAAGGCTTTGATGAATGTGTCACGACGTTGACGAAAAATAGCTAAGGCTGATTTTACACCATTTTGCGGTCCAGTCAGGGCTGCGATCGCTCCGTTCAAAATTCCCAAATATTGGTTAAAATCAATGGTGGCTTTGATTTGCTTTAGGGCTTGAATTAATTCTGGATTCCCAATTGCATAACCAATGCGGAAACCTCCCATATTATAAGACTTAGACAAGGTAAAAAATTCAATAGAGACGCTTTTTTCGGGGTCAGCTTGTAAAATTGAGGGAACAGGGGATTTTAAATTGGGGGTTTCGGTTTCTGTAAAAACCAAATCTACATAGGGGAAATCGTGAACTAAAACAATGTTATGGTGTTGACAAAAGGCTACAGCTTCTTGAAAAAAGGATAAAGGGGCGATCGCACTGGTAGGATTATGAGGATAGCTTAAAACCATCAACCGCGACTGAGCTAAAACAGTGACGGGAATATCACTAAAAACTGGTAAAAAATTATTTTCTGGTTTTAATGCCATGGGATAAATCTGACCATTGGCCAAGTATACCCCACCAGCATGGGAAGGATAACCAGGATCTAATAATAGAGCAAAATCGCCGGGATTAAGTATAGCTAAGGGTAAATGGGCTGTTCCTTCTTGAGAACCAATTAGGGGTAAAATTTCAGTTTCTGGGTTAACTGGGATACCGAATTTCTGTTCATACCATTGGGCTGCGGCTTGACGAAAATTTTGAGTACCACGAAACAATAAATAACCATGGGTGCTAGGCTCATGGAGGGATTGAGCGATCGCTTCTAGGATATGATTCTGGGTAGGTAAATCTGAAGATCCTAAAGACAAATCAATTAATTCCTTTCCCGCAGCCAAAGCTATGGTCTTGGCTGCGTCCATGTCCGCAAATACGTTAGATTTTAAAGGTTGTAACCTGGTTGCAAATTGCATTTTAATTATTTATCATTGGTTATTAGTTATGAGTATGTGATCAGAAACTCTAGAGTTTTGATCACTCACTGACCACTAATTACTCTGTAAATGGTTATCTAAAAGACTGAGTAATTTATCTTTAGCAATTACTCCTTCGGTAGATTCTAATACTTCTTCTCCTTTCATTAACCTGAGAGCAGGAAGGCCTTCTACATGATATTGCTTGACAGCCACGGGATTAGGATCAGCTTCTATTTTAACAATTTTTAGGCGATCGCTATAAGTTGTTGCGGCTAAATTAATCAATGGTGACATTAAGCGACAAGGACCACACCAGGAAGCCCAAAAATATACTAATACAGGCTGTTCGGACTTTAAAACTTCTTTTTCAAACTCAGCATCAGTGATATTTATTACACTATTGCCCATAATAGTCTCCATAAAGTAGCATCAGTTAATCAAATTCGTTTACAAAATACTTTATCCCAATTTGAGGGTTAGTTGTTATCCTGTTTTGGACTTAGGCTTTACTCGGTCGAAGAATTTGCAGTTATAAAATGCTTACTATATCAGCTTTTTATCTGGTAATCTATCATAATCATTGGGAAAAATGAAGTAAAATCCCACATATTTGTGGGATTAACTGAATTAAATTATCTGCAAGAACTACAGTTTATCTAATTGTCTTTTAAGTTCTTCTAAGTCAGCATCAACTGGTTGAGTCGATTTAGCTGTACTGGTTGGTTGTTCTGGTTTGAGTAGTTTTGGTTCGGGTGCTGGTGCTAGAGATGCTTTCAAAGCCGCTAATTCATCATCAATATCACTACCAGATTCCAATTTTGCAAATTGGCTTTCTAAATCTGAACTTATCAATTCTGCGGTAGACTGAGCGCGAGATTCTTGGAGTAATACTTTTTCTTCCATGCGCTCAAAAGCGGCCATGGCGCTGCTGGTACTCATTCCGCTCACCATATTTCCCAATTGTTCTTGGGCTTTGGCTGCGGTAATTCGGGCTTTGAGCATTTCTTTCTTGGTTTTGGCCTCGGAAATTTTGCTCTCTAACTGAATTAAATTCTTTTTGAGACCTTCCACCTGAATGTTCTGCTGATCTAGACTAGTTTTTAAAGCTACACTTGTATCATTATATGTTTTTTTGCGCTCTAAGGCTTGACGGGCTAGGTCTTCATCACCTTTTTGCAGAGCCAATTGAGCGTTACGCTGCCATTTATTGACTTCATTTACAGCTTCATTGTACTGTTTCTCTGTACGTTTTTGGGCTGCTATGGCTTGAGCTACCCCTTGACGCAATTTCACCATGTCCTCTTGCATTTCTAAGAGGGCTTGTTCGAGCATTTTTTCTGGATCTTCGGCTTTACTGACTAAATCATTGAGATTAGCACCAACAACTCGTTTAAGACGATCAAATAATCCCATAAATTTATCTTTCCTTACAAAGTTTGGGTTTTTGGTTAAATAGTTAGCTTTTTTGCTAAAAGCTACTTACACCAATGTGATATTTCTAGTTTGGATCTTTTTTTCTATTCTGAATCATGAACCTATCATACAGAGAAAAATTCAGGAGGCACAAGTCAGGAGAAATGAAGACAAGGAAAGGAGTAAAATAAAGTTTGCTCTATAGCGGTTTTCCTAATTTTCGTACCTGATTCAAGTATATACGACTATATTAACCCGTCTGACTCATGGTTCGGGTGTTTTGGGTAAATTGGGTAAATTATGATCTGGCTGCGGATTTTCTCCTTGATTGAGAATATAATTTTTCATGGCTGCTAGTTCTGTATCAATATGATTATGAGAATTTAAAGATGCAATTTTTTTTTCCAAATCATCACCACCCAATTGATTAATAATTTCTGATTTTGCTTCTATATTTAGTATCTTTTCCTCTATTCTTTCAAATGCGCTTAAACTAGATTGATGAGAAACTCCACTCAGCATTTCTTGAAGACGATAGGAGGCTTCGGCCGAACCTGCGCGAGCGATATACATATCTTTTTTGGTTTTTACCTCAACCAATTTTAATTCTAGAGTCCGCATATCCTGCTTCAACTTGGCCACTACATCTTTTTGCTGATTAATTTGGCTGATTAAGGTTGTGGCTGTTTCTTGGTAAAATTTACGTTTGGTAAGGGCTTCCCGTGCTAGAGATTCATTACCCTGCTGGAGGGATAATTGAGCGCGACGATACCATTCTTCGCTTTGGGACTCCGCTGCGGCTGCTTGGCGTTCTGTGCGCTTTTGTGTGGCGATCGCTTGAGCTACACCCTGACGTAATTGTACCAAATTATCTTGCATTTCTACGAAAGTTTTTTCCAGAATTTTTTCTGGATCTTCTGAATTGCTAACTAGACTATTAAAATCAGCACGAATTAGTCGCAGAATACGCTTGATAATTTCCATATTGGTTTTCCCTTGACCATTTACAGGACTATGAGACTGGTTTTTGTGGAAATGCGACAAATTTCAGGATTATGCTGCACAATGGCGATATAAATTATGTTTCCTGCCAAGACGCAAAGATTGCTATCAGCAAGGCCACATTTTCTATAGTATCTTAATTTTGGGAATTGTTGCTGGTAATTTCCGGGGTTGGTTTGACTTTTGGCGTTAAATCTACTATATCTTTGGTATCTCTGAGTTGTCGAAATTCCTGAGTCGCTAAATTAGGATACTTGGGTACAAGTGTGGTTTTTGGTTTAGTAGTAGATTGGGAATTATGGTCTATTAATTCAGTATTTTTCGTGGTATGCGGCGAATTACTGTTAAATAAGTTGCTAAAATTGAAAGACAAATTTTTGGAGTTTAGGACTAGATAACCCAAGGTCAGGGTTGTCAATAATAGCGACAGCATTGAACCAATACCTAAAGGGGATAACACAAAATTACGGAAACTGCTGGTTGTGAAAGTTTTGGGGTGTTGTGGTTCTTGTACCATTAAACTCCGCAATAGTGCTTCACTAGATTCTAAGTAATTATCTGGTTGTTTGGGAATATGAGTGAGAAGGAAAGTTTCATGTTGGGTAGATTGAATTTTGGTGTTAACTATACTACTAGATTTTTCCAATTTTGTGGGAGTTAAGTTGTTCTCTATTTCATGGTTAACAAGCTCCTGGTAATGATTAACTGTGGAGATTTGAGTATTATTACAGATGATTTTTTCTTCAGATTCTGTGCGATTTTTTACATTTAATGATATTGTCGGAGTGGTAAAATTGCGATTGCTTTTGTATCTTGTTAATTCTTGATCTAATTGGAATTCTAAACTAGCTAAGGCTATAGCTAAGGTGGGATTTAATACTGATGATCGAGGGGATTTTGCGGAATATCCTGGGAGATTTTGATTCATGGTAGTGTAAGATGGGATAGTTAAATAATGTTTATTATAGAATAAATACTTGCATTTCTTAAATACTGACAAAATATGTCTTTTAAATCAATTAATAATATTTTAGAAGGTATTAAACTGTCAGCACTATGGCAAGAACAATTATTTCCCCGGTTGTTGAATTGTTGGGTGGAAATTGTCGGTGCTGAGGTTGCGGTACAAACTCGTCCTCTGTCAATTCAACGTGATGTTGTCTGGGTAGCAACGTCTAGCGCTGCTTGGGCGCAAAATTTAACCTTTGAACGGAAAACCATACTCATCAAATTAAACCACAAGCTATCTACATCTTTGGTGGATATTCGCTTTTCGACTGCGGGGTGGAAGAGTTTACCAACCACGGAAACACAAATAACTATTTCTGCTTCAGAACACCCCAGTTATGTTGCTGATGATCTAGTTCCTGAGAAGTCAGTCACACTGAGTCTTGACAATGCTCTAGGTACTTTTGAGAATTGGGCTAGGATGATGCAGGAGCGATCGCATTATCTCCCTTTATGTTCCGAATGTCAATGTCCTAGCCCACCGGGTGAACTGGAACGCTGGAATGTTTGTTCTCTGTGCTGTTCTAAGCGGTTGAGGTAAATAATCAGCCCTTGATTATGATATTGAATTATTGTCAGTTGATTGTAAATAATGAACTCAACTAGATGCTAAAAACTGAGTTTAAATCTATCCAAAGTAGACTTAAAAAATCAGAATAAATCTAAAATCAGACTTTTAACCTTGATCCCTAATATGTTTTAGTTTAAATTGAGTATGTAGACACTCTAAGAATCATTTACAAATATAACAAGAATCTAAAGACATAATAAAGTTTATTTATTGATAATAATGGCTATAACCCGTATCCAATAATAACTTCCTGCCCTTCATCCCTATTTTGGTAAACAAGGAAAATATATAAGTATGTTGGCTAGTCCTATGGTACTGAAGATGAAGGCATATCAAGCAATTAAGCGTTTAACATCTACTTGTCGTTATTGTCGTTATTACCAGCCACAGGGTCGCCGTGGTGGTATATGTGAAAAGTTGACCGCACCAGTCCAAGGTGTTTGGAAAGCTTGTCCTTTGGCGTTACCAGCTTTTGCACCCTCTTGGGAAACTCTAGAAGATGCTTGGAGTTTACCAGTACCAAGACCTGTTTTTTCAACTTCTCAAACTCTTGCAGCGGAGTTAGATCATCTTACAATTAATTGTATTGAAGAGACCCGTACTTATACCACGCAAGAGGTAGCAAATCAGAACGTAATAATTTAATTGCGTACGATTATTGTCATTAATTTTCTGTCCACCTTAATAAGATTTGACTTGCAATTTATTAGTGTTTCCAATTTTGAAATCTTTAGAAATCGCACCTTCCTGACAGGTGCGATTTTAGTATATAAAAATCAGGAAAGAATCAACCACGAAGGAACTAAGGAAGAGAAGGAAAGAGGGTTCGAGAGATATTTTCCGTAAGTCTCCAGGAAGTAAAACACTACTGATGTTATCACGGTCTTAGGGACTGATATATTTTTAAGCTTTAAGGCAACCAGGGAAATTCTCGAAAGTTAGGGGGACGTTTTTCCAAAAAAGCTTGTTTTCCTTCGGCTCCTTCTTCCGTCATATAATAAAGAAGAGTGGCATTACCGGCAAGTTCTTGTAAACCGGCTTGTCCGTCGCAGTCGGCGTTAAATGCTGATTTGAGACAACGAATGGCTATAGGGCTTTTTTCGAGGATTTCTTGCGCCCATTGTACCCCTTCTGTCTCTAGTTGTTCTAGGGGGACAACAGTATTAACTAAGCCCATTTCTAAAGCCTGTTGAGCGTTATACTGACGACAAAGAAACCATATTTCTCGCGCTTTTTTTTGTCCTACTATTCGCGCTAAATAACTCGCACCAAAACCACCGTCAAAACTGCCTACTTTAGGTCCTGTTTGTCCGAAAATGGCGTTATCGGCTGCAATAGTTAAATCACAAATTAAATGCAGAACATGACCCCCACCAATAGCATAACCGGCGACTAGGGCAATGACAACTTTAGGCATGGAACGAATGAGACGTTGCAAGTCTAAAACGTTTAAGCGGGGAATACCAACATCATCTAAGTAACCTGCTTGTCCCCGGACACTTTGATCTCCTCCTGAACAGAAAGCGTATTTACCGTCTGTATGAGGTCCTGCACCCGTAAATAAAACTACACCAATATTAGTATCTTCTTTAGCGTCCCAAAAAGCCTCGTATAGTTCAAAGACGGTTTTGGGGCGGAATGCGTTACGTTTGTGGGGACGGTTAATGGTGATTTTAGCAATACCGTCAGTTTTTTGGTAGATAATGTCTTCGTAGGTTTTGACGGTTTTCCAGTCGGGTTCTATCATAGATAATCTGCGATACTGTGTTTGAGAATTTTATCGCGGCTGAGATGGAAAGTATGGGCAATTTCCAGAAAATGAGTAATTCAGGGGGGAAACTTGAAAAAATATTCCCCTAATTCTCTATTGCTGAAGAATTAGGGGAACCTGATTTTGATTTGTGTCAAATCCAAACTACTAGGAAGTAAGGATATAAAATCTCAATTGAGCGCGTATTAGGCAATCAAAGTAAAATCGCTACTCACAAGGGTGATAGTAGGATCACTTAAAACGGCAAACTTAGATTCTCCACCCGGAGTAGATCCGTTGGAGTTATAGAAAAGACTACCAGTGCCTTGGCTATACACAATGCGGGCATTACTAGCACCAACTAAAGCATCGTTAGCAACCACTACAAAGTCAGTCAGAGCCTGTCCCACTGCATTAGTAATGGCACTGAAAGTAGCTTTACTCAATGCAATGTTGTCTCTATTTTGTCCTTGACTAATTTGTCCCGCATCAAACTTGGTGATGTAATCAACACCTAAAGTGTTGAAGACTCCATTGAACTGATACTGATCATTACCGAGTCCTCCTATGAGAGTATCATTACCACTTCCTCCTATGAGAGTATCACTACCACTTCCTCCGTCCAGAATGTTATTGCCACTATTACCAGTGATGACGTTATTACCTGTGTTACCTGTACCATTGATATTGCCAGTGCCGGTGAGATTAAAATTCTCGTACAGGTCACTTAAAACGTAGTCCACTGAACTTGACTGGGTACCAATGACAGTAAAATCATTGCTGTCAAGAGTGATACCAGGATCAACTTTGGCAAACCGAGATTCTCCACCCGCAGCACTTCCGTTGGAGTTATAGAAGACATAACCAGTGCTTTGGCTATAAACAATGCGGGCATTACTAAAAGTTGCTAAAGCATCATCAGTAACTTGGGCAAAATCAGTCGCAGACAGATCCCCACTGTCAACACTAATAGCATTGAAACTAGCCTTACTTAATGCTATTTTATCTTCTCCTTTGACAAAATCCTCGATTGAAGAAAGACCTAATGAGGGAGAAGAAGAAGAAGAGTAATCTCTCTTGAACCAAAATGTATCCTGACCCTGTCCTCCATTGAGATTATCAATTAGGGAAACATCAAAATTTGATCCAGAATTACCCCCTCCCCACAAAGTATCATTACCATTTCCTCCATTGAGATTATCAGTGCCAAGTCCTCCCATGAGAATATCATTTCCGTCCTGTCCGCTCAGTCGGTCATTACCACTACCGCCCTGTAACAAATTATTTAAGGCATTACCAGTGATCAGGTCATTTCCCGCTCCACCAATCGCATTTTCAATGACATTTCCGGCAGAAAAAGTGAGTTTGAGGTTACTATTATTGACCGTTACCGATTGCTGTGTGGTGATGCCCAAGTTAATATTTATCGGAACAGCAATATTAGTCCTAGGATCACTAAAGTCAATAGTATCAATACCCCCGGTTGCTGCTTCCACAATGGTATCTGCTCCCAAAGCATTGGCAACACTAAAGACATAAGTATCGTTTCCTGCTAGACCAGTAAGGATGTTGTTGCCACTATTACCAGTGATGACGTTATTACCTGCGTTACCTGTACCATTGATATTACCAGTGCCGATGAGTGTGAGGTTCTCTACGAGGCCAGGTAAGGTACGGGTCACTGAACTTGGCAATGTATCAGTAATAACGACTTCTATGCCATCATCGGTTAAACCTGTATCGATAGTAGCATTAGTTGCATTGGAAAGTTTTACTAAGAAGGATTCATCGGGTTCATTGATGTTGTCATTGAGAATGGGGATACGGATAATGCCGGAGGAAGTGCCGGCGAGGATAGTCACCGTTCCTGAACTATTATTATAATCAACGTCCTCTATTGCGGAAACTGTACCTGTCGGACTGGTGGTGTAATAGAAGGTGATGTCGTCTTTACTAGTGACGAGTTGTCCATTACGACCGATAAGGTCTACGACTATTACAGCATTATTATTGAAGCCTTCAACAAAAATGTTATTGTTGTTAACCCCACTGAATGATAAAATTGGACTGTCGGTGTCAACAATAGTTCCTATGACGGGTTCTGGTGTATCAACGGTGTAACCTGTTCCACTAGCTAAGGTGACAACAACTGTCTCATTACCTTCGTAGTTGTCATCTGCTTTGGGGTCTATGATTAAAGTAGCTGTAGTTGCACCCGCAGCAAAGGTGATGGTTTTACCTGTTCCCGGTGTTGCTCCTGTGTAGTCATCACTATTGGCTGTACCACCAATGCTATAGTTGACTGTTAAGACATTACCTAAAGACTGGCTTGTACCACCAGGATAACTGCGAGTGAAGGTATAGACTAGGTTGGTTGTACCGTCTTCATCTACGCTGCTTGGACTTACGGTTACGGTAATGCTGGCAGTATCGTCGTCGTTAATAGTTCCTACGACGGGTGCTGTTGTACCAACGGTATAACCTGTT
>NZ_KE384681.1:16159-50186 GCF_000426925.1 Dolichospermum circinale AWQC310F | reverse complement strand
CCATTAGCTAAGGTGACAGCTACTGTCTCATTACTTTCAACGGTGGTGTCTCCTGTGGGGTTAATGGTTATTTGTTTCGTAGTTTCACCCGCAGCAAAGGTGATGGTTCCTGTTCCTGTTGTTGCTCCTGTAGGAAATGTAATAGCTGCACCGGTTTGAGTGTAGTCAGTGTTGAAGGTGGCTGTACCGCCAACATTGAAGTTAACGGTTAAGGGATTACCTAAGGACAGGCTTGTACCACCAGGATAACTGCGAGTGAAGGTATAGACTAGGTTGGGTGTACCGTCTTCAAATACGCTGCTTGGACTTACGGTTACGGTAATACTAGCAGTATCGTCATCATTAATAGTTCCTATGACGGGTCCTGTTGTACCAAGGGTGTAACCTGTGCCATTAGCTAAGGTGACAGCTACTGTCTCATTACTTTCAACGGTGGTGTCTCCTGTGGGGTTAATGGTTATTTGTTTCGTAGTTTCACCCGCAGCAAAGGTGATGGTTCCTGTTCCTGTTGTTGCTCCTGTAGGAAATGTAATAGCTGCACCGGTTTGAGTGTAGTCAGTGTTGAAGGTGGCTGTACCGCCAACATTGAAGTTAACGGTTAAGGGATTACCTAAGGACAGGCTTGTACCACCAGGATAACTGCGAGTGAAGGTATAGACTAGGTTGGGTGTACCGTCTTCAAATACGCTGCTTGGACTTACGGTTACGGTAATACTAGCAGTATCGTCATCATTAATAGTTCCTATGACGGGTCCTGTTGTACCAACGGTATAACTTGTGCCACTATCTAAGGTGACAGCAACTGTCTCATTACTTTCAATGATGGCATCTGCTGTAGGGTCTATGATTAAAGTAGCTGTAGTTGCACCCGCATCAAAGGTGATGGTTTTACCTGTTCCCGGTGTTGCCCCTGTGTAGTCATTACCATCGGCTGTACCACCAATGCTATAGTTGACTGTTAAGCGGTTGGTGGTAACTCCGGTACGGGTGAAGGTATAGACTAGGTTGGGTGTACCGTCTTCAAATACGCTGCTTGGAGTTACGGCTACAGTAACGAGAGGTTTGTCATCATTAATAATAGTTCCCGTTGCTGATCCTGATGTACCAACGGTGTAACCTGTGCCATTAGCTAAGGTGACAGCTACTGTTTCATCATTTTCAAATGTGGTGTCTGCTGTGGGGTCTATGGTTAAGGTTACCGTAGTTTCACCGACAGCAAAGGTGATGGTTTTACCTGTTCCTGGTGTTGCTCCTGTGTAGTCAGCACCATCGGCTGTACCGCCAATGCTATAGTTAACGGTTAAGGCATTATCTATCTTTCCATACCGACTGAAGGTATAAACCAGGTTAGCTGTACCATCTTCCAATACGCTATCAGGGAATACGGCTACGTTAACATTGGTATCCTCATCAGTAATAGTTCCAATGACGGCGGTGGCTGTATTGATAACGTAACCTGATCCAGGAGCTAGGGTTAACTCGACTTTTTCATTACCTTCAAAGGTGGTATCTGCTTTGGGGTCAATGGTTAAAGTGGCCGTACTTGCACCCGCAGCAAAGGTAATGGATCCTCTTGTTAGTCCAAAACTGGCTGCTCCTGTTTGAGTATAGTCAGTGTAATTAGAGTCACTGCTGAAAGTAGCTGAACCGCCAACATTGAAGTTAACAGTTAAGGCATTAGTCAGATTTCCAGCACGAGTGAAAGTGTAAACTAGATTTGTTGTCCCGTCTTCAAGAACACTAGCAGGATTAACCGATAGGCTAACAACAGCACGTCCTGGATCAACATCATTGTCAGTGATGATTACTGTTGCACTATTGTCTGTGCCTAAACTGTAATTAGTGCCACTAATTAATGACAGGATTACGGTTTCTGAGCCTTCGACAAGATTATCATTAACGGGAGTAATGGTGACGGTCTTTGAAGTCTCTCCCGCCAGAAAAGTTACGGTAGAAGGAATGGGACTGTAGTCACCAGTAGATGCAGTTCCCGAAATTGTGTAACTAACTGTGAGAGCATTGTTAGTGCTACCTGTGCGAGTAATCGTAAACACACCTGGGTTAGCTGTTGTTCCTTCTCCCGCGTCGCTATCTGTAGCTATGACTTTAACAATGGTACTTGGGTCACTAAAACCTTGAATAAAAACTGCCGAATCACGAGCATAGTCACGGCTATCAGCGATCGCTAACTTGATGTGATTAGTAACACCTGGAATAAGATCTGTTGCTACTGCACTTAATACAGTTGTGAAACCATCGAACTTCGTACCTAAAATATTTCCATAATAATCAGGTTTGAAAAATGCCGAGTTCGTTCCAGTGTTGACAGTATTGATAGAAACAGGAGTTGTTACACCGGGGACGAAAGCAATGTTTCTACCATTTAAGTAAAAGGCAAAAACATCATTGAACCTTGAATTTCCCAACTCAGGATAATTTTCAGAAGCAAATACATAGGAGAAGCTGATAGTATTCGAGGTCGGAATAAAGTCAAACTCTAATACTGCTGCATCATTGGTGCTGTTATTAGAGACTATAGTTTTGACTATGGCATCTAGATCTCTGTCACCTGATTTACCGTTAGAAGTTGAGTAGGTTGAAGGATCATCATCAACATCAATATTTCCCGTACTCAGAACAATACCGTTGTCTATGCCTATTGTTCCTAGTCCACCGGTAAAAGTACCCCCGGCAACATTTGCACCAATAAACCTGACGTTGCTGATTTTGTCGGGTGTAATACCGGAGTTGCCGATTAAAGTGTTAACAAGTTGCGCGGCAGTAACGCTATTTAAGTCTCTTGTGATTAAAGCACTCTGTTCAATTGCGATCGCTTCTCCATTTATTATAATCGTAGCGTGGTCATTCTCTGCTTGCAAACTCTGTAAAGTTGTCCCATTCAGACTTTCACCTCGTACCAAAGCGGCAAAAATCGCCCCTTCGTCTCCAGCGCTATCCGTTTGATTAATCCGAGCATCTACAAAATGCCCAATTTCTTCTAAGATTACGTCACTAACTGCTGCTGAATTTGCATTTGCGACAAAATTATCTGATAAATAAATCTTATTGGTGCTAGTAGAATAGGCGCCATTAGCATTGCCAAGAATGGTGTTACTAACAACCTCGATTTGGGGAAGTTGACTGAAATTACCCCCTTGCCAATCTAATCGCAGAATTTCCGCCGCGCTGCGGTTGTATTGCGTCCCAAAAGCGCTGTCGAAAACCTGCCAGAAATTATTATTAAAACCAGAAAAGCCACTGAGTTTGTCGTATGTCAGCTTTAGGGCTGATTCAAGTAAAAGTGAGAAGTTCATAGGTATATATAAGGTAGAATGCTTTATTAAAGATATAACACGATTTACTTTTAATTTCTAGGGTATTTATATTAAGATTTCTTATGTCACGAAAATTAAAATAACAATTAGTATGTCCAAAATATTGTCCCTACAATCTTTCTTATAAGTATCTATTGTATTATTTACTTTTAAGTATTAATATTTATTTGTCTAACCGCTCAGTCAAGCGAATAATTCAGGACTTACGCAAAATATCTCTCCCTAAGCCCCAATTTCTCTGTTACCTCTGTGCCTGGAGTGGTTTCTTATTCCGCGACTTGTGCGTAAGTGCTGTAATTCTTGAAAAGATGGATACTAAATTATGTGCGGAATCTGCGTTCTAACTTCTAAATAGCAAAATTCAGGAGTTAAAAGTGAAACTATCCGCAGGTTTCACAGATTTACTAGTATTAATTTAGACTTTATGTATAAAAAAAGGTGAGCGTTTTAGCCCACCTAAAAAATCAGAGAATATTGATGCTATGATACAGCAGATTGGAAATCAAGCAGGTACAAAATCTAATCAAAGCCAGACAATAAGCCAATTTTACTCCTGACTCCGGCTGTAATTAGCCTAACAATGCTTTGGCTTTAGCTAAAACATTATCAACTGTGAAGCCAAACTTCTCTAAACAAATACCACCAGGAGCGGAAGCACCAAAAGTATCAATACTGACGGTATCGCCTTCACTACCGATATACTTATGCCAACCGAAGCTACTAGCCGCTTCCACTGATAGGCGTTTAGTAACAGCTTGAGGAAGAATGGACTCTTTATAAGCTGCATCTTGTGTATCAAATAAGGTAGAAGAAGGCATAGAAACAACACGAACTTTCTTACCTTCTGCTGTCAGTTTCTCTGCGGCACTCACACAAAGACTTAATTCTGAACCAGTACCAATTAAGATAATATCTGGTGTACCTTGACAATCAACAATTGTATATGCACCCTTAGCGACACCTGCGATAGATGTACCTGCTAAGTTAGGAACATTTTGACGAGTGAAAGCTAATAAGGTAGAAGCTTGTGCTTTAGACTTCTCAATGGCAACTTTGTAACCACCAGAGGTTTCATTTCCATCTGCGGGACGAATTACGGTTAAATCAGGAATAGCCCGCAAAGAAGCTAAAGTTTCAATGGGTTGGTGGGTAGGACCATCTTCACCCTGGCCAATGGAGTCGTGAGTCATGACCCAAATTGCGCCGGCTTCAGAAAGAGCAGCTAAACGAATAGCAGCCCGCATATAATCGGTGAAGATGAGGAAAGTTGCACCGTAGGGTATTAAACCGGAGCGGTGTAAAGCCATACCGTTGCAAATTGCACCCATGGCGTGTTCCCGGACACCGAAGTGAATGTTACGATTTCCGAAATGTCCTTTTTGGAAGTCTCCAGTACCTTTAAGTTCAGTGAGGTTGGAGTGGGTTAAGTCAGCAGAACCACCGATTAATTCCGGTAAAACCGCACCTAATTTGTTGAGACAGATTTCCGAGTGTTTGCGGGTAGGTAATGCTTTATCTGCATCTGTGTAGGTAGGTAATACTTGATCCCAACCCTCTGGTAATTTGCCACTAATCAAACGTTCAAATTCAGCGGCTTCTTGGGGGTATTTAGCCTTGTATTCAGCATAAGCTTTGTTCCACTCGGATTCGTAAGCAGCACCGCGTTCAACAGCCTTGCGGGTATGGTTGAGGGCATCTTCAGGAACGACAAAAGCATCGTATTTCCAGCCTAAATTGTTGCGGGTAGCTATTGTTTCATCTGCACCTAAGGCTGCACCGTGAATACCAGCAGTATTAGCTTTATTAGGAGAACCATAACCGATGGTGGTTGTCACCTTAATCATGGTGGGTTTGTCTGTGACTGCTTTGGCCTGTGCGATCGCTTTGGCAATGCCTTCTAAATCTGTGTTACCGTCTTTAACGTGCAAAACGTGCCAACCGTAGGATTCAAAGCGTTTAGAAACATCTTCGGTGAATGCTACATCTGTAGAACCATCAATGGAGATATGGTTATCGTCATAGAGAGCAATAAGTTTACCTAATCCCCAGTGTCCAGCGATAGAGGCTGCTTCACCAGAAATCCCTTCCATGTTGCAACCATCACCAAGAATCACATAAGTGTAGTGATCAACAATTGTTGCATCAGGTTTATTGAACTTAGCGGCCAGGTGTGCTTCTGCTACTGCTAAACCGACTGCATTAGCAATTCCTTGGCCTAAAGGACCTGTGGTAACTTCTACACCGGCTGTCACAAAATTTTCGGGGTGGCCTGGGGTCTTAGCACCCCATTGACGAAATTGTTTAATGTCGTCTATGGTAACGCTATCGTAGCCTGTGAGGTACAGTAGGGCATACTGCAACATTGAACCATGACCAGCGGATAAAACAAAGCGATCGCGGTTGAACCATTGCGGATTTTTAGGATTATACCGCATAAAGGAGTCCCAAAGGACAAAAGCCATGGGAGCAGCACCCATCGGTAGTCCAGGGTGTCCTGACTTGGATTTTTCTATGGCATCAACAGCCAAAAAGCGGATAGAATTGATACAAAGTTCTTGGAGGGATTGGGTTGCAACAGCCATAATCTCTAATTGTTAAGGACGGGTTAGGACTCTTTTTAGGGTTTTTTGTGGGTTCATGAGCAAATGATCCCACTTGGTTCATCATCTCATTCCCAATGATCAATGGACAAGGGGGATGTTTGAGGTTTTTAGTGATGAATCAGGCCGATAAGCCGATAAATTTAATCATACCTTCCCAAAGCTTGGCATTAGCTAGGCTGTTAGTTCAGCTATGAATTTCTCTATCATGCCTTATGTTCACTTCTAAAAGACAAACTAGGAGCAAAATTATGCGGGGATCAATAATAAATACAAGTCTTGGTAATGGATAATTGGGTTATTAACTTTACCTGTTACCTATTACCTGACTAGTAAGTATCTTTAGGGAGTAAATTTCTTGAAGGCTAGGCTGACATTATGACCACCAAAGCCAAAGGAGTTAGATAAGGCTACCTCGACTATTTGACTGCGGCTGGTGTGGGGGACATAATCTAGATCACATTCTGGATCAAGATTTTCGATGTTGATAGTAGGGGGAATTTTGTCATCAGCTACGGCTAAAATTGTCGCTACGGCTTCAATTCCTCCCGAACCACCTAAAAGGTGTCCTGTCATGGATTTAGTGGAACTGACGGCTATTTTATAGGCGTGATCTCCCAAAGCTTTCTTAATAGCGGCGGTTTCGTTGACATCATTGGCTGGTGTACTTGTCCCATGGGCATTGATGTAACTTACCATTTCTGGGGCGATCGCACCATCTTTTAAAGCTAATTCTATCGCCCTAGCCGCACCTAAACCACCGGGAATCGGCGCAGTGATATGATACGCATCACAGGTCATCCCATAACCGACAATTTCCCCATAGATGCGTGCGCTACGCTTAATGGCGTGTTCTAACTCTTCGAGAATTAAAATTCCCGCGCCTTCACCCATCACAAACCCGTCCCTATCCCTATCAAAGGGACGACAAGCATGGGCTGGATCATCATTGCGGGTGGATAAAGCCCGTGCTGAGGCAAATCCTGCTACTGATAGGGGGGTAACTGCTGCTTCACAGCCACCGCAAATCATAGCTTTAGCGTATCCCCATTGAATTTGACGAAAAGCATCACCAATGGAATTAGAACCAGCCGCACAGGCTGTTACAGAACAGGAATTGGGACCTTTTGCACCTGTATGAATTGCTGTTAATCCCGCTGCCATATTGGCGATCATCATGGGAATCATGAAGGGACTACAACGACTAGGACCCCGTTTAGGATCTAAATAAATGGTTTGTTGGTCTTCTAATACTTTAATGCCACCAATACCAGAACCAATGATCACGCCAATTTGTTCAGCATTGAGATCGTCAATTACTAACCCTGAGTCCGCAACAGCTTGAATAGCTGCTGATACACCCAGTTGAGAAAAACGATCCATGCGCTTGGCTTCTTTGCGTTCTAAGTAAGTCTCTGGATCAAAGTTTTTGACTTCACCGGCAATGCGACAACTATGTTTAGAAGCATCAAAAGCGGTAATATAGTCAATACCATTGCGTCCGCTCAATAATCCTTCCCAATATTCGGCGGGTGTGTTTCCAATGGGTGTAATCGCGCCCACACCTGTTACAACAACGCGATTACGTTTTAAGTCTGTCATAATTACATTAAATATGGCAAAAAAGCAGCAGATGGAACAATTAAGAGTGCTGAGTTTCCAGTCAAGTATCCTCAAGTTTTGAGTATATTGTTTTCTCAAAATTAGGACTTTTGGGGTTTTCCTTGAATTTTTACGGTTTAAACACTCAACACTCATGTACCGGCGGGTTTATCCAGTTAATCTGTATACCTGCAAAATATCTCTTTAAACCCGCCCATACTGAACTACAACTTATCTAAGCAGATGCAGCAACGTGACTATTGATATAATCTACTACAGCTTGAACAGTTGTAATTTTTTCAGCTTCTTCGTCAGGAATTTCGATATCAAACTCTTCTTCCAAGGCCATGACTAGCTCAACTGTATCTAGGGAATCAGCCCCTAAATCGTCAATAAAACTGGCTTCTGGTATAACCTTCTCCGGTTTGTCTACACTCAGTTGCTCAATGATAATTTTTTTTACTCTTTCAAAAGTATCTGCTTGGCTCATAAATAAAAGTCCTTAAAAAGTTGCTATGATTTGCTCTCAATGAACAAAGTTTTTTTGGCCATATACATCTTATCGGAAAGAGTGAATCTGAGTATAGGTTCTATCATGAAAACTGAGAATTGAAGATCAGCGGATTTAATAGTCCAACCACCAATCACTACCAATACATAACAAATCCCAATTACCTCTAAAATCTAAATCAAGTATACTTTTATGCCATCCAAAACTCTCAAATACGCCTATTATCCCGGTTGTGTAGCGCAAGGAGCTTGTCGAGAACTGTATTTATCCACTCAATCTCTAACTAAGGCGTTAGGTATTGAACTGATTGAATTGAAAAAAGCCGCTTGTTGTGGTTCTGGTACATTTAAAGAAGATTCGCAATTATTAGAAGACACCGTTAACGCTAGAAATATCGCTTTAGCGGAATCTTTGCATCTCCCCTTACTAACTCATTGTAGCACTTGTCAGGGTGTCCTTGGTCATGTTGATGAACGGTTAAAAGAATGTCAATCTACAAATCCCGATTATCTCAACAAAGTTAATGGTTTACTGGAAAAAGAAGGCTGTTCTCCTTATCGGGGGAGTACAGAAGTTAAACATCTTTTGTATGCTTTGGTGACAGATTATGGTTTAGAGGAAATTTCTGGGCGTGTTAACAAGAAATTAAGTGGATTAAAATGTGCAGCTTTTTATGGCTGTTATCTGCTTCGCGCTCAAAAATCCATGCCTTATGATGATCCTTTTCAACCCGAAGCAATGGAAAATGTATTTCGGGCTGTAGGAGCGACACCTATATATTATCGTGGCAGGACTCAATGTTGTGGTTGGCCTTTGTCTAGCTATGCGACTACAGAATCCTTCCAAATGGCGGGAAATCATATTCAAGAGGCTGTAGCTAATGGGGCTGATTGTATTGTCACACCATGTCCTCTGTGTCATTTGAATTTAGATTCTCGTCAACCGGAAGTAGAAAAAGTTATTGGTCAAAAATTAGGTTTACCAATTTTACACTTACCCCAATTAATTGCTTTGGCTTTAGGTGTTAGTCCTAAAGAACTCGGTTTAGAAAGACATATTGTGTCTACAAAACCGGTTTTAGAAAAATTAGGATGGTGATAGGGGAAAGAGGAGCAGAGCAAGAATATTTTTCATTCCAGTCTCCAGTCCCCAATTAATAGCGGTATGCACTGTAATCAGGTAGATTATAGCCCCCTCCTCGCTTGCGGGGAGGGGGTTGGGGGTGGGGTGGTTGTATCTCACTCACCCAATAACCACTACATTACCAATTTCTGATATTCTTCCTCACTAATTAAATCATGATTATTTTCCACACGATCTAAAAATACTAATCCTTCCAAATGATCATACTCATGTTGAAAAATTCGGGCAATAAAATCAGTTAATTCTTGTTTTTGTAAATTGCCATAACGGTCTGTATATTCGATTTCAATTGTTTGATATCTAGGAACTAAACCCCTAATTCCCGGAACACTTAAACAACCTTCCCAACCCTTGACTATTTCCGAAGAATGGGCAACAATTCGCGGGTTGATCATTGCGGTGGGCTGCATTTCTGGTGCGTGGGGATATCTAGCATTAGGACGGGAAGCGACGATAAATAAACGGTATGATGCTGCTATTTGTGGTGCAGCAATTCCCACCCCATTAGCTTGAGCAACTGAGGTAATTAATTCATCAATCAGGTTTTGAATTTTCTCATCTTGAATATTCTCAACCGCAGCCGCTTTTTGTCCTAATATCGGATTACCTAATTTAATGATTGGCGCAAATTTTAACATTTTCAAATCTCTATATTTTTCTCATATCAAATTTCATTACCACCTAACCGCCTGGGAATAAATTCCCAGTCTCATAGCAAAAGTCATCTCAAGATGACTAAAAGAACTAGAAAATTTTCTGCCTAAATTTAGTTAGTTTACTTTAGTAAACTTGAGCTATTAGCCTGGAAATTCATTTCCAGACGGGTCTGTAAGCCAAACAAATAAGCCACTTATACTGCTAATTCACACAAATCTAGCTCATAATTCCTCACGGGATAACTGTAGAGGATATTTTACAACAAAATTCCAATATTGATTCGCGTCTCATTGCGTTTAGCTTGCCGTTCTAAATCCGCATGAATGTCAAATTTTGTCTAACTTCTGCGGTAATATCTTTACTGGTTTCTACTTGTCCATAAGGTGTTAATAGTTCTGTTAGATATTGTTTTGCCAATTGATCATGTATAAAGCGCGTCATCTGCTTTTAATTCTGAATATCCTGATTCTGACAGTTTTTAAGGAATTTTATTCCTTGTTCACTGGTAAAGGTGCGGGTTTAACTAAAACTTGAAAAATTCTGCTATTACGCTCTACTTGCACTTGTAAAGGAATACCAATTTTACTATTTTCTACTAGTTTTTGCACTTCATCAACTTTCAAAACTGGTTGATTATTAATACTTTTAATCACGTCTCCTGGTCGTAGTCCAGCAATAGCTGCGGGTGAGTTGGGAACAATTCTAACTAATAAAATTCCCTGATTTGCGGCTAAATTGATTCTATCACCAAATCTAGTAGTTATTTTTTCCTTGACTTCCGGTGTGAGTGTTACCATTTGTATTCCCAAATAAGGATGATCAACTCTACCTTTAGTAATTAATTCTTCGGCAATTTTTTGGACTGTATTAATAGGAATAGCAAATCCTAAACCCTGAGCGCCTTGAATAATTGCTGTATTCATGCCAATAACTTCACCACGGGCATTTAATAATGGTCCACCGGAGTTTCCGGGGTTAATTGCTGCGTCTGTTTGCAGATAATCAACGCGCTTATCACTCGCACCAATATCACTACTAGAACGATCTGTGGCGCTGATAATTCCAGAGGTGACAGTATTATTTAAACCCAAAGGATTACCAATAGCAATCACAGCCTCTCCTGGTTGTAAGGTGTCAGATTTACCTAGGGCTAGGGTGGGTAATTTATTCGCATCAATTTGAATAACCGCCACATCCGTGACTGCATCCTCTCCTAATACTTTACCTTTAAAAGTTCGGCCATCTTTAAGAGTAACTGTAACTAAATCAGCACCGTCTACAACATGAGAATTGGTGAGAATTTGTCCAGATGAATTAATTATAAACCCAGAACCGCTACCTCTTTCTACTCTTGCTCTGGGTTGTGATGGAATTACATTACCAAAAAAGCCGCGAAAAAAGGGATCAGAAAATTCGTCAGGAACTTGAGTAGTAACGGTTCTAGTTGAATCAATGCGAACTACAGCATTACCGGTTTTTTGGACTACTTTAACGACAAAGTTAGGATCTCCAGAGGAGGAAAAGATCGGAGGAGGAGCAATTTCTGGTTTGGGTACGGTGGTTTTTTCCCCTTGGTCGTTACTGGTTTCTACGGAGGTGGTTTTCTTCAAACTGTTGCAACCTCCCAGCATGAAAACGATTACACCACAGGCTGCAATCCATTTTTTTCCCTTATTTGCCAATTTTTGCCCTAAAAACCCGGTATTAATATTTTTAGCCACAATAGTTTGATTATTGATTTTCATCGTCTTTCTGCTCAAAAAATATTGAAGGTAAATTGCTAAGTTTATCAGATCATCAAGCTTCCGACCCTAATTCTCTGGACGTACTCAGGACATGAGGCCTCACCCCAACAAATTCTTTCAGGAAAAGGCAACTTTTGGTACAATCTTAAAAACAACTGTATCTAAAACACTTGCCATTATCCCATAGATATGTTGTAATATGTTAAGAATCAAAATAAACAAAATATATGCAGCTATCCAGCCGCAAAGATGAACAAACTGGTTAACTATCTTTCACACAAAACATTTTTTATTCCATTCCTGCCAACAACTACAACTAAATTTGAAAAATTCGTGTCAATCTTCTCTAACTGCGTTATGATAACTATCACAGGACTAAAAACCTTGTAGACTGCATATCGTCACTACTATTTGCCTAATTGGCCTTTAGTGGTAGTAATTACCGTACAAAACCGAATTCTCAAGCAATTTACACTTCACCAGTTATGGTACAATAAAAAAGTTAGAACTAGCTTTGCCAAACCATAATTGCTCCACGCACAGGTAATAATTGCTAGTGGAAAACTGTTTTAATCAAGCATTTACACACAAAAATCTGAAATATACCAAGGTTATGATTCAGCAAGTAATTCACCCAATGGTGAAATTGCAACGCAACGTGCAATCACTCATAGAATCCAATATTATCAAGTCCGATGATAAAATTTGGAAAATTGCCTTACTTTATGGCGATGAGTGGCAATATTGGAAACAAGAGTTGTTAGACTTTGGATTTAGCACTCAAGATCCAATTAGCGATTTATTAGCGGTAGAAACATGGGACGACGAATAAATATTTATTGTATACCAGTTATTTCTCTGTAATAGATTCAGGCGCAAATACTCCTACCTGTAGCATAGCAATGGGCTTGCGTCCCATTGTCCTTGCTTTAATGGTGGGTGAAATTAGCCACAATTCTATTATAGATTTAGCACAATAAAAATAGACATTTCAGTATCCTAACATACTCAGGCATCTTGATGAAGGCAGATAAATTATGGTTCAAGCCTTGTCAAAAACCAAGTTAGTAACCTTTGAGGAGTTTATTAAATGGAAACCAGAAGGCGGATTTTATGAACTGCATGATGGGGAAATTATCGAGATGAACCCACCATTAGGAAAACACGAAAGCAGAACAGGGTTTTTGTCCAGAAAACTGACAGTTGAGTTTGACCGATTAAATCTTCCCTATTTTATTCCTAAACAGGCACTAGTTAAACCACCAACAACTGAATCAACCTATTGTCCAGATGTTTTGTTGATAGATTCCACTAACTTAGTTAATGAACCGTTATGGGAGAAAGAGTCAACTGTTATCCAGAGTGATTCCGTACCATTACTTATTGAAGTTGTCAGCACAAATTGGCGAGTTGATTACTATAGAAAATATAGTGACTATGAGGAAATGGGAATTAAAGAATACTGGATTGTTGATTATCAACCTTTTGGCGCTTCTAAATTCGTTGGTGAACCAAAAGAGCCGACTGTATCAGTTTGTTCTTTAATCGGTGATGAGTATCAAATAAAGCAGTTTAGAGACAATGATCAAGTAATTTCACAAGTTTTCCCTAAATTGAACCTCACCGCTAACCAAATTCTTCTATCTGCTGACTGATTTTAATGCTTGAGCTAACTCTTGTGCGGTATGATAACGACGCGCGGGTAAAGGTTCGGTAACGCATTCAATGACCTGTCTTAACTGATTAGTAATGGCGGGTATACCTTTAACATCAAAGCGAAAATTTCGCCCCTGTTGACGATAGAATTTTAAAGGATTTTCCCCAGTTAATAAAAAAATGAGCGTTGGACCAATAGCATATAAATCAGATTGGGTAAGAGGTTGTCCGCGTTCCTGTTCAGGGGCGCAATAACCCACAGCGCCGATTCTTGTCCCCGGTTTTGTGCCAATTTCCTTGACAGCGCCAAAATCCAAAACCACAATACTATTATTACTACCTCGCACCATTAAATTAGCTGGTTTAATATCCCTGTGAATTAGTGGCGGTTCTTGGCCATGAAGATAATCTAGAATATCACAAGTTTGTACCATCCAGGCGATCGCTTGTGGAGGTGTCACAGGTCCGGTTAACGAAATCCGTTTTTCTAGATCTTGTCCGTGAATTAATTCCATGGCCAAGTATTTTTTACCATCTTCCACAAAGAAATCATAATACTTAGGAACTCCCTCATGATTAAGGTATTTAAGAATACTTGCCTCTCTTTCAAATAACTCTCGTGCTTTGGGAATTTTTGCCATATCAGCATTCATTTCTTTTAATACCAGCAATTGTGTTACATTAGTAGTCTCACCTATAGCATCCCAAGCTAAATAGGTAGTACCCATACCACCTTTTCCCAAAGTACGTATGATTTGATAATGGCGAATAGTCTTTTGGACGAGAATGGGTTGGCCACAATGAACACAAAATACATTTCCCGGATCATTTCCCTCATGGGTGCAACGAGAACCGGAAGATAAAGGTTTTATAACCTGATTAATTTCCCCAGCCAGGGACGATAAAGGGGGAGTAATTACGGGGGATAATTTCTGAATTTGCACCTGGATTAAAGGTCCACCTATCGCCAATTGCAGAAGAGAATTATCTGTGAGTATAGACTTGGTAATTAAACTACCATTCAGGAAAGTGCCATTAGTACCTTGACTAATGATTTCCCAATTACCTCCCTGGGGATTAGTAGTAGATCTTAGTTCTAAATGATACCTAGAAACAGAATTATCACTCAAGACAATGTGATTATCTACCGCTCGACCAATGCGAATGACGGTAGAATCTTGAAAGTGCCACTGCTGGAGCGGTGTTTTTGTGATTTTTTCTAATAGAGTTAAAGTAATCACAATACAGCCTAAAACCTCAGAACAAAAAACTAAATTGATGACAAACCGGGTTGAGATGGAGATACTTTTACTCGTACAAGTATAGCCGTAATGTTATCATGACCATTATATTCATTGCCCAACTCAATTAAATCTTGAATACCCATTTCTAAGTCACTATCATAACTCAATAAAGGTTGAAGATGAGTTTGCCAGTGAGTTTCTAAGCATTCATTATCTGATAAACCATCTGATACCAACAGCAGAAGCATATTTTCATGAATATCAAAAACAGATACATCGGGATGGAGGTAATCTTGATCACGTGGACCAAGAGCCTGGGTGAGTTGGTAAGCATCGGCACGGCCATAAGCTATAATTGGTTCTACACCCCTGGAAATTTCCCGTTGAGCGACTTCATGATCTATAGTTAATTGTACTAATCCTTCCCTGTGAGTTAGGCAATAAAGACGACTATCTCCCACATGAGCGATCGCTGCTTGATGATCCTGAAGTAACAACATTACCAAAGTAGTACCCATGCGCCCCATTCCCGAACGGGCTTGTTGTTGATTCAGGTCATAAATGGCTTGGTTAGCTAAATAAACTGCCTCTTTAATACTTTCTTGTGTAGGTAATTCCGCGCTAGTCCAAGTTTCTTGGAAGTATTTACGGATAGTATTCACAGCCAATTTACTGGCCACTTCACCTCCTGCATGACCACCCATACCATCACAGAGAATATACAAACCCGTCTTTGTGAGAATAGCACCTTCTGGTAATTCTTGTTTGTGAACTTTGCTATCAATAGCAAAATAGTCTTCATTATGATTTCGTTGACGACCAGTATCAGTATATGCCGCATATTCCCAACTAATTAACGAAGGGTATAGCAGTATATTTGTCATCTGATCACTGACAATTCTGTCCTCCGTTTCATGGTCTAAGTCTAATTGCAAGATAGTCATGGAAGAATCCGGATTTTCTCCAGACGATACTTCCACCGTATCCGTGGATATTTCTGACATAGACAACAGAGAATAAGTAGTTTCTGATTGTGTCAGAATTTGCATCTGTTCAGACTGAATATCTCTTAACGGTATATTCCCATCGTAAAAACGATTTGTATCTGATACAATATCGTCATTAGCATCAAAGCGGATTTTATCAGTTAGGGAAGTGCCACAATTTTGACAGAATTTATTATGATCAGAGTTGGGAAATGTACACTGGGGGCAAATCAGCATCATAGAAGTTCCTTGATTTTCCTGTTTCAGGAATCAATTGGCATTGATAATATATAAGATAATACTGGTATTTTACCTAAGGGCAAAATTCACAAAAGCTTGATTCCTAGATTGGTTTCAGGTAGGTTCACCTAGTGTGCTATAGGCACAAACCCTTGGGTTTTACTGCGCTCAACCCAACTTATAAAAGATAGCGAAGGTATTGAGTATGACAGTAGATTAATTTACTTTTCCGGTGCATAATTAAGCCTAGTGAGTTCTGTGGGAGTAAGTTCTCGCCATTGTCCTGGTGCTAAATCATGTAATTGAATATTAGCAATACTCACCCGAATCAATCGCAAAGTTGGAAAACCCACAGCGGCCGTCATACGACGAACTTGGCGGTTTTTGCCTTCAGTGAGGGTAATTTCCAGCCAAGCCGTGGGAATACTTTTACGAAATCTAATGGGGGGAGTACGTTGTGTCACCGATGGTTCTTCTAACAATAACCTAACTTGGGCGGGGGCGGTGCAATAATCTTGAATTTTCACTCCAGTTTGTAACTGATTAATTGCATCCAAGGTAGGAATGCGTTCCACCTGCGCCCAATAGGTACGTTGATGACCAAAGCGGGGATGAGCGAGACGATGCTGGAACTGTCCATCATTTGTTAACAATAGTAGTCCTTCACTATCCCAGTCCAAACGCCCCACAGGATAAACGTCGGGAACATCTATATACTGTTTGAGAGTGATATGTTGAGGACTTTCTTGAGTAAATTGGCTCAGGACTCCATAGGGCTTGTGAAAAATGATATAGCAATTATTCATAAAATATAGGAGTCAGGAGTCAGAAACAAGAAGAAAGAAGAAATCAGAGTTAATAAAAATCAATTATGCCAATTAATAAAATCAGCCGTAGATCCTTTCTCTTTCTTAGTGGAGCAACCTTAGCACAGGGATTAACAATCACATTACCCAGTTACGGCCAAGCTGTACAGGTCAGCAAAAGTCAAATTAATGGTATCCCTTTTTATCAGACCATAGTTGACCTCACAGATCCAAAAAACTTAATCACAATGGGTTTAGCCAAAAATGCCAGCTTTGCTAACACAATTCAAAAAACCAGTGGTGATGAAGAATTTAATAAATTAGTGCTGCGTTATGGGGCTACAGTAGTAGCCAACGGCACATTTTCCGCCAAAAATCCCCAAAAAACAGTTATGGGTAACATGGTAGCAGGGGGAAAATTTCTCAAATACCGTCCTTGGGAAAACTTTGGTACTACTCTGGGGTTAGGAATTGGCAACAAACCGGAAATAGTCACAGCAAGAGCAGACGGTAGACCAGAATGGAATAAACATTGGTTTTCCCTAACTGGTGGACCGAGACTATTGCGACAGGGGGAAATTTGGCTCAACCCCAAAATTGAAGGTTTTAAAGATCCCTCTGTGTTGGGTAATAGCAGTCGAACAGCCATTGGTTTTACCAAAGATGGTACAAAGCTTATTTTAGCGAACTTTGAAATCGCTCTCTCTTTACAGGAAGAAGCGGAGGCAATGAAAGCCATAGGTTGTTACGAGGCCATGAATTTAGATGGTGGGGCTTCTAGAGCCTTAGCCACCAAAAATACTATTTTAGTTCCTCCCAGTGGATCTTTAACTAATGTAATTGTCATTTATGATGCCACTAATCCTGCTCCTGCTGATTTACAACAGGCATGGTTGAGGTTTCAGAAGGGAGAACGCCCTGCTATACCCACTTCATAAAATCAGGTAAGTAGGTGAACGGAAAAAAACCGACATCAGTAACGAAAAGTAAAGTTGCCCAAAACCTCTTCCCAGTTAAGAGTTAAGAGTTCCCTTGTCATAACGACAATTTTTCACGCCAACCTACTTAATTACCAATTACCACCCCTGAATACAGATTGAGGGGTATAATTTTCTCTCTTTAATTCCTAATTTTTAACTCCCCACAGGGCTTGACGGCAAATACGACTATAAAGTTACGGTTCACCCCAATTCCTGAAAGTATTAATTCTCATACATTAGTCAATGTGAACGCACATTAATCCATGAGATCACTAGACATAATTTATAAAATTCACTGTTCCCTTAACGGTTCGGTAAACCACCCTTAGGCATATGGCTACCACTAAGTTTATATGATAAAAGCCTAGTTTGGGGTTTAATTCCCAGCAGAGCCTAACCCAATTGATTGCCATTGACAATTAGTTAATGCAATTTTATCAAAAAAGAATTCAGTAGTGTTCTGATGCTCTTTTTTTATATTCCCTCTCATTCATTTAGTAATTTTATACGGAGTAAAAAACCAAAATGGCAAAAGTAGTTGGAATTGATTTAGGTACGACTAACTCCTGTGTGGCAGTAATGGAAGGTGGTAAACCCACAGTTATCGCTAATGCGGAAGGTTTTAGAACAACACCCTCTGTAGTTGCCTTTGCTAAAAATGGTGATAATTTAGTTGGTCAAATCGCTAAACGTCAAGCGGTAATGAACCCCGAAAATACTTTTTATTCTGTAAAACGCTTTATTGGTCGTCGTTATGACGAAATCACTAATGAAGCTACAGAAGTTTCCTATAAGGTTCTTGGTAGCGGTGGTAACGTGAAAGTAGATTCTCCTGGTGCTGGTAAACAATTTGCTCCTGAGGAAATATCTGCCAAGGTTCTCCGCAAATTAGTGGAAGATGCTAGTAAGTACCTGGGGGAAACTGTTACCCAAGCAGTAATTACCGTTCCCGCTTATTTCAATGACTCCCAACGTCAAGCCACCAAGGACGCTGGTAAAATCGCTGGTATTGAAGTATTACGGATTATCAACGAACCTACGGCTGCTTCTCTAGCTTATGGTTTTGATAAGAAGAGCAATGAAACTATCCTCGTATTTGACTTGGGTGGTGGTACTTTTGACGTATCTGTACTGGAAGTTGGTGATGGTGTATTTGAGGTATTATCAACCTCTGGTGATACTCACTTAGGTGGTGACGACTTCGATAAAAAAATTGTTGATTTCTTGGCGGAAAAGTTCAAAAAAGATGAAGGTATTGACCTCCGTAAGGACAAACAAGCTTTACAACGTTTAACAGAAGCGGCAGAAAAAGCTAAAATTGAACTTTCTAGCGTTACCCAAGCGGAAATTAACCTACCATTTATCACCGCTACCCAGGACGGACCAAAGCATTTAGATACAACTCTGACTCGCGCCACTTTTGAAGAACTCTGTTCTGATTTAATTGACCGTTGCCGCATTCCGGTGGAAAATGCTCTCAGAGACGCGAAATTAAATAAAACCAATATTGACGAAGTTGTTCTCGTTGGTGGTTCTACCCGGATTCCTGCTGTTCAGGATGTGGTTAAGCGGGTTTTAGGTAAAGAACCTAACCAAAGCGTTAACCCTGATGAGGTGGTAGCTGTTGGTGCTGCTATTCAAGCGGGGGTTTTAGCAGGTGATGTTACAGGTATCTTATTGTTAGATGTAACACCATTGTCTTTGGGTGTGGAAACCTTGGGCGGTGTCATGACTAAGATTATCCCTCGTAACACTACAATTCCCACCAAGAAATCAGAAGTGTTCTCTACTGCTGTAGACGGACAAACTAACGTGGAAATTCACGTTCTCCAAGGTGAGAGAGAATTTGCTAATGATAATAAGAGTTTAGGTACTTTCCGTTTGGATGGTATTCCTCCTGCTCCCCGTGGTGTTCCCCAAATTGAAGTTACCTTTGATATTGACGCTAATGGTATTCTCAACGTTGCGGCTAAGGATAAGGGTACTGGTAAGGAACAGTCTATTAGTATAACAGGTGCTTCTACTCTTGACAAGAATGATGTAGAACGCATGGTGAGAGAAGCTGAGAAAAATGCTTCTTCTGATAAGGAGCGCCGTGAAAAAATTGAACGCAAAAACCAAGCCGATACTTTAGCTTATCAAGCAGAAAAGCAGTTACAAGAATTGGGTGATAAAGTCCCCGCTGCTGATAAGACTAAGGTTGAGGGTTTAGTTAAAGAAGTTCGGGACGCTATAGCCAAGGAAGATGATGCTCAAATCCAGAAATTAACACCAGAACTGCAACAAGCTCTGTTTGCTATTGGTAGTAATATCTACCAACAAGCTGGTGGTGATGCTGGTGCTGCTGGCGCTCAATCCCCCGGTGGTGGTCCTGCTCCCTCCGGTGATGATGTCATTGATGCTGATTTCACCGAAAGCAAGTAGTTTTACTAGGGTCATGGCGATGTGGCTCTGACTTAATTAATACCCACCAGTAGTAAAACTGAGTGGGTATTATTTTATGCCAACTAATTTATAAGAAGATAGTTCTTCCTTATCAACTTCATGATAACAAATTTAAAAGCAAATGTCAACCCCTTGATCTTCTTTATTGGCGTTTTTTAGGTTAAAATAGACCACACACTTTAATCAGGTGATTAATCATGACAAAATCTACACTGCAAAGGGTTGTCCGTCGTGGTCGAGTATTTCCCGAAATTCAGTAGTAGGGTGCGTCAGACTGTATAAATACTGCAAATAAAATGATATCTGGCGCACCCTACCAATGTGACACTTGCGTAAGCCCTAATTTAGAATAAAATAGCCCTGAAGGATACCTAAAAAGTAATCAATTGTAAAAATAAACTTTTTCTCCCAACTAATTATTAAAAGTAACAAGGTAAATAAAGATCGCTTACAGTGATTTTAAATTAAGTGAAATTATCCAAAAATTTGAATTGACATTAAATGAAGTATCAGGATTATTTGGAGATATACCGGAGGAAGAACCTAGTAATTTACTAACAACAATCCTCAAGGAGAATGTTGATTTAGCAGTTTCAATTAATACTGAAAAAGCCCGTTCTGAGATGATAATTAGTCCAATTTTACTTGAAGTAAGAAGAAAGTTAAATAATGAAATCAGTTTATTTTCGGGAGTAGATTTTAATGTTGATAATCAACAAGGTTTAAATGGTTTTTGTGATTTCCTAATTAGTCTTTCTAAAGAACAGCTTTTTGTTCGCGCACCTATAATTACATTGGTAGAAAGTAAAAATGAAAACTTGAAATTAGCTTTGGCTCAATGTATAGCTGAAATGTTGGCTGCTCAATTGTTTAATGAACAAAAACAAAATGCGATTAAGATTGTTTATGGTGCTGTAACTATCGGTACTATTTGGCAGTTTTTGAAGTTAGAAGATAAAACTATTTCTATTGATTTAACTGAATATTATATTAAGGAGGTGAAAAAGATTTTAGGAATTTTAATCAGTGCAATAATGTTATCAACTCACAAACAATTCATAAATAACAATCCTGTAAATCCTTAAATCCTGGACATCCTGATTCTGACAAAAAAATCCTATGGTTTTTGATTACTGCTAAACTTCTGTAATAACTGAACTACTTTTTTTGCATCCACAATAGCTATTTTCGCTTTAGAAATGAGATTAAAAGAAACCATATCTTGATAGTCAACTTCAACTCTGTATTCTCGTAAACGCTCTAAAATGATTCCTAACTTATTAAAGTCACGTTTTTTACTATTCCGTAATTCTTCAATTACATAGTTATGCACATTAAACTTAAGAGTTTTTAAATTACTATATCCTTCAAAATCTCTTAAGTAGTTTCTAGTTAAACAAAAAGCGGAGTAATACGCTCTACTAATACAAGAACGTACTTTAGCTTCATTAATTGATGCACTATTTGCTTGATTTGAGGTACTAATTACTTCATTATATAAAGTTTCTGCAACCTCTAAATAATTTGACCAGTCGAATTTCATTCAAAGTCCAAATGAATACAAAGATTTACAGCAACGCCTGATGAAGCATCTAT
The DNA here is from genome assembly GCF_000426925.1 of Dolichospermum circinale AWQC310F. Taxonomy (GTDB): domain Bacteria; phylum Cyanobacteriota; class Cyanobacteriia; order Cyanobacteriales; family Nostocaceae; genus Dolichospermum; species Dolichospermum circinale. The sequence goes on along the minus strand of NZ_KE384681.1, from coordinate 28,640 downwards.
CCACCAATTTTCATCAAATTCCTCTAGTTGATTTAAGGCTTCATCAACAGATTCTGGATTAGTAAAAATAGAAAGTACGAGTTTTTCCCATTGAGGATATTCAGGATCAGAAAACAATTTTAATCTTAATTTCTCAGTTGGGAAATACTTTCTTATTTGTGGATATGCTTCTAGAATAACATCTATCAAATTTGCATGATTTTGCAAAAATCTGTTGACAGCAAGAATGTTTTCTATTGTGTAGAATTTAGAAACTATACCGAACTTATCAGATGGTTTAGCATCTTCTGTCAGCCAGTTTTTTTCTTGATATGTTTTAGGAAATTGAATATACCAATCATCGGTATATTTTTTTTCAGTTTGAACAAGTGTATGAGCTAAAAAATTAGTTTTGAGTAGATTTTGATTTTCTGAATTTATGAGCAACATTGTGTCTCCTTACTTTGAACTAGAGTTAGGATCTAAATAAACGACATCAGCTTTATTTAGCATAGCTTGAATGACTTTTGCTTCTATTAGAGACTGAGATAATTGTTCTTGTAACTTTTTTACATCGCTTGAATCTAAGGCCACATAAAACTCTTTTGAACCGCTTGCATCTTGATACGCAATTTTTAAAGTATGAACTACTAAAGCGCCAGCAATTCCTTCTTTTTTTTCTGCTTTGAAAACGGGTCTGACATCTGTAATTATCCGGGAATTTAAGAATATGCTATCATACTCTTGTAACAAAATTAGCGCTTGAGAAGAAATACTAATAGATCCATCAATTGCCAATATTTTAGTTAGTCTTTGTTTAAAATGTGCTAATTCTTCGGCAGATAATTGTGAAAATGCGTCATCACTGGAAACAGCATTAATTAACCCTGTAATTATTTCAGTATTTTTAAGGTTTCCTTGGATGCGAAGCGAGTAAATTGAATGAATAGCTCTTAATATCTCTTGCAAATCATTAATAGAGACTTCCTCTATTTTTGGAGAAATTTCCAATACTAAACTATCTATATCTACAAAAGGATGAACTTCTGTTATTGCACTCACTAGGCGATCAAATAGAGGTTCATCAATTTTTATAATTAAAATAATCCCGAATTGATATTGTTGTGGAATTTTGAAACTTTTCATTTTCATTAAAGTTGATATTTTTGATCTTCTAAATTAATCTATATTTAGACTAGCATCAAAACCCTTGATTTTTTACATTCTCAAGGGCAGGCTTTTGAGCCTACCCCTAGACTATTCTTTCAAAACTGTTTTTGATGCGATTCTCGTCTTTTTCTGATCGCTTTTTGAAAGTTCTCCACCAACTTGTAAGCGAGTAGCAGAGCATTGTAACACCGTTACTGCACTGCTATCACCGATTTGTAAAGCGGTATTAGCAGCAGTTTGTAACATTGTCGCTGCACCTTTCGCGTCGCCTAGTGCCAATTTTGCCTCAGCCAATTGAGTTTGACGATATTTAGCTAAGAGTAAAATTGACTGTAACACCTGAGAATTGAGAGCGGGTTCGTAAGATTTGGTGAAATTAGCATATATTGGTGTTAGAGGGGAGAGTAAACCCTGTTTATTCAAAGATGGGTCATCATAACGAATTTGGATATGGCCAATGACCTGTTTCCCCGCTGGCAATTGTCCCAGATAAATATTCGCTAAAACTACTCGTTCCACATCTTTCATTAAATCCCCCAACCGTAACACTAAAGTTCCATTAGTATCGGTTTCTACTGATAACTCAATAGTATCTGGGGCTACTTGGGCTATGGGTTTAAGTTCTGCTAACCGCACGCTGGGAACGAAAGATAGGAGTAAATGGGCATTTGTTAATCCTACTAACTGCACCCGACGAAACAACCTGGCAAATTGGGTCACAGCTTGTTCAGGATTCTCGATATAAGCTAGAGTACCACCACCTGCATCAGCGATTTTCTCCAGTAAATTTTGATTCCAGTCATCACCAAAACCCAGGGTGTTAATTGTGAGATTTAGTTTAGCGGCTTTTTTGGCTAGTTGTAAACAACGTTTATTGTCATTGGGTCCAATTTGCCATTTCCAGATTTGTAGCCCCTTATCCCCCTGGCCATCTGTCAGTAGGAAAGCTTGGGAAACAGCGCCTTTTGTGCCTTTAAGTAGTTCTGTGATCCCTAAAGACAAACCTTCAGCAATGACTGTACCGCCAGCAGCCTTTAGCTTGACTTTAAGCTGGGTTTTGATACTATTCCTATCGCTGACGATTTGATTGGGGATAATGACCCTCGCAGTGCCAGCAAAAGCGACAACTGAAATGCGATCGCCTGGCTTTAATTGATCCAATAATTGTTCCACGGCTTGCATCACCGTATTCATGGGTTCACCAGACATAGAACCACTTTGATCGAGAATCAAGCACAGATTTAAGGGCAAAGTTTGTTCAAATCCAGCCGGAATTGCGGAAATAGAAATTGAGAGTTGACGTTGATTACTTACTTGGGCGGCATCAACGTTAGTATCATTTAAAACCGATATTAGTTTAACTTTCATTGAGGGGAAGCATCTTGCAAAACAGTTTTTGAGACAATTCTGGTTTTTTTGCGATCGCTTTCTGATAACTCTTCCCCTGCTTGCAAGCGTGTAGCTGAAACTTGCAAAACCGTTGCACCATTATTATCACCCATTTGCAAAGCAGTTTTTGCGGCTGTTTGTAACATCGTCGCAGCGCCAGCCCGATCACCTTGCTGTAATTTCGTTTCGGCTAACTGGGTTTGACGATATTTGGCTAAAGCTAAAATCCACTGTTTTACCTGGGGATTTAGTGCTGGTTGGTAGTCCCTGGTGACATGAGCGTAAATTGGTACATTAGGGGAGTATAGCCCGATGGGGTTATTGTGGGCGGGGTTATCGTAGCGAACTTGAATATTAGCGATCGCCTGTTTACCTTCTGGCAATTGTCCCACATAAATATTAACTAAAACCACCCTTTCCACGTCTGTCATTAAATCACCTAATCTCACCCCCAATCGGCCATCACTTTCTGTTTGTATTGGTAAATCTATAGTATCTGGAGACACTTGGGCAATAGGTTTCAGTTCTGCTAACCGGACATTTGGCATCAGTGATATTAACAGATAAGCGTTAGTCAATCCTACTGTTTGCATCCGATTGAACAATCTCCCAAACTCAGTTACCGCCTGATCTGGTTGTTGAATATAAGACAAAGTACCCATGCCCGCATCAGCAATTTTCTCTAAAACCTTATCATTCCAATTGTCACCAAATCCTAATGTATTCAGGGTTAAATTATAACTGGCGGCTAATTGGGCAAATTTCAAACAGCGTTCATTATCACCATGTTCATTTTCCCCATCAGTGAGTAAAAATGCTTGAGAAACTGTATCTTGTTTACCTTTAGCCAATTCCTCAATTCCCAAACGCAAACCCTCATCAATAGAAGTTCCACCTTCAGCGCTGAGTTGCTTAATTTGCCTTTTGATTGATTCTGAATCTTTAATTAACTGATTGGGAACTAAAACCTTAGCCCGGTGGTCAAAAACAACAACACTGAGCCGATCTTCGGGACTCAAACGATCTACCAAAAAACAGGCCGCAGTTTTCACAGTTTCCAGAGATTTTCCCCCCATTGAACCGCTATGATCGAGAATTAGGCATAAATTCAATGGTACAGCCTGATCTATAGTTTCACCACTGGCAGAAACAGAAATTGCTAATTGACGTTGAGTGCTGATTTGATTTGCATCTACAGCACCATCATTAAGGGCCAGTTGTAAATTAACTTTCATAATTTCAATTTCCTATCTAGTCTACACATACACAATTTTATAGATAATTTCATCAGGCATCTTCCCGACTACGGAAAACAAGTTAATTAGATATTTAGGGCTTGCTGAAAAAATTGTCTGTGAGGGCAGGGAACTCTTAACAGGGAACAGGGAACAGGGAACAGGGAACAGGGAACAGTTTTAACTGTTGGCGTAATATTCTAGATTGTGGTGAGAACTTTAGTTCTCTCTTTGAGACGTTGCGGAAATTAAGATCAGGGCTTTAGCCCTGACTACAAACAAATCATACTTATCATAAATTAGTATTTTTCTTACTATTTAATATCTGTCAAAATAGGTTGTAATACCACTAAATGTAAATTATATCTAGTATCTGCTTGCAAATAACGCTGTTGTAGTGGTTGCCATTCTTGCCATAATTGATGACGATTTGCGGCTAATAGCGTCTTTAACCCTGGTAATTCCTGATCAAGTTCTGATTTGAAGATATTTTCTAACCACTCGTGTAAAACCATATTATCTTGAATCATGCCCAAGATTTCTTGGATATTTTTAACATCATGAACATAAGCAGCAAAAGACTCACCATATAATTCGGTAAATAACTCCATTTGATAGCGGAGACCTTTAGCTTGTTTCCGCAAACTATGAAGAGTTTCACCTTCTGTTTTTAAATGTTCTTCTAATTGCATTGGTGTCCATTTTGTTTGTATTACTATTTCTGAGTTAATAATTTTAGTTCCAATTAACCATCCAGGATGTAAGCAAAATTGACTAACTTCTGGTGAGAGTAAATCTGGTAATATATAATAAATTGGTACAGATGAAAAACCTTGATAAGTAGGATTTTTTAACCAAGATTCACATTCATTTTTAAAAGATTTATAATTTTCATCTTTAAATGTTTTCTGAACATGAGAAAATGCAATTTCTCGCTGTTTATCCAATTCCGTCAAGGCTGTTTTGAGAATTTCCTGTTCTTTGACAACTAAATGGGGTTGGTAATTTTTTTCCAAAATTTCTTTAAGGACATCTAAATCTCTAAGACCACCTAAAATCCGGGCAAATTTACCAATGTTTTTATCACTAACTGATTTTGGTAAAATTAAATATTTTTCAAATCTACTCACAGCAGTTCTTAACCTTCGCATTCCCACCCGCATTTGATGTACCGCTTCTGGATCTTCGTCTTTTTTAACTGCTTTTTCCCATTTTATAGTTTTTACAAAGTGCTTTTCAATGGCTTGGTGTGCAGTTTCCGCGAGGGTTTTGATTGATGTTTCTGTGGAGGTTTTCATAAGTAAAAACAATTAGCAATATAGTAATTTCAAATAAAATAAGAATCGGGAATTTAAACGCAAATAAACGCAAATTGACGCAGATGAGTTTATAAGCATTGCTGAATTAGTTGCGAAAATCAAAAATTCCCCTTCTCAAATTCTTACTCTTTGCGCCTTTGCGCCTTTGCGTGAGGTAAATTCATACTTTTATTCACCAATGCCATTTTTTTTATACCTCTGTGATCTCTGTGTCTGGAGTAGTCCGTTAATTCAAATAGAATTGCTATATCATAATATTTAAATATCTTTAAAGACTAGTTGAAATAGCCTGTACAGGACAAGTAGAAATACATTGTTCACACACAATACAACGCGATCGCACGAAAGCGAGTTTATACGTTTCTGGATTAATAGTTAGAGCTTCCGTAGGACAAACACCGGTACATAAACCACAATGAACGCATAGATCCTCATCAATGACAATTTCACCTAAACCCAGGGAAACATGAATATGTTGGGATCTCATCCATTCAATTGCTGCATCTAACTGATCAATATCCCCTAATAATTCTACCACCAACTTACCGATTTGATTAGGGGCAACTTGGGCGCGGATAATATTCGCAGCCACATTAAAATCCTTTGCTAGTCGGTAAGTCACGGGCATTTGAATTGCGCGTTTAGGAAAAGTCAGGGTAACTCTTTTTTTCATTAGCTGGGAAAACAGTAAACTAGATGATGATTTGAATTAATAAGTCTTAATAAATTGATTATGAGTACCGAAGCCCCTCTAAATTCTAGTAACCGCCTCAGAAACTTCCTAATTGTCATTGTAGCTACCCTGCTGGGAGTTGCGCTGTTTTTGGGACTCAAGACAGATTCTACCTCAGTTTCCCTGGCAGAATTAGATCAAACTTCTATTCCCTTAGAAGTAGCTGTCAATAACGGAAAACCCTCTCTTGTGGAATTTTACGCTAACTGGTGTACAGTTTGTCAAAAAATGACACCGGACATAGCCAAACTCAGACAACAGTATGATAAAAACCTGAATTTTGTGATGTTGAATGTTGATAATACCAAATGGTTGCCAGAAATGCTCAAATATCGCGTAGATGGCATTCCCCACTTTGTATTTTTAGATAAACAAGGGGAAACCAGAGGCGAAAGTATTGGGGATATCCCCCGCACTATCATGGCCAGTAATTTAGAGGCCTTAATTATGGGCGCTACCCTTCCCCATATTCAAGGTCGTGGCACAACTTCCCAATTTTCCGCCCCAGTCGCAACAGAAACTAATCAAGATGATCCTCGTAGTCACGGTAGCCAAGTTGTAAATTAGGGTTTGTAGCGGGTAAAAGCAGAAAAGATGATCAAATCTTGTGGGGTGGGCATCTTGCCTGCCCTACCTGTGGGCATCTCGCCTGCCCTACTCATGGAAAAATTAAACACTATTAACCTAATCTTGTCAATATCATAGCTATCTTTTTTTGATCATGAGTTGCTACAGTGTTTAGTCTTGAAGCCGATAAAGTATTAAGTATGGTATCTAAAGAGATTTCCCGTGTCTGACTCATCCCCAAAGTATCTAATTAGCCTAGAGGTACGAAATTTACTCGTACAAAAACTCAGCACTCTTGAAAAAGACAATGTTTCCTTACGGAAATCTTTAAAAGAACAGCAAACCCAAACCACAGCCCAAACTAAAGATTTATTCTTAGAACTTTTAGAAGTTGCCGATGCCCTAGAAGCTCTATTATACTATCTAGAGAACAATCCCCACCAGAGTCCAGAATTTACAGCCAGTCTACCTAACTCTATAAGTGCAGTCAATCGCAAGTTTATCGGTATATTAAGAAAACGCCAACTTCTACCTATAGAATTACAAGCAGGAACAGAACCAGATCTTAACTTATGTCGGGTTATTGACCAGGAGGAGAGAACAGATATCCCAGACCAAACAATTACTAAAATCGTCCGTCGCGGATTTTATTGGGGTGAAAAAGTCCTCCGTCCCGCAGAAGTCATTACCGCTAAATCAAATCATGGTAATGAGGAAAAAGATAATGAGTAATTGGAAAATAAAATCGCTTCTGTTCCCTGCAATTCCCTTGTACTCTTACTTACACTGTTAACTATTAACTATGACTCCTGACGAAAGTAATATAAAAGACACTTCTTCACCAGCAAAAATATGGAGTGGTTGGCAGGAAAATTTAGTTTTAATAGCTATTGCCCTGAGTTTAGCACTTTTAATTCGGACTTTTATCGCTGAACCACGCTTAATTCCCTCCGCATCAATGTATCCTACTTTACATACAGGCGATCGCTTGGTGGTAGAAAAAGTATCATACCGTTTTCATCCTCCCAAAATCGGTGATATTGTTGTTTTTAACTCACCACCAGAATTACAAAAACGGGGATATCCTCAAAGCCAAGCCTTTATTAAACGGGTAATTGGTGAACCAGGAGCAGTAATTAGCATTTCCCAAGGACTAGTTTACCTCAACGGTCAACCTTTAATAGAAGACTACATCGCTGAACCACCAAATCTTCCATTTCCAGAAATTCAAGTCCCAGAAGGGGCATTTTTCGTCATGGGAGATAACCGGAATGATAGTAATGATTCTCGCTACTGGGGTTTTGTCCCTAGTGAAAATCTGATTGGCCGCGCCACATTTCGCTTTTGGCCTCTTAACCGCATTGGCGTACTCTAGTTTGGCTTCTACACCCCTCTGGAAATTAAGTCCCGTCTAGGCAATATAATTTGCTACTGCGTGATTGGTGAAATAACCCACGCAGACGGGTTTTGTCTGTGTAGCTATGATTGATAATTTTTAGGGCATGAATAGCATTATACTACAAAAAGTATGATTCAAATCGGGTTACTATAGGTTCATTTTTTATTCACAAATTATAATACAGGTTTTGGTTTAAATTGTTCCATAACGTACTCCATAACTACAGGTTGCAAAGTATATTGACCTGCTTTTTCCTGAATTAAAGAGCGTAAATGTAGCCTTTCTATTGCTTGCCAAAAATGGGATCTAGAAATATGAGGTAATATATTTGCTAAATCAGTAATTGTTGTTAATTGCGACTTAGTTGCCAAATAGTACATGATTTGCTTTTCTAGATCACAGAGACAATTTAACTGTTGTTCTAGCAACCTGTGAAAATGATAGCTGACTAATAGGGTATTCTGTGCTAGATATTTGTTAATATCACCATTAAATAATTTCATGATAGCATTAACAGCAATTTGAATTTTTAAAGGATTATTACCATATAAATTGCATAAATCATATTTTTGTTGTTCTGTCCCCAATAGTTGTTGTGATTGTATCAAGGAAAACGCTGCTTTAAAAGAACCAAACAATCTGAAAGAACGCACTGAGGATGACCAGTTTTCCAGTAAGCTGATTTCAATGGGTTGATTTCGACTGGTGAAAATTAGACAGCTTTGATGATTAGTTTCCGCAATTATTTGGATAATATGATTATATTCGCTATCAAACTTGTCTAAAACTATTTCGATGTCATCCAAGATAATCAGACAACGATAACTACGCAAATAATGGATAATTCGATTAATATTGGGTTTACTTTCCTTGTAATTGGACATCAAAGATAGCATATCAGTAATCATCTCATCAAAAGACAAGATAGTAGGCACAGAACGCCAAAAAACGTAATCAAATTGATCTTGAATTTGTTTTGCTAGTTGGGTGGCTAAAGTTGTTTTTCCAACTCCACCCATACCGAATAATCCCAGTACACGACAACCATCTTGTAAAATCCATGACTGTAATTGTGTCAGTTCTTGGCTATATCCGTAAAATTCTGAAATATCAATTGCAGTTCCCCAGTCTAGAAATTGATTTGCATTTGGTTTTTTTTTGCGTATTTGTGCGTATGCGGGGGGGGGGTAGATATTACTTGAACACTGGTAGTAATTTCTTGCCAATCTAGATTTAATTTACGACACAGTTCTTCAAAGCTTGTATAACTAACAGGTTTACCAGTCAGGAAATTACTAATTGTAGATAGGGACAATCCGCTATCATAAGCTAAAGCTCTTTGGCTGGGGTAGCCATTAAATCTAAGTGCCATATTAACCTGTTGAATACGGTCATTACTTACTTTAATTGACTTTCGCATATTATAAATAATTTACATAGAGACGGCAATAATCCACTTTTTCAGGCAGATTTGACTAAATTTCAGATGTTATGAGTGATATCTTCTCATAATCAGTGCGTCATGTAAATCTATCTTTAGATAGATGACAATGGTTGTTTTGTTTTTTGGTGTCAAAATTAGCTCTCAAGTCAGATGAAGTCAGATGAAGTCAGTGTTTCTCAGTACGGAAGTTAGTACATGGTTTGGTAGATTGGGTATATGCTAATTAAAGTAAAAGAGTGTATCATGAAAAACTTCAAAACTGTACCAAACCATACATCTAAACTCCGTTTTCCTTGGGAAACAATCAATTATCCAGATTTATTGACTAATTTCCTGGAAAATGGCGGATTGGTGGATGATTCTGGATTCAGACTGACTCCCAAGGTGTCGCAAATTACGACACCAGTAGTTTTTGATAGTTCTCAAATCAGTAAGCATGGACAAGTTTCTACTTTAGACAGTGGATTTGTAGATATACAAAAGCAGAAAAGTACAGATAATATCATTCCTTTCTTCGTAACTAATTTACTCGATAACAATATAAATAATAGCCCCTTTTTTACAGCAAACAGAGGGTTAAAAAAATCTACCCCCTTCAATCATAACAACAGTGAATTAGAGCAGTATCAGCCTATTCATGCTGTGGTGAGCAGTAATCTTGGTAATCATGTTGAGAGTGTAGCAGATACAGTTATTAGTAGAACTATTGTTGAGGTTTCTAAAAATCCAGAAACACAGTTAGATGAAACCAAAGTTAAGGATAATCTGACTGTTGTTTTTGCTGAAACTCTTCAAAATAACAGCGAATTGGACTTGTTGGATATCTATGGAATAGTAGATCAAGCCTTACGGGATAGCTATGACTATCTCAGCAAGTTTCGTTTTGATCCAGAGTACAGCCAGAAGTTAGAGACAGCTTTTGGTACTGATTTTAATCGGGAAGTAGCAGATAAGTTATTTAATAATTTTGCTGAAGGGAATTTTACTAATATTCCTACTATCAAGATTGTTAATCGTGGTGCGATTGCTGGGGGAAATGGGGCTTTTTCTGACAATATACAAAAAGTTTATTTGGCTGTAGAGTTTATTAACAAATATGCTAGTAATACGTCCAAAATTACTGATGTATTAATAGAAGAAATTGGGCATTTTGTTGATTCTCAGATTAATGAAATTGATGCAACTGGGGATGAAGGGGATATTTTTTCGGAACTGGTGTTGGGGAATACGCTTAGTGATGAGGCATTGAAAGCGTTAAAAGCAGAAAATGATAAGGTTACTGTTATTAGGGGAAATAATGAAGAAATTGGGATTGAAGAGAATACTGATAACATCAGAGTTGGAACATGGAATCTCTACAGAGATCCTGGTCAAAATGTACCTGGTATTGTAGCAACTGATCAAAAAAAACGTATAAGTCTGATAGCTAAAATTGCTGCTCAGAACGGTATTGATGTAATGGTATTACAAGAGTTTAATTCAACAAATTTTGATAATTCAACAAATTCTTTAGCCCTAAAACAAGAAGTAGCAAATTTTTTAAATCAAACTTTACCTAATACTTGGAATGTTGAAGTTGTCCTCCAAGAATATCCTTATGCTGTAAATCAAAGGTATACCAATCTTGATAATCGTTCTGGCTATCTTATTTTATCTCGAAAAAATATCAGTCTGGGAAATTTACTTTCAACAAATACAGTACAAAACAATACAAATCCATTTGGAATACCATATAAAACGCTAACATCTGGACCACAATTCTATAAAGATGATGAACCAGTGTACTCCGATAATAATCAACAACTTTATCTAAATGCTTGGGTATCATCAGATCCGAAGAAACCTGAGACATACTATCGTCCTCCAATTACATTTACAGCAACAAAAGGAACAAAAGATTACACTTTTTTTACTTGGCATAATGAGAATCCCGCCAATGAACCAAATAGTCCATTTAATAGATTTCATTATCTAATTACAAGAGATACATCGCTTCAAAATAGTAATTCTATGATCCTTGGAGATTTTAATCTTGGTGATACTGCACAAAACCGAGAAATTTGGGGACCCAGAGGTGGCACAAGGCAAGTTTTTGTAGATTACAAAGGTTGGCAAAATAATCACGACCTGATAATGACAAATATTAGTTATGGTTTGAACCCGATCCAACTGTTTGACACTGAAGGACAACAAATACCATATAATTCTTTAAAAAGTGATCATCATTATCCAATATTTGCAGAAATTAATCCTAATTTACCTCAAGGAACAATTACTTATCAAATAAGCAACGGAGTAACAATAACAAATTTAGATGGTTCTAACCCTAACACTACTATTCAACTATCGTCAGATAACCCCGAAAATATTCAAAATATTAATCTTGAACAAAACACTGAAAATAAAGATTGGTTTATCAGTTACAATTATGCTGGCATATCTCAACCACTATTATTTGTTGACGATGCCAATATAAACTTCACAAAAGATGCTACCGGAAAAATAACAGCATTTAAGGTCACACCTCTTAGCGCAACAGATAGACCAGAAGTTTATAGTGCTATGGGAAATGACCAAAAATCTGTTTTATTTAAAGGAGAAACTGATTTTAATGCAGATACACTCACCGCAAAAATTACTGAGACTGGTGATAGTGGTGACTCTGGGTTCAAATTAATTGGTGGAATAGAAGTTAATTTTGAGGGCTTATCATTTGGTGAAGATGCAAACGGTAGTCCTCAACTAAGACTACAAGGTTCAATGCTACTACCCAAAAACCTAGTAGGTGGAAATGGGTTGCTAGTAGCAATTAACGGCAATGATTATATCGGCATTAGTGATAATGGTGTTAGCGTCACAGGTGGGTTTGTAAAACTCCCTGGTGAAACCTCTTTTGTTGTTCTCGGTTTACTAGAAATTAAAGCTTTAGATGCCCAAGTAAAATTCGATTTTACTAATGAAGAAGTCACACTTCAGGGTAAATTTACCATTCCCAGCCTCAAAAACGCCACATTTGATCTACAGGCTGGAAATTACATCAAAGTCAAAAAGACTGCCACTGGTCTTGATTTCTCAATGGTAGCCGATGTTAGTACTTCAAATATTCCTATATTTGGATCATGGGAAATTCAGAATATCAATCTGAATATTAATACTCCCAACAACAATAGCTTTACAGTTAACGCGAAACTGAAAACTCCTGGCAGTCCAATTAATCTAGTATTAGCATTTACCCAAGGTAAACTC